>REDR01000129.1 GCA_007693385.1 Anaerolineaceae bacterium
GTGGCATTACGCCAAGTTTGATCTTGCGGATGGTCGGGCGGTGGACGGAATCGCCAGAGTGCCGGTAACGACATATCAGGTGGCCGTGCGCGACGGCGTGATTTTTGTCGGCACGAAGATAACCGAATAAGCGTTTTATCGTAATCAGGAGAGATGAAACATCATGAGTATTCAAGGCGCACAATCGCCCGATTCACCCCGCTTCGATGATACCGCCAGACAGTACGACGCGATCCTTGTCATGTCGTTCGGCGGGCCGGAAGGGATGGATGACATTCTGCCATTTCTGGAAAACGTCACACGCGGGCGCAATATCCCCCGCGAGCGATTAGTCGAAGTCGGCCACCACTACGAATTATTCGGCGGCGTGAGTCCGATTAACGCGCAAAACAACGCCCTGATCGCCGCGTTAGCGGTTGAACTGGCCGAACACGGAATCGACCTACCGATCTACTTCGGTAATCGTAACTGGCATCCGATGATCGGCGACACAGTACGGCAGATGCGCGATGATGGCGTTAAAAAAGCGCTGGCGTTCTTCACGTCTGGCTTTAGCTGTTATTCCGGTTGCAGACAATACCGTGAGGACATCATGCGGGCGTGCGAGGGCGTGGACGACGCGCCGACATTCGACAAAATCCGCGTGTTCTACAATCATCCCGGCTTCATCCTACCCAATGCGGAGAACGTGCAGGCCGCGCTGGAGCAATTTCCACCGGAACGCCGCGCCGATGTGCATATCGCCTTTACCGCGCATAGCATCCCGTCCAGTATGGCGAAGCACAGCGCTTATGAAGCGCAACTGAATGACGCTTGTCGGCTGGTGGCGGAACGCACCGGCATCAATCATTACGCACTGGTTTATCAAAGCCGTAGCGGTGCGCCGCATATCCCATGGCTAGAGCCGGACATCCTCGACCACATGGAAGCGCTGGCCGAACAGGGCATTACCGATTTAATCATCCACCCCATCGGCTTTATATCCGATCACATGGAGGTGCTGTACGACCTCGACACGGAAGCGGTGGAGAAGGCCGAAGAACTGGGCATGACCATGATCCGCGCCGCTACCGTCGGCACGCATCCGCGCTTCGTGGCGATGATCCGCGAATTGATCGTCGAACGCATGACGGCACACCCCGAAAGACTGGCGCTGGGGAATCGTGGCGCGAATCATGATGTCTGTCCGGTGAACTGTTGTCTGTACCCTGTCTCGCGGCCAACCGGCACGCCGGAAGCCTAATAACGCATAAAGGGGGAACTTGTGCCGTTGATCGTCACCGGACTAAATCATCGCACCGCCGACATCGCCACCCGCGAACGGTGCGCCCTTAGTGATGATGCGCTGATCGCGCTGACATACGGATTCGGCGTCCCGCCGGTGCGTGCTGTTGTGATCGTGGCGACATGCAACCGGCTGGAAGTCTATGCCGACGCGCACGACGCGAGCGCGGCGGCGCGAATGATAACGCGCAGACTCTCAGCCGATTTTGCCGTCTCGCCGGATATGGTGTACACGCACGCCGGGGCAGACGCGGTGCATCATCTATTGCGCGTGGCCTGCGGACTGGATTCGATGGTGCTGGGCGAGCCGCAAATTCTCGGCCAGATCGGACGGGCATATAACACCGCCGCGTCATGCCACATGCTGACGCCCGATTTGCATCGGCTATTCGCTATCGCTCTGCAGACCGGCAAACGCGCCCACACACAAACCGGCATCGGCAGGCACACCACATCGGTTAGCCACGCCGCGCTCGGACTAGCGCGTGATGCACAATCCGTCCTCATCATCGGCGCGGGCGAGATGGCGGTGCAGGCGGCGCACGCGGCGCATGAGCGCGGCGTACCGGATATTCACATCATCAATCGCACATTCGAGGCGGCGCAAACGCTGGCTGAACAGGTCGGCGGCCAGTCCCACGCATGGAGCGATCTGTGGGGGTTGCTGGCGCGGGTTGATTGCGCCATCAGCGCGACGGGGGCGCCGCACACCGTCTTACAGGCGATTGATCTTCAGCGCATGGGCGCGGGGCGCACCACCCCTCTGACGCTGATTGATGTCGCGCTACCGCGTGATGTCGAGCCTTCAGCACGGGGTTTAGACGGCCTGTACCTGTACGATATTGACGACATTCAGCGCGTCGTGGACGCCAATATCCGCCAACGTCTGGCCTGCGTGCCGGACGTGGAGCGCATTATTGCGGAAGAATCCGCCGCGTTCATGGCGTGGTGGCACGGGCGCGAAGTCGTGCCGACGATTGCCGAACTACGGCGCAAAGTGCAGGCCGTCGCGCAGGCTGAGTTAGAAGCCGCGCTGAATCAGATGGCGCATCTGGATGACGCCGACAGACAGCGTATCGAACGGCTGGCGCATCGTCTGGTCAATAAAATTCTGCACGAACCGACGGTCAACTTACGCCAACGCGCACAGGATGGCGACGCGGGCGACTATTCACGGGTACTGCGTGAGCTTTTCGCGCTGTTACCGGATGAGGTATCACGTCATGCTGGATAAGATCACGATTGGCACACGCAAGTCAGCGCTGGCGTTATGGCAAACGCACCACGTCGCGGATTTATTGCGCTCGGTCTATCCGGACATGCAAATTCATGTGACGCCGTTTTCAACACGCGGCGACGAATTACTGGATAGCGCCTTGCCCGCGATTGGTGGCAAGGGCGTCTTTACCGAAGCGTTGGAGCAAGCGCTCCGCGACGGCGTGATCGACTTCGCGGTGCATAGCCTGAAGGATTTGCCGACACAGGACGCGGACGGGCTAACCGTCGGTGCGATCACCGCCCGCGCTCATCCCGGCGATGCGCTGGTGAGTAAGGGCGGGTTACGACTGGACGATTTGCCATACGGCGCGATAGTGGGCACCAGTAGCCGACGCAGATCAGCGCAATTGCTGGCCTATCGCCCTGACTTGCGGATGATAGACATTCGCGGCAACGTCGGCACGCGCATTCAGAAGGCGCTCGCACCGGATAGCGATTATTCCGCAACTGTGCTGGCTTGCGCCGGTCTGCAACGTCTCGAGATGAATCAGCACATCAACGCCGTCCTGCCGTTTGACATCATGCTCCCCGCACCCGGACAGGGAGCGCTAGCGGTGCAATGCCGCGATTCTGTCGTCAGTCGCCAACTGTTAGCGGCGATCAACGATGAAAAGACCGCGCTCAGCGTGATGGCGGAACGTGCTTTTCTGGCGGCGCTGGGTGGCGGGTGTTCGCTTCCGGTGGCGGCTTATGCGACGACTGACGGCGATCAATTGCACCTGCGCGGGCGAGTATGCGCCGTCGATGGGCGAATGGTGATCGACCTGCGCGGCAGTACGACAACAGATGCGGACTCCGCCTTCGCACTGGGCGGCAGGTTAGCGCAGGAAGCCATCGCACAGGGCGCGGATCGCTTGATCGCGGAGATCAACACATGAATCGCTTGCGCGGTAAGCGCGTCGTCGTCACCCGTGCCGCACATCAGGCCGGGGAACTGGCCGACAAATTGCGTGAACGGGGCGCGACTCCGTTGCTGTATCCATGCATTGCGATTGTGCCGCTATTGAACGATAACTTGCCGGACTTATCCGCGTTCGATTGGCTGGTCGTCACCAGTTCCAATACAGTCGAAGCGCTACGTGGACAGCTTGATTTCGCCGGATACGCCGCGCTGAAAATAGCGGCAGTCGGCACATCCACCGCCGCCGCGTTACGGGATGCCTTCGCGGTGGCCGTCGATTTCATCCCCGACGTGCAGACCGGCGAACATCTGGCGGAGACGTTGCCGCTACAGCGTGACGAGCGCGTCCTTGTGCCCGGATCAGCCATCGCCAAGCCGGATTTAACACGAATACTGACCGGACGCGGCGCGGACGTGACCGCCGTCAGCGTCTATCAGACGATTGTCGGGACGGGTGGCGAAGCTATTCCGGCGATGTTACAGGCGGGCGAAGTTGATGCGCTGACGTTCACCAGTTCATCGACGGTGACGCATTTTGTCGGGCGCGTCGGCACTGTCCCGGATGTGCCCGCCGTCTGCATCGGCACGGTGACGGCACAGACCGCTATCGACGCCGGTTTCAAGCGCGTCATCGTCCCTGAAACGTACACACTAGACGGCCTCATCGCCGTGATGGAGAGCGAACTATGATAAACGACAACCAGCGCACCACATCGTTAATCGTGCGCCCGCGCCGCTTGCGCCTATCGGCCAATATCCGGCGTATGGTGCGCGAGACGACGCTCACGCCGGATGATTTCATCTATCCGCTTTTCGTGCGTGATGGCATGGACACAGTGAAGCCTATCGCCTCTATGCCCGGACAATCTCAGCGCACGGTGGATCATCTGGCGGAAGCAGTCCGCGAAGTCGCCGCGCTCGGCATTCCGGCGGTCATCCTGTTCGGCATTCCCGCGCATAAGGACGCCTGCGGGACGCAGAACTATAACCCCGAAGGTGTGATACCGCGTGCGATACGTGCGATCAAAGACGCCGCGCCGGAGTTAGTCGTCATCTCGGATATGTGCTGTTGTGAATACACCGATCACGGTCACTGCGGGATTATCAACACACCGGAGAGCGCACACTACCGCGCTGATCTGCCACACGGCTACCTGCTCAACGACGCGACGCTGGAAATCTTAGCGCGGGCGTCGGTTGTTCATGCGCGGGCGGGCGCGGACATCATCGCGCCTTCGGGCATGGTGGATGGCATGGTCGGCGCGATCCGTTCCGCGCTGGACGGTGAAGGTTACACACAGACGGCCATCATGAGCTATGCCGCCAAGTATGCCAGCGCATTTTATGGCCCGTTCCGTGACGCGGCGGAAAGTCCGCCGGGATTCGGTGATCGCGCTCAATATCAGATGCAACCGGCCAATGCCCGCGAAGCGTACAAAGAAATCGCGCTCGATGTGGCCGAAGGTGCGGATATGCTGATGGTGAAGCCTGCCATGCCGTATCTGGACATCCTGCGCGGATTACGTGACCGCTACGACCTGCCGACGGCGGCTTATCAGGTTAGCGGCGAATACGCGATGATGCACGCCGCCGCGCAAAACGGCTGGATTGACCTCAAGGCGGCGGCTTTAGAATCGCTGACCGGCATCAAGCGGGCGGGCGCGGATATGATCCTGACGTACTTCGCCAAAGATGCGGCGCGATGGTTGTTAGACGAATAGTGAACCGATAGGAGATGAGATGCAACAATCACAGACAGACACACAACAGGAAACAACCCTGACCGATAGCCGCTTCTTGCGGGCGTGCCGCCGCCAACCGGTAGACCGTACGCCAATCTGGTTGATGCGGCAGGCCGGACGCTACATGCCGGAATACCGCGCATTACGCGAACAATATACTATTCTGGAGATCATCAAGACGCCGGAACTAGCGCGAGATGTCACCTTACAGCCGATAGACGCCTTTGATCTGGACGCGGCGATCATCTTCGCCGACATCCTACCGCCGCTAGAAGGTATGGGCTTGGAGTTGGATTTTGTGAAAGGCGAAGGGCCGGTCATCTATAATCCGGTGCGGACACCCGCCGATGTCGCCGCGCTCAGGACGCCCCCGCCGAGCGAAGCTCTGCATTTCACGCTGGACGCCATCCGCTTGACACGGCAGACGCTCGACCAGCGCGGCATCCCATTGATCGGCTTTAGCGGTGCGCCGTTCACGCTGGCCGCTTACGCCATTGAGGGCGGAAGCAGTAAGAATCACCAGCGCGTAAAATCGTTCATGATGAACGAACCGGACGCATGGCGTGAATTAATGACCAAGTTTGCGACGGTGGCCGGTGACTATCTGCTGGCACAGGCTGAGGCAGGGGCGCACGCCCTGCAATTGTTCGATAGCTGGGTGGGGCAATTATCACCCGACGATTACCGCCAGTTCGTCGCGCCGTATAGCCAGCAGGCGTTAGAGATTGCATCAAAGGCCGATGTGCCGATCATTCACTTTGGCACCAATACCAACGGGATGCTGACTGACATCCGTGACGCGGGTGGCGATGTGATCGGCGTAGACTGGCGCATTGACATTGACCACGCGGCGCAAATTCTGGGTGATGGCGTGGCGATACAGGGTAACCTTGACCCTATCGCGCTGTTCGCGGAGTGGGGCGCGCTCAAGAGTCGCGCTCAGGCTGTGCTGGATAAAATGCACGGGCGCGACGGCCACATCTTCAATTTAGGACACGGCATTCTGCCCGGAACGCCGGTTGATAACGTGCGCCGTCTGGTGGATTTTGTCCATGAATACACCGGTTGACGACTTCGTTCGTGATGTGGTCATTGTCGGTGGCGGTATCGCTGGACTGAGCGCGGCATGGTACGCGCAGGAGGCCGGATTATCCTATGCGGTCATCGAAGCTGGCGAACGCTGGGGCGGCAAAGTTCACACCGAAACCATCGACATCGGACGGGATGAACCGCTACGGATCGAACATGCGCCGGATGGTTTCATCACGCGCAAGTCGGGCATGATGGCGCTGGTGCAATCGCTGGGCATAGAGAATGCGCTGATTCCGGTCAACGATACGCCGGAACGCATCTACGTGCTGGTCGGGGACAGACTCCGCGCATTACCGGATGGCTTGCACCTGCTCGCACCGACTAAATTATGGCCGTTTCTGCGCTCCGATCTGTTCACATGGCGCGGAAAATTGCGGGTGCTAGCCGAGCGCTTCATTCCGCCCAAGCGCGACGATGCCGATGAATCGCTGGCCGACTTCATCACGCGGCGACTGGGACGCGAAGCTCTGCACAAACTCGGCGAGCCGTTACTGGCCGGGGTTTACAATGCGGACGCCAACCGGCAGAGCATCATGGCGACATTCGGCAATTTTCGTAAGATTGAGGCGGAATACGGCAGTTTGATTCGTGGCCTGCGTAAGCTATCACGGGGCAAGCGCGATTCATCGCCCGCGCTAATGTCGTTTTGCGCTGGCATGGGTGAACTGGTGGATGCGATCACGGCGCGATTAACCGGCGATCTGCGGATCGAGACAACGGTTCAGCACATCGCCCGTGCGGACAACGGATACATCATCCATACATCCGGCGGCGAACTGCACGCGCACAACGTCATCGTCGCGTCATCGGCCAACGTCGCCGCCGACTTATTGCGCGATGTCGCGCCGGAATCAAGCGCAGAGCTATCATACATCCGCTATACCGGCGTCGGGAGCGTGTCGTTAGCCTACCGTGCGGAAGACGTGGCGCACCCGATGGACGCTTACGGCATCGTGATTCCTAGTGCGGAAGGCCATCAGATTGACGGCGGCCATCAGATTGATGGCATCACCTACACCAGCGCGAAGTGGCCGAACCGCGCCCCGCACGGCGTCGCATTGATCCGCGTTTTCTTCGGCGGGGTGCATACGCCGCACATGCTCGACTTGCCCGACGAGGAGCGTCTACACATCATTCGCGCTGAAATGCGGGCGATCATGGGTATCCAAGCCGAACCGATTGCACATCATGGCGCGGTCTGGCGTGACGCTTACCCACAATACGATCTCGGCCACGCCGAACGGGTGCGGATGATTGAGTCCGCGTTGCCGGATGGCCTGCATGTGACGGGCAATGCCTATCATGGCATCGGCCTGCCGGACACGGTGAGCGCATCCGCACGCATCATCAAGACGATTGGAGACGGACGACATGAACACATCACAATCTGAAGCGTTATTCGCCCGCGCACAGACACTTTTGCCGGGCGGCGTCAATAGCCCGGTGCGGGCATTTGGCAGTGTCGGCGGGACGCCACGCTTTATCGAGCGTGGCGAAGGCGCGTATCTGCACGATGTAGACGGCAATCGCTACATCGACTATGTGCTATCGTGGGGGCCGATGGTTCTCGGCCACGCTCACCCGCGTGTGGTCGAATCGCTGACGGAAGCCGTGCGACGCGGCACGAGCTACGGCGCCCCAACCGCGCTAGAAAATCAACTGGCGGAACAGGTCATCGCGTTGATGCCCCATATCGAGATGATCCGCTTTGTGAATAGCGGGACGGAAGCGTGCATGAGTGCGCTACGGCTGGCGCGGGCGCATACCGGACGCCAGAAGATCGTCAAGTTCGCCGGATGCTATCATGGTCACGCAGATATGCTGTTGGTGCAAGCGGGAAGCGGCGTGGCGACTCTCGGCTTGCCGGATTCGCCGGGCGTGCCACCATCCACGACGGCCAACACGCTGACCGCGCCGTATAACGATCTGCCCGCGCTGGAAGCACTATTCGAGGCGCACGGCGACGACATCGCGGCGGTGATGATTGAGCCTATCGCCGCCAATATGGGCTTCGTCATGCCGCATGAAAGCTATCTGCAAAGTGTGGGGGCGCTGTGTCGGCGATACGGGGCGCTGTTCATCCTTGATGAAGTGATGACCGGATTTCGTGCGGCGCTGGGTGGCGCTCAATCCGCGTTCGATCTACAGCCGGACATCACCTGTCTGGGCAAGGTGATTGGCGGCGGGTTGCCGGTTGGGGCGTATGGCGGTAAGCGGGAAATTATGGCGCATGTCGCGCCCGCCGGTTCGATGTATCAGGCCGGGACGCTCTCCGGCAATCCGTTAGCGATGACGGCGGGATTGACCACTCTGCAAGTATTAGCTTCGGACGGTGTATTTAACGGCATCGTAGAGCGTACCGCACAGCTAGCGGACGGAATCCGCACCGTCATGGGCGCGGACGGGACGCCGGTGCAGGTCGGCCACATGGGGACGATGTTCGGGCTGTATTTCTTGAAAGAGGCCGACGCACAAATCACAGATTTTGCGACGGCCAAGCGCTACGCCGATACCGCGAAATATGCGGCGTTCTTCCATAAGATGCTGGAACGTGGCGTTTATTTAGCACCGAGTCAGTTCGAAGCAGGATTCGTCAGTGCCGCGCACACGGATGAGGTAATCGAGACGACGTTAGCGGCGGTGACAGTCGCCATCCAGCGCGGCCTGATTGATGCTTAAGGCTAATCCGGCTGTTCGCGCCATTATGTCGCCTCTTGCATCGCCAGTCGATTTTCTCGTTTCTGATTTACGTCAGCATTGGTGACTTGCCCGCAATCCGTAGTCTGCTCATTTACCGTGAGGAATTGGAGGTATCTTTGACATGATCATTCAGGCACAAGATTGTCTTATGCCCGAATGTGATTCATGCCTAATAGCCTTAACCGGTGTTTTCGATGGGGGCGGGATATAGCAGTAAGATCGATTAATCCAGACGAATAACAGGTCAATAAAACAAGGTTATGACAAAATATCATAATATATCATCAACACCAAAGTCCTGCATCTTGCTGATATTTTTAGTATCCATCTTCAGTCTCCCCACCCAAATCATCCCAACCCTGCCGCCAGCTACCCAGCAAATCATCTTGAACCTGAACATGGCGCTGCGCTGGTCATCGGGTTCATCATTGTGGGGTGGGTGAAGCGGTTAAACTGATTGGGTTTGCCGTTCCTGTCGGGGTTGAGCTTCACGAGTGGGGCGGTGCTGTTCCTGCTGGCGGACGTGCTTCATACGCTGTTTAGAGGGCGGCAGTCGGCCTCCGCATTAGATTTCGGTGGTGGCGTATTTCTGCTCAATGTCGGTGTGATGTTGAATGTGATTCTGTTGAGCTTGGTCAGCAGATCAATGTCGCTATGATAGGCTAACCAGCGCAAAAGTAGCGGCGGGCATTTACATCTGC
>REDR01000100.1 GCA_007693385.1 Anaerolineaceae bacterium
CGTGCCGACGCCTGTGCTACGGCGCGAAGCAATGCCATTTGCTCGCCTCGCCGCCATCGAGGCGAAGCTCTCCACCCAAAAGCCGCCGCGCCAACGACCATCAGTAAATCTTTGCAACTTTTTCCCGCAAAGCCCGGATATATTCAGACATCGGCATAGCATCACTCCTATTAAAATGCTGATTTCATAGGCTAAGTTTATCCAGTTCGACAACATTCTGTCAGCCGCTCCAGAAATAAGCCAGTCCCAGCAAGCGTTTGACCACGTTGTAGGCATCTTCAATACGCCAGCATTGCCAGTAGAGAGCGACGCGTATTCGACCGGCAGTTGGCGCGGATCCAGTTCATTCAAAAGTCGCAATCAGTTCATAGTTACAATGCGCACCTTACTGTAATGATTTCGTACGGGTTGAAAGATAAGTTAATCTGATTACCTTTAATGTTGATTTCTCGTTCTCTGTTTTCCATCAAATCGCACAGATACGCGCTTTTAATTGCTCTGTCAAACGTCAGGGTCGCGTGGGTTAGCGCGTTATGGCGTTCCACTAGTCGCACGATGAGCGCCGCGCCGTCCTCCGCGCATTTGACCGCTTCAAGCGTGACATTAGGCGCGTCGCATGTGATGAAACTATGCGCCGCATTCACGCCCGCCGATGCGCGATGGCAGATCAACGGCGTGTTCAGTTCGGCGGCATGGCGCAGAACGTCCGCCTGTCGCCAATCGCCATGATGCGGATACAGCGCGTAGGTAAAATGATGCTTCTCAAAATCCGCCGTCGGATCAGGGTAAATTGAGCCTTTGAGCAGGGTTAACCGTAGCCATGCGCCGTTTGCTTCGTAACCGTATTTGCAATCGTTCAGCAACGCGACGCCATAACCGGCTTCGGATACATCCGCCCACCAATGCGCGGGGACTTCAAAGCGGGCGGCATCATATGATGTGTTGCGATGCGTCGGGCGCTCGATGTTGCCGTAGGCGATGTCGTATGTCGCGTGGCGAGCGTTGATGTTCAACGGAAAGCCGACTTTGAGCAAGCGCTGACGCTCGCGCCAGTCGATTTCCGTCTCGAATGTCAATTGCCGTGAATCCGCCGTTAAGCTGATGCGCTGGGTGATCGTCGAAGCGGCGAAGCGGCGTACCAGCCTCAATGATGCGCGTAACGGGCCGGTCTCGTCAATCGTCAGCGCCGCATGACCGATTAGCGGGATTTCATGTTCAACATATGAGGCAACGATATCCCACGCATCATATTTACCGGGCTTATCTTCGTACATCTGGAATCGATTGCCGCGTTCACCGGCGCATAATGCGTCGCGTCTGGCCTCTTTATCCCATAATGAAATCAACTCGCCGTCGGTGTTGAACGTCGCCCGCAGATATTGATTTTCCAGCGTGTCGGCGGTCACAGTAACCGGCGGGATCGGTGAAGATGGCGACGAATCCGGCAACGCAAAAGTGCGATAGCCGACGGGCGGGATCGTTTCCGGTAGCGCGACCAATACCGAGCGCGTACCGTCGATATTTTCGATGTGCTGATGCGTTGCCGCATCCAGCGCATTGTCAGTGAACAGCGCCTCCGGCAGGCTGATGATGCCATCACGCGCCGATGGCAGGCTATTAAAAATGAGCAGTTTTTCGCCCTTGCCGAACAGCGCCCGCAGAGCCTCGTCGCGTATATCGTCAGCGATGCCACCCAGCGTCTCGTATTCTGCAAGCAAGTAGGGGTACACTTCGCTGATGTGTGTGCCCGGCAAGCTATCATGAAATTGCGTCGTCAGTAGCATCTTCCAGCCGGCGTCAAGCTGATCCGCCGGATAATCCGCGCTCTGATGCCATGCCATCGCCGCCAGCATCTCGGCGATGCGGAAAGCCTGTTCTGATTGCCGGTTCAGTTTCTTCAATCGCGCTTTGTTGGTGAACGTGCCCCGATGCGCTTCTAAGTACATCTCATCACGCCACACTGGCACCGTCGCGTTTTCGGCGCGTTCCGCAATACTGATGAGCGCGTCTTCCGGATGTGAGAACTGTACCGGCACCATGCCGGGAAAATCCTGATAACGGATGGCACATTCTAGCATCTCAGGATCAACGCCGCCGCCGCCGTCTCCCCAGCCGTAGCAATAGAGTGATTCGCCGATAGTCTCTTTGTCGGAGAAATCGCGCCAATGATTATCCATGTGGTCGGGATCAACCATACCGATGAAGTGGCCGGGTGGGATGACTGACAACACCCGCGAACCGTCAGGGCCTTCCCACCAGAATGTATTTTGCCGCCAGCGATTGGTGTCATTCCAGACGAAAAATTTATTGGTCATCATGTAGTCAATGCCGCTACGCTTGAGGATTTGTGGCAAACTCCACGTCATGCCGAACACGTCCGGTTGCCAGCACGTCCGCGACTCGACGCCGAATTCCTCCCGCCAGAAGCGTTGACCATGCAAAATTTGCCGCACGAAAGACTCGCCGGAAATCAGATTGCAGTCCGGCTCTACCCAGAATGCGCCGATAGCTTGCCAGCGCCCTTCGGCGATGCGCTGTTTGACCTGCGCGTAAATGTCGGGGAAGTGCTGTTTCATGTCGGCATATATCTTGGCGCTACTCTGTGAGAATTTGAATTGCGGGTACTGCTCCATCAGGCGAAGCATCGTCGCATGTGTGCGTCCAATTTTGCGGATGTATTCACGGTACGGCCACATGAACACAATATCCAAATGCGAATGGCCGACTAAATGCAATAAACCCGACCCTTTGAAGCGATCCGTCCCGTAGACAGTCTGCTGTAATTGCTGACGGGCGGCGGCCAGTCCCGCTTTGAACGCGGCGAAATCCGGCTCATAAACCGGCACACACTTCAGTGCGTCCCATAGATTTTCCTCCAAAAACGCCTTGAGCTTCTCGTCGATGTCGTCGATGCCCAGCACCTTGAAAGCCGCGACGAAATCCCAATAGGCGGCTTCGACATCGGAATCAATGGCGACCAATTCAGCCATGTGAAAGACGTTGTGACTGCTCTCGCCGGTGTGCCAGTGGACGTAAGACTCGATCTCAATATGATAGGTTTGTCCGGCCTGCGCCGCCTCCGCTAGTAGCACCGAATCGCGGAATGGGTCAAGCCCGTGATACGGTACGTCATCAACCTTGAGCAGTGAATCGCCCCCGATGTAAAACCGCAAGGCAACACGCTTTCCGGCCATTTGTGGTGGAATAGTCACATCGCGGCGGAAAAACGCACTCACGTCCTCACCGCCCCATGCTTCACCAACGCAGATCGCCCGCCAGTCGGTGTCAATCGGTTCATACTGGCCGATGTCACGGAAATAGACCTGTTTGATCTGCCAATCGGGTAACGGGTGGCGCTGTGGCATCATACGTTCGTAGATCAGGTTCAGCCGGATATTCACCCGTTCATCAAATCGAAAAATGCGGCGTTCTTTGCTCTTAACCGAATTACGCCAGCGATTCATCACGGCGCGAGCATCATCATTCATATCCATAAAATCAACTTTCTTGTTTTGCGCCAAAATCACAAATAATTTGACAAGACCAGCCAACATGATATATGCTAGAAATAAATTGGACATGTCCACATGTCCGCATAACCAATATAACCTAAAAGTGATGTCCATGTCAAAGTATCAAGTTAGTTCAGATAACCCTTTACCGCTTTACTATCAGGTCTACAGCAGTCTGCGCGAGCGAATCGAGTCCGGCGAGTTCCAGCCAGATAGCCCACTACCCGCCGAACGTAAGCTGGTGGATGATTACGGCGTGAGCCGCATCACCATCGTCAAAGCGTTAGACAAACTAGAATCCGATGATCTCATCGAGCGTCAGCACGGACGCGGCACGTTCGTTAAACAACCGTCATCATCCACCAGCAATAACGATGCCAAAGTGATCGGGTTTTTGCCCGGTGGCGTGCTGAACCCCTACCACTACAGCGTGCAATTAGGCATCGCCCGTACCACAACACAACATCACCATTACTTGCAGGTGTTCGGCTTAGATGAAGCCAGCCGCAACCGTAGCGACGACATCATGAACTTCATAACAGATCGCGTTGATGGTCTGGTCGTATATCCGCTACCCGATAACCGCGATATGAAACTGTACCAGCGTTTGCTGGACGCCAGATTGCCGTTTGTGATGGTTGACCGCCACTACCGCGAAATCGCCGCCGACTATGTGGGCTACGACAATCATCAAGCCGGATATGACCTGACGCGGTTTCTGCTAGAACGCGGCCATCAACGCATCGCCATCTTGCCACATTACGAAGTGAATGCTTCCAGTATCCGCGAGCGTATCGCCGGTTATCGGCAGGCGATGAACGAAGCTGGATTCAACGATTTAGAGGATTTCATCTGGGTTGATGTCTACGCGAATTATCACCCGACCCTCAACATGCAGGGCAACGTTGATTTGACGGGTGCTCTGCAAAAACGACTCGAAGCGACGCAACCATCAGCGCTAATTGGCATCAATCACGATGTCGCACAACGTCTGACATTCGATTTGATGGTCATCAATGCGGAACGAGCGCGGGTCGCCATCGCCCAAAATGGCTCGACGGATTACGAGCTTCCGGTTGAAATAGCCACGTTTGGCATCAGCCCGCCGGATGATTATGGCCCGTATACTGTCGCCGTCGCCCTGCATCAGGGCGAAACAATCGGCGAACGGGCGGCGCAATTGCTCATAGAGCGCTTGAATCATGATTTCGAGGGAGAGCCGCGTCATGTGGAAGTCCCTATGGAAATCCGTGTCCGAACAACATAAGGAGGTTTGAACAGAAGACAATAAACGACCCATATACAGAAATAAAGTTGTCAAGTTAATCTTTTAGGGAGAACAAAAACAATGAGTAAATACGTACGTTTCGTATCTTTCATGCTGGTTGCCGTCATGTTATCGCTCTCGCTGAGCGTCGCCCCGACGATGGCGCAGGACGAAGAAAGCGATGAAGTCATCACCATCCGCTACCTGACCCCGCAATGGGCTTCATCGCGTGATGGTCGCGTGGAACGCCAGATCGCTTTCCAGAGCGTCATCGACAGCTTTCATCTGACAAACCCTAATATTCGCCTACAAGAAGTCGTCTACGACGGCAGTCAGGTAACCGCCGCGCAAGAAATCCTCAGTGGTGAAATTGACGCCATCTGGATCAATAACTTCTGGTATCCGGAATGGCAACGCGCCGGTTACTTCGCCGATATAACCCCGTATCTGCCGGAAGGTGAAGAAGCCGAATTCTTCGATTGGACAATTGAGGAACTACGGAGCATCAACGGCGAGTTGGGCGCATTGTGGCACAACACCGATACGCCGATCTTCTTCTATCGCAGTGATGTTTTAGACGAAGCCCCACAGACATGGAGCGAACTACGGGCGGCGGCGGAAGCCTTCCGCGCCGACAACCCGCGAGATTATCTATTCACCATGCCGATGCGTAACTGGTTCCAGCTTAACGCCGGTATGTATGCCGCGCTCGGCGGTGAATTGGTCGATGAGGACGGCGTGCCGGTTTTGTTTGAAGATGGTAACCGTGAAATCTGGCTGGAGATGTTCGAGTTCTTCGTCGGGATGGGGCTGGACAATCTGATCCCGTCTGAAGCGGCGGTTAACACCCACGATAGCCAGATGCCGCTAGTTTATACCGGTGATGTCTCCGCTTTCTACGGCAACAACAATATGTTCATCCGTGCGCTACAGTCGAACTTGCCGCCCGATGAACTGGAGCTTTGGGAAGCCGCGCCGCTACCCCGTCCGGACAATGCCGAAACTGGCCTATACGTGGCCGGTGGCTGGGTGATTGCGCTAGTGGCTAACGACGACGAAGCGCGCCAGGAAGCCGCCGCCAGATGGGTACATCACGCCACCGCATTCAACGCCAACCGCGATACCAACAAAGCTGGCGGTTGGGTGCCGACCCGCCCGGCAGTCATCGAGCAAGACCCGTTCTATGCCGAAGACCGCTTTATGCAGGTGACGCTAGCCGCGCTCAATGAAGGCGGTTACGTGCGCCCGTTCACGCCGCTTATCGGTGTAATCACCGAACAGATGGCGCTGGCGATGGCGTCGGCATTTTCCGGTGAGGCCAGCATTGAAGATGCGCTAAGCGCGGCGGAAACAACGATCATGGCTGAATACGCGGCGTTATCGAGCGATTAAGCTGTTGTCCCATAACTAATCAATGACTTTTGCGACGGGAACACCGAACGCAGTCGGGGTGACATGACACTGATTTTGCGAACCCTGTCAGACCACGCGCCGCGCCGTGTGTTCCCGATCTAAATAAGTTTAATTGGAAATACACATGATAACAAAATTTAGATTTTTTCCGCCGGGACGAGAGCGTGTCGCCAAACCCCGGAACGTTAGCAACCAACGCACTTTTTTAGAGCGATTTATCAGTGGGCCGTGGCCGTGGTTGCTTCCCGCTATCTTGATGTTGCTGGTTTTCCGCCTGTATCCATTGCTCTCACAGTTATACATCTCGATGACCGATATGCGGATCGCCACGATTAATCAGGCGAATTTCATCGGCCTAGCCAATTACGAATTTCTGCTGAATGATCGCGCTTTTATCTCGACGGTATTATTCACGTTCGTCTATACGATAGTTGGCGTTGCCGGGCAGTTTATCATCGGATTCGGGCTGGCCTTACTGCTCAATCAACCGATGTTCGGACGACTGGTTTATCGGCTAGCCATCCTCTCGGCATGGGTGATCTCTAGTCTGATCGTCGGTTATATGTGGCGCTTGATGCTCAGCGAGAGTAGTGCCGGTGTGTTGAATGCGTGGCTGGCTGTAGTCGGCATTGATCGCGTCAGTTGGTTGAGCGATTTGACGACGGCTAAAATATCGGTGATCGGCGTCAATATCTGGCGCAGTGTGGCGTTCACGATGGTGTTTATGCTCGGCGGCTTGCAGACCGTCCCGCTAGAAATCCTCGAAGCGGCGAAGGTAGACGGCGCGAATGCATGGCAACGCCTGATGCGCGTCATTGTGCCTTATTTGCGCCCACTTATCGGCCTAAATCTGATCTTCGTGACCATCGCAACCTTTAACGTCTACGAGCAAATACTCGCGCTGACCGGCGGCGGGCCGGGTAGCGCTACCGAGACGGTTGGCCTGAGCATGTTCAAAGTGGCGTTCGGTAGTTCCATCGGCACCGGCGGTCTTGGCCTGCTGGGACGCGGCGCGGCGATTGGCACGGTGATGTTTATTATCACCTTCATCTTCGCGTTGATCTATCTGCGGCTATGGATTTTCACGAAAGAGGATGATTAATCATGGCGACACTGGCAAATCACGTTCACCAGCGCCCTTCTCATATACAGCGACTGCGTAAAAATCTACGTTTTGAAGTCATCACCCGTGTTCTAATACGCTATTCGCTGGCGCTTTTAGCGACATTCATCTTCGTCTATCCGCTAATCTGGCTGGCGTCGGCATCGGTCAAACCTAATTGGGAAATTTATCGCCAGCCCTTGCAGTTGATCCCCAGCGAAGTGCAGTGGGATGTCTACGAGCGTTTATTCCAAACCGCCCCCTTTGCCCGCTATATGACCAACAGCGTGATTTATGCACTGGGCGGTAGTTTAATCTCGCTGGCATTCTCCATTCTGGCCGCTTATGGGCTATCGCGTTACCGGTTCAGGGGCAAACGATTGACGATGGTTCTCATCCTGACCGTGCAATTGATCCCCGGATTGGTCAGCATGATCCCGTTGTATCTCATGATGCGCTGGCTAGGGTTATTCAACACCCAGCACGGGATGGTTCTATTGTACGGATCGCTCCGTATCCCGTGGGCGATATGGGTACTCAAAGGCTATTTCGACACTATCCCCATTGAATTAGATGAGTCCGCGTGGATTGATGGCGCGTCGAAGTTCCGCACCATCTGGCAGATATTAATGCCGGTTCTGGTGCCCGGACTGGTGGCGGCATTCATCATCATTTTTATCGGCCTGTGGAATGAGTTCGCGCTGGCTTCGGTCTTGCTCCGTAATCCGGATTATCTGCCGGTGTCGGTGGGAACTTACGTACTGCTCGGCCCGGATGAGTCCGACTTCCGGTTGACCGCCGCCGCGTCACTGGTGAATATCATCCCGATCTTACTGATTTTCTCGGTATTACAACGTTATCTCGTCTCCGGTTTGGCGGCGGGCGCGGTCAAGCAGTAGCTTTAAGGATATGTCATGAATCAAAAAACGTTCTCGTTTAAACGTAACATCCCGGTTGAAGGCGTCTATGATTGTGTGGTAGCCGGTGGCGGCCCCGCCGGAACAGTCGCGGCGATCAGCGCGGCGCGTTTGGGCGGCAAGGTGTTGCTGGTCGAAGCGACGGGCAATCTCGGTGGGATGGGCACCAGTGCGCTTGTCTCGGCATGGTCGAATTGTAGCGACGGGCAAAAGACCGTTCTCGGCGGCATCTTTATGGAGATTGTCGAGAACATGTACGAGCAGGGCGGCCTACAACCTGACATCACGCCGGATCGCTGGCACAGGATTTATAATCGCGGTTTCGGTTTCAATGCCGAGCATCTCAAGCGGTTGTTAGACGATATGTGTATTGAAAGCGGCGTTGAACTACGCTACTTCACGAAAGTTATTGATGTAGACATTCATCCGCAGAAGAAACAGGTGCGCGGCGTGGTCATCCACAATGTCGAGGGATTCCGCTTCATCGAGACAAAGGCCGTCATCGACGCGACAGGTGATGCTATCGTCGCAGACCTGTGCGGCGCGGATTACTGGCAAGCCGGACGCGACACGCCCGGCATCATGCCTCCGACCCTGTGTTCGGCGGTGGCGGGGATCGACTACAACCGCTTTGATCGCAGTCTGCAACAAGAGCCGTTAGAACGCGCTGTCGATGACGGCTTCTTCTCTCAGCCAGACAAACACTTTCCCGGACTATTCCGCACCGGCGCGACAACCGCCATCCTCAACGCGGGGCATCTGTTCCACACCGACCCGACATCAAGCGATAGCATGACACAGGCTATGATTAAAGGGCGGCGATTGAGCAAAGAATACATTGACTTCTGCCGCCAACACCTGCCGGGATGCGAAAATATCGAGACAGTCGTCACCGCGCATCTGCTCGGCGTGCGCGAATCGCGGCGCATCATCGGTGAATATACGCTGGATTATGACGACTATAAAGCGCGGCGGCACTTCCCCGACCAGATTGCCATCTATTGTAAGCAGGTGGATATTCACCCTTACGATCTATCGCCGGAGGAATATGAGCGTTACTACAAAGAATTCAACGAGCGCGATTTACTTGAAGAAGGGGAGACATACGGCCTACCTTACGGGATGCTTGTTCCCAAAGGCTGGCATAATCTGTGGGTGGCCGGACGCTGTAGCAGTAGCGATGTGAAGGTTAACGGCGCGATCCGCGATCAACCGGCCTGCGCGATGGAAGGACAGGCCGCTGGAACAGCCATCATGCAACATCTGGCGACGGGGCAATCAGCTTACGCGCTGGATACACGTCAGCTTATCGAGACATTGCGTGAACACGGCGCGAATTTACCACAAGAAGAACTTCAAACGGAGATGACTCGCGCTTGATCGTTCCTGATAGGTATTTCTCATGTCATTGATCGACTCGCTCTACCAGCAGGCCGCCGACCTGCCGCTGATCTGCCCACACGGGCACGTTGA
>REDR01000062.1 GCA_007693385.1 Anaerolineaceae bacterium
GTAAACCTAGCCGATTCGGATATGCCCGTGGACGATAACACCCCAAAATTAAAAGTCAACCCAACCGACGCCGACAACCCCGCGCCGCCGTTCGACGCCGGACGCGCCATCATGCGCTTGATGGTCGGCGCGACGCTGGAAGGCGGCGACGCGCTGATCGCCCGCCTGCGCGAATGGGAACGCGAAGCCTTTCTGGGGGCACAGCAAGCCGCCACCGCGCCCACCGCCGATGATCGTGACCGCCTGCGCTATGCCGCCATCGGCGCGTTGTTTCTCCTGCGGGAACGCATCGAGCGCGACGCCCTGTACTGGTTGCGCGAAGGCGAACGCCGCGCACAGTTAGCGCTAGATCGCGCTGACCGCCTGAGCGATTGGCCGCTTCTGCGCCAGATCAAGCGCCCGATCAAGTCGCGCATCATACGCTGGCGCGACCAACTGCGCGACGATTTCGCGTACTGGGTGCGCGTCGGCCAACTGGAAGAAGGCTTCAGCAGGGGCGTCTCGCGCCGCGCTTTCGATGCGCTGGTCGATGATGTCATCACCGTGCTGGCCGATAACCCCGAACTGCAAGAACTGGTACAGCAACAGAGCATCGGCCTAGCGACGGAAGTGGTAGATAACGTGCGCGAAGTCACCGTGACGGCGGACACCATCGTAGAGGACATCGTGCGCCGCATCTTACGCCGTACCCCGCGCCGCGATCTTCCGTTGACTGAACGCCAGTTACGCGCCCTGAGTGAGAACGATGATACGCAGTAGCGAAAACTTCGATCCGCAAGACCTACAGGGGCAATACGCCGGATTCGTGACACGCGGCGCCGCCGTGCTGATCGACCTATTCATCATCTCCACCATTTACAGCATCACCGCCGCCTTTAGCGAACTGCTGATCGGCTTTTTCATGGGGATGAATATGGCTGATCTATTCGCCGCGCAAAGCTGGCTGGTGTACGCGGCGGCCTTCGGCGCGTCGGTCTTGCCGGTGGTGTATCATATCTTCTTCTGGACGCTGACCGGCCAGACGCCGGGCAAAGCGATCATGGGCATCCGCGTGTATCGCTGGGACGGCGAGCGCGTGACGCTGGGGCGGGCGATCCGCCGCTATATCGGCTATTCACTCTCCGCGCCGTTGCTGGGCGTCGGCTTCCTGTGGGCGTTGATCGACAATCGCCGCCAGACATGGCACGATAAATTAGCCGGTACGGTGGTGGTCTATTCGTGGCGGGCGCGGGTACGTTCGCAAATCGTAAAGGAGACGGAACGCCGGTGAGTATTCGTAAAACAAGGGCGGGCATCGTCCGCCGCTTATGGCTGATTTTCCTGCTGTTGTGGCCGGTCTATGGCGTGGTGCGCGGCGCGGATGACCCGCCCGCCGATGATCCCGCAGAGCCGGTCATCGCGTCGCAACTGACATTCATATCTACCGCGCACCGGCAGGACGGCAACCGCGTTGTGAGCGGGCGCGGCGACTTTCCGGCGGTGACTCAATACGATGTACCGCTAGCCGCCGAACCGTTATGGGTGGTCGGTGCCGCCGTCGGTTCTGCTGAAGCGGTGTGGGTGACAGTCGCGGCGGATGGGGCGATACAGGGCGTTTATAATCTGGATGGCGCGTATCTGGCGACTGAGCCACTGCCCGACAGTTTGCCGCCCGCGATGCCGCCTGTCCTGATAACCGATGCGATGGGCAGTTACATTGATTTCGGCTTTCCGGCGGATATTGCCTCCGGTTCACATGCTGTCCGCGTGCCGGAGCGCGTCGCTTACATCAACGCGGACGGCCATCTGGTTTTGCTCAACGAGCGTGACGCGCCAATGGCGCTATACGATACCCGCGCCGTGCCGTCCGCCCGCGTGGTCATCAACGATTTAGGGCTGGCGGCGGTCTACACCGGCGCGGATGCGGCGCGTTACGCGCATGACGTGATCGGCGTGGCGCACCTCTCCACGTCGCTCACCGTGATGGATATGGGCTTCGGGCAGATCATCGGGCGGGTGGAATTGCCCGCGCCGCAGGTGTTTGAGGGCTTATCGCCGCTATGGGCGGATGTGGACGGCGACGGCCAGCCGGATTTGATCGTCACCATCAGCGACGCGGAAGCGGGGGCGCGGGTCGCGGTTTTCCACGCTGACGGCGAACCATTGGCGCAAGGCCCGGCCATCGGGCGCGGCGAACGCTGGCGGCATCAGTTGGCGTGGGCGGCCTTCGGCGTCGATGGGGAGCATCTGCTGGCCGAAGTGCTGACGCCGCATCTGGGCGGCATTGTCGGCTTCTTCCGCTATGATGGCGCGGGCGGTCTGGAGCGCGTCGCCCGTCTGGAGGGCTTCACATCGCATGTGCTGGACTCGCCGAATCTGGATATGGCCGTCGCGGGGGATTTCAACGGCGATGGGCAGGCGGAGATCGTCCTGCCGTCACAATCGCTAGACCGCATCGCGTCGCTGGCGCTGGACGCCAACGGCGAGATTTCCGAGCGCTGGTCATTGCCGCTTGATGGCGTGCTGATGACCAACCTCAGCGCGGTGACGCTGGCCGATGGCCGATTAGCATTAGCGGCGGGCGTGCGTCAGGCTGATGGACGTGCGGTGTTGCGTGTGTGGGCGCCGTGAACGCTCACGGCAACCATACCGGATAGTAGCCTTCAATACCGGCGACGTTGATCGGCTCGGCGTCGCCTTCCGCGTCGGCGCGGATCAAGCGCACGACTGACCGCCCGCCGATTTCCTCATTGAAGATGATATATGCCGCGTCGGGGCTGTAGTGCATCCCCCATTCGTAGCCGATGCCATCGTATAGCGTGCGCGGCGTCTGCGTCGCGTCGCCGTCGGCGCTGATGAGCGCGATCTGTGCCCCGCCGAGTCCGTCAGTCACGTATAGCACCTGTGAGCCATCCGGACTGAAAGACGGGAACGCATCGCGCACTACGTTGCGCGTCAATTCGCGGGTGGTGCCGTCGGCGAAGTCGAACGTCAGGATGTTCCACGTCCGCGCATCATCGGGCGCACCGTTCACGAAAACCAGCCGACGCCCGTCGGGGCTGTAGCGCGGGTGACTGTTGCGCTGACCGTCGCTATAGACGATCTGCGGCGTGCCGCCCGCGCTGGGCACGCGCATGATGTCCAGCGTGCCATCGCCGCGCCGATCTGAGGCGAAGACGATATGAGCGCCATCCGGCGACCAGCCCGGCATGTGGTCGTCGGCCTCCCGTCCGGTCAGCGCCACGACTTCACGGCTGGCTAAATCCATGATGTAAATACTGCCGACGCCGCCACGATCTGACCGGAAGGCTAGCAAGCGCCCGTCCGGTGATACCGCCGGATGCGTGTTGTTGCCGGATTCCCGTGTTAATTGCTGGTTCTCGCCGGTCAGTAGATCGTGCAGGAACAGGTCGAACGCGCCGTCGTCGCTCATGCCGAAGTACACAATGCGTCGCTCGCGCCGGTCAAAATCGGGCGGGAACGGCGTCTGTTGCTCCGGCGGGATGGCTTGCGCGTCGGGCGGCGGGGCGGGCGTGCGCGTCGGGATCGGCGTCACGTTGGCGAAGATCGGCGTCGCTTCGTCGGTGCCACCGGACGGCATCATCTCGCCGCCGATCATGGTCTGACGGGCGGCCTGTGCGGTGGCGTCGAGCGTCGGGATTGGCGTCAGGGGGGACAGACCGGCGTCGCGCTGTAATATCTCGCGTGCCATCATCCCCAGCGCGACCAGCGAAGCGGTCAACAGCATACAGCCCAGCATCACGCCGATTATCACGCTAACCCACACGCGACGGCGCATAGGGCGTCGCCGTCCGCGTACCGGCGGCACGCGATTTCGTGAGGGGTGCGGGCGCGATGCGGGCGGCGGATAGGTCGGCTGGGGGCGGTTGACCGGCGGCGGCGTCCGTTCTACCGGCGGGCTGGGGCTGGTCATCGCATTGTTGACCGCCTCATGCGCGGTGCCGGAAGGCTGGGTGCTTTCGTCGGTGTGGGTTGATGCGCTCTCGCGGGTGATCCTGCTGGCTTCCGGTGACTTGATCGCCTGCTCTAGCGCCTGCTGAAGTTCGGCGGCGGTCTGGTAACGGTTGGGCGGTAGCTTCTTCAATGCTTTGAGGATGACCGCTTCGACGGCGGGCGGCACCGCCGGATTGATGCTGGATGGGTCGGGCGGCTGGGCGGTCACTTGCAGGACGGCGACGCTGTAGGGCGTCTCGCTCTCGAATGGCCGACTGCCGGTTATCATCTCGAACAGCATCACGCCCAGCGAATACACGTCACTGCGCCCGTCTAGCTTTTTGCCTTGCGCCTGTTCGGGACTCATATAGCTGGGCGTGCCGACGACGCCCTGCGTGGTGATGGTCGAGCCTCTGGTTTCCGCGCCGAGAATGCGGGCGATGCCGAAGTCGGTGATATACGCGCCGCCGTCGTCGTCCATCAGTACATTACTGGGCTTTAGATCGCGGTGCAGGACGTTTTTGCTGTGCGCGTAATCCAGCGCGGGCGCGATCTGCCCGATGATGCGCGAGACCTGATCGAGCGACAACGCGCCGCGCCGGATCAATTCATCGACGCTTCCGGCGGGCATGTAGCGCATGGCGATATAGGGCTGGCCTTCGTCGTCGCCGTAGTCATGCACCGGCACGATGTTGCGGTGTTCTAACTGCGCGATGATGTCTACTTCGCGCTTGAAGCGTTGCAGATACTGGTCATCGCGCATCAGATGGCGGGGCAGTACCTTCAGCGCCACGATGCGATTCATGGAGGTCTGCCGCGCACGGTAGACCGTCGCCATGCCGCCGTCGCCGATGCGATCCAGTATCTCGTAGCCGCCTAGCTTTTTCCCGATGAGATCATCACCCGTCATGCAAATTTCGTTCCGGTTCGTGCGATAATGTCTGGCCTGTGGTCTTGTCTGGTGTGATGTGCGTCCCCACAAATTTCACAGACCAATAAACGCCATTATACGCGATGTGACCATCCGATACCAAACCAGACGGCGCGACGCGATCTTCTGGTATCATGGCCGCGTGTGGGAGCGCGGGCACTGTACGGCGCGTCTTCCGCCGTTTTTGATGCGAATTGGACTAATCAATCACACGAACTCATAGGGGGATTCACAGATGCCGACTCATTGGTTTGGCCTGCTGGTTATCGGCGGTGTGGCGGGCGTGCTTTCGGGATTATTCGGGATTGGCGGCGGCGTGGTGATCGTTCCGGCGCTGGTCATCTTTCTGGGCTTTACGGAGATCGAAGCGATCAGTACATCGCTAGGGGCGCTGTTGTTGCCGGTGGGGGCGCTGGCCGTCATCGCGTATTATCGCCAGAATTTGCTCCGTCTGCGTGATTCCGCGTGGATCGCGGCGGGATTACTGCTGACAACCGCGCTGGGATCGCTGGGCGCGTTGCAACTGGAGGCGATCAACCCCGATTTGCTCAAATCGCTGTATGGCGTATTCCTATTTTATGTCGGCTGGCGCTTCGTTGCGCCGCGTCGCTGGTATGCCACATGGCGCGACCAGACGCCGCCCGCCGCGATTGACGGCTCGCTCGATCCGGCGACATCGTGGCCGACGGTGTTCGCCGTCGGGTTGGTGGCTGGCATTGCTAGCGGCTTGTTCGGGATTGGCGGCGGCGCGGTGATCGTCCCGGCGCTGACCGCCTTATTAAAGTACGATCAGAAATTAGCGGTGGGGACATCGCTGGGGGCGCTATTGTTGCCGGTGGGGTTGCCCGGCGTGCTGGTCTATATGGATAGCGGCGTGCTTGATCTTGGCGTGGCGGCGCTGGTGGCCGTCGGGCTGGCGCTGGGCGCCATTGTCGGCGCTAATATCGCGCTGAGCTTGCCATCGGCCACCGTCAAACGCATGTACGGGCTTTTCCTGTTCTTCGTGGCGGCGCGGTTCATCTTCGGCTAGCGCCGACCTAGCTCGTCGCGGATTTCTTCGATGCTGTGGCGTAGGCCGCTATCGTGCGCTAAAGATTCGGCGATCTTGTTCGCGCCGTGCCGGATGGTGGTGTGCCGCCGCCCGCCTAGCACGCCGCCAATCTGCGGCAGGCTGAGGCCGGTCATCTCCCGCGCCAGATACATCGCCACCTGTCGCGCCGTGTTGACGCGCTTGGCGCGGCTCTTGCCGGTGATCGTCTCGATGTCGATGTCGAAATGCCGCGCCGTCGTGTTGATGACATCATCGACGGTGACGCGCCGTGAGGCGGAGGCGACGCTGTGGCGCGGTTGCTTGAATTGGCTGATGGTGCGCCGCACACCGTCGGCGGTGATCGCCCCGCGGCTGAGTTGGGCGTGCGCGACAACTTGATTGAACAGGCCTTCTAATTCGCGGACGTTGGCTTGCTCACTGTTGGCGAGCAGTCCGACGATTTCCGCGTCCAGCTTGAGCGCTTTCTCCTCCGCCCACATCTCGACAAGCGCGACGCGGCCTTCGTAGGCTATCGGCTGGACATCGACCACCAGCCCGCCCTGAAAGCGCGAGCGCAGGCGGTCTTCCAGCAGGGACAATTCACGCGGGTGGCGGTCAGAGGCGATGACGACCTGCTTGTTGAATGTGGTCAGCGCGTTGAACGTGTGGAAGAACTCTTCCTGTGTGGTGTCTTTACCGGCGATGAACTGCACGTCATCCACGACCAGCACATCCACGCCGCGATATTTCTCGCGGAACATGGCGGTTGTCTTGTTGCGGATGGATACCACCAGATCGTTGGTGAACACTTCCGACGGGATATACAGCGCGTTCACGCCTTTGCGCTGGCAAGCGTGGGCGATGGACTGTAGCAGGTGCGTCTTGCCCAGCCCGACGCCGCCATAGACGAAAAGCGGGTTGTAATTGCGCCCGGGCGCTTCGGCGACGGCCTGCGCCGCTTCGTAGGCGATGCGGTTGCTGTCGGTCAGGATGAAGCGCTCGAACGTGAAACGCGGCGATAGCTCGGATTCCGGCAGTGTCTCGCGGCGCGGGCGCTGAACCATGCGGTGCAGTGGCTCGGTGATGGTGGTGGGGTCTTGCTGTGCTAGCAGGCGGAATAACGGCGCTTCTTCTTCCTCCGCTTTGACTTCCGGCACGGCTTGCGCTGTATGCACCTCGAAGCGAATTTCCACATCATCCGCGCCGCTTGCGTCGCTCAAGACGCGGCGCAGATTACGATAGTAGCGATGCTGTAACATATCGCGTGTCATGCTATTGCGAACCCCGACGACATACAGACGGCCTTCTTCCTCCGTGCGTAGCAACGTCGCGCCCTTCAACCACGTCTCGAACGTGGGGCGGTCAAATTGTAGCTCTAGCTGGCTGTAGGCTATTTTCCATACGTCTTGTTCGTTCACGATATTTCACCATAATCTCTTTACCGTCTGCGGGTGATCCGGTAGCAATATGAACCTACCGGGAGCTGGTTTGACCAGCGCCCCCACCCCCGCAAAAGGTCTGCGGTTGCTTATTTTTGGGCGATTAAGCCCTTTTTCATAGCGCTTGCTTTGTCCTTGTATCAGGTCACGCAAGTGGCGAAAACGCGGCCTGATGTGGTGTAAATAGTATAGCCCATGTCGGCGCACTACTCAACCGGATTCAAGGCGAATCGCCAAAATTTTAAGGTTGGGATATATTCACCCATTTTTTTTAACAAAGCCGACCATCCGGCGCGTTATCCCACATCGTCGAGAACGTCGTTTTTTGGGATAATGTGGGATAAATCGGCGTGATATATCCCAAAATATCGCAAGTTTTAGATTCTTTGTTCTGTACGTTTATTTTCTATGATGATGATGAGTTTTTTTAACATTGGCGAAAGTTTTTACACGATTTGGGATATATGGGTAAAAATTCGATTCGGCAATATGAACGAATCTGACTTTTTAAGGATTAGTCGCATAGGACATCAGTACCAGAAAATGTAGACTCGATTTCGTTTTGCATGTACAATGTGATTTGTGACACGTTCTTCATAATTTAACTGGTCTTTGATTCTCTGGACGTGGGGGCGGCTACATCAAGGAAGCCAAATTTCTGCACGAAATGAATGCATGGAGACAGTAGAAAACGATGACAGACCAATACGAAGACAACATCGACAGAATTGATGACGCCCGCCCGGATGTCATCAAGGTTTCGGCTCGCTCACGTTCAACGGCTGTGGCCGGTGCGATTGCCGGTGTGATCCGCGAACATCGTTACGCGGAAGTACAGGCTATCGGCGCGGGAGCGGTTAATCAGGCGGTCAAGGCGATGGCGATTGCTCGCGGGTATCTGGAACGCGACGAACTCGACATCATGTTCCTGCCGCACTTCACCGAAGTAGACATCGACGGTCAAGAGCGCACCGCCGTTCGCTTTAGAGTAGAAATTCGACCAGAGTAACCGGCTCTGAGCATCGGCGGGTTTCTTCTGGATGACATCCGTCGGGCGTAGTATTTTATCCACGCTACGCCCCTTATAACCTCCTTATGATGATTTTCGCTAGGGCTTCTTTCTCGCGTCGGGTGTGGTAGCGCTTCCATAAAGGCGTAGCACGCTACGCCGCTACAGATTTCCATTGCGTAACGGGAGCAATGCCTCCCGTCCGTATCCCGTCCACCGAACAAATCACCAGAATATTGAAACGCACACAGGCGCGGTCTACGTGTTCTCATCCGTGAACATTCGTGCTATTATAAGAGTCGCTGGCATGTGGCCGCCCTCCCATGTAGACTCGGTGGGGGATACACATATAAACCGGAGGTTGACGACATGACGACAATCAATCGCGTTGGGGTGCTGGCACATCCACACCGCCCGCACACGTTTCCGGTAGCGGCCAGTATCACTGCGATGATTGCGGCGGAAGGCGTTGATGCGTGGTCTTTTGATGCGTGGGCGCTGGATGATGTGCGCGACGCGATGCACGAAACAGATGTCTTGATCGCCATTGGCGGCGATGGGGCGATGTTGCGGGCGGCGCGGGTTGGCGCACTTTTTGACGTGCCCGTACTCGGTGTTAATATGGGGATGCTCGGCTTCTTGACGGAAGTCAGCACGCCCGACGATGCGCCGCGTGCGATCAGCCGTCTGCTGGCCGGTGAATACTGGGTGGAGACGCGCACCATGTTAGCGGCGGCGGTGATACACGATGACCACGCGACGGAAATCGCGGGCGAAGCGCTGAACGACATCGTTATCAGTGGCAACGCAGTCGGGCGCATGACGCATCTACAGACGTACATCGACGGCGACTGGGCGACGACATATAACGCCGATGCGCTGGTAATCGCCACCGCTACCGGTTCCACCGCCTACGCGCTATCGTGTGGCGGGCCGATTTTGCCGCCGGAATTGCGTAACGTGCTGATCGTCCCCGCCGCGCCGCATCTGAGCATGGAGCGCCCCATCGTGTTATCCGAAGGCGCTCAGGTGATGGTACGCCCGACCAGTACCAACCGCACGCCGGTTTTATTGCAGGCGGACGGCGTGGAACTGGGGGAGATTTTGCCGGGTGCGGCGGTGCATGTCAAAGTCAGCGACAATGTAGCGCGGTTCATTCGTATGCGCGAGCGCAATTATTTTTACCGTTCTCTGCTGGATCGGCTGGAACCTCGCGTGAATGCGGTCACTGATCGGCGCTGATCTGGTAT
>REDR01000103.1 GCA_007693385.1 Anaerolineaceae bacterium
CATCCAGCGCGGTTGGCTGGGCGTCGGGCGCGGCGGTAAGCTGGTGGGTTAGGTCTGGAGGGTTACGGCCTCCGCCAATGCCGCGTCGATGATGTGATCTAGCGCGTCAATGCGGGCGGGCTGGCACGGTATTTCCAGCGTTTGCAGGATGCTGTAGAGGCGCTCAAATCCGTTCTCCGCCCGCATCTCTACCCAGTGAATCCCCGCGCTTTCCAGTTGTCTTTTGGTGGCGTCGCTCAATTTATCCGCGATGAATAGTTGTGTGCCGCGGGCGAATACCGCGTCGGCGCTCTCAGGATTGCCCGCACCCATCAACTTGACCTCACAGAAATACACATCGCCACGACGATTGACGAAGTGGAAATCAACCTCGCGTTTCTGCTCGTTGAGTCCCTTCAGTTTGTAGTATTCCGGCGGCACGCTGTACAGTTTTGCTAGCGCCAGCATCAACGGCAATTCGGTGCGTTTGCCGACGGAACTCCACACCCCACCGCGCATCTGTGAGCGTTTGACGGCCAGCGCGTTAATCACGATCAAGCTCTCGCTCAAATTCAGATCGACACTGACGCCACGAAAGCGGATAGTCAGTTCGATTTGTATGTCACCGTCTTTTTCTAGCATGGTGCGGATCAACGCGAGTAGCGCATCGTAATTGTCGTTCACGGCGGAGATGACCACTTCTTTTCGCGTTGAGTTGTGCATGTCGTGGATGGTCTTCTCGTTGAGTCCGGCGTGGGTGATGAGATCGCGCTTTCGTTGGTCAGCCGACAGAAAATAACGGCGATACCAGTCTTCATCAATCGACTGTTGTGCCATCTTCGCCTCGACCACCTTCTTGAAGAAACCGACAACATAATCCAGAAAATCAGCGTTCAATAGACTGACGACGCCCGCCCGATAGTCCTGTCCGGCGAATAATTGCTGTAAAACGCGCTTGAGTGCTTCGGTATTCATCGCTGTGTCCTGTCTGCCATATCGTGGGCGAAGCTATCTGTCGTCACAAAGCGGCTGGGGAATGTCTGGAATAGGTCGCCTGTTACCGTTTGCTGGATGCGCTCGAAGTATTCCGGCATGATCTCCGTGAGGAAGAAATAGCGATTCAGGGCGACGGCGGCTTTTGCCAATGTGCCACTGCCGCCGAAGGGGTCGAATACCAGATCGCCCACATACGAGTAATAGCGTATCACCCAATCGCACAGTTTTTCGGGGAATATCGCGCTGTGTACGCGGTCTGATTTCGGCTCGATATGCCATAGATTCGACGTTTCATAAGCATCATCAACGCGGCTGGCGTCGATGACCGTCTGCGGATACTGTTTGATGTTCCAATCAATCAAGCGCGTTGTCGCTTTGCGATACACCATCACGTACTCGGTGACCGCGTTTGGTTTGTAGGCTAACGGCTTGCGATGTTGCATGAATCCGCCGTTGCGATTTTTGACGCTGGCTTCCGGCTTCGCCCATACGATGTCGTCGATGAATTCCCAGCCCGCCTTGACCAGCCGTGCATGAAGATCGAACGGGATGGCGTAGCGCTTGCTGGCATACTGGCGGCTGATGCGCGGGATAATGATGGGTGATGTATTGACGATCAAAAATCGCCCTTCCTTCGTGGTGCGATGCACCGCGTCGAACACCTCGCCGAGGAAATCCAGATACCCCTCGTAGCTATCGTAGATCGAATAATCGCGGGCGTTGTAATAGGGCGGTGATGTGAATGTCAGATGGATGCTACCATCCGGCACGAATCGTAATACGTCGCGCACATCGCCCAGCACTGCCACATTTTTCATGCCATTCGGCGAGTCGGTGTGATGGCCGTAATCGCTGGCTGTGTCGTGGTCGCCGAATTCCTTACGCAGTATCAGTTGAATTTGCTCGTTGGGGTGGTCGCACAACGCCAGCAAACGCTCGCGTATTTCCGGCGCTTGCTTAAAGACCAGCAAACCGCGTATCGCCTGAATCACGATTTTAGGGTCGGGGTCTTCCAACAGGCGGGATAGATGCGGGCAGGCCGTCGCGTCGCGCATTCGTCCGATAGCGGATACTAATTCGCGCCGGACGATTGTATTCGCCTCGTGCTCTGTGCGCTCGTACAACGTATTCAAATAGCGCAGGTCGCCCAGCTTGCCGATGTTTTTAACCGCCCAATAGCGTATATCGTCGTTTTGATGTGTGATGTATGGCAACAGCGCATCACCAACGAAACCGGCGGGTAATCGCCCGAGATTCTCCAGTATGAACAATAACTCGGCGTTGCTATGCGGGTTCGAGATGAGCGCATACAGCGCTTGAATGTCATCGGATTTGAGCGCTTGAATCTGTTTTTTAGTCAGCATGAGGTCACGCCATCAATTCATCGTATAGCAATTCCTGACTGATGTTGGGCAGGACGGTATGGCGGCTTTGCAGGGTCAGGGAGGCCGCCGTCGCGCCCAGCCGCATCGCCTCATCAATCGGCACGCCGTTGAGCAAGCCGAAGATCGCCGCGCCACTGAACGCATCGCCCGCGCCCGTCGAATCGACGATGTTGCTCTGCACCGCCCGTATATAGCCAGAGCCGCCACTGTGCGCGTAAGCGAGACCGGCTTCGCCCATCGTCACCACCGCAATCTCTACACCCAGACTGACCAGATGCCGCGCTGAATCGGTGGCGGTGTCGCGGTCATGCGCGTCCACCGTGCCACACAGGGCGCTGGTTTCCGACGCATTCGGCACGACTAGCGCCAGCTCGTCCATGAATGGGCATAGCCGGCTAGCTAGCGCCGGTGTGGTCGGGTCGGCGGCGACCTTCACGCGGTACGTCCGCGCCAGATCAAAGATGACGGCCAGCGTCTCCGGCTGGAGCGTGGCATCGACCACCACCATTCGCGCCTCATAGAATAGCGGCTCGTAGGCGCGGACGTAATCGGGGTCGATGGCGTCGGTGATCTCGAAGTCGCTGATGGCGACGTGCAATTGTCGATCCGGACGCAACAGCGCCATATAAGTACCGGTGCGCCCGTCGGCCACCTGTCGCACGCTGTCCACTTTGATTCCGGCACGCCCGCACGCCCGCAGTACGCGCCGTCCGGCGGAATCCTGCCCGACGGCGGTCAATAGCACGGTGGGCACTTCCAGCCGCGCCAGATTCTCCGCGATATTTCGCGCCACACCGCCCACGCTATTCCGCACGCGCCCCAGATTAGGCGTGCCCCAATGTAATTCGCCGTGCGGATAAGCCTTCACGTCAATACCAGCCGAACCGATCACCAGAACATGCCCATCGTCCATCAGTTTATTCGTCCTTTTGTTTGCTTGCGTTTAACGTGCCGCGCTGATGCGCCCCTCTAATTCGCCGAGCATGGCGGCGGTTGCGCCCCATACTTTATGGCCGTGAATGGTGTAATACGGGATGCGGATTTTCATGCCGTGAAATAGCTGGTCTTCGGCGCTTTTGCGCTCCGGTTCGAGCAACATCGCCGCCGGAAACGTGATGACCTGCGCGACTTCCGCCGGATTAGGCCGGAAGTCCGGTTTGTGTGGGAGGTAGCCCACCGTCGGGTGGACATCGAAATTACTGGGCGGCACGTAGAAACTGGCTAATTCGCCCAGTACCTGAATCGGGTGCGGCTCGATGCCCAGTTCTTCGTGTGTTTCGCGTAGCGCGGTGAAGGTGAATGTCTGGTCTTGCGGGTCACGCTTGCCGCCCGGAAAGCTGATCTGTCCGGCGTGGCCGCGTAGCGTATCCTGCCGCCGCGTCAAGACCAGATGCAATGAGTCGTCCGCTTCTGGATAGAACAGCGCCAGCACCCCGGCTTGTTTGGCGGGCACATCCTTGTATTGATGCAAGCGGGCACGCGGGCGCGGCGCCATGCGCTCCTGCGCGGCGTGGCGGTCAAAGTCGGGTAGGTTCATGGCGGCGTGTAGGATGTCGAATGTGATGGTCATGATGTCGGCGCTGGCTCCAACCATGCGTGCAAAAAGTGATCGCGGCGCGGGTAGATTTTACCGTGCAAAGCGTCCGGCGGGATACCGTGCGAGCGCGGGATCAACCGCAGGCGCAATTGCTCCATGCGCGGACGCCCCGCCGCCTGCCAACCAGCCAGCAGGCGCTCCACCTCCATGAACGCATCGGCGCTGGCGAAGGTGTGCGTCGCCCCGCCGCCGCCATACGGCACGAAGCAGGCGCTAGCCGGTGTGAAGTAGGCGAAGCCTTCGTCGGTCATGCCGTAGGCGCTCCGCCCGCCGTCGATGCTATACAGCGCGAAGATGTCCGGCGATAGCTCGTGCAAGGCCATATACGGCAGGAAGCCGTACCAATAATCATCGTTGCTCAACGATAGGCTCAGGTGATTGCCCGCCTCTTGATCCTGCGATAGCAGTAGGCTGAGCGCGGCCATGTCTAACTGTTCGATGTCGTCGGCCAGCAACGTCAGCGCGGTACTGCCCACATGCCGCCGATACGGTGGCATGGCCTCTCGCCCGCGTATGTACACGAACGCGCCCGGCCGGATGTTGTCCGCGTATAGCGTGCCATCATCGCGCAGGGCGAACGGCGCGATCACCTGCAAGCCATCCAACCAGATCGGGACGACGATCACGCCGTCCGGTTTGATCTGCCGCTTCCACATCGGCGAGATGTCCCACACGCCGACATGCACCGCCATGCGATCATAAGCGGCACGCGGCGCGTAGCCTTCCGCGCCGTCCGCGTGGACGATCTTCACCGACGAGAAGCCCGCCCGCGATAGCGCCGCCTCCGCGCTGTGTGCCACGTCGCGGTCAATCTCGATGGTGGTCACGCGCCCGCCCACGCCGACGGCGTGCTTGATGAGCGCCGCGCTGTAGCCGGTGCCGGTGCCGATGTGCAACACGTTCAACCCTTCGCGCAATTTCAGCCCGTCCATCAAATCAGCCACCATGCTCGGCATGGTATCGGCGACGACGGCGCGGCCTTTATCGTCCAGCGCTAGCGAGATAGTCTGGTCACGGTACGCCTGCTCCGGCGTCACATCCGGCAGAAAGATATGGCGCGGCACGTTCAAGAATGCGTCGCGCACGCGCTCGTCGTGCAGGTGTCCCGCGCTCCGCAGTTCATCGACCAGCGTCTGCGGGGAATACGTCGGCGCGTCAGACATACCACGCCCTGCGCTTGCGTAACGAAACGCCGGTATCGGCATCACTGCGCCTGCTGGTGCGGACGCGCCCGCGTGTGTCGATGTGAACCTGTCCGGCTTTTTGCAGACGGGCGAATTCCTCCGGCGTGATGACCGGTGCCGGTTCGCCGCCCAGCCGTTCGCGCCGTTCGTCTAATTCGTCGGTCTGTCCGGCGGTTTCGTCCGTCGTGCCGACGGTTTCGTCTGTCGTCTGCTTGTCGTCGTCGTTTCTCATCTCATCAGTCATCGGTTATGATCCCTGTTAGCGACTATCTCTTTGCTGGCGGCGGGCAGAATAACGCCATGTCGAACCCGTGCCGTCAGCCTATCCCCATTTTAGCACATCGCCCGCCCTGTGCGTATCAATTCGCGCCGGTTTCGCGCCTTGAGGCAGGCGGCATCTGTGTTAAAATCTGTGCAATCTCCCGCCTGTATGTTAAAGTATCTTCGCAAAAGCATAACTTTTAGGCGCTGAATCCGTTTTATATAAAGCAAGGATGCGCTGAAAACGAATGATGTTCAGAGGGCTTAGAGACTATGGTTAACAGACTGCACCACACGCCTATTGCGATCATCGGCATGGCGTCGGTATTTCCGAACGCGATGAATTTACGCCAGTTCTGGGATAATATCGTCAGCCGCGCTGACTGCATCGTTGATGTACCGGAATCGCGCTGGCGCATAGACGACTACTACGACCCGGACCCCAAAGCGCCGGACAAAACATATAGCAAGCGTGGCGGCTTTTTGCCGGAAATCGACTTCGACCCGATGGAGTTCGGCCTGCCGCCCAACATTCTGGAAGTGACCGACGTTTCGCAGATGCTCGGTCTGGTGGTGGCACGCGACGCGATGTTCGACGCGGGCTACGGCGCGGCGGATGCCACCGTGCGCGATCAAACCGGCGTTGTGCTGGGAGTTGGCGGCGGGCAGAAGCTCATCACGCCGTTGACCAGCCGACTGCAATATCCGGTCTGGCGGCGGGCGCTGGAATCAAGCGGCATCGTCGGCGAAGAAGCCGAACGCATCATCGAGAAGATGAAAGCGGCCTATATTCGCTGGGAAGAAAACAGCTTTCCCGGCATGTTGGGCAATGTCATCGCCGGACGCATCGCCAATCGCCTTGATCTCGGCGCGATGAATTGCGTCGTCGATGCCGCCTGTGCCAGTAGCATGGCGGCGATGAAGCTGGCCGTCAGCGATCTGGCCGAAGGCCGCGCCGACATGATGATTACCGGCGGCGTCGATACCGACAACAGCCCGTTCATGTATATGTGCTTCAGCAAAACACCGGCCTTCACGCCCGGCGATAACCCGCGCCCCTTCGATGAAAAATCGGATGGGATGATGGTCGGGGAGGGCGTCGGCATGATCGTCCTCAAGCGGCTGGAAGACGCCGAGCGCGACAATGACCGCATCTATGCGGTTCTGCGCGGCATCGGTAGCAGTAGCGATGGCCGCTTCAAGAGTATCTATGCGCCACGCGGCGAAGGGCAGGAGAAAGCGCTCAAACGCGCTTATGAGGACGCCGGAATCTCCCCGCAAGAAGTTCAACTGGTGGAGGCGCACGGCACCGGCACCCGCGCCGGAGACATGACCGAGACGACGACGCTGGTTCGTTTCTTCAACCAGCACATCGACGTGAATCAAGGCGACAATGACCGCGCCATCGCGCTAGGCAGTGTGAAATCGCAGATCGGCCACACCAAAGCGGCGGCCGGAATCGCCGGAATCATCAAAGCGGCGCTATCCCTGCACCACAAAGTCCTGCCCGCGACGATCAACGTCGATAAGCCGAACCCCAAACTCGGGCTGGATGATTCGCCGCTTTACGTCAATTCGCAGACGCGGCCATGGGTCGCCAACGGCGCACCGCGTCGCGCTGGCGTCAGTTCGTTCGGCTTCGGCGGCACCAACTTCCATTTTGTGCTGGAAGAACACACGCACGATCATCAAGGCGCGTATCGTCTGCACCACACCACCGAGACGGTCATCTTCCACGCCGAGACGCCGGAAGCGTTGATCGAGAAGATGAGCCGCGTGGTCAATCGGCTACGCAACGAAGACCCGTCCGAGCAGTATCTCAACCTGTCGCAATACAGCCGCCTGACCGACATCCCGCCCGCCGATGCGCGGCTGGGTTTCGTCTCCGGCACGCCACAGGAAGCTATCGACCTGCTAGACGCCGCCATCAAATTCATGCAGGCCAAGCCGCAAGCCGAAGAATGGCGGCATCCGAAAGGCATCTTCTACCGCCGTCAGGCGATGCAACTGGATAATAAAGTCGTCGCGCTGTTTAGCGGGCAGGGATCGCAATATGTCAACATGGGGCGCGAGCTAACGCTCAACTTCCCCACCCTGCGCGAGAGCTACAGCAAGATCGACTCCCTATTCAAAAAAGAGCATCTGCCACTGGTCAGCAACGTGGTATTCCCGCCGCCCGCTTTCGACAAAGCGGAGCAGAATAAGCAGGATCAAATGATCCAGCGTACCGACTACGTGCAACCGGCCATCGGCGCGTTTAGCGCGGGCTTGTTCCAGATGTTCCAGCGTGCCGGATTCCAGCCGGATTTCACCGCCGGTCATAGCTTCGGCGAATTGACCGCGTTGTGGGCGGCAGGTGCGCTGAACGACGACGACTACTACCGTCTGGTGAAGGCTCGCGGGCTGGCGATGGCGCCACCGGCAGAAGCCAACTTCGACGCCGGCTCGATGCTGGCTGTCACCGGCGATGTCAGCAATTTAGAGCAGGACATCAGCGACCATCAGGGCGTGTACATGGCGAACATCAATTCGCCGCGTCAGGTGGTGCTGGCCGGTAATACGGACGCGCTGACCGCCATCCAGCCGATACTGCAAGGCAAGGGCTACAACGTGGTACGCCTGCCGGTATCCGCCGCATTCCATACGCCGCTAGTCGGCCACGCGCAACAACCGTTTGCGGATGCGGTCAATCAGGCGCGGTTTAATCTGCCGCGTGTGCCGGTATACGGCAACGCCAGCGCCCGCCCGTACCAGACCGACGCCGCCTCCATGCGGCGCACACTGAGCGAACACATCTTGAAGAGCGTCAACTTCCGCCAGCAGATCGAAAACATCTATGAGGCGGGTGGGCGCGTATTCATCGAATTCGGCCCGCGTAACGTGTTGACCAATCTGGTTAAAGATATTCTGGGCGATAGGCCACACGTCGCCATCGCGCTCAATCCCAGCAGGCAGAAAGACAGTGACCGCCAATTCCGCGAAGCGCTGGCTAATCTGCGCGTGTTAGGGCTGGAACTGGCGCAGGTAGACCCGCACCACGTTGACCCGTTGACCACTTCCTCCGCCGGACGCAAGAAGGGCATGACCGTCAAGATTAGCGGCGGCCAATACCTGACCGATAAGCACCGTCAGCAGTACGAAGCGGCGCTGAACGATGGCTTTAAGGTCAGTGGCGGCGTGCGAGAAGTCGTCAAAGAAGTGCCGGTTGAGGTCATCAAAGAAGTGGAAGTGGTGCGCGAAGTGGCCGCGCCTGCGAGTGCGCCATCGGCCAACGGCCGCTCCGCGCTGGCGCTGTTCAGCCAGCAACAGAGCGACACGCTACGCGCCCATCAGCAATATCTGGATAATCAGACCGAATACATTCGCATCTTCACCGAGTTGACCGCGCAACAGGCGGCGGCGACACAAAACGGCAATATGACGCCGGAGATCGCCCACGCCATCCAGCAGAGCATGGACGCCTTCCACGCGCATCAGGCGGAGACTTTGCGCGTGCATGAGGCATATCTGCAACGTCAGAGCGAGCAGACGCAAGCGCTATTGGCCGCCATGCGCGGCGGTGCGGTGACTATGCCCGCGCCCGCGCCACAAATCGCGTCACAACCTCAGCCAGTCGTCACGACGCCTGATCCGCCGCCACCACCACCGCCCGCGCCGGTAGCGACTACGCCAACTCCCGCGCCGGTAGTTGAGGCCGCGCCGGTAGCGGCAACGCCTGAACCGCCCGCGCCATCTGCGCCCGCCGTTTCCGGCGTCAGCTTGTCGGCGCTATCGGAGGCGTTGCTGAATATCGTCAGCGACAAGACCGGCTATCCGGCGGAGATGCTAGAGCTAGAAATGGACATCGAAGCCGATCTCGGCATCGACAGCATCAAGCGCGTGGAGATACTGGGCGCGATGCGCGACGAGTTCCCGCAGTTGCCGGACTTGCCCGCCGAAGACCTCGCGGAGTTGCGGACGTTGCAGGAAATCGTCGATTACATGGGCGATCAAATGCCGTCCGGCTCTGCACCCGCGCCG
>REDR01000131.1 GCA_007693385.1 Anaerolineaceae bacterium
GTGACCGTGTCTGTCGGCGCATCAGTGGGCGATGCTGTGACCGTGTCTGTCGGCGCATCAGTGGGCGATGCTGTGGCCGTGTCTGTCGGCTCATCGGTAGGCGATGGCGTGGCTGACAGTGTAGCCGTCGGCGTGTTCGATGGCGTCGGCGTCACCGTCTCGGTAGGCGTGGGGGAGGGCGTCAGGTTGTCGGCGGTGATGACTGGTAGCGCGTCGATGTCGTCATCCCAGAAGACCAGAGGCCGCGCCACCCAGCCGAACCCGTCGAAATCCGGTTCAATCGTCGCGCCAAAGGCCGATGCCGTCGGCGATACGTCGGTGTAGCGAATCAGTACCCAATTGCCGCTCTCGTCGATGGATACCGGCTCGACGGTCTGGCCGGGACTCAAGCGCCCCAATCGCGGAAATCCTATGCCGGGTCCGGCGCGTACCAGCACATTCGCCATCGCTAGCACGTAATTGCCCTGTGGCGTCGCGCTGGCGAAGGGGATGATGGTGTCGTCGTCAGTTGGCGGGGCGGTGGGCGTCAGCGCGTCATCTTCGAGGATGGGTAGCGCGTCGATGTCGTCCACCCAGAAGCCGAGATCGCGCCGTATCCAGCCCACCCCGCCGCGATGTAGCACCAGCACCCATTGACCATCGGCGCTGATGTTGAACGGCACAAGCGGCGATCCTTCGACCAGCGAACCGACGGTCACGAAGCGTTGATCTGGCCCGGCACGGAGCAGGGCTTCCGGCACGACGACCAGATTAATAGCGGGCGTCGGCGTCGCTAACGGCTCATCTTCTGCTTCATCGTCGGCCTGTGCGCTGACGATCAACGCCGAAGCGATGACCAGCAACACGCCGACCAGCAATTTCATCCAACCGGTTTTCAACGGCACTTCCCCCCGATAAGTTAGGTTAAACGACGCCCGAGTCGTCTGTGCTAGCTGGGGTCCATGCGGAATGTCGCCGGATCGACAACTAGCGTGTTATTCGCGTAGAGATAGATGATCCATGTGCCGGGCGTAAAAGCCATGTCGGATTGCGTGACGACGAAAGACCGGCATTCATTCGTGATCGGGCTGTTGATGTCCCAGCTTTCGCGCCAGCGCACCGTGCCCTCATGCTCCCACACGATATTGAGCCGCGTTCCGGCGGGCACATCGCGCAGGCGCATCGTATACATGATGCGTCCGTCGCGCTGGGCGAAGAACGTGGTGCGCGGGTTCAATACGCAATTGTCATCACCCACGCCGTCGGTCAGTCCGGTGAAGGCGATGTCTGCGCCCACGCCGGACGGCGCGGCGAACAGCGACCACGATTCCAGCGTCGGGAAGCCGGCCACCTCCGGCACGACCACGCCCGGCCAGAACGGGGCGACCTCATCCGGCGCGTACAGATGCTCAAAGTCCGGCATCGGCAAAGCGCCCACGCGCAGAGTCGGCACGGCGGGGTTGCTGGCATCGACCATCGCGCCCAGCGTCGCGTTAGCTGACCGCGCTGAAGCGACCTGTGCCTCGTTCGCTTCAATCGTCGCGCTGATAATCCTGCGCTCGGCGGATACTGTCGCGTTGGCTAACGCGACTTCCGTCTCGATTTGAAAATCACCGCTAACCAGCGTCGCGTTGATCTCCTGTTGATCGAGCGCTCCACACGCGGTCAGCAGGCCGCCTAACATGATAATCCAGATGAAATATCTCACGGTTTCCTATCTCACACCATCATACAGCAAGCCGTCATCATAGCAAAGGATACGCCCAGCGTCACGGGGGCGATGCACGGCGTCGGGTGATCGTCCGGCGGAGGAGGGCATCGCGGGCGCGTTCATCGAGCGTGATAAAATGCACTCTTGCCGCGTCACGCGCTTTCTGTTACGCTTATAGCGTATGCCCCCATAGCTCAGTGGATAGAGCGTTGCCCTCCGGAGGCAAAGGCCATGGTTCGAGTCCATGTGGGGGTGCTGAACGAGACGACTACTTCAAACAGGGTCGTCTTTTTTGTTGGTAGGCGGAGGTGATCGCTTGATAGACGCTATGCGTTTTGTGTCATCGTGGCTGTTCCGTCTGGGATGTGTGGCGCTGACCGTCGCCTTGTTAACGCCCGCGCCGTTTCGCTTCGTGACCGCGCCGCCGCAAACGCTCATCACCGAAAATCCGCATGTTTGCGTCCATACAGACCTCATTCACGAAGTAGACGAATGGAAGATCGAGCGCTCGCTGAGTCTGGTGCGCGAGATGGGCGCGTCAACGATTGTGGAGTTCTTCCCGTGGGCGTATGTCGAATCTGAGCGCGGCGTGTACGACTGGCGACAGGCTGACCGCATCGTGCATCATGCCCGCAATCAGGATGTGACCATCATCGCCCGCATGGGCTTAGTGCCGGATTGGGCGCGGCCAGACGATAGCACGCTCAACACATTGCCGCCGGAATCAGACCGTTACTTCGCGGAATTCGTGGCGGCCTTCGCCGCCCGTTACGCCGGAATCATCGACCATATCATCATCTGGAACGAGCCGAACTTAGCTTTTGAATGGGGCTTCGCGGATTTCTCGCCGGAGCGCTACGCCGATTTGCTCCGTGTTGTGTATCCCCATGCGCGGCGCGGCAATCCCGATGTGGTGGTGCTGGCCGGTGCGTTAGCGCCCACGCTGGAGCCAGAGGACAGCACGAACGGCCTGAACGATCTACTGTATCTGGAGCGCATGTATCAGGCGGGCGCGGCGGATTATTTCGACGGGCTGGCGGTGCATACTTACGGCTTCAACCAACCGGCGGACGCGCCACCCGCGCCTTCTGCGCTCAACTTCCGGCGGGCGGAATTGCTATACGCGATCATGGCGGAGCATGGCGACGCGCACAAGCCGGTTTACATCACCGAAAGCGGCTGGAACGATAGCCCGCGCTGGACGTATGGCGTCCAGCCTTCCGCCCGTATCGCGCACACGCTGGACGCCTTCCGCATTGTGGCCGATGACTGGGAGCAAGCACGGCGGCTGTGCCTGTGGATATTCCGCCACCCCACGCCGCGCAATAGCTACCGCGACCATTACACGCTGGTGACGCCGGAATTTCAGATCAAGCCGATCTATTACGCGGTGCAGGCTTACGCGCTCGGCGCGGAGGCCGACGGTGTGCCGTTATGGTTGCCCGCCCCGCAGGAGGTGCGATGATGTTCGCCCGTTATGGTCGCTTTTTGCTGGCTGGCATCGGCCTGATCTTGCTTGGCCTGCTGACCATCCCGCCCACCGTTGACCACGCCCGCACCAGCATCCGCGAAGCGCGGGCACAACGCGCCGACCCGTTCCCGTCCGGCGTGATGCGCGTCGGCATCAATCCCAATAACCCGCCGTTCGCCTTTTACACGCCGCAAGGGGAGATGATCGGTTTTGAGGTTGATCTCGCCCACGCTCTCGCCGCCGAGATCGGCGTGGAGGTGGTGCTGGTGCCGGTGGGCTTCGATGCGCTGTTCGATGCGCTGACTGCTGATCGCGTGGACATCCTGATCGCCGCGCTGATCGCGGATAATTTCAGGGGGACGCGGGCGGAGCTATCCCAGCCGTATTATGACGCCGGTCTTATGCTGGTCAATGCGATGGGCTGGGACGCGATGCGCGACGTGGCCGGTCATGCGCTGGCCTTCCAGCTTGGCGGGACGGCGGATGAAGTGGCGCGGAACTGGTCACGGCGCATCGCTCCATTTACGATGTTGCCTTACGAGACGCCCGACCACGCGCTGGACGCGGTGCGGTTGGGCATCGCACCGGCGGCGCTGGTCGAAGCGTCTGCGGTGGCCGGTTATCTGCGAGCGCACCCCGACTGGACGCCGGATACGCCGTATGTCGTCAATCAGCCGTATGTGGTTGGCGTGCGGGCGGGCGCGTCGGCTATCCGCCGCGAAGTCAACCGCGCTATCTCCGCGCTGTATCGCACCGGCCAGATGCAAACGCTTATTGAACGATGGCTGTAACACCGCTATACTGCACGGTATGACACACATCGGAATTGACGCACGACTGACCGCGTATCGACCGGGCGGCATCAGCACCTATACCCGCCGCTTGATCGAAGCGCTGAGCCAGACTGACCACGACAATCGCTATACGATTTTGCAGAGCCGCAAGGCGACATCGGCGATCACGGCGCGACTGCCGGAGCGCCATCTGTGGACGCCGCCGCATCATCGCTGGGAGCGTGTGGCGCTGTCCATCGAAATCAGCCGCTTTAAGCTGGATGTATTCCATAGCACGGACTTCATTCCGGCGCGGTGGGGCGCACGCCGTCAGGTGATTACCGTGCATGATCTGGCCTTTTTGCTGTTGCCAGAACACAAAGACCGCGCCGCTTCGCGCTATTACAACGATCAGATCGCGTGGGCGGTAGCGCGTGCCGACCATATTCTATCGGTCAGCGAAGCCACCCGCGACGACCTCATGCGCCTGCTGGATGTGCCCGCGCACAAGATCACCGTTCAGCCGCACGGCGTCGAGCCGCGCTTCTTCGATGCGGCGGAGGATGTCGCCGTTGATGGCCTGCCGCCGGTCTATCTGCTGTACGTCGGCACGTTGGAGCCGCGCAAGAACATCGACACGTTATTGAGCGCCTACCAGCGATTAACCGCGCCGCCGCCTCTGGTATTGGCCGGACGCATCGGCTGGCTGTTCGATGCTACTTTGCACCGCATCAAAGCATTGCAAGCGGACGGTCACGCCATCATCCACCGTGACGACATCACCGACGCGCAATTGCCCGCGCTGTATCGTGGGGCGGCGGCGCTCCTGCTACCGTCGCACTATGAAGGCTTCGGCCTGACCGCGCTGGAGGGGATGGCGTGCGGCGTGCCGGTCATCGCGGGCGATACCTCATCTTTGCCGGAAGTGGTCGGCGATGGCGGCCTGTTGTTGCCGCCGGACGATGTATCGGATTGGGTGGACGGCATCCGGCAAGCGCTAGACGATAGCGGCTGGCGTGCGGCGGTCATCGAGCGCGGCCTGCGTCGGGCGCGTCAATTCACGTGGGCGAATTCCGCGCAAATCGCCCGCAGTGTATACGAGAACATCAGTTAAGGGGCTATCCTGAAAGCATGAACGTCCTCATCATTTCGCCTTCCGTCCCGTATCCGCCCGCGTTTGGCGGCGCGATCCGCGTGCATGGCATCGTCGAAGGCTTGCGCCGCGCCGGACATCGCATCACGCTACTATGCTTCGCGGAAGACTCCGCCCCGCCGCCGGAATTGCCCGACGATGTGCGCCTGCTGGTCGCGCCATTACCGCAGAGGGGCAAGTCGGCACGCCTGCGCGATCTACTCACCACGCGCCAGCCGGACATCGCCCGTCGCCTTTACAGCGCGACTGCCGCCCGGATGCTGACCGAATTGCTTGAGCGTGAGCGCTTCGACATGGTGCAATTTGAAGGCATCGAGATGGCGTATTTTCAGCCCATCGTGGCGCGTATCCAGCCATCCGCCCGCCGCGTTCTCGACCAGCATAACGCCGAATACGCCCTGCAAGCGGCGATCTTCAAGATTGATCGGCGGCAGATCAAGCGCTGGCCTGCCGCGCTGTATTCGCTGATGCAAGTCGGGCGCATCAAGCGTTACGAATCCGCGATGTGCCGGTCTGCCTCTGCGGTGGTTTACGTCTCCGATGAGGACGCCGAATTACTGCGCGAGCTATGCGCGGGCACGCCGTCGGCGGTGGTGTCTAACGGTATCTGGGTGGATCGCTACGCCGAAGAAAGCGCCAGCCCGTTCACCGACGCACAGCGCCGCCAGATCGTGTTTACCGGCAAGATGGACTATCGCCCTAACGTGGACGCGATGCTGTGGTTCACCGAATCCATTTTGCCGCGCCTGCATGATGATGTCCATTTGACCATCGTCGGGCAGAAGCCGCACCCGCGCTTAGATCATCTGCGCGATTGGCCGAACGTGACGATCACCGGTCGCGTGCCGTCCGTCCTGCCGTATCTGCAACACGCGACGGTCTACATCGCGCCGCTACGCATGGGCAGTGGCACGCGCTTGAAATTATTGGAGGCGATGGCCTGCCGTGCGCCCATCGTCGCTACATCCACCGCCGCCGCCGGAATGAACGCGGCGGTGCGCGAAGTCATTCAGATTGCTGATGGCGCGGAAGCATTCGCCTCTGCGGTCAACGCGCTACTGGACGATCCCGCCCGCCGCCAGACGATGACCGACTCTGCGGCCGGGCGTGTCGCTGAATTCTATGATTGGTCGGCGCTGGTGCCGCGCCTGCTGGATTTATACCGACAAATCGGGCTGGAGGTCTGAGCGATGGATCGCGAGACGCTGGTCTTACGCAATCGCGCTATGACCGAAGCCTATCACACACCACCGCCCAAGCATTTCATCCGCCGCCTGCTATTACGCGCCGTCGCCTGCCTGCCGGTGTCGTCGTCGCGCTCGCCGGATGCCGAGCGCATCTTGCTGATGCGTCCCGATCATCTGGGCGATGTCCTGCTGACGACGCCCGCGTTTCACGCTTTGCGACGGGCGCGGACGGGCACAGAGTTACACGCGCTCGTCGGCCCGTGGTCGGCGGCGGTGCTGGCGACGAATCCCGATGTAGATGTGGTGTTGACGCTGGACTTCCCCGGATTCAATCGGGCGGGTAACGAGAATTTGCGCTCGCCTTACGATCTGGCGATCCGCACGGCGCGGCAGTTGCGGCAGGTCGGTTATACCCATGCGGTGATCTTGCGCCCCGATCATTGGTGGGGGGCGATGGTGGCTTTTCTGGCCGGGATTCCGGTGCGTATCGGCTATGACGTGGGCGATGTGTCGCCATTTCTGACTGACCGCATCGCGTTTGAACGCGGCCACGCCGTCATGCAGAATGTCAGATTGCTGTCGCGCTGGGTGGGCGATATGGCCGCGCCGGATGTCGTCTACCGCTATGTGATAAACGATGCCGACCGCGCCGACATCGCCGCCTATCTCGCCCGCCACCAGCTCAACGCGGACGGAGCGCGTTATTTTTGCATCCACGCCGGAAGCGGCACGACGGTCAAACAATGGACGGCGGCTAACTGGTCTGTCGTGGCCGACACGCTGGCCGAACAACTGGACGCGGTGCCGGTGTTCACCGGCGGCGACCATGAGCGCGGTCTGGTGGATGACATCACCGCCGCCATGCAATCGCGCTATGTGGTGGCGGTAGGCGATACCGACATCGGCGGGTTGGCCGCGCTCTTTGAGCGGGCGCTGGTGGTACTGGGCACGGATAGCGGGCCGTTGCATCTGGCGTCCGCCGTTGATGTGCCGACTGTCGCGCTGTTCGGCCCGGCTGATCCCGTCGAGTTCGGGCAGTGGGGGGACGCGGAGCGCCACATCATCCTGACAACCGACATCGCCTGCCGCCCGTGCCGCGTGCTGGATTGGGCGGGGGATGATCTAGCGCATCACCCCTGCGTGCGTGAGATCAGCGTGGGGCGCGTGCTGGAAGCGGCGCGCCGCGTCGTCGCCGGTGATCCGCCTATTCGGGTATAACGATGTCGGCGAGATCGTCGTCGGCGGGTGGGAACTGCGGGTCCATCGCCTCTAATGTCTCGATCACCCGTTGCGCGATGACCAGATCGCGGTACCATTTGCGATTAGCCGGTACGATGTGCCACGGCGCATAGTCGGTATTACAGCGCGTCAATACATCCTCAAACGCCCGCATGTAATCGTCCCAGCGTTCGCGCACCGGCAGATCACCCCGATCAAACTTCCAGTTCTTCTCCGGCTCGTCGATGCGGTCTTGCAGGCGTTCGCGCTGTTCTTCCTTGCTGATATGCAGATAAAACTTCAAGATGCGTGTGCCGCCATCGTATAGCAGGCGCTCGAAATTGTTGATGTGGTCATAACGTGCCTGCCACACGTCTTCCGGCACTAGCTGATTGACGCGCACGATCAACACGTCTTCGTAATGACTGCGATTGAATATGCCGATCATACCGGCGGGCGGCGTCCGGCGATGCACACGCCACAGGAAGTCATGCGACAGTTCTTCGGTTGTCGGCTGACGGAATGGCGCGACGCGCACCCCCTGCGGATTCAGCACGCCGAACACGCGCCGGATCGTGCCATCTTTGCCGCCGGTGTCCATCGCCTGCAACACCACCAGCAACGACTGCTTGCGCTCCGCGAACAGTCGGGTTTGCAGGGCGTTCATGCGCTTTTGCAGGCGGCGCAACAGTTCTCTAGCGGCGGATTTATGATGATCGGCTTGATAGTCGGGGTCGTAGTCAGCCAGATTGACCGGCTCACCTTTAGGGGGAATAAGCGGTTGTTTGGGCATCATCTACTCTTCTCTCCACACGGAAATAACCGCCGTGACTCTAACACGTCACCGCCCTTTATGACAACAGCAAAACGTCAGGCGTGTTCGATGTCGTCTTCGCTGATGGGGGCGACGTTCAGCGTGCGCTCGTTGCGATACGTGACCATACCCTGCGCCGCGCCTTTGATCTTCTTGACGTATTTGATGCGCGTCACATCCACCGGCACGCGCCCGTCCGCCCGCCGTTTGGAGTAATACGCGGCGATTCCGGCGGCCTGCTCGATCACCGCTTCGGGGATGGCGCGACCATCAAACTTGATGATGACATGAGCGCCCGGCACCTGTCGCGCATGAAGCCACAGGTCTTCGGCGTTGGACTTCTTGAAGGTGACGATCTCGTTTTGTCGGCTGTTGCGCCCGATCCAGATCACGAATCCATCACGGCTGACCACGCGAATCGGGGCGCTTTGCCCGCCGCCGATGCGTTGAGCTTTGCGCCCTTGCCAGTAGCCGCCAGCCTGTAGCGCCTGCTGAACGTCGTCGATCTCCGGCCAGTTGGTGGCGACTTCTAAATCCATTTCGAGCTGATCGAGATGGGCTAACGCTGTATCGGTTTCTTCGATCAGCGCGGGCACGTCCTCAAGCGCACGTTTGGCCTTGTTGTAGCGGTTGAAGTAGCGCTGGGCGTTATCCAGTGGCGAGAGCGTCGGGTCAATCTGGATATGCAGGGGCGGGGCGTCCATGTCGTACTGTGCGACCAGTTCGGTCTGGCCTTTTTCCAGCGTGTATTGATAGGCCAGCAATAACTCGCCACTTTGCCGCAATAGCTCGCGCTCGCTATCGTCTTTGAGGGCGCTATCCAGCGAGTCGCGCTTGGCCTGTAGTTTGCCGCGTGCCGCTTTAATGGCGGCCTGTACCGGCTTCTTGGCGTTGTTATAGGCGTCCGCGCCCGCCGGAGCGCCGTAGTAGGCCAGTAGCGCGTCGTTGATTGATTCGACAGCCTGCCACCCGTCCAGATGCTGGATCGGGTACACGCTGTAAGCGCTCACGCCGCTTTCGTCATCGCCGACGATGCCGGGACGCCACTCACGGCGGCGCAGGTCGGCGGTCAATTCGCGCAGAGCATCATACAGCGCGTTGGGGTCGGCATCGCTCAAGCGCTGGGCGCTGTCGCCGCTTGCGCGAAAGACGATCTCGCGGGCGATGAGCGGGCTGAATCCCAGCAGGTTGGCCGATAGCGCCTGAAACGTCTTGCGCTTGGGGTCGTCGCTCTGCATGATGAAGCCGCGCATGTCGTCGGCGGTCACATCGAACGGGCTACGCCTGCCGACCATCGGCGGCGGTGGCTGGTAAGCGTGCGCCGGAAGGCTCAGCCGGTAGCGGTTATCATCCGGGCCGACGCGCCGCATACAGTCGATTATCTTGCCATCCTGCACGACCAGCACGTTAGCGCGGCGCTCCATCGGCTCGATGATGATTTCGATTTCGCCTTTTTCGCCCTCAATGTGAAAATGTACCACGCGCTCCCATGCTGGCTGGCTGATGTGGACGATGCGCCCGCCTTCCGCGTAACTGCGTAACACCAGCGCGACGGGCGATAGCTTGGGCATCCCGCGCCGTAACTTCTCCGGCGTCACCAGCAGATGCGGCCGGTTGTTATCCGCGCTCAGGTAAAGATAGCGGCGCTGACGGTTGGCGTAAATTTCCAGCCCGACGCCGTTCTGATCGACATCGAGCGTGTTCTGTATTTTGCCGCCGACCAGCGTATCCATGTATTCATCGACCAGCGCCGACAGCGTGAAAGCGTCCAGATACATCAGGTTTTTAGTCTCATTCGTCCGCGTAAGTGAGCAGATAGGCGATGATGTCGCCCAGATCAACCGTGCTAATCATCTCGGCGTAGTCGTCCGGCATGTTATCATCCCAGCCTTCAACGGTGTTGCGGCGCGGATAGATGATCGCTTCGTATAGATACGCGGCGGCGCTGAGTGGTGGCCGCCGTTCCGCCGCCATCTGCCCCATCTCCGCGTAGCCCGCCGCCAATATGCCCGCCGCCAGATCGCCATGACATACGCTACAGCCGTATTCGATCACCAATTCCGGCCCGCGTTCGGGGTTCGCACCGGCCAGCAAAAACTCGGCTAAATCCTCATATTCGCGGATCAATGCCGGCGTTAAAATCACATTGCCGTCCGCAGACAGCGCGAATTCTTCGTCGGCGTCTGTCGCGTCGTCGCCGCTTGGCGTCTCGATGCTTAGCGGATCATCTTCCGGAATTTCCGGCGCAGGCTCGGCTTCGACGCCACTCAAAAACGCGATCAAGTCGCCGAGATGCGCCTCGTCGATGGTGTCGCTGTAGGTGCGCGGCATGTTGTTCTGGTAGCCCGGCACGACGAACGCGCCCGGATAGATGATCGATTCGTAGATGTAGGCGACGGCCTGCATCGGCGGTCGGCGCTCGCCCGCGCTGGCGATCATCACATCAACGGCAGGCGCGAGATTCTGATTGCCATGACAGGCGGTGCAACCGTAGCGCTGAAAGTGTTCGCGTCCGCGCTCGGGATCGGCATCCACCAGTAACGGTGTCACGATGTCCATGTAGGCCGTCTCGGTGATGTCGTCGGCGTCCATGCCGGTGTCCTCGCCGGAAAGCACGATGAACGCCACTACGAAAATAGCCAGCATAATTAGGAAAAAACCGCCCGCGATGACCAGCGGCCAGCGCGACATATCTGCCGGTTGCGTTTGTTCTGCCATATTGTCTCCTGCTCGATTCAACACAAAGGCGCGATAATCCGGTGAATTATCCGCGCCCCGTACATTTAGCGTTTCGTTTGACGATGCGCCGGATTACCAGCTTAGACGACCAGCACATCCACGATCATAGCGAGAAACACCAGCGCCAGATACATCGTGGAAAACTTATAAGTTCGCCGCGCCATCGACAGGCCGCCCACGCGCATCAACTTGATGGACAGCCGGATTAAACCCGCGCCGAGTAGCACGGCAGTTATCATGTAAACCACGCCCAGCACGCCGAATAATACCGGCAACAGTGAGATGATGAACAACTGTACCGAATACAGCACGATCTGAACGTGCGTGGCTTCTTCGCCCTTAGCGACCGGCATCATCGGCACGTTGGCTTCGGTATAATCTTTGTTGACCAGCAAGGCCAGCGCCCAGCTATGCGGCGGCGTCCAGTAAAACACGATGGCGAATAGCAGTAACGCCTCGAACGTGATCGCGTTCTGTACCGCCGCCCAGCCGACTAGCACCGGAAACGCGCCCGCGCCGCCACCGATCAAAATATTGACGACGGTATTACGTTTAAGCAGTAGGGTGTAGATCACCACGTAGTAAATCGCGCCGATGAAGGCCATCAGCGCCGCCAACGGGTTGACCAGCGTGCCCAGCACCACCACCGACCACAACACCAGCGCCACGCCGAACATCAGCGCGTTAAGCGGCGCGATGCGCCCCGATGGGATCGGACGCCATGCGGTGCGTTGCATTTTGGCGTCCATGTCGCGGTCTACGTACTGGTTGATCGCGCTCGAACCGCCGGATGCTAAGATGCCGCCGATCATGGTGATGAACGCGGTCATCAGATCAGGGACGCCGCCCGCCGCGACGAACATCGCGGTTAACGTGGTGAAGCACAGCAAGCCGACGATGCGGAGCTTCATCAATTGTAGATAGGCGCGGATGGTATCGCCCGCGCTTAGTTTGTCACCGTTTAGGACTGTGCTTGCCATGTTAACTCTTTCTGTTCTTGATTTTCAGACGATAGGCCGTCCAGTGTATCTACCGTGCAGACCGCCACCAGAAGCGCCCACGTCACCGCCGCCATGCCGACGTGTGCCGCGCCCCAGATAGCGGCCGCTTCGCTAAACACATACAACGCGCCGACACCCGCCTGCATCAAGTAGACGACGAAAGCCGCTACCGTCAAGCGCCGCGTGATCGGGTTCGCCCGCATCTTCAGCACGTAATACACCAGCATCAACTGCGTGAGACCAAGCCCGAGCACCGCGTAACGGTGCATCATGTGGACGGTTTCCAGCGTACCTTGACTGAAGGGCAATACCTGCCCGTTACACAGCGGCCAGTCCGCACAGGCCAGCGTCGCGCCACTGCCGCGCACCAGCGTTCCGGTCAGGATGATGACCAGCGTCAGCGCGGCGGTGATGTAGGCTAGCGCGGTGACGCTATCGCGTCCGGTTGGCTCCGGTGGTGGGCGATGCCACGCCATCACCGCCGCCATTAGCAACGCCCCCAGCAACAGCATCGCCGTTCCTAGATGCAACGTGACCATCGTCGGCGGCAGATCATAGATGACGACGAACGCGCCCAGCGCACTTTGTAGCACGAAAATCCCCGCCGCAATCGCGGTGATGTTCAAGACGCCACTGTGCCGCCGCCGGTACGAACGCCACGCGACGCCCAGCATCCATAGGCCGAAAACGCCGATCAGCGCGGCGAATAAACGATGCGACCACTCGATCCACGCCGTAACGTTATCCAGTGGCGGCACGATCCGCCCGTCGCATAGCGGCCAGTCGTTGCCGCATCCCAGCCCGGAATCGGTGACGCGCACCACCGCGCCGAATACGATCAGGCCGAGTGTTAGCATGACTGTGGTTAGCGACAGCTTGACGAAGAAGTTTGATTGCTCTGTTTTGTTGTTTTCCATAACGATAAACGCTTCTATCTAACTAAACCGTACACCTGATGATATTCTAACCGATAGCGCGAACGGGCGTCCAACACAATGGACTGCACGAAGATCAAACGGGCTAGCTGTTTTCTTCGGCTTCTTCCTGCGCTTGCGATAGCTTGGTGCCACGATTCAACAGCCAGAAGATACCGGCCAGCGTCGCGCCGATGCCGATAATGTTGAACAGGATGAAAGCGATCATCAAGAATAGTTGTTCGGCTTGCCATGGTTCGATCATTTCGGTGGCGGCGGCGGCGTCCCCGCTTTGCTGTAGGATCGGCAAGAATTCCCCGATTCCACCCGCGCCACTGATGGCGGTCATGAAGCCACCGGCGATCAATAAACCTAGAAAGACGATCATGAATCCGTATTTTCTCACGGTTTTCTCCCCAAATAGTATTCAACGCTCGTGCGGTGGATTGTACTCTTTCTCACAACTGTCTGCAAGCTATTCTCGTGCCAATGCGCCGACCTTCATCAGCCGTTTATGCCGATTGGCAGGCTGATATGAAACGTCGTGCCGACATTGAGGCCGCTCTCTAGCCAGATGCGCCCGCCGTGCGCGGTGATGACGCGCTGTGTCACCGCCAGCCCCAGCCCGTTGCCGGTGATGTGGCGTCCGGCGTGCTTGTGTGAGGCGCGGAAGAAGCGATCAAATACGCGGCTCTGTTCCTCCGGCGCGATGCCGATGCCGTTGTCGCGTACCGACAGCCGCACGCCGTCCGCGTCGCGCCGCACCGTCACCCACACCGCGCCGCCACGCCGGTTATATTTGATCGCATTGGATAGCAGATTGGTGATCGCGTGTGCCAGCAGATCGCCGTCGCCGTTGAGGTTGGCCGCGCCGTCGGCGATGTCGATGTGTAACGTGATGTCGCTCTGCGTGGCGATGCTCTCTATCAGCGCGACACATTCGCCCACCAGATGCGCCAGATCAACCGCGCCGGATTTCGCCGGATGCCCGTATGTCAATTGCATCCATGCGTTCAGGTTGCGGATGACATCCTCCATCCGATCCAGCGACATCATCGCCCGCGCCATGTGTTGCTTCTGCAAGGCGTTTAGTTCGCCGGTGTTCTCTATCAGGTCTAAAAATCCTTTGACGGCGGTGATCGGCGTCTTGAGCTGGTGGACGGCTTCCGCGATGTCGTGCGCGTCGAGTTCGTCATTACTCATCAGACTTCCTCCGGCGGATACAACAGCGCGGGCAATGTCTCCAGCGCGTAGGCGATGCGCGTGCCGTGCCATGTCAGCAGAGAGCCATCAACCGGATGAATCCGGTCATGATGCGCGGCGGGGATGTCCAGCGTCTTGAATATCGGGATGTGCGTCTCGTCGAATGCGAACGGCTCGCTGGGCAACAGCACCACGTCGGGGCGGGCGTCGATGACTTCCTGCAAGCTGACACGCGGATAGCGTGTGTCACGTCCGGCGACGCGCCGATCATCGGCGGGCAGTGGCTCGGCTTCGCCTAAATCCGCCGCTAGCGGATACTGCCTTTCGCGCTCCGCGAACACGTTCAGCCCGCCGCACACGCGCAGGAGGTCATGGGCGTATGTGTCGGCGTTGAACGTCATCCACGGCTCCGACCATATCGGGCAAAAGACGCGCAACAGGCCGCCTTGCTCCTCGCGTTGCTGGCTGATGCCACTGACCCAATCATACTGTCGTTCGATCAAGCGCACGCGATGCACCATGCTGGTCTCGTTGAAGGTGTCCATCACCAGCCACAGCAGATTAAACGCATCCGGTACGGTGCGCGGATGCGTCACCCAGACGATGACGCCGCGCTCGCGCAAGGCCAGCACATCCTCGCGGCGGTTCTCCTCGCGGTTGGCGATCACCACATCGGGCGCTAACGCGAGAATTGCGTCGATGTCGGGATTTTTCGTGCCGCCGATGCGCGGCAATCCGGCCAGCGCGTCCGCCGGATGGATGCAATAATCGGTCACGCCGACCACGCGCCCGCCCAAGTTCAGGTCGAATAGCGTTTCGGTCATGCTGGGCACCAGCGACACCACGCGACGCAGGTCTTTGTCGCGCAGGGCTTCCGGCGGGTGGCCGTGAAAATCGTCGTCGGGTGGTGGTGTGTTCATCATGCTGGCTTTCGTCAGTTAGTCGCGGACAATCAGTTGATCGCGCTCCGGGCCGACGCTGACCATGATCGCGGATACGCCGCACAGTTCTTCAACGCGCCGGATGTAGTAACGCGCTTCTTCCGGCAACTTGTGATACCGCCGGATAGCGCTCACGTCTTCTGACCAGCCGGTCAGCGTCTCATACACCGGACGGGCGCGGGCGATGTCGTCGGCATTGGCTGGCGGATAGTCGAGTCGCTCGCCGTCTAGCTCATAGGCATACGCGATCTTGAGTTCGTCCAGCCCGCTCAGGATGTCCAGCTTGGTCAGCGCTAAATCGGTGTAGCCGTTCACATCGCACGAATAGCGAAGCATGACCGCATCCAGCCACCCGACGCGGCGCGGGCGTCCGGTTGTCGTGCCGAATTCGTCCCAGAAGTTCGCGCCGGTGCCGCGTAGATGACGGGCGACGGCGGTTTCGGCGGGGTCACCATCTTCGATGTCTAGCTCCGTCGGCATTGGTCCGCCGCCGACTCGCGTGCTGAACGCTTTCGCCACGCCAATCACGCGGTTGACGTGTGTCGGTCCGAAGCCCAGCCCGATCAACGCGCCGCCGGTGCTGGGGTTGGAACTGGTCACGAACGGGTAACTACCATGATCCACGTCTAATAGCGTGCCTTGTGCGCCCTCGCATAGAATCTGCGCTCTGTCCTCGCGCAAGCGCCGGTTGATGTAGCGTGCGGTATCGGTCAGGTACGGGCGCAGGCGTTCGGCGGCTTGCAGAAGCGGCGGCGTCACTTCGTCGGCGTTCAGTAGCGGCTGTCCCATCGCGCTCAGCGTCTGGTTGGCGGCGCGGATGGCGGCGTGCAGTTTATCGCCGAACACCTCAAGATCGCGCATCTCACCGGCGCGGATGCCGTTGCGTCCGGCTTTGTCCAGATAAGCCGGGCCGATGCCGCGTAGCGTGGTGCCGATGGCGTTCTCGCCGAGCTTCTGCTCTTTGGCCGCGTCCAGCGCGATATGGGCGGGCGTGATGAGGTGAGCGCGGGTGCTGACTTTCAGGCGCTCCGGCGATACATCCAGCCCCAAAGCGGCCAGCGTATCCATCTCCTTGAGCAGATTGACCGGATTGATGACCATGCCATTCCCCAGCACGTTCACGGCGCGGTCATGTAAGATGCCGGACGGGATCAAATGCAGTTTGAAAACATCATCCCCGACGTAAAGGGTATGACCGGCGTTATCGCCACCGCCGAAACGGGCGACGACATCCGCGCTCGCCGCCAGCCAATCGACGGCGCGGCCTTTGCCTTCGTCGCCCCATTGTGCCCCTGTGATGATTGTGATGGGCATAAATTTATCCACCTCTCGCAAATTATTCAGGCCAAAGTATAACCGTTTTAGCGCAATCAAACATTCGGGATGACATCGCGGCCATTCCCATATTAGTTTAACTGCTCAACGCGCAGATTTCTACATTTGGCACGTTTGCTATAATATCTCTATGCGGGATTGATCGTCCCCTTTTTTTGGGGCGATTGCCTGTTATCATGCCAATAGGCTCACAAGTGGACTGGTATTTTAAGGAAATTGTTATGTCAGAAGCACAAGCGGAAGAACAACGGCTGATCGCCGGTGTGCGTTTTACCAAAATCGGTAAACTTTATCACTTCGATTATAGCGCTTATCCCGAGCTTAAAGCGGGTGACTATGTAATTGTGGAAACCGGACGCGGGCGCAATATGGGGCAGGTGATGGGCTTCACGCCTGCGGAGAATGGCAAGCAGGACTATAAACCAATTTTGCGTCCGGCCACCCCGCGCGATCTGTTATTGCGCCAGCAGTGGGAAGAGAAACAACCGGAAGCGCTGGTCATCTGTCGTGAGAAGGCGCAACAGGTCGGCAATTACGAAGAGGTGAAGTTCATCGCGGCGCAATACAACTATGACGGCTCTCTGCTGACGTTTTTGTATTCCGCCGAGCAAAAAATCAATATCGGCTCGCTGTGGAATCAACTCAAGCGCGAGTTCAAAGCCCGCGTGGAGATGCGGCAAATCGGCCCGCGTGACGTGGCGAAAGTGCTGGGTGGCTTCGGCGCGTGCGGCGAATTGCGCTGTTGCTCGACGTTCCTCACCGACTTCAGCCCGATCTCGATCAAGATGGCGAAAGTACAGGGCATCTCGCTGAATCCGTCGGAGATTACCGGCATGTGCGGGCGTTTGCGTTGCTGTCTGGTGTACGAATACGAGCAATACGTCGAAGCACGCAAGCGGCTACCCAAGCGCAATAAACGCATCGGGACGCCGTTGGGCGTCGGCAAGGTGATTGACGTGCAACCGTTGGCCGATACCGTCACCGTCTACGTCGAAGAAGAAGGGCGGCATACCTTCCACCGCGAAGACCTTGTGCCACTCGAAGAACTGGAAGCGCTCCAGCGCAAGGCGAAAGAGCCGTGCAGTAAACACGGTGATGAGCCGTGCGATTGTGGCAAGAAGCCCGGCGAGCGTATGGCCGACAAGATTGATACCGATGACGATGACGACCAATGATGAAGAGAGGTCTTGAGCGTGAGCACAATCGACTATAAAGCGGCGGCGGGCGCATTGCATGATGATCTGGTGACGATGCGCCGTGACCTGCACCGCCATCCGGAAATCGCCTTTCAAGAAGTGCGAACCGCCGCCATCATCGCCGAGAAGTTGAGCGGATTGGGCTTTGAAGTGCAGACCGGCGTCGGCAAGACCGGCGTCGTCGCCGTGCTAGAAGGCGCGGCGGACGGGCGGACGGTATTATGGCGAGCCGACATGGACGCGCTTCCGGTGCAGGAGGAGAATCAGACCGATTACGTCTCGACGGTTAGCGGACGGATGCACGCTTGCGGCCATGATGGGCATGTCAGCATCGCGCTGGGCATCGCCCGCCTGCTGGCGGAACACCGCGATAGCTTGAAAGGCCGCGTTAAGTTCGTGTTTCAGCCCGCCGAAGAGATCGTCGCGGGCGCACAGGCCATGATCGCCGATGGCGTGCTGGACGCGCCGCGCCCCGATGTCAGTCTCGGCCTGCACCTGTGGAATGAGTTGCCGGTGGGGACGGTGGGGGTCACGGATGGCGCGGTGATGGCCGCCTCGTCTAACCTGATAATCCGCATCAGTGGCAAGGGCGGGCACGCCGCCATGCCGCACCGCACCGCCGATCCGGTGGTGTGTGCCGCGCAGATTATCTCCGCGTTGCAGACTATCGTCAGCCGCAACGTTGATCCGGCACAGACCGCCGTCGTCAGCATCACGCAGTTGAAGGGGAGCAACGCCGACAACATCATACCGGAATGTGTGGAACTGGGCGGTTCGCTCCGCGCCTATTCGCTCGACATCCGCGATCACAGCGCCCGCCGCATCCACGAAATCGCCGAATCGATCAGTCAGGCGATGGGTTGCACGGCGGAAGTCAAATTGCGGCATGGCACGATTCCGGTCATCAATTCTGCGGAGGTGACCGCACAACTGCGCGAGACGTTCGCGGAGGTGGTCGGCGCGTCGGCGATCAACACCGATTTCCGCACGATGGCCTCTGAGGATATGTCGTTTTTCATGGACGGCATCCCGGGCGCTTATTTCTTCGTCGGCTCGGCCAACTCTGCGAAAGGTCTGGACTATCCGCACCATCACGCCCGCTTTGACATCGACGAAGAATCGTTAGCGTTGGGCGTGGCGCTGGGGGCGGCGGCCATCGGCAGTTACCTATTTTGACGGGCGGGCGTGATGGCTCGCATGACAAGAGATTGACAGTTACATGATGGACTATCGAGCAGAAGCGCAAGCATTGCGGGAACGGCTGGTCGCGTGGCGGCGGGATTTTCACCGCCATCCAGAAGTCGGCTATGAGGTGCATCGCACGGCGGGCATCATCGCTGATGTGTTGCGGGGGCTGGGGTTGGAAGTGCAGACCGGCGTCGGGCAGACCGGCGTCGTCGGCATATTAGAAGGCGCGGCGGATGGCGACACGGTGTTATGGCGCTCCGATATGGATGCGCTCCCCATTCAGGAGGAGAACGACACCGATTATGTCTCGTCTTACGCGGGCAAGATGCACGCTTGCGGCCACGATGGGCACATGGCGATTGCGCTGGGCGCGGCGACTTTGCTCAGCCAACAGCGTGAGCACATCAAAGGGCGCGTGAAGTTCGTCTTCCAACCGGCGGAGGAGATGGGCGCGGGCGGGGCGCTGGCGATGATCCGCGATGGCGTGCTGGACGATCCGGAGCCGGATGTCAGCTTCGGCCTGCACCTGTGGAATACGCTCCCGTTGGGGCAGGTGGGCATCAGTTCCGGCGCGATTATGGCCGGTTCGTCGTTCTTCAATCTGCGCGTGCGCGGGTTGGCCGGTCACGCCGCCATGCCGCACACCACGATTGATCCGGTGGCGTGCGCCGGTCAGTTGATTTCTGCGTTGCATACGATCGTCGGGCGCAAGATGGACGCGATGGCGGGCGCGGTGGTGCTATCGGTTACGTCGGTGGAAACTAGCAGTCACGCCTACAACGCCATCCCCGCTTATGTCACCATCGGCGGCACGTTTCGCTCCTTCAATGCGTACACCAGCGAGATGCTAGAGCAACATATCCGTTCGGTGGCGGTTTCGGTGTGTGAGTCGGTGGGCTGTGAAGTTGACATTCACATTCGCCACCCGAATATACCGGTGGTCAATGATGCCGGTGTGGTGCGGCGCTTGCGGCGGGCGTTCGCGCAGATCGTCGGTGCGGATCATATCGTTGACGAGCGCACGATGGCGTCAGAAGACATCGCCTATATTCTGGAAGATGTGCCGGGCGCTTATTTCTTTCTGGGCACGGCGAATCCGGCTAAAGGGCTGACTTACGCGCACCATCACCCGCGCTATGATTTCGATGAAGACGCGCTGGCGACAGGGGTCGCGCTGGCCTGCCGCGCCATCGGCGATTACGTGTTTGATTAATCGTTCGCCGCACGATGAGCGATGAGATGTACGGAAAGACGGGTGAATGATGGACAATCGCAATCTGGTTTTGCAGTGGGAGACAGGCGCGGGTTGGCTGATCTTATCCGGTGGCCCGGACGCGCTGAGCGACATCCGCGCCGAAGCGCTCAGCCGCATGATTCCCGACGGCGAGATTATCTATATCGGCGTCGATGAATCAGCGGCGGATGATCTGATCGAGGATATGGGCGAATTGGGCGCGACGACGGGCTTTCTGGTTAATGTGCTGATTGAGGACGATGACAGCATCGCCGCGCATCTATCCAACGCGGCACTGGTGGTCATACCGGCGGAGATCGACCCGCGTGATCTGTTTTCGGTCTTGCAGGGGGCGGCGATCAAAGCGATCCGCGAGGCGTACCAGCGCGGCACGGTGATTCTCGTAGAAGGGGACTCCAGCGCAGTATTCGGCCATTTATATGTTGTGGATGGCGTCGGCTATGAGGGCTTCGGCTGGTTGCAGGGCGCTTTGATCGTACCGCGTGTGACCAGCATCAACGATTCGGCTGTGGCGCAGGATGTCTTGACCGCTAACGCCGCCGGAATCGCGGTGGGCGTCGGGGTGGGTTCGGCGCTGGCGCTCGGCCCGCAGGGGCAGGTCGAAACGTGGGGGCGCGGTGAGGTGACTGTGGCGCTGGGACGCGGCTCGTAACGGCGCGTCCGGTTTGTCGTCGCATTGACAAAGGCGGGCGACATTGCTATGCTGAAATCCGCTTCAATCTGGCTTTATAACACAATGACAATCTAAAGAATTGACTGTTACATCATGGGCACATTGGTGATGAAGTTCGGCGGCGTCTCCGTCGCTACGACCACCGCGTTGACGCAGGTCATCAGCATCGTTTTGCAGGAAAAAGAACGCTGGCAACGGCTAATCGTCGTCGCTTCCGCGCTGGAAGGCGTGACCGATGCGCTGATCGAAGCCGCACGGCTGGCACAACTGAGCAATCAACGCGGCTATCGGCGCATCGTCGCCACGATACGCACGCGCCATTTAGCGCTGGTGGAGCAATTGCCATTGAGCGCCGACGAGCGCAACGCGCTCAACGCCGATATTGACCAGCTTCTATTCGAGATGCTCGACGTGTGTCAGGCGCTTTCTGATGCGCTGGAAGATCGCTTTTTGACCGAGAAAATGGATGCGATCATCGGCGTCGGCGAACGGTTGTCAGCGCGGATCATCGCGGCGCTATTGCGCGAGAACGACCTGCGCGGCGTCGCCATCGAGTCGATGAACCTACTGGTCACCGATGACATCTTCGGCAACGCGACGCCCGACATACAGGCCACCCGCGCCCGCGTCGAGCGCGACCTGTTGCCGATGCTGGAACGCGACATCATACCGGTGATTACCGGCTTCGTCGGCGGCACGGTGAGCGGCAAGCCGACCACCGTCGGGCGCGGCGGTAGCGATTACACCGCCTCCGTGTTGGCGGCGTGTGCTGGCGCGGATGAGGTGTGGATGTGGACGAGCGTTGACGGCATGATGTCGGCGGATCCCGGCGACGTAGAAGCGGCGCGGGTGATCCCGGCGATGTCTTACGAAGAAGTGGCGGAACTGGCCTATTTCGGTGCGCGTATTTTGCACGCCCGCATGGTACAGCCGCTACGCGATTATGGCATCCCGCTACGCATCAAGAACGTGTTCAAGCCACAACAGACCGGCACATTCGTCCATCACAGCGCGGCGGGTGACCAGATCAAAGCGGTCACGTCAATCGGTGGGCTAGGTTTGCGGACGGCGGAACCCACTACCTTGACCGCCATCTCCAAGCTGGTCAACCGCGTTTTCACTGAGGTGATTGGCACATCGGCGGACGTGATGCTGTCGGCGCAGTCGTCGTCGGCCACATTCTTGAGTGTGATCGTGCCGACTAGCGCCGGACTGGATGCGACACGCTCGCTACAATCCGCCCTGCGCCACGCGCTCAAACAGCATCCAGAGGTCGGCGCGTGGACGGTTGAGCCGATCAGCGTGATAACCGCCGTCGCCGCCGGAATCAACCGCCAGCCGCGTTTGTTGTCGCGCCTGTTCTTCGCGCTGGATGATGCGCCGTTGTTGGCTGTCGCGCAGGGGCCATCCCATTGTAGTCTGTCGGTGGTCGTGGCGAGAGATGACGCCGACGCCGCGCTACAGCGCATCCATCAGCACATCATCGGTTAACTGATCTATCGGCCTGACGGGTGCTAGTATTTGCCTAAATATTGATCCAGTTCCCAGCGCGTCACGATCTGGTTATACTGGTCGAATTCTTGCTGTTTGGCTTCAAGGAAGCGGTCACTGATGTACGGGCCGAGCGCGTCCAGAATGACATCATCTTCGCGCAGGGCGTCCAGCGCATCGCCGAGCGTGGTCGGCAGGTGCGCCGCGTTGCGTAGTCGGCTTCGCTTCTGGCCGAGAATCGTCTCCTCGAACGGCTCTTGTAACGTCATCTTCTGCTGAATGCCGTCCAGACCGGCCTTGAGCATGACCGCAATCGCCAGATATGGGTTACAACTGGGATCAGGACAGCGCAATTCAAGCCGCGTGTGGTCTTCGCGTCCGGGTTGCGGGCGCGGCACGCGGATCAGCGCGGCGCGGTTGACGTGCGCCCATGTGACGTAAGTTGGCGCTTCAAAGCTCTTGCCCAGTCGCTTATACGAATTGACCAGAGGCGCTAAGATGGCGGTCATGGCGCGGGCGTGGTGTAGCTGTCCGGCCAGAAAATAGCGGGCGATGTCGGATAGCCCGTATTCTTGCTCGCTATCGCTGAATATGTTGTCGTCGGTGTGGATGTCGTGCAGGCTTTGATGCGTGTGCAAACCGGAGCCGGGCTGATCCGTGATCGGGCGTGGCATGAACGTGCAGAATAGGCCGTGTTGTTGCGCGACGGTCTTGATAGCGACGCGGGCGGTCAGCATGGCGTCGGCGATGGTCAGCGCGTCGTCGTAGGCGAATTCAAATTCGTGCTGGCCTCTGGCGATCTCCGAGTGAATCGCGTGCGTGCGGATGTCCAGCGCATCCATCACGCGCACCATCTGCCGCCGGATGTTCTGCATCGGCTCCGGCGGCATATCAAAATAGCTAGCTTCTTCCGTCGGTTCGACGCCCTGCTGACCATTCTCGCGCCGCCGGAACAAGAAGAACTCCATCTCCATACCGACTTTGAAGCGATAACCGGCTTCTTCTGCCTGCTTGATGACGCGGATTAGCGCGTTGCGCGGATCACCGATGAATGGCTCGCCCTGCGTGTTGTGCGCGTTACAGATCAAGCGGGCGGTGCGCGTCTCGCCCGCGCTCCATGGGAGCAGGCGGAATGTATTCAGGTCGGGGTGTAGCTCCATATCGCTTTCAGCGACGCGGGCAAAGCCGTCAATCGAAGAGCCGTCGAAGTGCGAACCGTGCGCGATGACGCCTTCTAGCTGGCTGGCGGGGATGGTGACGCTCTTCACGATGCCGAGAATATCGGTAAACCACAGATCAATGAATTGCACGCCTTCGCGCTCGATGGTCTGTAAGATGGCTGTTTGCTGGCTCATGGGGTCACATGCCTCCGCTTTTTGCTCGCTGATAAACACGCCCTCATTTTACCGGATAGATGGCCGTCGGGATGTTGGCGGATTGCGCCAAGAATGCTGACGCGCTTTTAGTCAGATTGCGACAACGGCGCGGCGGGGATGATCTTGAAGTGGCGCAACAGCGCATCCAGCCCCAGTAGATAGCCGTGCCAACCAAACCCGCTAATCTGTCCCAGACACGCACCGGCCAGCATCGAATGATGGCGGAACGATTCGCGGGCGTGGATGTTGCTCAGATGTACCTCGACGACGGGAATCGCTATCGCGCTGATCGCGTCGCGCAGGGCGACGGATGTATGCGTGAATCCGCCCGGATTGAACACCACGCCATCCGCCCAATTGCGCGAGACGTGCAACATATCAATCAATTCGCCCTCGTGATTGCTCTGGCCGCTACGCAATTCGACGCGGTGCGGCCTGACGTGGGCGATGCACGCCGCGCTGATGTCTTCCAGCGTCATGTGGCCGTATACGTCCGGCTCGCGTGTCCCCAGCAGGTTCAGGTTAGGCCCGTTCAACAGGAAGAATTTTTTGCTCATATCCGCGCCCCTTTTCGTATTCATCGCATTATCGCAGACCGTCTAGCACATCAATCACCGCATCTTTGCTGACATTTTCCATGATAAGCGGTTGGCCGATACCGCGCAACAACACGAAGCGATTCACCCCGCTTTGCCACTTCTTATCGGCGCTCATCGCCGCCCACAGCGCCGCCGACTCCAGCCCATCAATCCGCGTCGGTAGGCCGATTTGACGCAATAGCCCGTCCACGCTATCGACCAGCCGCGCATCACACAGATTCAGCGCGTGCGACAGTCGCGCCGCCGCCAGCAGGCCAACGCCCACCGCTTGCCCGTGCGCCCATGCGTAGCCGCTGACCTGTTCGATAGCGTGCGCGAACGTGTGGCCGAGATTGAGGTGAGCGCGTTCGCCGCGCTCGTAGGGGTCGCGCTGGACGACGGCGATCTTGACCGCTACCGCCCGCTTGACCAGTTCGACGGCGCGTTCGCGGGTCAGCGCCGCCGGATCGAGTAGGGCGGGGTCGGCGATCAACCCGTGCTTGACTACTTCCGCCAGTCCGTTCACCCATTCGACATCGGGCAGGGTGTGCAGGGTGTCAGTGTCGATGAGAACCGCGTCCGGTTGCTTGAACGCGCCCGCCAGATTCTTTCCGGCGGGCAGATCAACGCCGACTTTGCCGCCCACGCTGGAATCGACCATCGCCAATAGCGAAGTCGGCGCTTGCACCAGCCGCACGCCGCGCATATAGGTCGCCGCCACGAATCCGGCGGTATCGCCGACCACGCCACCGCCCAGCGCGATCACCGTGCTAGCGCGATCCGCGCCCCGCGCCACCATCTGCGCGTACAGATCGGCGACGGTATCCAGCGTCTTGTACGCTTCGCCGTCGCGCATCAGCAACAATGGCGCGTGCAGGGCTTCGGCCAGCGCTGATGCGTGCAATGGCGCGATGGTGTCGTTAGAGACGACCACCGGCTGGCGGATGCCGAAGCGTCCCGGATCAGCGATGACGGCTTCGTATAGTCCGGCTTCGATGTGGATGTCATAACCATTCTGCGGCGTGGTTACAGGCAAGACCGCCATAACGTGATGACCTCCTCCGCGACCTCTTCCGGTGATTTGTCGCCGGTGTCGATTTTCTGCTCGATTGCCTCATAGATTGGACGCCGCGATTCATACAGCGCCCGCCAATCCGCCGCTAACGGGCGGCCACTCTCGCCCGCGATGCGCTCCGCGATGACATCCGGCGCGGCCTGCAAGCAGATCACCACCCCTGACGATTCCAGCAGATGGCGGTTGGCCGCGTTCATCAACATGCCGCCACCGGTGGCGATGACCAGCCCGGAACGTGCCGCAAGACCTTGCGCGACTTCCGCTTCTAACTGCCGGAAGGCGGCCTCGCCGCGTTCGGCGAAGATTTGCGCGATGCTGAGGCCGGTCTGCTCGCTGATGGCGGTGTCGGTGTCGATGAATTCCCGCCCCAGTCGTTCCGCGACGATCTCGCCGACGGTGGTCTTGCCCGCGCCCATGAATCCGGCCAGTATGATATTGTCATGGCTGGTATGGGTATCAGACATAGCCGAAGCGCCATTCGCTATTGTCCATCGGCAGATCAGACAGGCGATTACCGCGTAGCGCCTCGAAGCGCGGGCGCATTTCATCGATGCTATCGCCGCCTAGCTTGCTCATCAGTTCATCGGCCAGCACGATAGACAGCATCGCCTCGCCGACCGGCACGGCACGCGGCACCGCGCAGAAGTCGCTACGCTCGTATGTGGTGGATTCCGGCTCGCCCGTCGCTAGATTGACCGAATCCGCGCCGCGCAACATGGTAGAGATCGGCTTCATGGCGACTCGCGTGATGATCGGGTCGCCGGTGGTGATGCCGCCTTCCAGCCCGCCAGCGCGATTGGTGCGCCGTGTCAGGTCGCCGTTCGCGCCTTTGTCGATCATGTCGTGAACCTGACTGCCGGGCAGTCCGGCGTTCTCGAACGCCCGCCCGATCTCCGCGCCTTTCATCGCCTGTATGCTGACCAGCGCCCCGACGATCCGCGCATCTAACCGCCGATCCCAATGCACATGCGAGCCGAGTCCGGGCGGCACACCCAGCGCGAAAATCTCGAACACGCCGCCTAATGTATCCTTGTCGATCTTGGCCTGCCGGATGGCTTGGTGCATCTGGTCGGCGATGGCGGGATGCGGACAGCGCACATCGTTCGACTCGGCGGCGGTATACAGCGCCTCGAAGTCGTCGCCGTCATTGATCCGTGTTTCCACCGCGCCGATCTGCACCACATACCCGCCGACGCGCACGCCGAATTCCGCCAGAAAGCGACGGCAAATCGCGCCCACCGCGACGCGCATCGTCGTCTCGCGTGCTGATGAGCGCTCCAGACCGAGCCGTAGTTCGCGGTAGCCGTATTTGACCGCACCGGTGAGGTCGGCATGGCCGGGTCTTGGCGTGGTCATCGGGGTGATGTCGCGCTCCTGCCAGTTCTTGAAGTCGCGGTTCTCCACGATCAGCGCGATAGGGCCGCCGGTGGTCATACCGTTCATCACGCCGCCGACGATGCGTACACCGTCTTTTTCAATGTGCATCCGCCCGCCGCTACCATAGCCGACCTGACGCCGTGCTAATTGCTCGTTGATGTCGTCCGCACTGAGGGGCAAACCGGCGGGCATCCCCTCTAATATCGCGGTCAGCATCGGCCCATGACTTTCACCTGCGGTCAAAAATCGTATCATCTTCGCTCACTCTCTCATGCTCAACTATTGGCGGCCAATTCGATCAAAGCCGCCGCCATCATCGTCTCTAAAGGTGCTTCGCGTTCCGTCCACGCCTGAAAGCTCAACGCGCCCTGACGTACCAGCATCCCGACGCCGCCGATAGCGCGTCCGCCGTTGTCTTCGGCCTGTGTCATCAAGCGTGTCTGTTGCGGGCGATAGATCATGTCATACACGGTGACGCCACGCGGGAACGGCACACCGGCGATCCACGGCGAGTCGTCGGCGTTCGGCCACATGCCGACAGGCGTCGCGTTGACGATCAGCGTCGGGGCGTGTTCCGCCGCTTCATCCAGTGTCAGCACGCGGGCACGCTCGCGCACACCGGCGGAAACGGTGAGGTCGGCCAGCATCTTGTTAGCGCGTTCTAGCGTGCGATTGACGACGATCACATCCGCGCCCGCCCGCCACAAACCATAAACCGCCGCCCGCGCCGCGCCGCCCGCGCCCAGTACGATGACCGTCTGCCCGCTCACGTTGATCTGGTGGGCGCTCAGGTCGCCCATGAAGCCGTCCACGTCGGTATTGGTGCCGGTCAGTTTGCGGAAATCCACCGTATTGACCGCGCCCACCGCCCGCGCCACGTCATCGGGCGTCACGATGCGCATGACCGCCTCTTTGTGCGGGATGGTGACGTTCACGCCGATGTAGCCATGCCGCATCGGTTCGCGGATGCCGTGCGTCACGATGTCGGGCGGTATCGCCATGACATCATAATGCCAATCCATGCCCAGCGCTTGAAAAGCGGCGTTGTGCATGGCCGGGCTGATGCTGTGTGTCACAGGCCAGCCGATCAAGCCGACTCGATTCGTCATAATCGCTCCTAATCGCAATCTCGCGTTTGTCGGTGGGGCGGCGGCGCTCAGGCCATATCCGCGCCCAATTTTCGCATTGTACCGGCGAAGTCGGGGAACGAATCCCCGGCACATTGCGCGTCGTCGATGTGTACCGCAGATGCCGCCACCAGTCCGGCCACCGCCAGACTCATCGCCACGCGATGATCGTCGTGTGCGTGGACGTGCCCGCCGTTGATCGCCTGCCCGCCTTCGATGATGAAGCCGTCCGGCGTTTCCTCCACCGTGACGCCCAGCGCCGCCAATTCCCGCGCCATCACCGCGATGCGATCCGTCTCCTTGACGCGCAACTCCGCCGCATCACGCACGACGGTGCGCCCTTCCGCTTGAGTCGCGGCGATCATCAATACCGGAAACTCATCAATCATTCGCACCACCATCTCACCGCCAACCTCAACGCCTTTGAGCGTACCGCCGCGTACATGCAAATCACCGACTGGCTCACCCGCTTCTTTGCCGGTGGGAATCACGGTGATGTCCGCGCCCATCCGTACCAGCACATCTAGTAGGCCGGTGCGCGTGGTGTTCAGGTTGATGTGCCGCAGGGTGATGTCGCTATCCGGCACGATGCACGCGGCGACCAACGGGAACGCGGCGGACGAAAAATCGCCGGGCACGGTCATGTCAAGCGGGCTGAGTGGCGTGGCCGATGGTGTCAGGATGACCGTGTCGCCTTCCATGCGGATGTCAGCGCCCATCGCCTTGAGCATGATCTCGGTGTGGTCGCGGGCGGGCGCGGGCTGGGTGATGCGCGTCTCGTCCTTTGCGAAAAGCGCGGCCAACAGTATCGCACTTTTGACCTGTGCGCTGGCAACCGGCAGGCGATAGTCAATGCCTTTGAGCGCCGCCGGTTGGATGGTTAGCGGGGCGCATTCGTCGCGTCCGGTGATGCCTGCGCCCATCAAGCGCAACGGCTCGATGATGCGCCGCATCGGACGGCGGCATAGTTGCTCACTGCCGGTCAGCACGGCGGGGAAGGGCTGACCGCACAGGATTCCGGCTAGTAAGCGGATGCCGGTGCCCGCGTTGACCAGATCGAGCGTTTGTGTCGGCGCGTGCGGCGTGTCGCCGTGAATGACCAGCGTATCATCCGCTTCGTCAATCTGGATGCCCAGCCCCTTGACGGCGGATAGCGTGGCGACGGTATCGCCCGCCCGCAACCAGCCGCGCACATGGCTGACTCCCCGCGCCAGCAACCCGCCGAACATCACCGCGCGATGGCTGATGGATTTATCGCCGGGCACGTCGGTCTCGCCGCGCAATGCGCCGCCCGGTCTGGTGGTCAATGTCTGCATGGATTCTCCCGTCATTTTTTGTAGTGCTTCTCCCATTTTAAGCGCGAATCGCGCTGGGGGGCTAAGGCTTCTGCGAGCCGTTCTTTATCGCCCGCGATCAGCATGGTCTCCAATATCGCCAACTGCATCCGAAAGTGTGCCAGCAGTTCCGCGATGGCCTGCGTGTTGGTGCCGGTGATGTCGCTCATCATGGTGATGTCGCTACCGGCTAGCCGCGTCATATCGCGGAAGCCGCCCGCCGCCAGCGCCCACACGCCCTCATCTTGCTGGGCTTGATGTGAGGCCGTCGCCATCAGCGCGATGCTCAACAGATACGGTACATGGCTGATGGTGGCGACGACGCGATCATGCCGCGCCGCTTCCATCTCAACCGGCAACGCGCCCAGCGCCGCGAGTAACTCATGCGCCCGGATGCGCGTCGCCGGTGTGGTGCGCCGCGTCGGAGATAGCACAAACGGCTTGCCGCGATACAGGTCAGGGTCGCTGAACGCGATGCCGTTGCGCTCTTTGCCGGTCATCGGGTGGCCGCCGATGGCCTGCACGCCGATGGGTAGCTGTCCCATCGCTTCGCAGATGTCGGCTTTGGTACTGCCGATGTCGATAATCAGCGTATTGGAACGCAGATACGGCGCGATCTGCTTTCGCAATAGCATCAAGATCACATTGACCGGCGCGGCCAATAGCACGGTGTCGGCATCGTGGACGGCGGTCTTGAGGTCGTCGGTGGCGATGTCGATAATGCCATCGTCTAAGGCTCGCTGGCGCGTCTCGGCGTTCATATCCATGCCGATGATGCAATCGGCGTGCTGGCGCAAGCCTATCGCCAGCGAACCGCCCATCAAACCGAGTCCGATGATCGCCAATTTTTGACTTTTGAAGGCGCTCATATTCGCTCCTGTGGTCGCGTGTGTCGTGCTCTGCTGGCTCATGCGTCGCGCCCGATGGCCTGCGCCACCTGTTTGACGCTCGCCATCATCGCCGCGAATTGCTCAAACGTCAGGCTCTGGCGGCCATCGCTCCACGCCTCATCGGGCGCGGAATGCACCTCGACGATCAAGCCATCCGCACCGGCGGCAACCGCGCCTAATGATACTTGCGGCACATATTCGCGCAAGCCCAAAGCATGGCTGGGGTCGGCGATGACCGGCAGATGCGTCAGCGCTTTTAACACCGCGATGGCGTTCAGGTCAAATGTATTGCGCGTGTGCTTCTCGAATGTGCGGATGCCGCGCTCGCACACCATCACCTGCGCGTTGCCCTGCGCCAGCACGTACTCCGCCGCCATCAGCAAATCCTCGATGGTGCTACTCATGCCGCGTTTGAGCAGTACCGGATGCTGACTCTGGCCGACGGCGGTCAGCAGGGTGAAGTTCTGCATGTTGCGTGCGCCGACCTGCAACACATCGGCATAGTCACAGACCAGTGGCACCAGATTAGCGTCCATGATCTCGGTCACGATGGGCAGGCCGGTTTGTTCACGCGCTTCGGCCAGCCATTTCAACGCCTGCTCACCGTGCCCCTGAAAGCTGTAGGGCGATGTACGCGGCTTGTACGCTCCGCCACGTAACGCCGTCGCGCCTGCCTCTTTGATGGCGTGGGCGATCTCTAGCAGGTTCTCGCGGCTTTCCACCGAACACGGCCCGGCGATGACCAGCACGTTATCCCCGCCCATCGGCTTACCGTTCAACGGGATGATGGAATCTCGCGGGTGCATCTGGCGGCTGGCTAGCTGGTACGGCACGGTGACGCGGGCGACACGCGCCACGCCGGGCAACGCTTCGTACTCCGCCTGCTGAAATGCGCCGCGCCCCTCGCCGACGATGCCGACCAGCGTGTTATCGTCGCCGTCGGCCAGATGCGCGGCGTAGCCGTCCGCTTCGATCTTGGCGATAACCTCCGCCAGTTGTTTGGCGCTGGCGCCGCGTTTCATCACAACAATCATCTGATTTCCCTCTTCTAGTTCTGCCGGTCAGGACGCAGTCGAACGGCGTCGTTCTGGTAGATGTGGCGGATGGCTTGCGGCGCTTTGTCGGTGTTCCAGTGGATCAACACGCGGATACAACGCGCCACGCCGCCCGGCACCACCATCTCTTTAGCACCCATCAACGCGACGCTGTGCCAGCCGGTGCGCTCGCGGGCGGCGCGGGCGGGATGCGCGGCGCTGAGGTCGGGCGTGGTGGTGAAGAAGATGCTGGCGACATCATCTTCGCGGATGTCGTTGGCGTCGATGATCGCCTGTAGTAGATCGTGTGTGGCGCTGAGTATGGCGTTCTCGTCGTCTGCATCGACGGTGGTCGCGCCGCGCACCCCTCTAACATATACCATTGCGCTATTCTCCTATCATTCAGTTTATCAATCAATCGGCGGATCAAGCATCTTATCGACAACCCGCGCCCGACAAGCGGACAGACAAAAAAAGCGCCGGACAGATGTCCCGCGCTTCACTGTTTTTTGATCGTCGTAAACCTTACCGACCAATCGCACCCAAGCACATCTGCCGACCATCTTCGATGTCGTCCGTGAAATAAAAATAGTAATAGGCAAATGTGTTGTTGTGGCCGCTAGCCAGCATCATGTTAAACCCTTGTATCCGGCCTTGTCCGGTTGGATAGACAAAAGCATAACCAACATCGCGCCGGATGTCAACTTTTTGGATCGTCCGGCGTTGCGATGATGCGCCCTAGCCAGCCGTCTACATCTTCTGGCGTCAACTTGTCGGCCACGCGCACGGCAGGCTCTAGCCCCTCAAAGATGGACGTGATCCCGAACGGGCGTGTATAGGGCGCATCACCGAGTAAGACGACGCGGACGCCATCGAAGCGCGGGATGTCCGCCGGAAAGCCCTCCGGCCACAGCCACGTATCGGCGTTGTCGCCGACCTCGACCACGCCTTCCGCGTTGAGCGCCCGCCAATTCGCATAATGAAACGCGAATACGTGCGGCGTCGCCTGATTGTACTGGTTATATTGCCGCGCCGCCTCGACGGTCTGCGGGCGCGGACGGTCACCGTCCAGCCAACCGGCGGACTCATCGCCGATGAGCGCTTCTTCCAGCAGGACGAAAAGCTGATGATTACCGGCGATGCCCTCAATCTGTACGCGATAACCGCGCCGATAATCGGGGTGAATCACGATCAATTCTTCGTCGTCCAGCACCGCCAGCAGTTGCGATAGCCAGTGGATCATATCGTGATGCAACGGGAAGCGCCGCAGACGCGAAGCCATGCGCCCCTCGTCGTTGGCGGCGCGGCGGGCGCGTTTACTGCGCGAGATCATCGCCACCGCCGGACGGCAAAATATCTCCATCGCGGAGAAAGCGTTAGCCTGCACGCTCATCGTGCGGGCGACGCCCGCGCCGTAACGGTCAATCGCTTCGGCTTCGGGCACGTCATCAGCGCGGGCGCGTTCCAGACAGGCAGAGACGAATTGCGACGCCTCGCCCAGCGTTTCGCCCAGCCGCGTGATGATGGCATGGACGGCGATATAGGGGTGTGCGCCTTGCTCGACCAACGCGCCACACGCCGCCGATACCATCGCGGAGCGCATCGGCGCGGCGGCGAGAATGGTATCCACCAATCGCCCGACGCCCTGAGAGCGCGTCTCGTGGTCTACGAATTCGCCAGCGTTGACCACCAATCCGGCGACCTCACGCAGATCATCGAATGTCATCGGGCGACCATCCGCCATGCGCGTGATGACCGCCTCCACCGCTTCGTTGAATTGCGTTATCTCCGGCGTTGTCATGTGTTCAGCGCGTCCCGTAGTGATTTCGCCAGATCATGCACGGCGGCTCTGCTTTCGCCCGCCGCCCGCACCAGCGCACTACCGACGATGAAGCCATTGACCAGCCCGTTCATCATGCGGGCGTGTTCCGGCTTGCTGATGCCGAACCCCAGCACAAGCGGGGCGTCAGTCTGGGCGCGTAGATCGGCGATGAACGCCTGCAAATCGGACGGCAAGCTCTGGCGCTCGCCGGTGATGCCGGTCAGCGATAGTACGTAGATGAAGCCCGTCGCCCGTTGCGCCACCAGTGCGACGCGGCTGTGGTCGCTGGTCGGCGCGAGGAAGAACACCAGCGCCATATTTTCCTGCTCACAGACCGCAAACATCGGCGCTTCTTCCGGCGGCAGGTCGGGGATGATGAAGCCATCCGCGCCGGCCGCTTTCGCCGCCAGCACGAAGCGCTCCACGCCGTAATTGATGATCGGGTTCAGATAGCTGAACATCAAAATCGGCTGATCGATGCCGCGCTCGCGCAGTGTCCGCACCGCGTCCAGCGCGTGCTGAATGGTGGTGCCATTTTCCAGCGCGACTTGCGAAGCCTGCTGGATCGTCGGCCCGTCAGCTAGCGGATCGCTGAACGGGATGCCGATCTCGAAGCCGTCAGCGCCAGTGGCCGCCATCGCTTCGATAGCGGCCAGTGAATCCTCATACGTGGGATAGCCTACCGGAAAGAAGGGCAGGAAAGCCGCCCGCCCCTCCGCTTCCGTTCGGGCGAACATCGCCGCGATTGCATCTAGTCCCCTTTGTGATCGCACTACTCGTAATCCTCTAAATCGTCACCATCGACATATTCGCTGTCACCGCGAAACGTATTGACCATATCGAACAGGTAATCGCTGATGTCGGCGGTTAGCGCCGCCGATTCGGTCAGTTGCAGTTGCAACATATCGACATCATCGCGCACCGCATCCAGCCACTTGCCGCGCCCATTTTCCTCGATGAACTGTAGCGCCATTTGCACCATCGCCATCTGCTTTTGAATCTCGTCAAAGACATTAGCCAGCATCATAGAGGCGTCTTCGGTTGCATTAAGGTCCATCACGGTAATATCGTCGTTCATAGGCCATCATCCTTTCTTTGTTATGCGGAGAATGCCGCATACTCCCATTGTAGCGTCTACCGCGTCAGATTACCGTAGCCATTTGCGGATGTGGCACTATTTTTACTTTTTTATGGCGATTCTTACGGCGCGTTTATGTGGCGCGGCGATAGTCTTCAACCAGCGCCCCCAGTATCGCCTCCCAATGCTCGAAGAAGGCGAAATGCCCGCCGCCCTCCATGAAGTACGGTGTGGTGTTGGGCAATACTTTCTCATAATATTGCCCCATCTGTAGCGGCGTTAATGTGTCATATTGCCAGTACCACAGATGAACCGGCGCGGTGATCGCGTTGAGTGGAATCGCCCATTTACCAACGATCATCTTGGCCTCATGTACCCAGCCGCGCACGCCGTCGCGCACCGCCTCCCCGCGCCAACCGCGCACCTGTTCGGCGTATTGCGGCTGTTGCAGGATGGCTTGATCGTACTCATTCGCCCGCAGAAGCACGTTATGCCATGCGCGGGTCGGATTGCGCGATTCGGAGCGCATCTGCAACGACATCAGCAGGCGCAAAAGCGGGCGCGGCCAGCGCGATGTCTGGTAGGCGATGCGATAATCTTCGGCCACATTATCCAGCCCGCCCGGACGATCTAGCGGCGCGACGCCACTGATGATCGCGCCGACTTTGACGCGCTCCCGCAGGGCGTAGGCCGTCGCGGTCACGTAGGGCGCACCCGCCGAAATACCCATCACGCCGAAATGCGCGATCTTCAGCGCGTCGGCCAGTTGCGCGATGTCGTCGCCCATGTCCAGATAGCGCCGCTTCTTCTGGAAATCCGACAGGCCATAGCCCGGACGATCCGGCGTGATGAGCTTGACGCCCAGCCTGTCCGCGATGTTCTCGTCGGGGTGGCGCATGTAGCGCGATCCGGGGTTGCCGTGAAACAGAAAGACGGGCACGCCGTCCGCCGCGCCGTGTACGGTATACGCCAGCGTCCGCCCGTCTTTCAGCGTCAATGTGTCCTCATGATTCACGGATTCAGCACCTCCATCACGGTGTCGAGGTCTTTATCGCCGCGCCCGGATAGATTCACCAGAATGATGCTATCCGGTGGCATGGTCGGCGCTCGCTTGATGACTTCGGCGATGGCGTGGGCACTCTCCAGCGCGGGGATGATGCCTTCGGTCTGGCTGAGCGTCTGGAATGCTGATAGCGTCTCGGAGTCGGTGGCGTAGGTGTAATGGGCGCGTTCCATCTGGCGCAGGTAGGCATGTTCCGGGCCGACGGACGCATAATCTAATCCGGCGCTGATGCTGTGCGTGTTCATGATGTTGCCGTCGCTGGTCTGCATCACATAAGAGCGCGTGCCCTGCAACACGCCGGGACGACTGACATCGAGATCGGCGAAGCGTGCCGCGTGTTCGCCGCCGATGATGCCGCGTCCGCCCGCCTCCACGCCGATCAAGTCGATCTGCTCATCGTCGCGGAAAGCATGAAATAGCCCGATGGCGTTACTGCCGCCGCCGACGCAGGCGATACAGACATCCGGCAGGCGTCCGGCCTGTGCCACGATTTGCCGCCGCGCTTCGTGGCCGATGATGCTCTGGAAGTCGCGCACCATGCGCGGGTAGGGGTGCGGCCCCAGCGCCGAGCCGAGCAGGTAGAACGTGTCGCGCACGTTGGTCACCCAGTCGCGTATCGCCTCATTGATCGCGTCTTTCAGCGTTTTACTGCCGCTTTCCACCGCGATGACCTCCGAGCCGAGTAAGCGCATCCGAAACACGTTGGGCTGTTGCCGCTTGATGTCGGTACTGCCCATGTAGACGTGGCAATCCAGCCCCAACAAAGCCGCCGCCGTCGCCGACGCGACGCCGTGCTGTCCCGCGCCGGTCTCCGCGATGACGCGCTGTTTGCCCATGCGCTTCGCCAGCAACGCCTGACCGAGCGCATTATTGATCTTGTGTGCGCCGGTATGGGCGAGGTCTTCGCGCTTGAGGTAAATCTGCGCCCCACCTAGCATTTCGCTGAGGCGTTTGGCGTGCGTTAACGGCGTCTCGCGCCCGACATACGTGCTTTGCAGATTTGCCAATTCCGCCTGAAATTCTGGATCGGCCATCGCGCCCAGATACGCCGCCTCTAATTCGTTGAGTGCAGGTACTAAGGTCTCCGGTACGAAGCGCCCGCCGAATTCACCGAAGTAGCCGCGCTCGTCCGGCACGTTGGCGGTGTTGATGTCGATGTATAAATTTCCGTCCGTCGTCGTCATGATTTCATCCTTCTATCTCGTTGATCTGCTCTAACGATAAGTCGCTTTTTCTGGTGTATCACGCTTTAATCTCCCGCCGCATTTTTGGCCGCCGCCACGAATGCGCGTATTTTGTCATGATCTTTGACGCCCGCCGTGCCGGATTCGACGCCGCTCGCGGTATCCACGCCCCACGGACGCAAGCCGCGCACGCGCTCCGCGACGTTGTGCGCGTTCAAGCCACCGGCCAGCATGTAGCGCGGTACCCGTTCGCCCACCGCCAGCCCGATCTCCGCGCTGATCGTCTCGCCGGTGCCGCCACGCAAGCGCGGATGGTACGCATCGACCAGCACGGCGGGCAATCCGGCGGACTCTGGCGGAAAAGTCGGCGCGTAGTACGTCAGATCGTCCAGCGCCGCGTTCACGTCCGGCGGCTGGATCGCCTTGAACGCCGTTCCGCGCAGTTCCTTGAGCATATCGCGGGATTCGTCGCCGTGCAGTTGTGCGCCGCTCAGCCCGACCTGTCCCATGATCGCCGAGATGCGGCTGACCGGCTCGTTGACGAATACGCCGATTAAGCGCGGGGTATCTGCGCCCGCCGCATCACGGAGCGCCGCGCATAGCGCCGTCGCGGACTCCGGCGTGATGTAGCGCGGACTGCCGCTATAGAAGTTCAGCCCGATCATATCCGCGCCCGCCTCCGTCGCCGCCAGCGCATCGGCTAGCCGCGTCACACCGCAAATCTTGACCTGTACCATATCGCTCATTCTCCGCGCCTATGTTGTCTGCTCGCCGCGTGTTTGACTGCTGAATGTCCGCACGGCGGCCGGGATGTCGGGCGCTGTGACTAGCCCTTCGCCGACCAGTACCGCCCGTGCGCCTAGCTCGCCCATGCGTACCACATCAGCGCCGGACTTGATGCCGCTTTCCGCCACCAGTACCACCTCATCGGGCAGGCCATCAGCCAGTCGCGCCGTCGTGTTCAAATCGACATCGAACGTCTTGAGATCGCGATTATTCACGCCGATCAACGTCGCGCCGATCTTCAAAGCGCGTTCTAATTCCGCTTCGTTGTGGACTTCGACCAGCGCCGCCATGTCTAGCTCGGTGATGGTCGCGTGCAGTTCGGCCAGTTGTGTATCATCCAGCGCGGCGACGATCAGCAGAACCGCGTCGGCATCGGCGGAACGCGCCTCAAACACCTGATACGGGTCGATGATGAAATCCTTACGCAGTACCGGCAACCGCGTCCGCCCTCTGACGTTGGTCAGGTCATCCAGATGGCCGCGAAAGAACGTCTCGTCGGTCAATACGCTGATCGCCGATGCGCCGTTAGCCTCATACGTGGTCGCCAGTCGCACCGCGTCGAAGTCGTCCGTCAGCACGCCTTTGCTGGGCGACGCCTGCTTGACTTCTGCGATCAGCGCGACGTGCGGCTTGACCAGCGCGGCGGCGAAATCACGCGGGGTACACGCCCGCCGCGCCGCGCCCATCATCTGATTCAGTGGCGCACGCCCCTGACGTTCGCGCACCTCTTCGACCTTCTTCGCCAGAATTTTATCTAATATGGTATCCGTCTTGACATAAGCCACCGGCATCTCTCCCGTTTGATAAACCCGACAAACACGCGCTAGAATTGCTGGCTAAATTCGATCAGCGCGTCCAGTTTCGCCAGCGCCGCGCCACTGTCGATGATTTCCCGCGCCTGCTTGATGCCTTCCGCGATGTCGTCCGCTTTGCCGGCCACGTTCAGCGCCGCGCCCGCGTTGAGTATCACGACATCGCGCTTGGCGTCTTTGACTTCGCCGCGCAGGATGCCGCGCAGGATGGCGGCATTTGTCGGCGCGTCATCGCCCAGTAGCTGGTTGATATTCGCGCCCGCGAAGCCGTAATCAAGCGGGTCAAGCTCGAATGAAGTCACCACGCCGTCATCATAATAGCTGATGCGATTCGGCCCGGTGGTGGTCAATTCATCCAGCCCGCCGTAGCCACTGACTACCATCGCGCTTTTAGCGCCGAGTTCACCCAATACGTTCGCCAGCAAGTCGGTCAAGTCCGGCGCGAATACGCCCATCAATTGCCGCCGCGCCCCCGCCGGATTGGTCAACGGGCCGAGTATGTTGAAGATCGTCCGCACGCCCATCTCGCGGCGCGGTCCGATGGCGTGGCGCATGGCGGGGTGTAGCTTCTGCGCGAACAGAAAGCCGATGCCGACTTCATCGACGCACGCGCCGACTTGCTCCGGCGTTAAATCCAGCTTCAAGCCGAGTTCGCCCAGCACATCCGCGCTACCGCATTTGCTACTGGCGGCGCGGTTGCCGTGCTTGGCGACGGGAACGCCCGCGCCCGCCGCCACAAAAGCCACCGTCGTGCTGATGTTGAATGTGCCGCTACGATCACCGCCGGTGCCGCACGTATCCAGCAAATTCACGCCCGCGTGCCGCGTCGGGACTTTTTCGGCATTGGCACGCATCGCCATCGCGCTTCCGGTTATTTCGTCCTGCGTTTCACCCTTCATGCGCAAGCCCATCAGGTAACTGCCGATCTGCGCGTCGGTAGCTCCGCCCTGCATGATCTGGTTCATCACGCCTTCCGCTTCGCTGGCTTGCAGGTGGCCGAAGCGCCCGATGAGGTCTATCGCGTTTTTGATGTCCATATGTCGCCTTTCGTGCTGTTGCGCGGCCTTATACCGCCAAAAACTGATTTTCCATGAAGTTCTTCAGGATGCGCGGCCCGTAGCGCGTCAGGATGCTCTCCGGATGGAATTGCACGCCGATCACCGGATGCGATTCGTGCCGCAACGCCATGATGTCGCCTTCTTCGGTGAACGCGATGATCTTCAACGGGTGCGGCATCGTATCCTCTTCGACGATCAAGCTATGGTAGCGCGTGGCCTCAAACGGGCTGGGGATGCCGGTGAATAGCGGATCGTGTTTGTGATACACCATGCTGGTTTTGCCGTGCATCAGCTTTCCGGCTCTCGCCACGATGCCGCCGTAAGCCTGCCCGATGCATTGATGCCCCAGACACACACCAAGAATCGGCGTGCTTTCGCCTAGCTCGCGGATGATGTCCAGCGAGATACCGCCGTCATCCGGCGTGCCCGGCCCGGGCGATATGACGATGTGTGACGGCTGATAAGCCCGCACATCGTCTAGCGTGATGTGATCGTTGCGGACGACGTGCAAATCCGCGCCCATTTCGCCCATCTGTTGCACGAGGTTATAGGTGAAACTATCGTAATTATCAATCACCAGAATCATGATGCGTCGTCTCCTCTGACATCGGGCGGCATGTGACGGCTGACCAGCCCTTCCAGATGTGTTAGATCATTAGCGCGTACCAGACTCCAGCCGTCGCCGTCGCGCATGATCGTCGTTACCGATGAGTTATCAAAAGACATCGCCGATAGGTCAATGTCGGGCACCAGTTGCTTGAGCATCAAGCGGGTGGTGAACGTATGCGACAGGATGCCGACGGTTTCGTTTTTCTCGCTTTCCGCCTCATAGCGTGCCAGCAGTTCCGCTAAGAACTCTGCGACCCGTTGCCGCACTTCTACCATCGACTCGCCGCCGGGGATTTTGTAATTCTCTGGATCGGCCAGCAATTGTGCGTATTCGTCATGATACCAGCCGTGAATTTCCGGCACGGTCAACCCTTGAAAGTACCCGATGGAGCGTTCACGCAGACGCTGATCGTATATCGGTTCAAAGCCGAGTTTCTCCGCTAGAATTTGGGCACTCTGACGGGCGCGGCGGTTGTCACTGCTGTACAGGGCGGCTAGTCCGATGTGGCGGATGAAGTTCGCCAGCCGGTACATCTGCTGTTGGCCGAGTTCGTTGAGGGGCGCGGCCACCCAGCCCTGCCAGCGTCCGGCTAGATTCCAGTCTGTTTCGCCCGAACGGATGAACACCAAGCGTTTTAACGGCATTTTGTCTAAAAACTCCTCTTTAATAAATCGAACAACGCGCCAATCATAAACCAAATCCGCCGCCTACATCAGACCGCGTTCGGCGTACTCGATAGCGACGGCCAGCGCTCGCGCTTTGTTGACCGTTTCTTCGTACTCTTTGGCCGGGTCGCTATCGGCGACGATGCCCGCGCCCGCCTGTAGATAGATGCGATCACCGCGCATGACCAGCGCGCGAATGGTGATGCAGGTATCCATCGAGCCATCATAGCTGAAATAGCCCACCGCGCCGCCATACGTGCCGCGCCGCACGCCTTCTAGCTCCTCGATGATCTCCATAGCGCGGACTTTCGGCGCTCCGCTCAGCGTACCCGCCGGAAACGTGGCGCGGAACAGGTCGAAGCCGTCGATGTTTTCGCGCACTTGCCCGTCTACCTGACTGACGATGTGCATCACATGCGAGTATAGCTCAACATTCATCATGCTCGAAACTTTGACCGTGCCATACTCACTGACGCGCCCGATGTCGTTTCGCGCCAGATCAATCAGCATGACGTGTTCGGCGCGTTCTTTCGGATCAGCGAGCAGGTCTTCGGCTAGTGCGCGGTCTTCGGCGTCGGTTTCGCCGCGTTTGCGCGTACCCGCGATGGGGCGCATGGACGCGATGCCGTCTTCCAGCCGTACCATCATCTCCGGCGATGCGCCGAGCAAGGTCATGCCGTCGCCGAAGTTCAGATAGAACATATAAGGCGATGGGTTCAGCGCCCGCACAGCGCGGTAGATGGTCAACGGGTGGGCGTTGGTGCGCCGTGTGAAGCGTTGCGATAGCACGATCTGGAAGGCGTCGCCCGCCGCGATGTACTCTTTGGCCTGCCGAACGTTGGTCTCGAATTTTTCGCGGGTGATGTTGGACTGCATCGGCTCATCAAGCGGATTGTTGGCGTATTCCACCGGCGGCAACGGCTTGCCCAGCGCGGCCACAATCTGATCGACGCGGCGCACCGCGTCACGATAGGCGCTGTCGGGGTCGCCTTGATTGTGCGCGTTCGCCATCACGATTAATTCGTGCTTGGCGTGGTCAAAGATGACCAGCGTATCCGGCAACATGAAGGCCGCCGTCGGCATATCCAGATCATCCTCTGCGGTCTGCGGCAGGCGCTCGAAGTAGCGCACGATGTCATAGCCGACATAGCCCACCGCGCCGCCGACCAGACGCGGCAACTTCGGCAAGCTGACCGGCGTCACGCGGTTTAACTCCGCCTTGAGCGCGTGCAACGGGTCTTCGTCTTCGGCTAGCTGGCGCGTCGTGGTCTGGCCGTCGGTGGTGTGGTGCATGGTATCGCCCTTGAAGGTGATGACCGCCTGCGGATTGACGCCGAGAAACGAATACCGCCCGACGTGTTCGCCGCCTTCCACGCTTTCCAGCAAGAACGACACATCGCTGACTTGCGATAGCTTCATGTAGACCGATACCGGCGTTTCCAGATCGGCCAGCAGTCGCCGGTAGACCGGCACCAGATCGCCCTGTTTGAATAACTCGCCGATCTCATCGCGTGATGGCGTGATGTCGGTGCGGATTCGTCCGCTTGATTGTGTGTTCATCATCGTTAATATCTCATCCCCTATCCCTGAAAAACAAAAAACCCTCTCATCCACACAAGGACGAGAAGGCGCTCCCGCGTTGCCACCTTGTTTCATGCACGCATAATCTGCGGACATGCACTCAGTAGGTACATGCGAACATATACCCTGCGCCATGATAACGGAGCGCTCGCCGTCGCCAGCTAATGAGCGATACATGATGATCGCCTTTCGCCTGCGCAACTCCCCGGCCCATTCAGTCCGTCCGTATGTATCGCCTTTCCAGCCACCGGCGACTCTCTGGACATCGTGTGCGAACTTACTATTCCGGTTCACAGTCTTTAGCACGTATTCAGCTAGATGCTGAAATGTTAACTTGAAAGGCGGCCATCTGTCAAGCATTCCGTCGGATTTGATTCTGCGCTTTGTCGATCCAAGCGTTCGGTATTCGGCAGTATTGCGGCCATTATCCGGCGGCCATTTGATGTTATAATCGCTTCGTGAAGCCTGACGAACGACGGAGACGATATGTTATCAAACCGCGAAATCGCCGACATCTTCGAGACGATCAGCGATATGTTGCAATTAAAGGGCGAAGTCGTCCACCGCTATCTATCTTACCGGCGGGCGGCGGAAACCATCCGCGAGTTGCCGCGTGACCTGCGGGCTATCGCGGCTGAGGGCGATCTGACCGCTATCGACAATATCGGGCGCACGCTGGCCGACAAAATCGAGGAGATGCTGGCTAGCGGCGAGTTGCAATTCTACGAAAAACTGAAAGCGGAAATCCCCGAAGGCGTGGTCGAGATGATGCGCTTGAACGGCGTCGGGCCGAAGAAAGCCCGCCTATTCTGGGACGAACTGGACATCACCGACGTGAACGCGCTGGAAACGGCGGCGCGGGCGGGTAAGCTAGCCGCGCTTAAGGGCATGGGGCAGAAGTCGGAGCAGAAGATCATCGACGCTATCGACGCGCAAGCCCGCCGCACCGGACGGGCGCCGCTAGGCAAGGCATTGCCCGCCGCGCAGAACATCGTCGCGTTATTGCGCGAGATCGACGCGGTGAAGCAGATCGAAATCGCCGGAAGCATCCGCCGCGCTCGCCCGACGATTGGCGATGTGGATATTCTGGTCGCCGTCGATGATATGGCGGACAGCGCCGAAATCATGCGAGCGTTCGTCAACATGCAGAACGTCGCCCGCGTGCTAGGTCACGGCGAGACGAAATCCAGCGTGGAACTGCTGGACGGCGTTCAGGTTGATCTGCGCGTGTTGCCTGCGGCGCGGTGGGGTACGGCTCTGCAATACTTCACCGGAAGCATGGCGCACAACGTCAAAGTACGGCAAATCGCGCTGGCGAAGGGCTACAGCCTCAATGAACACGCGCTGAGTCCGGTGGACGAGGACGGCGAGATCATCGCGGATGCCGACAAGCGCACTTTCTCGACGGAGGCGGCGCTGTATGAGGCGCTCGGGCTGGCATGGATTCCGCCGGAATTGCGTGAGGACACTGGCGAGATAGAAGCCTCTCGCGGCGACGGATTACCGGCGCTCATCACGTTGGACGACATCCGCGCTGACCTGCACATGCACACCACCTACAGCGACGGCAAGGCCTCCGTCCGCGACATGGCGCTGGCCGCCATCGAGCGCGGGCGCGAATACATCGTCATCACCGACCATTCGCGCAGTCTGGGCATCGCCAACGGCTTGAGCATCGAGCGCTTGCTGGCACTCGGCGCGGAGATAGAGCGCGTTAACGATGAATTGGGCGATAGAATCCGCGTGTTCTGGGGTACGGAGATGGACATTAACGCCGATGGCTCGCTGGATTATCCCGACGATGTGCTGGCACGGCTGGATTTCGTCATCGCGTCGTTGCATACCAGTCTGGGGCAGGAGCGCCAGCGCATCACCGAGCGCCTGCTGAACGCCATCCGCAACCCGCACGTTGATTTGATCGGCCATCCGCACGCGCAGAGAATCCCCGAACGCGAGCCGGTAGACGCCGACATGGACGCGGTATTCGCCGCCGCGCTGGAACACGACACCGCGCTGGAGATCAACGCCAACCCCATCCGGCTTGATCTGTCGGCGGCGTATGCGCGGCGGGCGGCTGAGATGGGAATTCGGCTGGCGATCAACACCGACGCCCATCACCCGCGTGACATGGACTTGATGCACTACGGCATCCGCACCGCGCGGCGCGGCTGGATCACGGCGGAGACGGTCATCAACACATGGCCGCTAGCGCGTTTTGCGGCGTGGTGTCGCCGCCACGATTGAACGCACGATGTAAAGGATCAGCGATAATCTGTCAGCCACAGTATGGAAGCGTGATATGGACGATCCACGAAATCAACCAAACGATCAACCGGACGCGGGCGGCTTACCACCGCCACCACCGCCACGCCGCCCACGACGGCCACCGCCGAATCCGCAACAGCGCGGACGGGCACGACATCGCCGCGATAGCGGGCTGTATCTGCCGCTATGGTCTATCCTGCTGGTGATCGTGCTGGCCTGTGCGGTTACGGCGGGCGTGGTCTTTGTGGTGTTGAATCTGGGCGGCGACAATCAGCGCGTTGTCGATGCACAGGGGACGCCGCTCCCGCCCACGCAACCGCCGCCGGTGCTGATCGTCAGTTCGCCGGTGCCTACCGAGCGTCCGGCAGATTTTCCGGTATCACCGGCGACGGCCACCATCCCGCCTGAATTTGATCTGCAAAGCCTGTTTCAGTTGCCGCCTGATTTCAGCTTGGCCGGGCCGACTTTGCCGACGCCGGTCTTAACGCCGACGCCTATCGCCATCACCATCGGCGCGGAGGTGGTCGTCTTTGATCTGGGCGGGCAGGAGCTAAACGTGCGCGACTCGCCCGGCGTGTTCGGCACCAGCATCTTATTCCGTGCGACAGAAGGCGAGCGCTTCGTCGTGGTGGATGGGCCGGAACAGCAAGATAACCTGACGTGGTGGCAGATTCAAAGCGTCGGCCAGCGCTCACAGGTTGGTTGGGCGTCCGGGCAATATCTGCAAGCGGTACCCGCCACTCAGTAGACGCGCAATAACAGCCCCTTGAGGTAATCGCCCTCGGGGAAGGTCAGCGCGATGGGGTGGTCGGGCGTTGCGTTCAGGCGGGCGACGATCTGCGCGTCGCGTCCGCTATCGACCAGCGCCCCGAATACGATCTTCTGGAATAAATCCGCCGTGATCGCGCCGGAGCAAGAGAACGTCATCAGGTAGCCGCCCGGACGCACCACCGCCAGCGCATTCAGGTTGATGTCCTTATAGCCGCGTGCGGCGCGTTCCACCTGTGATTTACTCTGCGCGAATTTCGGCGGATCGAGAATCACCGCGTCGTAGACCGCGCCCGCGTCGGCGATGTCGCGCAGGTAGTCGAACACGTCCGCTTGCACATGCTCGGCGCGTTCGGCGTCGAAGCCGTTCAGCGCGATGTTGGCTTCGGCTAGTTCCAGCGCATCCAGCGACGCATCCACATTGGTGACTGTTGCGCCGGGCACGGTCAGCGCGTGTAGGCCGAAACCGCCGCTATAGCTGAACAGATTCAGCACGCGGGCGGCGGGCATCTCAGCGCGGAGGTGTGCTGAAAGCAGGGCGCGATTATCCGCTTGATCGAGATAAAAGCCGGTCTTGTGGCCGTTGTATACATCCACGTCGATCTTGACCGCGCCGCCCTCCGTGATGGTGATTGCTTCCGGCGGTTCATGCCCCCAGATGTGAGCGTTACGGATTTCTAAACCCTCTTTTTTGCGGGCGTCGGCGTCACTGCGCTCATAGATACCGTCCACATCGAGCAGGGTGGCGAGGATGTCGGCGATCAGGTGGCGGCGCTTGTCGATGCCCAGCGTCAACGCCTGCATGACCAGAAAGCGCCCGTAACGATCAACGATCAGGCCGGGCAGATAGTCGCTCTCGGCATGGATCAGCCGGTAGCCGCCGTCCGCTTGCCCGTTGTAATGAGCGCGGGCGGTGACGGCGCGGCGGATGGTCTTCAGCCACCAATCATCGTCAATCGCCTCCTCATCCCATGTCAGGGCGCGGGCTTGAATCTGCGAATGCGGATTCCAGTAACCCCGCGCCAGAAAGCGCCCGTCGTGGGCGCGAATGTCGATGATGTCGCCGGGCTGTGGATCGCCTTCCAGCCCGCGAATCGCGCCGGAAAATATCCACGGGTGACGGTTGATGATTGGCCGGTCACGATTCGGCTTGAGGTAAAGTCGGCCTGCGCTCATTCGATCTCCAGACGGTAATGTGTTTCGCCGATGCTGATGATGTCCTCACTGGTGAGGATGATCGGCTCTTTGACCGGTAAATTATTGAGTAGCGTCCCGTTGCGGCTGTGGCGGTCTTCCAGCCACCATTGACCATCGCGCAGGAAAACGCGGGCGTGTTCGCTACTGGCGAAGGTATCGTCGATATGCACGCTGTTAGAACGGGCGCGTCCGAGCGTGGTTAGCGGCAACAGTGGCGCGGATTCGCCGGTGGTGATGTATTGCCCATCAGCTTCGATCAACTTCGCCAGACGGCCATAACTGCGCTTGCTGGCTTTGATGCGCTCGATGGCAGTGCGGTGTTCGCGCCAGATGGCGTAAAACATCAGCGCGAGGATCAGCAAGAGGAGCAAGGCGGCGCTGATGCGTAAGATCAACAGGATGGCGGCGGTACTCACGGCGGGCGGCTCCTTCGGCTCAGTTAAATGAGTCTTGCGGGCCGGTAGCGTCGTCTACGTCGTCGGCCTCATCGTCGTCGTTATCGTCAACCATATAGACCATCTGCGTATCGCCCAGTTGAATCACATCGCCGGAGTTCAGCCGGTGTTCGCGGATTTGCACGCCGTTGACGAACGTGCCGCTTTTGCTCCGCGCATTGAACAGGATATGCTCATCGAAGCGGCGGCGAATCTGCGCGTGATGACGTGACACGGCGGGGTCGCTCAGCACGATCTGGTTATCGCTGTGCCGTCCGATGTTGGTCACCGGCGCGATCAATGGCACGATCAACTGATCGTCAATGATGAGTTGTGCGCCCGATAGCGTGGCGGACGCCTTCGGGATGCTGACCGCCTGCATGGTGGCGGTACTGCTTTGCTGTTCGCGTTCGCGGTGGGCGGCGTGGACGGTGAAGCGATTGACCGCCAGTGACGCATCCGCCAGAAGCACGACGCGGGGTTCGGCGGGCAGATGATAGCCCGCGCTCCGTGCCAGTTCGACCAGATGGCCGGTCAGTGAAGCGCTGAGCGCCGGATGCCGCCGTATGAGCGCTGACTGTACATCGGGATGCAGGCCGATCAGGTATTCATCCGGCGCGACGGGTGGCGCGTCGGGTTCGTCCGGACGATGTGCGCCGGATTCCATCTCCCGCACCAATTGAAGCGCGATGTCCTGAGCGCGGATGCGATTGCCGAACAGCGCGACGAACGTGCTTTCGACCAGTTCGGCCAGTTGTGTTTCAAGGCGTGTGATGTGCTGTTGTTTTATCATCATAGCTGGCGATTATAGTCAAATAAGCGGTGATGGGCAATGTAGCGGCGATTCACCGGCATGGCATCGTCAGCTAAACGTGGGGCAGGCGCGGCGGGTGTGCGTCATGCCTGCCCGCGCCGCGCCTGTTAGATGTCGGTGTTTTAACGTTGCCGGAATGTGAAGCCGGGTTCTTGCGGCACGACATCCGGCCAGATGTCTGACGTGCTGATCTCGTTGTCCGGCTGACTGCGGAATTCGCGCAACCACTCGCTGAAGCCTTCTTCCAGCACCGCAGACACTTCGGCATCTTCGATGTCGCGTTCTTCACGTTCGCGCACCTGTATGATGTGGAAGCCAAAGTCGGTCTGGACGGGTTCTTCGCTGATCGCGCCGACGGGTTGCTCGCGCACCGCCTCGCGGAAGCCGGCCACGAAGTTGTAGCTGTTCACCCAATTTAGCTCACCACCGTTCGCGCCGGAGCCGGTATCCTGTGAACTGACGCGGGCGATAGCGGCGAAGGATTCGCCATTATTCAGCGCCTCGATGATGTCTTGCGCTTCGCTCTCCGTGCTGACCAGAATGTGACGGCTGTTCACCCAGATGGCGGCCTCCGGCACGTCCAGCACTTCCCGCGCTAGCTTGTCGCGCAGGGCGCGTATGCGGAACACTTCGCGGATGTCGTTGCGGCTGACGTTGGCATCAATGCCGACGTTGCGATAGAACAGCGCGAGCTGGTCGTTCACCGCTTGCTGACGCTCCTCAGCGCTGGGGCGCTCGGTTGGCGTCGGTGACGGGAACGGCGTCAGGCTGGGAGTCGGGGAGATTTCCGGCTCGGGCGTTTGCGTCGGCTCCGGTGATGGAGTTGGCGAGACAAGCGGGGTCGGCGTGGCGTCGATGACCGGTTCTTCGGCCTCTTCGCCTTCTTCACCTTCAAACGCTTCGTCGATGTCGTCAACGCCTACCGGCAACGGGTCTTCAACGTCCAGCAGGTCGGCGGGGTCTTCTTCAAATTCGCCGATTTGCAAGAAGCGCTTGATCGCCTCGTCGATTTCTTCATCGGTCACGCTGACTCCCAGTCGTTCGGCTTCCTGTTCGATCAGCCGATCATCAATCATGGTATTCAGCACGCGCAGGCCAAGCCGGTCGGACGCGCCGAGATCGTCGATCAGTTGGCGGAATTCAGGGTCAAACTGATAAAGCTGGTTGATGGCGTCGTTGGGGTCGGCCACCAATCCCAGCGAGATCAACGGGCTGACAGTGATGCTGACTTCCTCGTTGATGAGGGCGCGTTCAATGCGGACGCGCGTCTGAAATTCAGCGACAGAAATGCTCTGGTCATTGACGTTGGCGACGGTGCGGCGCGGGTTAATGACTTGATCGACGACGAATACCACGCCGATCAAGGCCGCCACACCGACTAGAAAGACGACAGACCAGAAAAGCACATTACGCATGGTTTCCTGTTCTTGCTCGCGCCGCGATTTTTGCTCTTTTGAGGCGGCAGGCGTCAGTTTCTTTTCACCTTGCACCGCTTCGCCATTGGACTCGGGTTGTTGCGGTTGATTGTCGCGTGGCTTGGGCAACCCGGTTGATTGGCGTTTCTTTGCCATGTGCGTTACTCCTCAAGTCGGTGCGGCGATCGCGCCGGATAAGAGCGCCATCGCCGCATCAATAGCTCACAGGGGAAAAGCGTCTTAGTCGCCGGAATCAACAAACGGGAGCAGACCGAGATGGCGGGCGCGTTTGATCTCTCGCGCTAGCTCACGCTGGCAACGGGCACAGTTGCCGGTCTGACGGCGCGGTTTGATCTTGCCGACTTCGGTCAGGTAGCGGCGCAGGGTGTCCGGGTCTTTATAGTCAAAGCATTTACCCTCCGGGCAATAGCCGCTACGGTTACGCCGTCCACGTCGTCCGCGTGGTCCACCGGCGCCACCGCCGCCACCACCGCCGCCGCGATGCGGGCGATTGCGTCCGCCACCGCCACCGCCGCCGCGATTGTCGTCACGGTCACGTCTCGGCCTTGATCCTGTTTCACCGGCAGGGGCGGAATCCCCGGCCGCTTGTGTGGTTTCTTCTTCGTTACTCACAGCGATTTTTCTCCCAAAAACTCATGTTTGGCTGGTTCAAAAGGCGTAGTCGCCACTATCCGGGCCTTCGCCATAATCAAAGTCGCCGTGTAGATTCTTGCGATCACCCAGCAAGATCATCTCGTTGGCGACTAACTCGGTGCGGAAGTGCTTCTTGCCGCTCTCGTCTTCCCATCCGCGTGTTTGCAGGCGACCTTCGACGTAGACCTGCTGACCTTTGCTCAAATGCGATTTGCAAATCTCGGCCAGATTGCCCCACGCCACCACGTTAAACCACTCGGTTTCTTCGCGGCGTTCGCCTTCGGCGGATGTCCAACTGCGGCTGGTGGCAACGCTAAAACTGGTCACGGGTCGTCCGCTAGGCGTGTAGCGCATTTCCGGTTCTCGCCCGACGTGGCCGATAATCATGACTTTGTTCAGTCCGCGTGCCATGAGACACTTCTCCCTGTTCTTTGCGAACGGTTTTTACTCGTCGCCACGAATGATGAGATGGCGCAAGACGAAAGGCGCCAGACGTAGCTCGCGCTCGATCTCCTCATTGGCCGTGCCGTCGATCTCCGCATGGAAGATGACGTAATAGCCTTCACGCTGACCGTCGATTTCGTAGGCCAGCCTGCGCCGCCCGAAGAAGTTGGTATCGACTTTGTTGACCGTCCCCAGCCCGTCAGCCTCAATCCAATCTTTGACCTGCTGGATGTTCTCGCGCAGGGTTTCGTCGTTGTCCAGTCGTAGCACAACAGTTAACTCGTATGATCTTTTCATAAGGTGTGAAATTTCCTTTCCACGGAATAGCTCCACATCGGCGCGGGCGCGTCGTATGAAGCGGAAAGACACTTTGAAATCAGAGGCTCGATGCTACTCGATTCTCGCTGATTTGACAACGGTTGATTCCGTGCTGGCGCGGCGCGGCGTCAGCAATGCCAGCCGTGAACTCGCCAGTGATAACGCCACCACCAGCCAGAACAGCGTGATGAGTGGCTGGAAGTCCAGCCGGAAGAAGTACAGGTCGGCCACCGCATTGACCAGCGCCGTGACCAGCGCCGCATGAAATCCCAGATGGATCGCTTCGAGGTCGGCATCCTGACGGGCGAAATGCCACGCCCGCCAGCCATAGGCCAGCACGCCGATCATCGTGCTCATGAAGATGGCGACGCCCACCAGCCCGATCTGATTCGCCATAATCAGGTACATATTGGCGACATCGGTGTAGATGTCGATGTCGGGCGTGCCGGTGAAGCCGACGCCGGTTATCGGATAGCGGCTGATGAGCCGGAGCGAGTCCGTCCATTCACCGATTCGCATCTGTGTAGCGAGGTCGGCGGCGGTGAACGCCTCCACGAAGCGCCCCAGATAATACTGCGCCTGTGGCAAGAATAGCATCAACACGCCACCCAACGCCAGAACCGGCAGAAAACGCCGGTAGCGGACGAAGGCGATCACCAGCAGGCCGAACGCGAGAGCCAACGCCGACGCCCGCGAGAACGTGATAATCAGCGCCAGCCCGATCAAGCACAGGATGGCGAACGTCAGCCAGCGATAGCGAAAGACCGGACGCGCCGCGAACACCTGTGGCGCGATGATGACGGCGACAATCGCCAGCATCCCGCCTAGCGAGTTCGGCGCGATCCATGTGCCGATGGCGCGTTGACCTAAATCCGGCGTCGCTTCGATGTATTGCAGGACGCCGCCCGTCGGATAGCCGAAACGCGCCAGCCGGTTCAGCGCAAGGTTGGCCGTCTCCTCCGGTATCAGATACAGCCCGATGGTGATGAGCGATTGCAACGTCGCGCCGACCAGCACCACCAGCACCAGCCGTCGCAACAGATGACGCCGGTTGAGGATGTCTACCAGCACGAATGTCGCGCCAATCGCTAGCAGAGTCTCCACGAATTGGCGGGCGATGGTGGTCGTCATCGGCGCGTGACGCAACCCCAGCGCGAACGCCAGCAACAGCCACATCAGGTACAGCAAAATCACCCCATGAACCGGCGTCAGCTTTAGCGATTGCCGGTCACGCTTCATCCACTGCAACAGGTAAATCAGCAATGTGACACCGATCACGCTATCGAGCAATGTCGGCGTGAAGCCGATGTTGAGCGGCACCGTGCCGAACGGCAACAGCATCAAGATCAGGATGATACTATACAGCGCGGCCTGCAAGCTGGTCAGCAGATATAGCCCGATCAGCCCGCCGACCACGCCGCCGACCACGAGCAACGGATTAGCGACGGCCACCGCCAAGCCCAGCACGCCACCGACCACCCCCATACACAGGCCGATCAGCACGGCGGCGGTGCGGCGATCCAGATTAGCGAACCAGATTTGAATGTCTGAAGGGCTGTCTATCCGTTGCATGAAAATCCTATCTCACGAATCCGACTACAAAGACCAGCAACAGGCCGAACGCGATCAAGCCGACGCCGATACTGCGATTGGTCGTCTCCCAGTATTCCGGCATGTAAGACGGGGCGTTATTGTCGATGAATTTCTTGACGCGCCATGTGCGCTCCGCGCTGGAAAGCACCAGCACGCCGCCGATGATCGACAGTACAATCAATATCAACAGGAATAGCGTCATGATCGCCCTTTCACTTGCCCGCCGGATTCTCGCGTCATCGAGTATAAAACGCGCCGCGCCACGTTGACTAGGCTTTCATGACCTTCTCGAAGAAGGCCAGCGTATCGGCGACGATGCGCTCCCATTGGAAATGCGCCGCTAATTCGCGTGCGCCGCGCTGGATGCGTTCGCGCAGGGCGTCATCGCGGTACAGTTGCAGGATGCCCGGCGACACATGCAGAAATGGCGGCGTGGAATCGCTGATGAGTTCGTATCGCGCCATCAGCATATTCTCGCCATCGACGAACGCCGGTATCTCGACTCGCGGCTTGGTGGTGACGATGGCGCAACCGTGTTGAATCGCCGCCATCAGACTACCGCGCCGATATGATGCGCCATCCGTGAAGGGCAGGGCGACGACATCGCAGGCGCGTAGATAAGCGCTGACCGCCGCCGAATCGACATAGCCCGTCCACGTCACATACTGGCCGATGCCCAGTTCCGCGATGAGCGCGTCGATCTCGTCAGCATAGGCCGCGTTCGCGCCGTCGCTATCGCCGGTGCGCCCGCCAATCATCACCAGCTTGACCGGATATTCCGCGTTGATGAGCCGCGCCACGTCCTCGACCAGAATATCCACCCCCTTTGAGCGATTCATGAAGCCGAAATGCGCCACCAGAAAATCATCATCGCCCGCGCCCGCCCGCAGTCGCCACGCTTCGCGGTCATAATCCGGCGGGCTGTCGTCGGGAATATTACTGCCGATGGGGATCAGTGCATGGTGCGGGTGATGCGATAAGCGGGCGTGGTCTTCGTGGTTGGTGGCGATGACGCCGCCCGATCTGCTCGCCAGATACATCATCGCCCATTCGCGCAAGCGTCCCGCCTTCGGGAACAGATACGGCACGAGCAAGTCATGAAACGTGGTGATGACCGGCACATCACGCAACAGGCGCGGTATCAGATGCACCCAGCCCGACATCTGATAGGCGGCGGTCTCGAATTGCAGATTAACCACGTCCAGCGCGTTGTCGTCAACCCATTGCCGGATGCGGCGGAGCGCCGCGTAATTCCAGCGCCGTGTCGTCGCTTCTAGCGTGATGTCGGCGCGTGGCTCTTGCGCTTGATGTCCGGCGAAGATGTGAACCGCGTGGCCGAGATCGGCGAAATGGTGCGCCATGATGCGCGTATACGCGCCGACTCCGCCTTGCATCGGTGGATATTCGCCGGTGATGATGCCGATTCGCATTAGTCCCTCACCCTCAATCCGGAGCGTAACACGCGCCAATACACGCGGATGCGCTCCGTTCGCATGTCGCGCTTGTGGCCGACTAGCGCCTTCGCGCCTTCGATCATGATTTGCGTCGCGTAGTTGAGCAGTAAAAAGACGCGCAACGCCCACGCCATCCCCGCGCCGTGATGTTTGCGATAGTAGCGCAATTTGCTCTCGTTAAAGTGAATATGCTTGCGGGCTTGCACTTGCTCGGTACTCTTGCCGCCGTGATGAATGATGCGCCCCGTGCCCATGTAGGCCGCGTCCCATCCGGCGGAAGCGGCGCGTTTGCACCAGTCCACCTCTTCAAAAAACATCACGTAGCCGGTATCCAGCCCGCCGATCTGCTCGTAGACCGCCCGCCGCGCCAGCAAAGCGGAACCCTGCACCCAGTCCACACCGGCAACCGCGTCATCGTCGATGTCGTGCATGTAATAGCGATCTAGCACGCGGCGCGGCGCGTAGGGCTGTAGCCATGTACTCTCGAAGAAGGCGGTTTGCCAGTTCGGGAAGCGGCGGCGCGTCGATTGATGCGTGCCGTCGGTGTTGCGCGTGTGCGGGCCGATGATGCCGACTTCGGGATGCGCTTCCAGATGGTCGATCATCTTCTGCATCGCGTCGCCTAAGATCACCGTATCGGGATTCAGCAGGAAAAGATAACGCCCGCGTGCCGCTTCCAGTCCGATGTTATTGCCGCGTGTGAAGCCGACATTTTCCGTCTGTGCCAGCAAAACCACGTCGGGGAACTCGTCGCGTATCATCGCCGGTGTGTCGTCGGTGCTGGCGGAATCCACCACGATGATCTCATAGCTGAGGCCGTCGGCGTTCTCGCGGATGCTGTGCAGACAGTCGCGCAATAGGTCGCGCACGTTCCAGCTAACGATGATGATGGACAGTGTTATCATGATGGGTGGCTTCCCTGTCGATTAGCTGATGTTGAATAGGCGCTCCGCGTTGCGCGTGGTGATCTCCGCCATCTGCTCGGTGGTCTTGCGGTGCAGGGCGGCCAGCCGATCCGCGACGTAGTACACATGCGCCGGTTCGTTGCGCTTGCCGCGATACGGCTCCGGCGTCAGGAACGGCGCGTCGGTCTCTACCAGCACGCGATCAAGCGGTACGTGCCGCGCAACGTCGCGCAGGTCTTCGGCTTTCTTGAACGTCAACGGGCCGGTGAATCCGATGTAAAATCCGGCGTCTAGCGCTCGTTTGGCGATGTCGGCGGACGCGCTGAACGAATGCAACACACCGGCGCGACCGTGCAGGGCGGGCGGCAAATCCCGCGCCCACGCGGATAACACCGGCATGATGTCGTCGCTGGCGTCGCGGTTGTGGATGATGACCGGCAATGCCAGCGCTTTCGCCAGATCAAGCTGAGCTTGTAGCGCGTCCTGCTGACGCGATACCGGCGATTTGTCCCAGTAGTAATCCAGTCCGATTTCACCGATGGCGACCACCTTCGGATGATCGGCCAGCGCCCGAATCGCGTCGATATCGGCAGATGTAAATTCGGCGGTGCTGTTGGGATGCACGCCGACGGCGGCATACACCGCCTCATAGCGTTCGCCCAGCGCGATTCCGGCGCGTGATGACTCCAGATCAACGGCGGGGTTGATGATGCGCGTGACGCCTTTCTGCGCGGCGCGTTCGATCACCGTCTGGCGGTCATCGTCGTATTGGCCGAAGTTCAGATGGCAATGCGTATCAACCAGCCGCATCTAAATCGCCCCGTCCGGATTCTTCTTCAGGTTCTCGATGTCGGCTTCGACCATCATCTGAATCAACTGCTCGAAGCTGACTTCCGGCTCCCAGTTAAGTTGCGCGTGCGCTTTGGTCGGATCGCCGACCAGCAGATCGACCTCCGCCGGACGCATGAAGCGCGGGTCTTGCACCACATAATCGCGCCAGTCGCGGTCAATGCAGGCGAACGCCACATCCAGCAGACGCTCGATGCTGTGCGTCTTGCCGGTGGCGATCACGTAATCGTCGGGCGTGTCTTGCTGGAGCATCAACCACATCGCTTCGACGTAATCACCGGCGAAGCCCCAATCGCGTTGTGCGTCCAGATTGCCCATGCGAATCTCGTTTGTCAGCCCTAGCTTGATCTTGGCGACATTATAGCTGACCTTGCGCGTGACGAATTCCAGCCCACGACGCGGTGATTCGTGGTTGAACAGGATGCCACTGACGCAGTACATATCATAGCTTTCGCGGTAGTTGACCGTGATCCAGTGGCCGTAAACCTTCGCCACGCCGTAAGGACTGCGCGGCCAGAACGGGGTCGTCTCTTTTTGCGGGACTTCCTGCACTTTGCCGAACATCTCACTGCTGGATGCTTGATAGAAGCGCGTGTCGGGCTTGATGGTGTGGATGGCCTCTAACATGCGCGTGACGCCGATGCCGGTGATGTCGCCGGTGAACGCCGGTTGATTCCACGATGTCGGCACGAAGCTCTGCGCCGCCAGATTATACACTTCATCCGGCTGTATCTCGGCGATAGCGCGGTTGAGGCTGGTCTGGTCGCTCAGGTCGCCCTGCACGATCTGGATTTGATCTTGAATGTGGCGGATACGCTCATAGCGGACGGTGCTGGTGCGGCGCACCATGCCGAACACGTCGTAACCTTTATCCAGCAATAGCTCGGCCAGATAAGAGCCATCCTGACCGGTGATGCCGGTGATGAGTGCTTTCTTCGCCATGTCCTAGTTGTGTCCTCTCTCTGTAGATAAATACGGCGCGATAGTGCCGCGCAACGCATGATGCCGCCGGTTATCCCGCTTGGACGCGCTGGCGGCAATCGTCGAGTATATCGGCTAGCGATTGCGCGAACGGTATCTCTGGCCGCCAGCCGGTATGCGTGTGTAATCGCGTGTAATCGCCCTGCAAGATCGGCAGTTTGGCCGGACGAAGCCGCGCCGGATCGACTTCCACGCGGATTTCTACCGGACTCAAAGCGAGTAGGCCATCCAGTAGCGCCTGTATGCTATGCGCCTGATTCGATGCCACGTTGTAAGCCGCGCCCGCCCGTCCGCTTTCTAGAATGCGCTGATACGCCCGCACGATGTCGCGCACATCGGTGAAGTCGCGCTGATCGGATAGGTCGCCCACGTAGATGACCGGCTCTTGCAATCCGGCCTCAATGCGGGCGATCTGCATGGCGAAAGCGGGCGCGACGAAGCGCTCGTTCTGTCCCGGCCCGATGTGGTTGAATGCGCGTGCGCGGTATAGCGGGAGCGCGTGGCTGGCGTGATATTGCGCCGCCATCATGTCCTGTGTGATCTTGCTGACGCTGTACGGACTGGTCGGGCGCAGTTCCGCCCGTTCGTTTAGCGGCACTTCGTCCGGCGCGACGATGCCGTATATCTCCGCCGAACTGACCACCAGCATTGACGGCGCGGAGTCCATCTGCAAGCTAGCGCTGATGAGATTGAGTTGTGATCGGATGTTGTTATGCAGGGTGTCCCACGGGTCTTCAAACGAAAGCGGGACGAAGGCTTGCGCCGCCAGATGATAGACCTGATGCGGTTGGATGGAGTCGATTAGCGCGTGCGTCGCGTCGGGATCGCGCAGGTCAATCTCGTGCGCGTGGACGCCATCCGGCAGGCGTTCGGCGCGGCTCAATACCGTGCCGTGCAGTGTCGCTTGTGGATAAGCCCGCGCCAGCCATCCGGCCAGATGCCCGCCGACGAATCCACCAGCGCCCGTTATCAAAATCTGCACTGTTCGCTCCCCTCTGTTGTGTCGTCGCTTCATGCGCCGCGCTATGTGTGCGCCAATACAGACCACAAACCCCGTCACACGATGGGCGGCGGGGCTTGCGGTTCGTGTCGTTTCTGCGCCGTCAGCTAACGCCGCTTATTCGTCGTCTTCGTCAGTGTCCGGCGTCGCGGTCTCGATGACCGGAATCTCTTCCAGATTGACCGCGATGCCGTTGAACGTCACCGTGACGAAGGCGCTGGCGATCCAGCCCTGAGCGCCTTCATAGTTGGTCTGCAACCATAGCTCATCGGCGGTGCGCCCGTCGATGAATACCTGTGACTGCGACGGGATTTGTGCCAGCACTTCGGCCTGTGCGTTCGGGTTACGGCGCAGGTTCAGGTTCGCGCCCGGGTTGATCTGCACGGTGGCGATGTAGACGTTGCGCGTCGGGTCAACCGTCGGGGCGGGGGCGGGCGGTGCATCCGCGCTGATTTCGCCGCGCCGCGTCTCCTCGATGATGACCAGCCGATCTAACTCTTCCAGACCTTCCAGCGTGATCGGGCGGTCATTGAACTGCACGTCAGCGAATTGCAGGTTGATCCAGCCGGTGACCAGACCGCCCTGTGTCGGCTGGAAGCGGATGAAGCCCCATTCGCGGCTCTCGTCCACACCTTCTAGCGGCGTGACCGTGCCGAGCGGGATGCCGAACAGGATTTCACCCGCGACTTCCGGCGTGCGGCGCACGTTGAGGTTAACGCCCGGGTTCAGATTGACGATGCGAACGGTGACGCTCGGCGCGGTGGCTGATGGCGGCTGTACCGATGTATTCACCGCTTCGCCCGGCTGACTGGCCGGTACTGTCGGCAGGTCGCGCAACGCGCCCAGATTGCCGCGCTCGTCACGTACCAGTACGAACTGCGCGTTGATCCATGCGGTGATCTGGCCGCCGTCCGGCGTGTTGTATGTCACGTTCAGCCACGTCTCAGACTGGTTGAGGTCTTGATTTTCCTCGAGTAATTCCGCCGGATCGACGTAATCTTCATCGACTAGCTCACCGTCAATGTCGAGTTCCGCCCCTTCGCGGCCATTGATGAGCAATGTGGTGCCGGAAGGCGCTTGACCGAGTACGAAAGCATCCGCGTTGGGATATTGCCGCAGGTTCAAGTTCGCGCCCGGATTCAACTGAATACGCGCCGTCGGCCCGGTCTGTGCGGGGACGGGGGTCGGCGCTTGTGTGACTTCGCTGGCCTCCGTGACTTCTGTCACTTCTTGCGGCTCTTCGACTTCGGTCACTTCCTCGACGACTTCTTCCGGTTCTTCAACGACTTCTTCGACAACCTCTTCGGGTTCTTCGATAACTTCCGGTTCTTCAACTTCTTCAACTTCTTCAACGACTTCGGCGGGCGGCTCTTCATCTTGCGCCACGACTGCACGCGCCGCGCCCGGCGCGCTGGCCGTCATCTGCGCGAGTGCGGTCTGCGCGAAAACCACAGCCGGTTGAGGGAATGGCCCGCTTGTATCGAGAACCACGAAAGCATTGACATATACGCCGCCGTAGAAATCAAACTGACCGAGCGCGACCTGCTGGCTTTGCCCGTCTAGCGTGAAGTCCAGCGACCCGATGCCGCGTGTCGGATCGAACGCGACTGCATCGCCCGCGCTGTTGAAGTCCAGCGCATCGGCTAGCACCGTGCCATCGTTCAAGCTGATGCTAACTTCGCTGTCGGGGATGGTGTTGATGACGCTGACGACGCTCGTCCCGCCATCTAACGCGGTCAGATCGTCCTCGAACACGTTGACAACCAGATCATCAGCGCTACCCATCGCCGCTAGCGTCAATGCGACACCGGCTTCGATTTCCAGCGTCGCGCTCAATAGCGATTCTGCCGTGCCCGCTTGACGCAACTCGACTTCAAAAGCACCGGCGGGCAGTTGCAGGTGTTCGGTCACATCGCCGAAGCCCAGACGGGCGGCGATCAGCACATCGTCGGCGTACAGGTCAACGGGGGGCGCGTCGGCGGTATGTGCCACACGCACAAAGCCGACATCACCGGCGCCGGTGGTGGGTGCGGTCAAAATGACGATCTGCGGCGCGTTGGGCGTGCCGTAAATCACCATTAGTTGCGACGTGGAACTGATGAGCGTGGTATCAACCGTCGCTATTTCGTCCCCGTCTACGTTGATGTTGAACAGATAGCGCTCCGCTTGCAGGTCAAAGCCGCCGGAGTTCCCGCCGTATGTCAGGCCACTGACGACTTCTTGATCTTCAAATGTGATGTTGACCGCCGGGCCGCCCTGAATGGCGTGGATGATACGCAGGCGCGAGACGCCCGGCTCTATGGCTGATAGATCATCCTCGAACGCGGCGAACTCTAGCGGATCAATGCCGGAGGCGATCAACGTCTTGGGCGTTTCCGCGTCAGCGTTGACCTGTTGCCGCCATAGCTCGGTAGTTAGTCCGGCGGGGCGCACGATGATCTGCCGCACACCAGCTTCCGCCCGAATGTAATTGGATGTCCGCCCGTAGCCGAGATCAATCACGCTCAGGTCGCCGTCGATGTATACATCAACCGCGCCGACGCCCGGGATCGCATGGACGAAACGCAACAGCCCATCGTCATCTTGTTGGGCGCTGGCGGAAAATACGCCGACGGTTAACGCCGCGATCAGCAGTACGATAATGCTTTTTATCCTGTTGATTCTCATTGAAAATCTCCCTCTGTCTGGTGTCGGGGGTGTGGTGTATGCGGGAATGTCATCCCCTATGTCGGTTAAAACCTATGGGGCGGCTACAGACGGCGGCCACCCCATGTCATTATAGTTGATATAGCAGGTGGTTTAAGTGCCTTCTTCCCACTGATTCAGATACTTTATCTGGGCGGGGGTCAGCGTGTCGATGTGAATACCCATCGCTTCCAGCTTCAGGCGGGCGATCTCCTGATCGACATCCTGCGGGATGGTGTACACAGCAGGGGAAAGTTCGGCGGCGTTGCGGAGCATGTATTCTGCGCCCAATGCCTGATTAGCGAAGCTCATGTCCATAACGCTGGCCGGATGGCCTTCCGCCGCCGCCAGATTAATCAAGCGGCCTTCGCCCAGAATGTAGACCACGCGCCCACTTTCCAGCACGTACTCCTCAACGAACGGGCGCACCAGACGCGGTTCACCCTTCGCCATTTCGCGCAAGCCCTTCAGGTTAATCTCGACGTTGAAGTGCCCGCTATTGGCGACGATAGCGCCGTGCTTCATGCGCTCGAAATGGTGCGTATCGAAGACGTGCATATTGCCCGTCGCGCTGATGAAGATGTCGCCAATCGGGGCGGCTTCTTCCATCGGCATCACGCGGTAGCCGTCCATCACCGCTTCCAGCGCTTTAAGCGGGTCAATCTCGGTGACGATGACGTTCGCGCCCATGCCGTCCGCACGGTTGGCGATGCCGCGACTGCACCAGCCGTAACCGGCGACGACCACCGTCCGGCCAGCCAGCAAGATGTTGGTCGCCCGAATCACGCCGTCAATCGTGCTTTGTCCGGTGCCGTAGCGATTGTCGAATAGATGCTTGGTGTTGCTGTCATTGACGGCGATCACCGGAAACGCCAGCGCACCCTCCGCCGCCATTGCCCGCAGGCGGATGACGCCCGTCGTCGTCTCTTCCGTGCCGCCAATTACATCACCCAGCAATTCGCGGCGGTCTTTGTGGAGCATCCCGACCAGATCAGCGCCGTCGTCCATCGTCATCTGCGGGCGATGATCCAGTGCCGCTTTCAGGTGGCCGTAATAGGTGTCGTTGTCTTCGCCCTTGATGGCGTATACCGGAATTTCGTCATGCACCACCAGCGACGCGGCCACGTCGTCCTGTGTCGATAGCGGATTCGACGCGCACAGCACCACATCCGCGCCGCCCGCCTGCAACGTCCGCATCAGGTTCGCGGTCTCGGTGGTGACGTGCAAGCACGCGCTCACCCGCAGACCTTTTAGCGGCTTTTCCTTCTCGAAGCGTTCGCGGATGGCGCGTAGCACGGGCATCTCTTGCTCGGCCCAGTTGATGCGGAAGCGGCCACCTTCGGCCTGCTGATTATCTTTGATGTCGTATTCTAAGGTCATTCACGTCTCCTGCGTTTTTGTTATTATGCACGGCGCGGCATTGTAGCCTTAAACGCGCGTGTTTTCCAGTAAGGTATTCAGCACGCCGTTGTCGTCATAATGCCGACGATAGCGTGCGACGAATTCGGCGGGTGTGTAGTGGTGGGTCTGCGTGCCGACTTGCTCGATGCAGTAGGTTGCCGATAGCGATCCGACCTGCGCGGCGATCTCTAGCGGCCAATCGTTGACCAGCCCGTAGATGAATCCGGCGCGGTAAGCGTCGCCGCCGCCCGTCGGGTCTTTGATGTCGTTGGCGGGGAACGCCTCGACCTCGCTATGCTTCGGCGCATCGCCGCGATTATCGTAAATCACCGAGCCGCTTTTGCCGTTAGTGATGACCAGTATATCGACCATCCCGCGAATCTCGTCCAGCGTCTTGCCGGTCTTCTGGCAGATGACCTCTGATTCGTATTTGTTGGTGATGAGGACATGAGCGCCAGCCAGATCGCGGGCGAGTTCCTCTCCCGTCAGGCGCGGCACTTGCTGGCTGGGGTCGTAGATGAAGCGGATGCCCTGTTCGCGGCATTCCCGCGCAATGTTGCTCATGGCGTGGGGATCGTTGGGCGAGACGATGACCAGATCGGGCTGGCCGTCATATGCTTCTGCCAGTGTGTAACCACCGGCCAAGCCCATCGCACCGGCGTAAAAAGAGGCGATCTGATTATTCTCAAGGTCGGTATTGCAGAAAAATGACGCGGTGAAAACGCTGTCGATCTGCTTCACTGTGCTACAATCGACACCATGCGATTCGAGCCACTGGCGATAGTCCGGGAAGTCGCGTCCGGCGGTACCCATTAATTTCGGACGTAGGCCGAGTAGCGCCATGCTATAAGCGATGTTGGCGGCCACGCCGCCCCAATGTTTGGTCATGTCATCGACCAAAAAACTCAAACTGACGTTTTCCAGATGCTCGGCCAGCAGATGCTCGCTGAATTTGCCCGGAAAGCGCATCAGATAATCATAGGCGATAGAGCCTGTAGCGATGATTTGCATGTAAAATTGATCTCGCACTCTGTTCTTTGATATAGAAAGTAACAGGCGCAATTGTAAACTAGAATCGAAGTCTAGTAAGGGTGATTTTTTATGACCGTTTTTGATGGCAAGCGATTGTCGGCGGAAATACTACGGCTTGATGTGGACGGATTACGGCGCGGATTCTATGCAGACCGCTACTTCGTCAACGTGGCGAACATTCTCGCGGAACTGAGGACGGCGGGGTATCGTTACCCGGATAATTCGCCGCGTGGCGTGTCGGCGGAGGGCTTCGCGGTGGGCGATGTCGAAGTCGAAGCGCAGATATTCACGCGGCGTCAGCCTTCGGCGCTGATCGCTGGCGTGGATGTCGCCTTGCAGATTCTACGACACTGCGCCGGATATTTTGAAGGGGAGCGCTTCGTCCCAACATGGGATGACCTGCATGTGCAAGCGCTGGCTGATGGCGAGATGACGCGCTATGACGGCGATCCGCTAAACGTCCAGCCGGTCATGCGGATTCGCGGGCATTATCGCCATTTCGCATTGCTGGAGACGGCATTGCTCGGCTATCTGACGCGGGCGACGCGGGTCGCCTCGCAGGTGTATGACGTGTTACGGGCGGCGGATGGCAAAGAGATATTGTTTTTTCCGGCGCGGTTTGACCTGCCCGCCGTGCAAAGTCTGGACGGCTACGCTTATTGGTTGGCGGTGGCGCGTTACAATCAGGGTGCGCCGACTCCGGTCAGGCCGCTAGTCAGCACCGACGCGGGCGCGGCGTGGTGGGGGGGAAGCGGCGGCGGGACGATGCCGCACGCGCTGATCGCCTGTTTTCTGGCGGATACGGCCGAATCGATGATCGCTTTTGCGCGGCACATGCCGCCCGATATGGCGCGTATCGCACTGGTCGATTTCAATAATGATGTGGTCGGCGACTCGTTGCGCGTGCTGGATGTGCTGTGGCCGGAATACAGCGCGGCTTATCAGCGCGGCGATGAGGCGGAAATGCGGCGCTGGTCGCTGGATGGCGTGCGGTTGGATACTGCTAGCGGTATGCGCGATATTTCGCTGGTATCGGAAGATGCAACCGGCGTCAGCTCGCAGTTGGTGCGCTTGGTGCGCGAAGCGCTCGACAACGCTTACACGCGCTGGGATGTCGCATCGCAGATGCAGACCGTCGCCCGTGAATTCTGCGAACGGGTGAAGATCGTCGTCTCTGGCGGGTTCAACACGGAACGCATCCGGCGCTTTGAGGCGGAGCGCGTGCCGGTTGACTCTTACGGCGTCGGCTCAACGTTGCTGGCGAATCGTGGCGATACCGACTTCACGCAGGATATTGTGCGCGTCAAAATCGATGGGCGCTGGGTGGATATGGCGAAGACCGGACGCGCCCCGAACGATCACCCCGACCTGCAAGACATAGATTTAGGAGCGTTAACCTGATGAGCGATAGCGACGCCGACAAAAGCGAAGGCCGCCGCCTGATAGATACATTGCGCGACATCAACCGCGACGCCGACAAAGGCCGCGAACCGGCATTCTTGCCAGCGCGGGACGGACGGCGACAAGTCTCGATCAGCGCGTTAGTCGAACGCATCATCGACCAGTTCATCGCCGAGCATGGCGAACGCGAATCCGACGCGGTGCAACGTGCCGTCACCACCACCGAGCGCATCAAGCTAGTGAAAGCGGTGGCCGAATATGTCATCGCGCTGGAGTCGATACAGGTCAGCGACGCGCAAAAAGCGCGGATTATCCGCCGCGTGTACGCCGAAATGTTCGCGTATGGTGCGCTGGATGATCTGATAAACGATCCGCAAATCACCACCATCACCATCGAAGGCGCGGACAAAGTGGCGATCCGGCGCGGGCACGGCGAACTCAAACCGGCTCAGCCGCTATTTGATGACGAAGCGCACCTCAAACGCATCATCCGCCGCTTGTTGGAAGACGCGGGCGCGTCTCTGCGTCCTGATGTGCCGATGATCGAAACCGGCCTGATGATTGACGGGCGACGAGTCAGTTTGAACGCGGTGTTGCCACCGGCCACCGTGTTGATCTCCGCCGATTTGCGCCTGCATCCTCCCGAACCGCCGACGCTGGACGCGCTAGCGGAAGATTGGGCGATGCCGCCCGCCGCACTTGATCTGCTACGCCGCATCGCCGCTTCATCGCATGGCGTGGTCATCGTCGGCGAAGCGGAATCCGGCAAGACGACGCTCACCGGCGCTCTATTATCCCACGTCGGCGGGCGCGTGATGTCGGTGGAGCGTGCCGGAGAGTTAGCTCTGCCGCCGGAGGCGTCGCGGCTTCTGGTGCGCTGGCCGGTAGGCGATGTGGACGGGCGCGGGTTCGATCAACTGGTGGCGGAAGCGCTGAGCGCCGCGCCGGATGTGCTGGTATTGGATGAAGTACGCGCCGATGAAGCGCAGGCCATCGCGCCGCTACTGACGGCGGAAGAAACGCCGCGTCAAATATGGTCGTTTCGTGGCGGGGTGGATCATAAGCGGTTGGCGGCTTCGCTGGGGATGCTGGCGCGTCGTGCCGCGCCTTCTGCCGGAGAGTCGGCGGTGCGGGCTTTGTACCGGCGCTTGCCGTTCGTGGTCACGGTGCGGCGGCGTCACGAGCGCCTGATGTTGCACAGCATCGCCGAATGGCAGTTCCCGCCGTCGGCGGAATATCCCGATTTTGTCGCGTTGATGGCGATGGGTGCGGATGGCATCACCGCGACGGGCAATCAGCCATCACGGGCGCTATAAGCTAGCAATGGGGGGGAATGTGGGGCGAGACATCCCGCCGCCCCACATCATGATTTTATCGTTTAGCTGTTGGCGTCCATCACGAGCTGGCGCAGTTCTTCAAACGGGATGCCCGCCCGCGTCAGATCGCGCACCGGCATCAGTTCGCCGCCGTTGTAGCGGATACGCACGGCGGGCGTGCCCTGCACCTGTGCGCTACGTCCCAGCGATAGGTTGGTCTGGTACTGTTGCGCTTCGCCGGTGCATTCCAGCAAACTGGCGTAAGAGATATTCAGTTCTTCGGCCAGAGCGCGGGCGGCCTGATCGCCACTGCGTCGCTGGCTGGCATGGACGAATAGCTCGGTATGCGCCAGCCAGAAGCCTTCATCGCCGATCATCTCGCCGGTGCATTCTAGCAGTTGCGCGTAGTACGTGCTGGCCTGTCCTAGCACGGGGAACACGCGGAATTCGTATTGAACCAGACCTTCAGCTACCAGTTCTTCAACGACGCGATCCATCGTGCTTTTATATTCCTGACAGTACGGGCACTGGAAATCCGCGAATTCGACAATCGTGATCGGTGCGTCGGGGTTGCCCAGTACGAACGCGCCGTCATCCGTGCGCGAGAAGCCCAATTCGCTATAATCCACGTTAGCGCGGGAGATGTTGCCGGTATTCAATAAGCTAATGGCAATCGCTAACGCGGCGACCATGACGGCGGCGACGCCCCCGAATAGGATATATTGCTTTTGCTTTTCTTTGTTCATAACAGCTAACTATTCCTTATGCAATCTCAAGATCGTATACAAATTATAAAGCAATGATCGGATGCTTGATACATCCAGGCGTTTACGATTTGTTGCCCAAGTGTAAAAAAGGTATTATCCACGCCACTTTAGCGCGATAATCGCGGTAATCGTCCCCGAAAGCCTCCAACAGACGACGTTCTTCGTACAGCGAACCGACGATAAAATATAGCGTCGCACCGATGGCGAATCCCAGATAGGCGTGAGTCATCGTCGTGACCGGCCAGATAATCAGCAGGCTGAACAGATAAAGCGGATGCCGCACCAGCCGATAGACGCCGCCTGTGGTCAGCGACTCCGGCGGTAGCGGTAGGTCATCGCCTTTGAAGAAAGCGCGGGCTTGTTCGATTCCGGCGAAGCGGCTGAGGTTGATCTGCAATAAACTCAGCGTGAAACCGATAATGCCGACCAGTTGCAACGCCATCAAAAACCATTGCAGATCGTTGTCAATGCGCCATACAGCCCGATTGTCGTAAAATACGATCATACCAGCGATGGGTATGAACAGGATGCCCGCTAGCGCGTTAAAATACAGACGGTACAGGCCATGAAAGGCGCGTTCGCCGAAGCGTCGCCTGAATAGCCCTTTAGCTGTCTGGCTGGCGAGTAGACTGTGCAATAAGCCATATATCAGCATGGCGATGAGTACCGCAACCATAAGCGCCGATCTCCTGCTGGATGACGAACGATGAATCGTTACACAGTATATCGTCGCATGGCAGACTTTAACAGGTGAACAACAGCGTAAAACACGAGGGGGAAAACGATGCACGCAGTAGACATTATCGAGAAGAAACGCGACGGCGAGGCGCTATCGCCGGAAGAAATCAAATGGTTCATTCAAGCCTACACCGCCGACGACATCCCGGACTATCAGGCGGCGGCGTTTTGCATGGCGGTGCTGTTGCGCGGCATGGATACCGCCGAAGTCACCGCGCTGACGCTGGCGATGGTCGCCTCCGGCGATACGCTGGATTTGAGCGCGGTGGGCGATTACGTGGTTGATAAGCACTCGTCGGGCGGGGTGGGCGATAAAACGTCGCTGGTGGTGTTGCCATTGGTGGCGGCGCTGGGTGTACCCGTCGCTAAGATGAGTGGGCGCGGACTGGGACTTTCCGGCGGCACGCTGGATAAGCTGGAAGCCATCGCCGGATTCAACGTCAATCTAGCCGAAGATGTGCTGATCGCGCAGGCGCAACGCATCGGCCTAGCGCTGGGCGGGCAGACGCGGCAACTCGCCCCCGCCGATGGCAAGCTGTACGCTCTGCGCGATGTGACCGGCACCGTGCCCAGCATCCCGTTGATCGCCAGTAGCATCATGAGCAAGAAAATCGCGGCGGGGGCGCAGGGTATCGTGCTGGATGTCAAAGTCGGGGAGGGCGCTTTCATGGAGAGCATCGACGCGGCGCGAGAACTGGCGGCGATGATGGTCGGCATCGGGCGCAACGTCGGGCGCGATATGGTGGCGTTGCTCTCCAGCATGGATCAACCGTTGGGGCTGGCCGTCGGTAACGCGCTGGAAGTCGCGGAGGCTATCCACACGCTACGCGGCGACGGCCCGGCTGATTTCGTGGCGCATTCGCTGGAAGTGGCCGCCCATATGCTGTATCTGGCGGAGGCGGGTGCGGGGCGTCCGGCAGACATCGACGCGGCGCGGGGCGCACTCAGCGCCGCGCTGGACGATGGGCGCGGGCTGGACAAATTCCGGCAGATGGTTTCAGCACAGGGCGGCGATCCGCGCATGGTGGATGAGCCGTCGCTGTTGCCACAGGCCGCGCAAACCATCACCGTGACCGCGCCGACAGGCGGCTATGTGGCGCGGGTGGCCGCCCGCCCGATTGCCCGCGCCGCCTTCCTGCTGGGCGCAGGCAGAGAGCGCAAAGACGACAAAATTGATCCGGCGGTGGGGGTGCGCGTGGCGGTCAAAGTCGGGGATGCGGTGAGCGCGGGCGATGTGCTGGCGACATTGCACGTCAACGACTCCGCCGCGTTAGATCAAGCCCGCCAACTGGTCGAAGCCGCGTATCACATCAGCGCCGAGCCGGTGGCGCGTCCGCCGCTATTTCATGGCGTGATGCGCTGAAGCCCGCCGTCATCATCGAAGCGGTATTCATGGCGCGGCGCGTCCACCCATGCGCCATCACGGAAGCGGATAACGCCGTTGAGTCCGTCGTGGCGCATGTCGTCTAGCGGCGTGGCGGTCTGCACCGCGTCAATCGCCAGCCGGAAAGCGTCATAAGTCAGCGTGCTGAGGTGGTTGGGCGTGGCGGCGTAGGGGGCGCTCGCCATGATGCGGGCGATATAGTCGGCGTCGGCGGGCGTGCCACTGCTGACCACGCGCACGCCGTCCAGATCATCACGGCGGGCGATGAACCCTTCCAGCGCGAACACTTCGCCGCCGACCACCGGCGCGGGGGCGTTCAGCGCGTCGTTGAAGCTGATGCGCTCCGGCACGGTCAGCCCGTCGCGTTCGGCGTGCGACAGATGATAGACGTTGGGTGCGGGGGATGCGCCCCAATCGCCGACCACGATCACCGGCAGATCGCCCAGCGCGGCGAAGACCTCCGGCGTGGTGGCGGCGTACCCCTGCACGATCACCACGCGCACGCGCTCATCCAGACTCAAGGCGCGGGCGCGGTGGAGCGCGGTCTGTTCGCTCCCGCCGTCGTCCAGCGCTAAAAATGTGATGTCCGCCGCGCCGGAATCCGTCCACGCTAGCCGCGCCGCGTATAGGGCGCTGTAGCCGATTTCGCGGTAGCGTCCTTCAAATGGCGCTAGCAGGACGATCTTATCCGGCGGAGACGACGGGCTGACCACAGCGCATCCGGCCAGCACCCAGACGATCAACAGGAAGACGAGAGCGCGGCGCATCGGCTTAACAGGCATTGACGTGATCGGTGTAATTGGTGAAGAAGTCATGGCGATTATCCCCACGACAATCGGCGCGGAAGAACAGATACGGCGACTCTTCCGGCTGGATGGCGGCGCGGATGGACGATAGCGCCGGACTGGCAATCGGCGCGGGTGGCAAGCCGCGATTGATGTAGGTGTTATAAGGCGAAATCACCCCGCGATAGTCGGCGACGGTGATTCGCGGCCACCAGTTGCCCGGCGTGGCGTTCGGATGCTCATACTGTACTGTCGGGTCGGCGTCCAGCGTGTTGATGTCGTTGTCGCCCTCTAGCCGGTTGCGGTACACACTGCTGATGAGGGGCTTCTCGTCGTCGAATACCGCTTCGCGCTCGATGATCGACGCCAGCGTGACGATCTCGTACATATTATACGGCGTCTGTGTGACCAGTGGCCGCAGGTCGGCGACGGCATTGGTGAACGCGGCCAGCAGGACATCGCGCATCCCGACGGCGGTCACTTCCGGCTCGAAGATGTAAGTATCGGGGAACAGAAAGCCCTCCAATGAGCCACCGAACGGGATGTCGTTTTGCGCGGCGAATGCTGACGGGATCGGCGCACCGTTCCCGACCTGCGCCAGAAAATCCGCGCCGCTAAACGCGAAATACGGCGTCATGTTGTCGATGCGCTCCGCGATTTCCTCGACGCGCTGGCCGGGAAATACCGTAAATTCGATCTGACTGAACGAAGCGTCGGTTAGCGCCTCCGCGATCTGGCGCGTGGTCATATTGCGCTGGATGAAAAATGTCCCCGCCTCTAAATCGGTGTCCAACCCTTCGACGCGGACGTACAGCGTGAACAGATCGCCGTCGGCGATGATGCCCAGCGTTTGCAGGCGCGATCCGATCTCGCGGGCGGTACTGCCCGGTTGCACGGTGAAGCGCAGGACGGAATCATCGGCGCTGAGCGGTGTATCCAACTCGGCGCGGCGGCCTTCTAGCTGTATCCGCATGATGACATCGCGTGTACCGTCGATGATGCGATCACCGGCTAGCAGAAAGACCAGCCCGCCGCAGATCATCATCAGCATGAATAGTGCGCCGGTCACGATCATGATTTTACGGATGGTATCGTCCAAGTTCGGCTCTCTCTGCGCTTTATAGCGCGTCTTCGACCAGCCCATCACGCACCGCGTCGATATAGCGTTGCAGGATAACGCGGGCGGCGAGGTCGTCGATGTGGGCGGTGATGGGGCGCTTCTTCTGCTTGGCGAGGGCTTGCGCGTCGTGGCTGGTGTTGGTCTCGTCCCAGAAGTCTATCGGCAAATCGGTTGTTTCAGCAAGTCGCTGAGTCCATAATAGCACGGTATCGGCGCGGCTGTGCTCGCCTTCTGGCAGACTATCATCAAACGGTACGCCGACGATAAAGCCGACGGCGTTCTCGCGTTCGGCCAGCGCGTTGATCTGCGCGAAGTCCTCAGTGCGTGACCGCCGCTCGATGATGGTCAGTTCGCGGGCGACGATACGCAACTCATCGCACACCGCTAGCCCGATGCGCTTGATGCCGTGATCGATGCTGATGAGCTTGCCTCGTTTCATTCGCCGTCCGCCTCTATGATGCTGATGCGCTCCGTCCAGATCGGCAAGCGCCCGAACAAGTCTGGCTCGACGGTGATCTGCGGCGTGGTGCCGGGCTGGATGTCGGCATTTTCCAGCAGATAATCCAGCGCATCCTGTAGCGGCATGTGGGCGATGGCGCTACGGAGCGCCGCATCGTTGATCTGCCCGACGATGCGCCCGGTGCCCGACATGGTGAACAGGATCAGGTCGCCGTCGAAGCGCACTTCGCCCTGCGTATAGTTGATCGAGTCCGGATCGAACACGCGCCCGCGTGGGATTTGCGCCGCCATCCGCGCAAACACGATCTGCTGGCCGAGTCCGGTATCGACGACGACTGCTTCCACGACGGCGCGTTTGCTCAATGTCAACGTGTTCGCCGTTTCGCCGGTTTCGGCGCTGTAGCGCGTCCAGTCGTCGCGCTCCTCCACGATGCGTAATGTCTCCAGTACGATATATTGCCCCGCGCCGATCTGCGGTAATTCTTGCATCTCGGTATAGGCGCGTTGTTGCAAAAGCTGGTTCATCTGCGCTTGAAGGCGCTCCCGATCTCCGGTGGAGACGGCCGAGACGGATTGCGTCTCGCCGCCGGATGTGGGGCGCGGGTTAATCACGCTGATCTGCCCGTTCAATTCGCCGAGAACGGTGTTAATCAGGTTGGCGTCCACGTTGCCGACTGCGCCGACGGACTGCGGCGCGGCCTCTATCTCGGCGCTGACCTCCGCGCCTTCTCCGGCGGGGAGCGTCACTTCTTCGACGGTGCGAAACAGGATCGGCGCTCCGGCGCTGGTGCTGACCGTAGTGCCCGTCGGGATGGTCAGCTCGGTGTCGCCGCGATTGATGAACATGACTTCCCCTGTCGCGCCGGAATCGCCCAGACTCTGCGTGCCGGTGGTCGGGATGCTGGTCGTCTCCTCAATCTCGATACGCACGCGAGTCGCGGGCAATATCGCGTTCTCGATGTCGATGCCGCTAAAGTTGGCGTCGGGGTTGACGGTGATCTGTACGCTGGTGTTGATTTGCTCGACGGCAGGAGTCAGCGTGATGGTGGCTGATGGCACGGTGAAGTAGAACACGCCGAAGCCGATGCCCAGCAGGACGCCCAGCACGATGAACCGCGTCAGCAAGCCGCCCAGCGTCATAGAGCGCTCGCGCTGGCTTTTGCGGCTGGCGACTTCTTCCAGTTCTTCGGCACTAGGCGCGACTGTCGGACGGCGTTCGCGTCCGGTGAATACACGGGAGCGCCCGCGCCGCCACCGTCCGCGCTCGCTCGCACCGATGGTCTGAAACGTGCTGATGTTCAGGTCTTTCGCGTGTTCGATGACCTGCGGATCATGCGTGACGAACGCCAGCCGGAGTTGACGGCGCATCGCTTCGCGCTGAATCAAGATCAGATCGAGCTTGCGCGTTAACGCCGTGCCCTCCTCCGGCCAGATCAACAGGACGCGCTGGCCTTTGTAAAAGCTCAGGCGGTCTTTGACCGAGTTCGGGTCTTCCTCCGCTTCGATCTGGATGAGGTGGCGCTCGTCACCGGACATAATAGGCTAATACCTGCTGGCGGACGCTCACGCCCGTGCTTCCGCGATCATACGGCGGGCGATGTCCAGCGCTTCGCTGATTTTGCCGCTATCCTTGCCGCCAGCTTGCGCCATGTTGGGGCGGCCACCGCCGCCACCGCCGACAGCTTGCGCCATCGCTTTGACGATGTTGCCCGCGTGCAGGCCGCTTTTGGTCAGATCGTCGCTGACCGTGACCAGCAGTTGCGGCTTGCCGTCGTTGTCCACACCGGCCACAAACACGCCGCTATCTACCTTATCGCGGAACCAGTCGGACATCTCCCGCAGAGTCTCCGGCGGGGTGTCGCTCAGTTGCAGGATCATGACCGGCACGCCGCCGATCTGCTCTAGCGATTCCATCCGCGCCATGAATGACTGGCGGGCGACTTCGCGGCGCAGTCGCTCGACTTGCTTCTTGCTGGCCTGCAATTCACCCTGTAGCGCTTCCAGCTTGGTCAGCGCGTCGGCGGGGGTGGCGGTCAGGCGTCCGGCGATCTGATGCAGTTGCGCCTTCTGCGTCTGCATGTAGTCAATCGCCCGTTGACCGGTCAGCGCCTCCACACGGCGCACACCGGCGCTGACACTGCCTTCACCGACCACCACGAACAGGCCAATATCGGCGGTCTGCTTGACATGCACGCCGCCGCATAGCTCATAACTGTAGCGGTTGTCGTCGGCGGCGATGCTCACCGTGCGGACGACATCGGCGTACTTCTCGCCGAATAGCGCCATCGCGCCCTCATTGCGGGCTTGCTGTAGCGGCTTATACTGTGCGAAAACCGGATAGTTCGCCAGAATGATGTCGTTGACTTCGCGCTCGATGTCGCGCAGTTGCGTTTCGTCCACGCGGGCATCATGCGCGAAGTCGAAGCGCAGGCGATCCGGCGCGACCAATGAGCCGCGTTGCTGGACATGCGTCCCCAGATGGTTACGGAGCGCGGCATGGAGCAGGTGCGTTCCGGTATGGTTGCGGATGATGTCGGTGCGGCGGGCATCGTCCACGCTGGCGATCACCTTCGCGCCGATGCGCGGCGTCCCCTGCACGACTTCGCCGTGATGCACCACCAGCCCGCCAACCGGACGGCGCGTGTCCTCCACTTCGATCTCCCAATCATCGGCGCGGATTGTCCCCGTATCGCTGACCTGACCGCCGGATTCGACGTAGAACGGCGTTTGATCCAGCACGACGCTGACTTTATCGCCGACGCTCAGCGCATCCGCCGGAGCGCCATCAACTATCAGCGCGATGACCTCCGCCGGGACGCTGGTCGCGCCGTGCGGGTCGTGCATCACGCCGGACGCGGGCAATTTACCGTCCGCTTGCAGGTCGGCCAGCACCGCCGCGTAAACTTCGGCGCTCTCGGTGACGCCCATCGCCTGCCCGCCGCCACTGACGCGGGCGTGTTCTTCTTCGGCGCTGTCGAATCCGGCCATGTCCACGCTGTAGCCGTGTTCTTCGGCGATGTCTTTGATGACCTGTGTCGGCAGGCCGAGAGTCGCCTTGAGGAAGAACGCTTTATCGCCGGATAGCGTGCCGCCCGCCGGTAGATCGGCCAGCATGTTCTCTAGCTCGGTCAGGCCGGATTCCATCGTGCGGCGGAAGCGCTCTTCTTCGCGCTGGATGGTGCGCTTGATCGCGTCGGCGCGTTCGACTAGCTCCGGATAATGGCCGCCCATCTCGTCAATGACCGCGCCCGCCACGTCGTTGAGGAATGGCCGGTTGAGGTCGATCTTCGTGCCGAAACGCGCCGCCCGTCGTAACACCAGACGGCACACCGAGTCGCGGCCTTTCGCGCCCGGCAACACGCCATCTGCGATCAGGAATACCGCCGCCCGAATATGATCGGCGATGACGCGATAGGGCACGATGTTGGCGTCGCGCTCCGCGTCGCTGTGTCCGGTCAACTGTTGCGTGCGCTCGATGATCGGCATGAAAAGGTCTGTTTCGTAGTTGGCTTCCGCGCCTTGCAAAATGCTGACGATGCGCTCTAAGCCCATGCCGGTATCGACACACGGCGCGGGCAGTGGCTGGTCGTATTGGCCGCTATTGGTGGGGTCGGCCTGTGTGCGGTTGAACTGCATAAAGACCAGATTCCATATTTCGAGGAAGCGGTCATCGTCCTTTTCTAGCGATTCGATGATGCCTTCTTCGCCGCGTTCGGGGTATTTATCCCAGTGGATTTCCGAGCAGGGGCCACACGGCCCGGTCTCCGCCATCTGCCAGAAATTATCTTTCGCGCCCAGACGGGCGACGCGGCGCGGACTGATGCCGACTTGCTCCGTCCACAGGTCGAAGCTCTCGTCGTCTTTCTCGTAGATGCTGACCGCCAGACGCTCGGCGGGCAGGCCGTAGACTTCGGTCAGCAGTTCCCACGCGAAGCGCATCGCCTCCAGCTTGAAGTAATCGCCGAAGCTGAAGTTGCCGAGCATCTCAAAGAATGTATGATGGCGCGGCGACGGACCGACTTCTTCCAGATCGTTGTGCTTGCCACTGACGCGCATACACTTCTGTGAAGTGGCCGCCCGTTTGTAGTCGCGCTTATCCGTGCCCAGAAACACATCTTTGAACTGCACCATGCCGGCATTGGCGAATAGCAATGTCGGATCATTGCCCGGCACCAACGACGACGACGGCAGGACTTTATGCTTTTTTGTCTGAAAATAATCCAGAAATGCTTGGCGCACTTCCGCGCTGGTCATTTGTCTCATGGCGCTTTCCTGTTTACAGCGAAGGATTTTATGCCCGAATTATAGAGTTTCCCGCCGTCCGACACAACCCACGAACGAACGATGACTTGAATTCGCGCCGTGTGTTATAATCTACCGCGCCATCAATGGCACGAAGATGACTATGATCTAAGATATAGGATGCGTCCATGACCACAACGAATGCGACAATTGATGAGCAAGTCGAAGTATTGATGTCCGGCGCGGAATACGGCGATCCGGAGACGTACCACGCCATGAAGCGCGAACTGCGCGAGCGTCTGGTATCGGCGACGGCGGAAGGCCGCCCGTTGCGGGTGTATTGTGGTTACGATCCGCGCACATCAGACCTGCATCTCGGCCACACGATCACCATGCGGAAATTACGCCAATTTCAAGATTTCGGCCATGATGTGACGTTTCTGGTCGGCACGTTCACCAGCTTGATCGGCGATCCATCCGACAAAGAATCCGCCCGCGATCAATTGACGCCGCAACAGGTGGACGACAACGCCCGCACCTATGCGGAGCAAGCGTTCAAGATACTCGATCCGGCTAAGACCCGCGTGCGCCGCAATGACGAATGGCTGTCCACGCTAGATTTTGCCGACATCATCCGGCTGGCGAGCCATTTCACCGTGCAACAGTTCCTCAAGCGCGAAAATTTCTCCAAGCGCGTCAATGCGGAGGAAGCCATCTATCTACATGAATTCTTCTACGCGCTGATGCAGGCTTACGATGCCGTCGCGCAGGAAGCCGACGTGCAAGTTGGCGGGCAAGACCAACTGTTCAATATTCTGGTCGCCGGACGCAAACTGCAATCCGGGCTGGGGCAAAAGCCGCAAATCGCCATCATCATGGGCGAGAGCCTGCCGGGTACCGATGGCGAGATTAAGATGAGTAAAAGTCTGGGCAACCACATCCCGCTATTGGGCGAGGCGTGGGATATGTACGGCAAGGTGATGAGCCTGCCGGATAAGGCGATGCCGATTTATCACAAGTTGATTCTCGGCTGGTCAGCCGAACGCCTCGCGGAGTTGGAGCGCGGGCTGGCCGATGGTAGCCTGCATCCCAACGAAATCAAGATGAGTCTGGCGCGAGAGATCGTCGGCATCTTCCACAGTCCGGCGGACGCCGAAGCCGCACAAAAACGCTGGGACGACGTGTTCCGCAGTGGCAAAAAAGACGCCGTGCCGGACGACATCCCGCAAGAGGCGCTGACCGCCGATGAGAAAATCGTGGACGTTCTGCGGCGTCTGAACATGGTCAAAAGCGGCAAAGAGGCCAAGCAATTGATCGATCAGGGCGGCATCAAGCGTGACGGTCAGCCGGTAGATGATGCACAGGCGCTCGTCACGCTCGATGAATTGCCGGTTGTGTTGCAGGTCGGCAAGCGTAAATTCGTGCGGCTGGTGGTCGATTAATCGGGCCGATTAATCAGGCCGATTAACCGCCGCCGTCGTCCTCTGTGACTTCCAACAACACCGCCTCCGCGCTGACGGTATCGCCGACGCTGTAATACACCGCTTCGACGACGCCATCATAAGGCGACTGGATGCGGTGTTCCATTTTCATCGCTTCCAGCGCCATCAACACATCCCCTTGCTTGACCGTCTGGCCGACTGTCACCGCTACGCTGATGACCTGTCCGGGCATCGGCGCACGCAACGAGCCTTCCGCCGCCGCGCCTGCGCCCGGCAACGGTAGCGGATTGCGCCAGCGCAGATGATACGTCGCGCCGTCGTGGTGCGCCCACCACGTTTCGCCGTCGGCGGTCAGCGTGACGCGCTGGCGGTGGCCGTCCACGATGTATTGACCGTCCGCGACGGCTTGCGCCTGATACGTCTCCGCGCCGATTTCAACCTGATAGGCGTTCGCGCCCGTCGGGGTCAGCGCGATGCTGTGCGTGTTGTCGTCCCGCGTGAAGTCATGTGTGATGGCGCGATAGCGATTATTGCGCCACGTCGTCCCCGCCGCCCGTTCGGTCTGTGCGATGCCGACGGCGATCAACACCGGCGGCGGTAGCGCGTCGGTCATGGCGATCAATTCGGGGTGCGCGTCGATGAAGCCGGTGTGTATATCGCCCGCGATGTGTGCCGGATGGTCGATGACGCGGCGCAGGAACGCGACGTTATTCTCCAGCCCGAACAGCTTGATCCGCGCCAGCGCGTAACTCAATCGGCGCAATGACTCCTGACGATCCGCGCCCACCGCGATCATCTTAGCGATCATCGGGTCATAGTGGATGCTCACCGCGTCGCCGGTGCGGATGCCGGAATCAATGCGGACGCCGCCGGCTTCACCCGTGTCGAATAGCACGACATCGCCGACGGCGGGCAGAAAGTCGCGGGCGGGGTTCTCCGCGTACAGTCGCGCTTCGACGGCGTGCCCCTTCGCGCTCAAGTTGGTTCGCGGCAACGGTTTACCCGCCGCAATCTCGATCTGCCAGCGCACCAGATCGACGCCGTACACCATCTCCGTGACCGGATGCTCGACCTGTAGCCGCGTGTTCATCTCCATGAAATAGAAGTTCTTCCCGGCATCTAGCAGAAACTCCACCGTGCCCGCGCCGATATAGTTCAGTTGTTGCCCGATGCGGACGGCGGCCTCGCTCATGCGCCCGCGCAGGTCATCATCAACGGCGGGGGAGGGCGTCTCCTCGATGATCTTCTGGTGGCGGCGCTGGATGCTACATTCGCGCTCGCCGATGGCGATGACGTTCCCGTGCTGGTCGCCGAAGATTTGAATTTCAATGTGGCGCGGGTTGGTGACGAACTTCTCCAATATCAGCGTATCGTCGGCGAAGGCTTGCGCCGCCTCACGGCGGGCGATGCTCAATGCGCTTGCTAGCTCGTCCGGCGCATCGACGCGCCGCATCCCTTTGCCGCCGCCACCCGCCGACGCTTTAACCATCACCGGATAGCCGATCTGTTCGGCGGCCTCGCTCAGCGTCTCGTCGCGCTGATCTTCGCCTTGATAGCCGGGCACTAACGGCACATCTTTCAACATCAGCTTGGCTTCGCGCTTTTTGCCCATAGCGCGGATCGAATCCGGCGACGGGCCGATCCACGTCAGGCCAGCGTCGATCACCGCTTCCGCGAATTCGGCATTTTCCGCCAGAAAACCATAGCCCGGATGCACCGCATCCGCGCCGGTGCGCGTCGCGGCTGAGATGATGCGCGGGATGTTGAGATAGCTCTCCGTCGCCGGACTCGCGCCGATGTGGACGGCTTCCCCCGCCTGACTGACGTGAAGCGCGTCGGCGTCGGCGTCGGAGTAGACCGCGACGGTGGCGATGCCCATATCGTGGCATGTCCGCATGATACGGCAGGCGATTTCGCCGCGATTGGCGATTAAAATTTTGCGTATCGACATCGGCTCATTCATCCCCTTCTGCTGGTGGCGTCGCCCATGCGGGCTTGCGCTTCTGTATGAAGGCCATCATGCCCTCTTGCCCACTTGCCCCGCGCCGCAGATCGTCCAGCAGGCGGGCGCGATACGATGCGGTCTGGCTGATGTCGGCGCGGTTCACGCGGAAGATCAACGCTTTGCACGCGGCCAGCGCGTCGGGGCTGGCCTGCCGGATTTCTTCCAGCGTGGCATTCACGCGCTCGTCTAGCGCATCCGGCGGGCAGACTTCATGCACCAGCCCGTAATTCAATGCCGCCGCGCCATCAAACCGCGCACCGGTCAGCATCAAGCGCCGCGCATGGGTCAGGCCGATGCGGTCGATCACATACGGCGAGATCAACGCGGGCACGATGCCCAACCGCACTTCCGGCAGGGCGAATGTCGCGGTCTGGCTGGCGATGGCGATGTCCGACGCGCACACCAACCCGAAGCCGCCGCCCATCGCCGCGCCTTCCACTTTGGCGATGACGGCCTGCGGCGCGTTCTGCACCGCGTTCAGCAGGCCGTCGAATTGCTCGGTGCGCCCGCTATCGTCATTGTCGGGATCGGTGAAAGCTGTCTGCATCTCTTTGAGGTCGCCGCCCGCGCAGAACGTCCCGCCGCTACCGTTCAGCACGATAGCGCGAATGGTGCGGTCATCGCGCAGGGAGTCGAACGCCTCGCGCAGTTCTATCACCATTTGCTGGCTCATCGCGTTGCGGGCGTCGGGGCGGTTTAAGGTGATCGCCGCGAACGGTGGTTTGATGTTTACGATAATCGTCTGTGGCATGGCTCACTCATCCCATTCCATGTAAAGCAACGCGCCCGCCAATGACTTCCCCAGCCCGTCGATGCGTAAGGAGCGCGTGCCGCCGCCGTCCAACGCGCCATGAAGCACGAAGTTCAGCGCCTCGATATTGTCCAGTTCGTAGCGGATGACCTCCCCGCGCACCATATCGCCGAAGTAGTCGTGCACGCGCTCGGCGGTTAAATGCGTTTTCAGCGTCCGGTAGGCGGCGCTGTCGCGGGCGATGATGCTGATATTGGCGATGTCGCCTTTGTCGCCGGAGCGCCCGAAGGCCAGATCGTAAAGTCGCTTGGTCATAGTGACACCTCCAGATAATCCACGCTCGGCGTGACCAGATCGCGCCCGATGAGCGTCGGCCACAATCCGAGAATAATGCGCGGCTTGGCGCTGATCGTCGTGCCGGAGATACTCATGCCCGCCGGACCGCTCAGGCCGTTATTCATCATGCGGCGTACCGCTTTGCTCAATGTATTCTCGTCGTTGGCGGTGAACATCACACGCACGATGACCTCTAGCGGGTCGTCCGGTAGTGGTGCGATGCTCCCGTATAGGCTGTTCATGCCCATGTAGTCATAGGCGATCCGCTTGATTGAGAGGCCGTCCCAGCTTCGCTCGATCATCGTCTTGAGCTGGTTGACCTTGTGCCATGCGTCCGGCCAGCCGACAGTGAAGATCAATTCGCGCATGTAGCCTTCGACACGCCCCAGATTCAGCTTGAGCTTTTGCGGGCGCGGCTTGCCACTGACGCCGGTCACGCGCACATGATCGGGCGCGGTCTGCTCAAGCGCTAGCGTCGTGAAATCAGCGACGACATCCGGTGTGATGTAGTTGGCCGGATCGTGAACTTCGTAGAGTAGTTGTTCTTTCACGGTGTTGACGGTGACGATGCCGGGCGCGTCCGGCGTCTTGGTGATGGTGAACGCGCCATCGGCCTCAACATGGGCGATGGGGTAGCCCAGATGTGGCAAGTCCTCCGCTTCGATGCCGTCCTCCATCGCCGCCAGACTGTTACCGCCGACGACCTGACCGGTACATTCCAGCAGGTGGCCGCACACGATGCCGGATGCCAGCTTGTCCCAGTCATCCCACGCCCAGCCGTAATGCGCGATTAACGGCGCGAGATACAGACACGGGTCAGCGACACGTCCGGTAATCACGATGTCGGCGCCCGCTTGCAACGCCTCCACGATGGGTAACGCGCCCAGATAAACGTTGGCGTTCGCCCAGTAGCTTTCCGGCGCGAACGGCTTGCCGCTTTCCATGTGGGCTAAATCCGCGCCGCCCGCCTGCAATTCGTCCAGCCGTCCCAGCATGTCATCGCCGCTAACGGCGGCTATCTTCACGCCATCCAATCCTAATTTTTCCGCCGTCGCCTTGACCATCTGCGCCGCGCCCGCCGGATTCAATCCGCCGCCGTTGGTGATGAGCGGTATCTTGCGCTCGAACGCTCCCGGCAGAATCTTTGATGCGATGATGTTCAGGTCAAATGTATAGCCGCGTGATGGGTCTTGCAGGCGGTCTTTTTGCAGGATGGCGAGCGTTAATTCCGCCAGCGCCTCGAAGCATATAACGTCCACATGCCCGCCTTCGATCATCGGTAGAGCGCGGGTCACGTCGTCGCCATAGAATCCTTGCGCGGAACCAATACGATATGTCATAACGTTCTGCTTTCTTTATGGATTCCAGCGCGACTTAGCGCGGATTCATGTTTTCAAGTTTGGCGATAATCCCCAGCATGACCTCATCCGCGCCGCCGCCGATGGATGTCAGCCGCGCATCGCGGAAATAACGCGAGATTGGCGTCTCCTCCATGTAGCCCATGCCGCCGTAAAATTGCAGGCAAGTATCGGCCACTTCGCGCATCAGGCGTCCGGCTTTCAGCTTGCACATGGACGCGATGCGCGTCACTTCCATGTTGTCCTCACCGGCTTCGATCTTGGCCGCGCATAGATAATTCAATTGTCGCGTCGCCTCAATCTCGGTCAGTAATTCGGCTAGCTTGAATTGAATCCACTGGCTGGCGATCAACGGCTTGTTGAAGGCGTGGCGCTCCTGACAGTACGCGATGGTATCACGCACGACCAGTTCCGCACCGGCCACGCCGCCCAGCGCCCCGACCAACCGTTCGACCTGAAATTGCTCCATCTGGTAGTAGAAGCCGAAGCCCTCCTCGCCGATGCGGTTACTGACCGGCACGCGCACGTCCTCGAACGTCAGGAAGGCGGTATCACTGCTGTGATTGCCCAGTTTTTTGAGTTTCTTGCTGATGGTAAATCCGGGTGTGTCCGTCGGCACAATGATGAGCGACATCCCCTGATAATCGTCGCCGGGCGATGTACGTGCCAGCAGGCACAGCCAATCGGCCTGCGTGCCGTTGGTGATGTATAGCTTGCTCCCGTTGATGATGTAATCATCGCCGTCGCGCTCGGCGCGGGTCTTGATGCGGGCGACATCGCTTCCGGCGTCCGGCTCGGTGACTGCAATCGCGCTGACCATCTCGCCGCGTATGGCCGGCATCAGATAGCGCTCCTTGAGTTCTTCAGAGCCGTGCCGCGCTAAGGCGGGCGTCGCCATGTCGGTATGCACCAGCGTCGCCATCGGGATGCCCGCCGCGCCCGCCCGCGCTAGTTCCTCCGCGAACACGACGGTAAACCAGATGTCGGCCTCCGCGCCGCCGTATTTCTCCGGATAGTTCAAGCCGAGAAAGCCGAGTTCGCCCATTTTCTTGAATAGCTCGTGCAGTGGGGCGATCTCCGCTTCTTCCCATTCGTCAACGTGCGGGCGGATTTCTTTTTCCACGAACGCACGAACGGACTTGCGGAACATCTCGTGTTCTTCGGTGAATGGATTAAACAGGTTAATAGCGGTTGCTTTTGGTAAAACCATACGCTTTGAACTCCATCAATTACTATTTTCAAAAAATGCGCCGGTATCATTGACCGAACGCCGGTTTAATTATGTCGGATTGCGGCTAAGGATTATAGCACCATTACCGCTTGATCGCATGAATCCCGAACATCAATGGTATGACGAATGCGCTTTCCGGCATGAACATCTGGCGGCCTTCGCGCTCGATCATGTTATCGAAAGGCTTCCAGCCGTTGCAATGCGGGTATTCTTCGACTCGCGTGATGGTCAATCCCGCCGCGATCAGCGCGTTGAGGTGGTCGGCCAGCCCCCATGCGAACTCGTGCGCGGGGTGCGGATTGTGCCATGTTGCATCATCGGGCGCGACGGCGGTCGGCGTGCCGGTGTTGGTCGATTCGCCACCCTGCACGCCGACATAATCGCCCACGCCGTCCGCATTGTAGATATGGCCGCCGCCCATGTAGTCAAAGCTGATGTGACGCCCATCATCGCCCAACATACCCACTACCGGATGAAATTCCACCATGACGAACCGCCCGCCATCTTTTAGCGCTCCGGCGACGCCCGCCCCCCACCGCGTCAGATCGCTCAGCCAGCCCGTCGTCCCGTATGACGTGAACACCGCGTCGAAGGGCTGGTCGTTGGCGTCGAACCAGTCGAACAGATCAGCGCGGATAAACTGCGCCGGAATCCCGCTATCGCGTGATAGTGCCTGCGCGAAATCAACCGCCTCATCGCTGATGTCGATGCCGGTCACATCCGCGCCCAGATGGGCGGCGATGCTCAGCGTATCGACGCCGGTATTGCATTGCAGATGCGCTAGCGTCCGCCCGCGCACATCGCCCAGCAGGTCGATCTCTTCGGGGAATAGCGTGTTGCCGCCGTCGCGCAGGAACGCGGCTTGATCGCCCTTGTGGATGTTGTGGCGGCGCGTCGCCGCGTTCCATGATTGCCGGTTGTCTTGATGATGCGCGTCGCTCATCCTACGGTTTCCTCTACATCGAAGCGGTGCGGATTGACGATCAGATGGTAGATGGCGCGGTCGTCGGTCTTTTCGTAATTCGGCAATTTGCCGCCCTTCGGATGCACGATCTGGTAGATCGGCGGCGACATGCGCGGCAGGGCGAGTTGAAAGAACACGCCGCCCACCGAACGTTTGCGCGTGCCGTCCAGCGTCAACATGCCCTCACCGGCGTGTAACGCCTGCGCTTCTTCCAGCAGTGCGTTGACGAAGCTATGCCCGCACAATAGCACCATACTGTGAATACGGCGCACCGGCTTGCGGTACACTTCGTTTAGCGTTTTGCACACCGACTCGGCGGTTTGCCGTGCTTTCTTGCTCAGCCCACGCTCTACGGCATCCATGTCAACATCGGGATAGCTGACCGCCAGCCGCTTACCGTTGATCTCCATGCCGTTTAATGTGCTATTGGCGCGGGTGGCGCTCTTCTCGGCGTTCATCGTCACCAGTAGCGCCTGCACGTCAAAGCGTTCGTTGTGCGTCGTGGCGATTGCCGTCACGTCGCCGTATTCGCTGAACGTCTCGCGGATGGTCGCCTCGTCGGTCTCATCAGCCAGATTTGCGACGTAAAGAGTCTCGCGTCCCATAAGTTAGTCTCTTTCCACTACATGCGGTCATTTCCATAGCGGGGTACACCTTCGTTCACCCAGTCCCGATTATACGACATGCTCAGGCCGATTGTCAGCGCTTCGCGGGTGTGGCGTGGGTCGATCATGCCATCATCCCAGATGCGGGCGGTGCCGTAATACGGGTCGGATTCTTGCTCGAATTTGTAGCGCACCATGAATTTCATCTGCTCGATCTGCTCCATGTCCGGCTCGATGCCGCGCCGCCGTGCTGATGCTTCCTGCACGATGCCCAGCACCCCGGCGGCTTGCTCCGCCCCCATGACCGCCGTGCGGCTGGTCGGCCACGAGAAGATCAGGCGCGGATCGTAAGGCCGCCCGCACATCGCATAATAGCCCGCGCCATACGCGCCGCCGATCAACACGGTGAATTGCGGCACGTTGCTATTGGCGACGGCGTTAATCATCTTGCTCCCGTGTTTGATGATGCCGCCTTCTTCGTATTGCCGCCCGACCATGAAGCCGGTGATATTTTGCAGATAGATCAACGGGGTTCTGCTGTGGTTGCAAAGCTGGATGAATTGCGCCGCTTTATTAGCGCTTTCCGAGAATAAAATGCCGTTGTTCGCCAGAATGCCCACCGGAAAGCCGTTAATGTGCGCGTGGCCGGTGACCAGCGTCGCGCCGTAATCCGGCTTGAACGGATGGAAGCGCGAGCCGTCTACGATGCGGGCGATGACTTCGTGCATGTCGAGCGGCTGGCGGATGGTATCGACGGGCACGATGCCCAGCAATTCGTCGGGATCGTAAAGCGGCGGCTCCGGCGTGCGGAGCGCGGCGTGAATCCCCTTGCGATGGTTCAACTGCCCGACGATCTCGCGCCCGATGCGTACCGCGTCGGCGTCGTCCTCCGCGATGTAGTCCGCCAGACCGGAAACGCGGGCGTGCATCGCCGCGCCACCCAGCGACTCCTCGTCCACTTCCTCGCCCGTCGCCATCTTGACCAGTGGCGGCCCACCCAGAAACGCCATCGCTTGATCGCGCACGAACACCGTATAATCGCTGAGGCCGGGCACGTAAGCGCCGCCCGCCGTGCTGTTGCCGAAAACCAGCGCGATTTGCGGCAGACCGAGAGCGCTCATCTGCGCTTGATTGGCGAAACCGCGCCCGCCCGGGACGAAAATATCCGCCTGATGCGGCAGATTCGCCCCGCCGGATTCCACCAGATACACCATCGGCAGGCGGTTCTCGCGGGCGATTTCCTGTGCGCGTAGCGACTTGCTCAGCGATACGGGGTAGGTCGTGCCGCCTTTGATGGTCGCCTCGTTACAGGAGATCATCACCTCCACGCCGTTGACCACGCCAATACCGCTAATGATGCCCGCGCCCGGCGTCTCGTTCTCGTACATATCCCACGCCGCCAGCGACGAAAGCTCCAGAAACGGCGCGCCCGGATCGAGCAGGCGTTCCACGCGCTCACGCGGGAGTAACTTGCCGCGCTCGATGTGGCGCAGGCGGGCGCGTTCACTGCCGCCTTGCCGCACTTTGGCCTGCCGTTCTTCGAGAGTCTGCACTAGCGTTTGATTGTGCTGGTAATTCTGCGCGAATGAATCGTCTTTTCTGTCGATTTTACTTTGAATAATGGTCATCTTTTAATCTCAAAATGTATTGTCTAGCCGATAATTTCTGCCTGATTTTACCGCATGGTATCATGAATTGGCGAAAAGTGGTTCGATCCAAAGCGGAAAACAGCGTGTTTTCTGCCACATGCGTTTTGCTTTGTTGCGGAATTTGGAGTAACATTAGAAATCGAGATTTAGTGGGCTACATGGCGCGATGGTTTGCGGATGATCTGGTCAGGCATATTTCCGCACGCCGTCACCATGCCGCCCCGCGTAAATACCAACTTGTTAACGGCGTGCGTCACGAAAGGTATCAAGATGACCGATGACATCCTCCAAGATGACGGTCTTGAACAAGAAGACGGCAAAAAGCGGCGGGGACGCCGTAAGAAGAGCAAACCGGCAGGGGAAGGTGGCGGCCTGCGTCAGTGGCTAGTTGATAGCTACAACGGCGTTTTCAGGATCGTCATTCAGCCGCAATTGCCATCTTTGCGCGTGCTGTCCTTCATGTTGATTGCGTTTTTGGCCGGCATGTTCTGGGCATACGAACCGGCGGGCGTGCAGTTCTATGACGGCGCACCGCACCAGATGCGAAGCGAACATCAAGACCAGTACATCATCGGCATTGCCGCCAGCAAACTCGCCAACATCTATGACGATGAGGGCATCCGGCAATTGCTGGAACGCATTGACGATCCGGCGGAGCGTGCCGAGCGCTTGATCCAGCGTGGCGGGCAGACCGCCGCCGCCCTCGAGCAAGTCATCGACGTGGCGCGGGTGGTCGAAGGTCGGCCAGCGCCGTCAAGCGGTAGCCTGCTGGCGGCGATATTACAGATCGCGGGCGGGGTGCTGATTTTCGTGGTGGTGGTCAACGTGTTCGCGCTGGTGTGGGGCTTGTTGATCGGCGGCTATGTGGAACGCGCCCGCCTGACGATCAAGCGGCGCATGGTCGGCGAATCTGACGATGACAAACGCGCCCGCGAGACGATGGAGGGTGAACGCCGCCGCCGTGACATCGCCAAGCAGATGCTAGAGACGACCACCGATTCCGATAGGGCGCTCGGTACGCCGCTTGTCAATAAACCGTCGATTTATTTCAAAGGCCGCGCCTACGACGATTCCTTCGCTATTGAAGATGCGGATGATATGTTTCTGGGTGAAACCGGCGCGACGGTGGCGCGGAGCATCGGCGATGGGCAGGACTTATCCGCCGTTGAGGTCTGGCTGTTTGATAAAGATGATTTCGTCAAGACGCTCACCAAGATTTTTGTCAGCGAACACGGCTATAATGATCCGGCCACGCGCTCCGATCTGGAAAACCGCGTAGATAATCCGCAGACCGACATCGTTGTGTTGCGTGCTGGCGCGGAACACATCGTCGAGAGCGATAACTTGATCGTCAAGGCGAAGGTGGCCGACGCCACGCCGGGCACTGATCCGGCGCTACCGCCGAACAGCCACTTCGAGAGTATGACGCTACAAATTCAAGCATGGCAGAAACAGGCGGGGGCAACGCCCGCATCGCCGCCACCGATGGGCGCTCCGGCGGGCGGTCTGCCGGATGTATCCGACTATCAGATAGGCACATTATCGGATGCGCCCGCATCGCCGCCACCACCGCCACCACCGCCGCCGTCGTCTAGCGGTCAGCGCGATTTATCCGAATACGAGATTGACCCGTTACCGCCGGGCATGTCGCCACCGCCATCACCGCCGCCGATGGGTTCGCCCGGCACATCGACCCGCCCGACGATGCCGCCGGACTTGCCGCCGTATGATGCCGGTGATGACGATGACGAAGAAGATGATCCATTCGGCGGGACTGCGGACTTCACCCCGATTAATCGCTGAGTGGGGGCGGGTGTGTCGGTGAAAACGTGATCTTACGCGGGGCGCGGTGGTTTAAGCGCCCCGTTTTGTTTCTCTCACTCGATCTTGCGAACCTTGAATGTCGTCTTGCCCGCCGGTGTGTTGACGCGCACCTTGTCGCCTTTTTTGCTTCCGATCAACGCTTTACCAATCGGACTTTCGTGCGAGATGCGCCCTTCACGCGGGTTAGCTTCCGCCGCGCCGACGATCATATAGCGCTCGTCTTCGTCTAACCCTTCTTCGCGGATGGTCACGCTGGAGCCGATCTGCACCACGCTGGTATTGCCATCCGTCTCGATGATGACCGCACCGCGCAGGACATTTTCCAGATATTGGATGCGGCCTTCCGCGAATGATTTCTGCTCGCGGGTGTCGTGATAGTCGGCGTTCTCTTTCAGATCGCCTTCGGCTACCGCCTCTTTGAGCTTCTGCGCTAATTCCGGTATGCGCTCATGCACGAGCTGATGCAACTCGCGCTCTAGTTCCGCTTTGCCTTCCGGAGTCAGATATACGGGGTCAGACATAATATGTAATCCTCTTGCAAACAATAGACGCGGTGAACCGCGCCGCGTACAGGTTCGATAGAATGCCGGTTCAAAAGCCGTCGATTTCGATGGCGTACTCGGATTATCGCTTGTGGGATACTGCCAGTATATTCATATTTCCCGATGATTTGTAGGGGCGCGATGGATTGCGCCCGACACGTCATCATCTAACATCCATTATAGCGCGTTCTGGCTTCACTGTGACCTGTCGATCAAATTTTTTAGCTCGTCCTCGTTCAATATGGTGATATTGAGCTGGGCGGCCTTGTCCGCTTTACTGCCCGCCGACTCGCCGACGACCACAAAATCGGTCTTCTTGCTGACGCTGGAGACGACGCGCCCGCCATGCGCTTTAATCAGGTCGGCGGCCTGCTGGCGCGTCAGGTTGGGCAGGGTGCCGGTCAATACAAACGTCTTGCCTGCTAACTGTGTACCGGCCTGCGGTTGACGCTCCGCCCGCATGTTGACGCCCGCCTGTCGCATCTTGGACAGGATGCGCCGGTGATGTTCGTCCGCGAACCAGCCCGCGATGTTGTCGGCCAGCACCGCCCCGATCCCCTCAATGTTGATGATCGCCTCCGGTTCGGCGTGCAGAAGCGCGTCGAGATCGCCGAAATGATCGGCCAGCCAACCGGCCACCGTCGCGCCGACACCCTCGATTCCCATCGACGCGATGAACTGCCATAACGGGCGCTTCTTCGCCGCCTCAATAGCATTCAGCAGGTTCTCGGCTTTCTTCTGGCCGAAGCGTTCTAAGGCGATCAATTGCTCGATTTCTAGCGCGAATATGTCGGCTTCGTCGGTGATGAGTCCGGCGTCCATCAGTGCCTTGACCGTCTGCGGCCCCATGCCGTCAATGTCCATCGCGCCTTTGGATACGAAGAATTCCAGACTGCGGAACACTTTCTCCGGGCAGGTGGGATTGGCGCAGAAGTGATCTACCGCGCCCTCCGGCTGGATGATCGCTGATTCGCAGAAAGGGCAATGTGTCGGCGGGGTGATCGCGGTCTGCGTGCCATCTCGCGCCGCCGTCACCGGGCCGATGACATACGGGATGACATCGCCGGAACGCTTGATAATCACCTGATCGCCCAGCCGGATGTCCAGATCGGCGATGAATTTATAGTTGTGCAGGGTGGCGTTGCTCACCGTCACGCCGGAGATGAAGACCGGCTCTAGCTGGGCGGTGGGTGTCAGCTTGCCGGTGCGCCCGACGTTGACCGTCACGCCGCGTAACGGCGTTGTCGCGGTCTGCGCGGGGAATTTGTAGGCAATCGCGCCGCGTGGGTCTTTGCCGACGACGCCTAATTCCGCCGCCAGCCGTCGATCATTCACTTTGACCACCAGCCCGTCAATCTCAAACGGCAGGGAGTCGCGTCCGGCTTCCCAATCGGGCAATTGCTGGATAATGTGGGATAATGTGGGATAAATGTGGGATTCTGGTGGGATATAGAAGCCCATCGCCCGCAGGAAATCCAACATTTCGGACTCTGTATCCCACCTGACCGCGCCGCCCGCCGTATCATCGGCGCTGTGGTCGATCACGTCATACAGGTAAGCGGTCAATGGTCGGCTGGCGGTAATGCGCGAGTCTTTCTGCTTCAACGTGCCGGATGCGGTGTTGCGCGGATTGATGTATAGCGGCAACCCTTCGGCTTGCTGGCGCTGGTTGAGTGCCTCGAAATCGCGCTTGAGGAAAAGCACCTCGCCGCGTACCACCAACCGGCGCGGCGGCGGCGCGTCGCCCTCGACGGGGATGCGTAGCGGTACGGTGTGGATGGTGCGGACGTTGGCCGTCACGTCATCGCCGAGTGTGCCATTGCCGCGTGTGGCGGCGCGGACGAGCATCCCGTCCTCATAGGTGATGACCACGCTCAGGCCGTCTAGCTTGGGTTCCAGCACATAATCCAACGATGTGCCCGCCGCCAATAACTTGCGGTTGCGTTCCTCCCACGCCAGCAGATCGTCAGTGCTGAAGGCGTTCGCTAGACTCAAGATCGGGGCGGGGTGCGCCACTTTGGGGAAATCTTCTGACAGATCGCTACCGGCGCGTTGTGTCGGCGAGTCCGGCGTGACCAGTTCGGGGTGTTGACCTTCCAGCGCGACTAATTCGTTGTACAGCGCGTCGTACTCGTCATCGGTGATGACCGGCGCGTGCTGGACGTGATAGCGGTAAATATGTTCGTTCAGCTGTCGCCGTAGATCGGCGGCGCGGCGTGCATCATCGGTTAACATGGCCTATCACCCTTCTATGATGCCGCGCTATCGGCGGCGAGTTGTTCGGCCAGTTGTTTGATCTTGTTGCTGGTCTCGTACCAGCTCGGCTCGCTCAGTCCCAGTTTTTCGCGTAAGGATTGCTCGTCCATTCCCATGCGATGATCTTTGACGGCGCACGTCCAGCGCAATACCTCGAACGATAGCTTGATGCGATTTTCCGGCGGTATCTGCTCGCCATCCAATCCGGCGGCCTGCCCGATGTCCTTGAGGATGTATTCCAGATTGCGGGCGGTGCAGGTGACGATGATCTCGGTGTTGGGTTTGGGCGGATACTGCGCCCGATACAGGTCAAACAGGCGCACCCAGTCCGGATCAAGGTCGATGCGGCGCTCTTTGAACACGTTGCGGACTTTCTGCCGTACATGCAACACCGGCAGATGCGGGTTGGTGCGGTCAATGTGAATCGGCTTCAGCCGCATGACTTCGCTCTTCTTCAGGCCGGTATCAACCAGCAGGCGGAATAGCATTTCCGGCCTATAGTCTTGCGTCCCGCCCTTTTTGAACGTCCGTGCCGCCTCGATGCAAGCGCGGATTTGCGGCAGGGATAGCGCCTGTGATAGTGGCGCGGGGCCGCTACGCTGACGCACCGCGCCCGCCGGATCATGCTTGATCGCGCCTAGCGCCTTCAACCACTTGAAGAACACTTTGAGCGACGTGACGCGGCGAGCGTAGGACTTACGGCTACACGGGATCGGACGCCCGTCATTGTCGGTGCGCTCGAATTCCAGCCAGTACAGAAAGTCCTCTAGATCGCCGGTCAGCAATCCCCCGACGGGGCGCTCCATGCCCAGATACCCACCCATCAATTTCAGGTCGGATAGAAAAGAGGTGATCGTGTGTTGCGTCTTGCCCTCATGCTTGAGGTGCGCCGCGAAGTGACCGAGAGTCGCCTTTAGCGGTGTATCGGCGGCGATTTCTTCCGGCGTTTGTGGATCAGCAGAAAAAAGCGGTAATTGTCCCATATCGTCCAACCCTGATTTTATATCTCACGTAATATCAACGGCGAAACGTCCATGACTCCGCGCCGTAAACTTGCATTGCTAGTGTTTCGGCTTCGGCCAACTCCGCGCCGGACAAATCGGCGGGCGTCAGGTCGGCGTCGAAAATCTCCGCGAAGGCGTCGGTCATCGCGGTGACGGCATCTTCCCAGCGCACGATGACGCCGAGCGCGTCCTGCAAGGTGGCGGCACGCTGGCGCACGCTCAACTTTGCCATATCACGCGCCGCCGCCGACGCAAACTGCAAGCCGTCGCAGATGTCGGTCACGTCGCCGTGTAGCGGTAGCGTGCCATGTTGCAACAGCCCGCCGCGTCGCCTTAGCTGGGCGCTACCGATTAGCTTACGTCCGTCGCCGATGGTGATCTCATAATGTGATGGCACTTCAAAGCAGACCGGCCCGGTATCGCGCAGACGCTCTTTTTTGCGCTCCGCGCCGGTACGCAACCCTAGCGCCACCAGCCCGCGCCGTAACGCTTCGCTGATGCGGCGATAGCTCTCGATGATGCCGCCTTCGGCCAATGGGTGCGAATCCGGCACGGTGACGCTATACGTCATCTCGTGCGCGTGCAAGATCGCCCGCCCGCCCGTCGCCCGCCGCACCACATCCCAACCGCGCTTTTGCAGGCGTTCGATGTCGGCGTCGGCGGCGCGTTGCCCGTATCCCAGCGACAAACAGGCCGGACTCCACGCATAGAAGCGTATCGTCGGCGGACTGCTACCGGCGATGACCGCGTTCATGATCGCTTCGTCAATCGCCATATTGCGCCGCCCTGTCGTCGGTTGATCGGTGATGAGGCGATATTGACGCATCTTTTTAGCCTTCGTATACTGAATTCAACTTGTCATGTTCCTATTTTATCACGGTCTGCCGATGAACGACGATAAATTCAAGCGGCCTTCCCGCCAACAACCGGAAGGCGACGATACCGGTCAAAATGACCTGAATCGGACGGTACGCCGTCCCATCGCGCCGCCACCGCCGCCAGAAAGTCGGCCATCGTGGGCGGATGTGCCCGCCGTCAAGATGTACGAGACGCCGATTGACGCGCCGCGCCGTGCGGTGCATGTCGGGCGTAGCAGTGGATCAACGCCACCGCCGCCGCCCCCGTCCGCCATCTCCCGCGAATCGGCGGCGCGTCAACGTGCCCGCCGCCGCGTTAATCGCCACACACGCGGCTCGGATTGGGCGTGGGTGATCGTCTCCGGCGCGATCCTGTTCATCGCGCTACTGCTGGGCATGAGCGCGGTCTTTCTGTTGCAAAACGGCACTAACAGCCGCGAGATCATCCCCACCGCGACGCTGGACATCGCCATGCTTCCGCCCGCCGTCGATATGCGCGAACAGCGTCCGGTCAGTCCGCAGGAAGCGCAGACCGGCGACATCATCCTGCTCGGTGATGGCACGCCGCTTGAGTTGCGCGGCTGGGACGGCGAATCGCGCTTTACGGTGTTGCTGATGGGCATTGACCGCCGTGCCGGTTCGCGCGGGTTGGCTTATCTGACCGACACCATCATTATCATCAGCATCGACCCCCGCGCCAATACTATCGGCATGTTGAGCGTGCCGCGTGATCTGTACGTGCCGGTGCCCGGCTATGCCGCCCATCACCGTATTAACTCCGCGATGGCGCTAGGCGAGACGCGCTCGCCCGGCAGTGGCGCCAGGCTGGCGATGCAGACCGTACAGAATAATCTGGGGATGCGGATACATGAATACGTCGTCGTTGATTTTCAGGCGGTGATCGACATTGTAGACGCGATTGACGGCGTGACCGTCACCACAGATTACACCATCAATGACCGCCGCTATCCCGACATGAATTACGGTTACGATCCGTTTTTCCTGCCTGCTGGCACCAACCAGCTTGACGGCGAAACCGCGCTCAAGTTCGCCCGCACACGGCACGGCGATAATGATCTGGAACGGGCGCGGCGTCAGCAACAATTGATCTTCGCCATCCGCGATAAAGTCACACGCTTGAACATGATCCCCAATTTGATCGTGCAAGCGCCGGTATTATTCAATTCGCTATCAGACAATATCACCACCGGCTTATCATTGACCGAGATGATTCAGTTGGCGTGGTTCGTCAAAGATGTGCCGCGAGAGAACATCACCACCGGCGTCATCGACTACCGCTATGTGCAGAACTTCACGACCGAGCGCGGCGAACAGGTATTATTGCCGGTGCGTAGCCGTCTCGGTGGCTTGCTGGTGGAGACGTTCGGCGCGAATTATTCGGAGTAGCGCATCCCAAGCGGGAAGCTGGCGCAAAAAAGCGACCTGACGCACGCGCCACAGTCGCTTTTTCTTTATGATGACCACCCGCTATGCCGTGTGGACAAAAAAGTTTTGAACCTGCTCTCGCAGGTGGGTGACCGCATCGTTGCTTTGGTCTTGGCTCAGGGCCTATCACCTCCACACGAGATGTTGGTCTCCCTATATGTGATTGTTGGCTCAAAACGAATGATGCCATCACAAACACAGCAGGTTTAACTCCATTTATATCAAACGGCGTTAGCGCTGTAAAGCATGACTTAGATCACATCTCGGCTATGACACGGCGCGGCAACTTACGGCGGGAAGCCGCTTTCGCGCCACATCAACGCCAGAAATTCGGCTGATTCCGCCGCCGTCATCGGGCGCGGGCGGCCTAAATCTTCGATGATGCCGGTGTGAATGTTGACCGTCAGCAGTTCCCCGCCGTACAGGATGACCTCATCCATGAAGAAGCGCACCTTCTCCCACGATGTTTGATCGAAGAAGAAATTGCCCAGCCCGTAATGGATGAAGGCGTCGCGCCCGTCTTCCGTCGTGTAGAATTCATACGTTTGCGGCTGATGCGCCTGCGTGCCCAGCACCACATCCGCGCCCATGTCGGCCACCTGCCGGAAGTGGTTGACTTGCCGTTCAATCGGGGTGTAACGGTCATATTCCGCATATTGCAAGGTGACGATGACCGTATCGTGTTCTGCCTGTAGCGCGGGGATCGCTTCGCGCAACCAGTCCAGCACGCAGAAGGCGGCGCCCGGCCTCGTCTCGCTGACCAGCGCGAAGTCCGGCCCGTTCCAGTTGCACGACAGCAGGGCGATACTGCCGCCGCCATGCTCGATGATGCGGGGCGCTCGCGCCGATTCTAAATCGCGCCCGCCCGCGACGGTCATCATGCCCGCGTCCTCGTACATCGCCAGCGTGCGCAAATAGGCATTGAAGCCGTAATCGTTGTTATGATTGCCGCTTAACTCCACGATGTCCACGCCCAGCAAATACAGCAGGGCGAAGTGTTCGTCCATCGCGCATAGGCCGCCCAGCACCGGCTCATCGCTCTGCGGGCAACGCGGCGCGAAGCTAACTTCGTTGCTGATATGCAGGAAGTCGGGGCGGATGACCACATCGCGGATGCCACTCACCGCCCAGTTGACGCCGTTCTGCTGGATGGCCTCCCGCGTGCGACGGGCGAGCGCCGTCGTGCCGGTGAACATCATGCGCGTGACGCGGCTCAGATCAACCGCGTCACCGGCGAACGCGAACGGATACGCGCTCAAGTCGGTATCCAGCACGAAGTCGCCGTCGATGTTGAGTGGGCGTAGGCGCGGCGTCAGATTGTTCAGCGCGATCAGCGTATATGCGGATGGCGACTCCCACAGCGCATCAATCAGCGCGGCGTCGGGGACGGTGGTTGTCGCGGTGTTGATCGCCACACCGCCCGCGATCAGCCCATCGCGGGCGCTCTCGCTCAAGATCAGGTCGAAATCCAGCAGACCGGCATACACACGGAGCAGGCGCTCCCGTTCGATGCTCATGCGCGTGGCCGCGAAAGCGGCGGACGGCACATACAGATCGAGCGTCCCGCCCACGTCGAAATCGTGGCGAATTTGCGGCGGGATGAAATCCGGTTCGTCGCGCTCCCATGTGGCGGCGTAAAACGCCAGATAATCGCGCAGATGCGCCGCCCAGTAGTCGTCGGTGTGTTCGCCTTCAGGATAGATCGTGTAATCGTGCGCGATACCGGCGAAACTCAGCGCGTCGTGCATGGTGTCCAGCCCGAAGAAGGCATAATCCCCCGCGCCACGATCCAGCCAGATGCGCGGCGCATCCATGCCCGCCGCGTTCCGTGCGATGTCGAGCGGGTTGTATTCCGCCGGAAAATGTCCCGGATCGAAGAAGGCGCTATGACCGCCCACCGCGCCGAACAGATGCGGGAAGCGTAGCGCGATGTTAAACGCCCAGAATCCGCCGCGTGAAATGCCGCCGATGGCGCGGTCTTCCCGCGTATCGCGCACCGCATACCGCGCTTCGATGGTCGGCATGAACTCATTCAAGAAGATATGGCTCCATGTCGCCGCGCCGACGAAGCGATTCTCGTTGGCGATCCAGCCGCCGTAAGGCATCGCCACCACCATCGGCGGCAACGCACCGCCGACGATCCCGCGATCTAGCACCGCGTCGATTCCCAGTGACGGCCAATGCTCGTCGGTGCGATTCGAGCCGTGCAGAAGGTAGATGACCGGATATGCGGAGTCCGCGTCGTAGCACGGCGGCAGATAGACCGAGTAGCGCATGGTCTGGTCGATGGCTTCGCTGTGATAAGTTTGCTGTATGATCTGGCCGTGTGCGTCGGAGCAAGGCGGGATGGTTTCGGCGTGGGCGAGTCCTGCGCCCCACATCAGCAGGGCGCAGGGCAGACAAAAGAGCAGGGTGAATAGCGGGGCGGCGATGCGCCCCTCTGCTAGTCGTTCTAGTCGTTCTAATCGTTTAATCGTCGTCCGTCTCATCTTCATCATCTAAAGGCGCGGTTGAAGCGATGAACAGTTCTTCCAGTTGTCCCGGCTCCGGCAATGACGGCGCACCGGCCATCACGTCGCCGCCGCTTTGCGTCTTGGGGAAGGCGATCACCTCGCGGATGTTGGGCGCACCGGCGAACAGCATCGCCAGCCGGTCAATGCCCCACGCGATGCCGCCATGCGGCGGGACGCCGTACTCGAACGCCTCCAGAATGTGGCCGAATTGATCTTTCGCGTGTTCCATCGTCTGGCCGATAAGCGGGAAGATTTTCTCCTGCAATTCGCGCTGATACAGGCGGATGCTCCCGCCGCCCACCTCATAGCCGTTACATACTAGATCGTATTGTGTGCCGCGTGCCTGTCCGGGGTCGCTATCCAGATAGTGCAAATCTTCCGGCATCGGCGCGGTGAACATATGTTGTGATGGGTCCCAGCGCTGGTTATCTTCGTCCCAGTAGAATAACGGGAAATCAATCACCCAGCAGAAAGCCAGCACATTCGGATCAGCTAATTTGAGCAGTTCGGCGATATGGCGGCGCAGTTTATCCACCGTCGCGTATACGATGTCGTCATCGTCGGACGTGAACAGCAGGATGTCGCCGGGTTCCGCGCCTGTTTGCTCGAATAGTGCCATCTTTTGCTCGACGGTGAAGAATTTGCCGATAGGCCCTTTGACCTCGCCGGACTCTTCAAGCGGGAGCGCCATCCATGCCAGACCTTTCGCGCCCGCTTCGGCTTTGACCAGCGTCTCCAATGAGGCCATCAGTTTCTTGAGGCGCTCGCCACTCAACGCTTTTTCCGGCGCTTCTTGATCGCGGTACAGGCCGGGCGCACAGATCACCTTGACCTTTTTGCCGGCCTCCACGTTCTTATTGAACACGACGAAACCGCTTTTACCGGCGATGTCGGTCACGTCGATGGCTTCCAGCCCATAGCGCAAATCGGGCTTGTCACTGCCGTATTTCTCCATCGCTTCGGTATATTTCAGGCGCGGGAATGGCCGCGCTAGTAAGGTGCGCTCCGGCACGATGGCGTCGCACAAGGCCAGCGCCAGCGCTTCGTTGAGTTCGATCACGTCTTCGCGTTCCACAAAGCTCATTTCAAGGTCAAGCTGGGTGAACTCCGGCTGACGTTCGCCGCGCAAGTCCTCATCGCGGAAGCACCGCGCAATCTGAAAATAGCGCTCGTATCCGGCCACCATCAACAACTGCTTGAGCTGTTGCGGGCTTTGCGGTAGCGCGTAGAATTTGCCCGGCTGTAACCGGCTCGGCACGAGGAAGTCCCGCGCCCCTTCCGGCGTGGTCTTGAACAACATCGGCGTTTCGATCTCGATGAACTGGCGCTCGTCCAGATAATCGCGGATGAATTTCACCAGCTTGTGGCGGGTGATGATATTGTGTTGCATGTGCGGGCGGCGCAGATCAAGATAGCGATAGCGCATCCGCTCAACTTCGCGCTCGTTGCCGTCCTGATTGATGTAGATGGGCGGCGTCTTGGATGCGTTCAATACGTCGATCTGCTCGGCCATCACGTCGATAGCGCCCGTCGCTAATTCGTCGTTTTCCGTGCCTTCAGGCCGCTTGCGAACCTGCCCGACGATCTTCAGCACGTACTCATTCCGCGCAGAACTGGCGACGCGGTGCGCTTCGGCGGCGGTTTCCTCATCGACGACAACCTGCGTGATGCCCCACCTGTCGCGCAGATCAATGAAGATCAGGCCGCCCTGATCGCGGCGACGATTAACCCAACCCGCCAGCGTGACCGGCTGGCCGATATGCTGTTCACGAAGTTCACCGCAGTTGTGCGTTTTCTGCATTTTATCTCTCCTGATACGGTTGAGGTGGTTGCGCGTGACAAAGCATAGCACGCCGCTAGCGATAAATAAAGACGTGGCGCGTATGATTTTGCCCGCGCTTCAGGTGAAAAGGGCGGCTTTCATGTGTGTGGTATGCCTGTTCGGTTGAGCGCGGTATAATCAATCTACATGGCACGACTTTGTATAGGAGTGATGACATAGCGAATGCAATATGAACGGCTTGTAGAATGGGCGAAATCGGTCTGGCAGGAGCGCTATCCAGATGTCGAAGCGTTGACCGTCTGGGCTTCGGGAGATTGCAGTAATAAGATCGCGCAGAGCAAGATCAAAGCGGGGCGGCGGTTGCGTGGCAAAGCGCGTTATGATGGCTTCGAAGTGCTGGAATGTGACATCATCACGCCGATAAGCGATTGCGGCCTGCGGAATCAGCGTGTCGTGCTGACGGCGACATCCGGCGCGTATGCTTTCCGCTTCATCGACCACAAAGGCGAAACGTTCGAGGTCATTTACATCAGCTCGTATTTTGATGACGACGTGCAAGACCTGACCGCCGTCGCGCTGGTACCGGAAGGGCGGCTCGATACGTGGTCGGCCTTTGAGGGGCTATGCTCCAAGACGGTACGCCCGCGCATCAAACGGCGGCGCGATGTGTATATCATCGGCGGCATTGACGCCTTCTTTGATCCGAGCGTGGAATGGGACGACGTGATCCTGCCCGACGATCTGAAGCGTAAAATCTCCGATGATGTCGAATCGTTTTTCAACGAAGGCGTGGGCATCTATAAAGACCTCAAGTTAGCGCCCTTCCGCAAATTGTTGCTGGCGGGCGTGCCGGGCACCGGCAAGACGATGTTGTGCGCGGCGCTGGCGAAGCGGGCGCTGGATCAAAAGCGGCTGGTGGTCTACGTTTCCGGCGCGGATCGTGACGGCGCATCGTTCGACAAAATTCAACGCGCATTTCAGGCGGTGGCCTCTGCCAAGTTTCCGACTTTGTTGATCGTCGAAGAATTCGACGCTTACCTGCGCGGCGACGACAAAGCGCGAATCCTCAATGTACTGGACGGCGTGGAGTCGCCCAACAACGCGAAAGGCTCGATGCTTCTGGCGACGACTAATTACCCCGAAGCCATCGACGAGCGACTGGTCAAACGTCCCGGCAGGCTGGATCGCATCTACATCATCCCGCCGATTCAAGACGAAACGCAGGCGCTAGCCATGCTCAAGCATTACATGGGCGAACACTGGGACGAGTCGCACAGCGTCATCACGCCTGATCTGGTCGATCAGCCCGGCGCGTTCGTGCGGGAGGTGGCGCTACAGGCGCGGATGCTGGCCGCGCACAATCATCAGCGCGAGGTGACGCTGGAATTGCTACAGCAGTCCGTCCGCAATTTATCGCAACAAATGAAAGCGGAGCGCGACTTTCTATTGCAACGCCGCCCGACGGGGTTGGGCTTCGGCAACAAACGCGACAGGCGCTTCTAATAATGCCCGCCCCCGTTCGGATGTGGCGCGGTTTGCCTGTTACGCTCAATCCATCTATAATACGTGTGTTATGGTGTGGCGTAGATAGTGTGAGGATAAGGCCATGAGCTTTGATGATTTCGCGGCAAGGATGAAAGCCAAACAACAGCAGAAACAGGGGGCGCAACCGGACTCTGCCGCGTCTTACGATTTCTCCGAATCGTATCGCATTCGCGCCAAGATGCTCGGTGTGCTGTTGTGCGATGCCCGCGAGAGTGCCGTCCGCACGCAGGAAGATTGCGCCCGCCTGTTGAATATTGGCGTCGCTGAGTATCAGGCGTGGGAACTGGGCGACAGCGCCCCGACTCTGCCACAATTAGAGCTTCTGGCGTACTATCTGGATGTGCCCGTCAGCCACTTCTGGGGCATGGAGACGACCAAAATCTCCCGCGCTGGCCGCCAGCACGCTCAGCCGGAGTATCTATCCCTGCGTAACCGTATGATCGGCGCGTTATTGCAGAAGGCACGGCAAGAGGCCGACCTGTCGCATGATGACATCGCCGAGTCGTGCGGCATTCCAGCCCAAACCATCATGCGCTACGAACTGGGAGAGGCCGCCCCGCCCATGCACGAGCTTTCCGTGCTGGCTTCCGCCGTGAACCGCAATCTCAGTTATTTTCTGGAGACAAGCGGGCAAATCGGCGAATTATTGGCGATGCGCGAAGCGTGGAAGCACTTCGCCGATCTGCCGGAAGATGTACGCGCCTTCGCCGCCGACCCGAAGAATATCGGCTTCATCCATATCGCGGTCTTGCTCAGCCAGATGCCGACTGACCGTCTGCGCGAAGTCGGCGCGAGCATCCTCGATATTACGATGTGAGCCTTTACGCTTGATTCAGCGCGACGAAGACCGTCGTCAGTCCCGGATTAAGCAAGCGCTAAAGTGCTACTCACCGCCATCAAATCCTTGATGGCTTCTTTTTGTTGAAATGGTCTTACATGGGATAATGCCTATCCGATAAGATGGTAGGGTGTTGCATCGTTTGTGGCTTTTATGTGTCGCCAGAGAAGCAAATAGGATCAGTATGTCTTCGGAATTCGTGACCGGAAAAAACTACAATACTAACCGTTCTTCCCCCGCCCGTTTCATCATCTCGCACATGCTTCGCCATCCGTTGGTGATGATTCTGCTGTTGATCGGCGCGGCCAGCAATGCCGGCTTAGCGGCGCTGGTGCCCATTTTCGTCGGGCAATCTTTCAACGTGCTGACCGCCTCTAACCCGCTATGGTCGCTGGGCGGATTTGACCGTGTGTTCAATAGCGTGATGTATCCACTAGACGGCGCTTTGAACTTCGTGGCGTTGATGGCGGTTGCCATCATATTGTCGCAATTATCGCGTGGCGCGGTGCAGTTGGTGCGTAACTTCTCGTCGGAAACGTTCGGTCAGCGCATCGAGCGCGACGTGCGCGACGAGCTATACGCCAGTCTGCTGGGCAAAAGCATGACGTTCCACGACTATCACCCCGTCGGCGAAATCATGGCGCGGGTGACAAACGACGTGCGTGAGATGAATTTGATGATGAATCCGGGACTGAACTTGCTGGTTGGCTCTAGCATGTTTTTGATCGTGCCGGTGATCTTCGCGCCGTTGATCCATCCGACGCTGTTTCTGGTGCCGCTCGCGTTCGTCGTGTGCCATTTAGCCGTGCAATATCGCTTTATCCGGCAGATGCACCCCGTCGCGCAACGGGTGCGGGCTAGCTTCGGCCAGATGAACGCCCGCCTCGCCGAAGCGCTGGACGGCTTGCAGGTGGTCAAGGGCGCGGCGCAAGAACGCGCTGAAACCGAGCGCTTCGACAAACTGGCCGATCAAGTGCGCGATTATTTCGTCCAGCAAGGGCGCATCGAAGCCCGTTATCTGTCTTATCTGTTGCTGGGGTTGTCTTTCGTGCTGGGCTTCGCGCATACGGTCATCCTGTATCAACAAGGCGCGATATTGGTCGGCGACATTGTGAACTTCATGACGCTGATCGTGCTATTCGGCTTTCCGGTCTTCACGTCGCTCAATTCGCTGTCGCGTGTCGCGCTCGGCTACGCCAGCGCCAGCCGCATCTTAGAGATTATCAACACCAAGACCGATCTTGACCGCAACCCGCAGGGGCACAAGGCCACTATCGCGGGCGAAATCGTGTTTGACGGCGTGACATTCGCCTATGGTGAAGACCACAACGACGTTCTGCACGATGTTTCGTTCCGCGTGAAGCCCGGCCAGACAGTGGCCGTCGTCGGCCAGACCGGAAGCGGCAAGAGTACCGTCACCAAGCTGATTAACCGCACCTACGACGCGCAATCGGGGCGCGTCGTGCTGGATGGTGTGGACGTGCGCGAATGGGATTTAGAGTCCTTGCGTTCGCAGATCAGCATTATCGAGCAAGACATCTTCCTGTTCAGCCGTACCATCGCGGAGAATATCGCGTTCGGTGTGGACGACGCCACCCGTGAACAGGTCATCGACGCCGCGCAAAAAGCGCAGGCGCACGACTTCATTCTGACGTTCCCCGAAGGCTATGACACGGTGATCGGTCAGCGCGGCGTGACATTAAGCGGCGGCCAGCGTCAACGGCTGGCGATTGCGCGGGCTTTCCTGACGAACCCGCCGGTGTTGATTCTGGACGACAGCACCAGCGCCATCGACAGCGCCACAGAGGACAAAATCCAGCAGGCGATCTGGTCTGCCGCACGCGGGCGCACGACGGTTCTCATCACGCATCGGCTATCACAGATCAGGTGGGCGGATCATATCGTGGTATTACGTAACGGGCATATCGTCGCGCAGGGCACACACGATGACCTGCTGGCAAATTCCGAGAGCTACCGCCGCATCTTCGCCCGCTATGAGGCTGATCCGGTACAGCAGGCGAGCGAGATCAACGGTCACGACGCGGAAGAATCCGATAAGCTCGATACGGTGAATAAAATGGAGGGCGAATAATGGCGGCTATCTTCGGCGGCTTAGATCAAGATGCTTATGATCGTCAATATACCGACGGCTACCTCATGCGGCGTATCATCAGCTATTTTGCGCGGTATCGCGGTAAGCTGATCGCTATCGCGCTCGGCTTCATCGGTGTCGCCATCTTCAACGCGCTACCGCCGATTCTGGTGGCGGAAGGCGTCGATCAACTCGACCTTGAAGGCGGCAGTGATGTCATCATCGTGCTGGTTGGTGCGTTGATCGTCGCCGCGTTCTTGCAATACGGCTCGAACTGGATACGGCGTTACCTGATGAGCGTGGTTATCGGTAACGTCATCGCGCAGTTACGCAAGGATGCGTTCGCGGCGGCGGTAGACCGCGACCTCGCGTTTTACGACAAGCAGAAGTCGGGCAAGATCGTCAGCCGCATCACCAGCGATACACAAGAATTCGGCGACGTGGTGCTGATTACCAGCGATGTATTCGCCCAATTGTTGCAGGTGTTCGTCTTGCTGGCGGTGTTGTTCACGCGCTCGGTATCGCTGACGTTCATCCTATTGCTGATGTTGCCGCTGATCGTCGGCGCGGCGATGGGATTTCGGGCGCTGGCGCGGGTGGTCACGCGGCAAGGGGCGCGGGCGATGGCGATGGTCAACGATACCATTCAGGAGAGCGTGACCGGTATCAGCGTGGCGAAGAACTTCCGCAAAGAGAAGATGATCTACGGTGAATTTACCGAGATCAATTACAAGTCGTATCGCATCAACATGAAGCGCGGCTTCGTGCTGGCGCTGATCTTCCCCGTGTTGAACATTCTGGCCGGGTTTGCTATCGCGGTTATCCTGTTCGTTGGGGCGCAGTATGTGGTGTGGGGCATGGTCAATGTCGGCTCGTGGTTCCTGTTCATTCAGGGTGTAGACCGCTTCTGGTTCCCGTTCATCAACCTCTCGGCGGTGTGGAGTCAGTTCCAGCAGGCATTGAGTGCCACCGAACGCATCTTCGCGTTGATCGATGCCGGTAATACCGTCAAGCAGACTGATAATCGCCAGCCGGAAAACCTGCGCGGCAAAGTCGAAATCAAAGACGTGACATTCGCCTACGAAGTCGATCAGCCGATCTTGCAGAACTTCAATCTGAGCATCGCGGAGGGCGAAGACGTGGCCTTCGTCGGGCACACCGGCGCGGGCAAGAGTACCATCGCCAAGCTCATCACGCGCTTCTACGAATTTCAGGCGGGCGACGTGTTGATTGACGGGCAGGACATCCGCACGTTTGATCTACCAGCTTTCCGTAGCAAGCTGGGCATCGTGCCGCAACAGCCGTTCCTGTTTAGCGGCACGGTGCGCGATAATATCCGCTATAGCCGCCCGAACGCCACCGACGACGAAATCCGCGAAGTGGCCTACAGCGTCGGGAATGGCGAGTGGTTGGAGGGCTTGCCGGAAGGTCTGGATACCGACGTGGGCGAGCGCGGGGCGCATCTGAGCATGGGACAGCGCCAGCTCGTATCGCTGATGCGCGTTTTGCTGGAAAAGCCGGTCATCTTCATTCTGGACGAAGCGACGGCCAGCGTCGATCCGTTCACCGAGGCGCAAATACAGGAAGCGCTCGACCTGATCTTGAAGCATTCGACATCTATTCTGATCGCGCATCGCCTCAGCACGATCCGCAACGCAGACCGCATTATCGTGCTGAAGGATGGCGAGATCATCGAGCAGGGCAGTCACGATCAGTTGATGGCGGGCGGCGGCCACTATGCCGAGCTTTATAACACGTATTTCCGCCATCAATCGCTGAACTACATCGAAAACGCCAAGTCTATGTTTGACCGTGCGGCGGGCGATTGAGCCGCCCGTCCCCGACAACACAATGAAAATCTGTAGGGGCGTAGCCACGCTACGCCCGCACATCGCCGGTATCTATATTTGGCCGTCGCTAACCGATTATGTTACAATCTCGTTTAGATGGCATCATCATCTGAACGCTGGTTTATATCGAAAAATACTATATTGTGGATCGGAAAGCGACCTATGTCTGTTGTCAATGTGCTAAAGCAGGCGGATATATTCGATGAGATGAGCAATACCCAGCTAGAATTGATCGCGTCTATTTGTAGCGAACGCCACTACCAGACCGGCGATACCGTCTTTGAAGAACACAGCATCGGCGATCAACTGTACGTCATCGCTAGCGGTGAGGTGCAAATACAGGTTGATCCGTCACTGGTGGAGCGCGAAGGCTCCGGCTCCGGGACATACACTATCGCGGTGTTACGACGCGGCCAATCGTTCGGTGAGGTGTCGCTGGTCGATCAGGGCGTGCGCTCCGCAGGGGCGCGTTGTTCCGATCAGGATACGCGACTGATTATCATCCCGCGTGATAAACTGATGCTGTTATGCGACACGTACCCCGCGCTCGGCTATCGTCTGATGCGTAATCTCGCCGCCGACCTCGCCATGAAGATTCGCAATACTGATTTGAAAGTCCGTGAGCATCTGCTGTGGGCGCAAAAGAAGTAGCGACATCGGGACAACAGCGCGGATGATGTTCGTCTTTATGATTATATCGTGATTACAGCATATGCCAGCTAATCCCGTCGATGCTGTGGACACATTTCGAGGGAGAGATAAACGTGATGACCAGATGGATAACACGATTTTTGGGCGCGATGTTGCTTGTATTGTCCGGCGCTATCGTCAGCGCGGATGACGTGACGACGGCGCAGGTTCGCATCGGCCACTTCGCGCCGGATGTCGCCGCCGTTGATGTCTATATCGACGATGCGCCGACAACGCTCAACGGCGTGCCGTTCGGCACAGTGAGCGATTGGTTCGCATTGCCCGCCGATACGTACACGGTGGCGATTGTGCCGACAGGTGCGGCGCGTGCCGACGCCGTGCTGGAAACGACGGTTGATCTATCCGCGCAAAGCTGGCATAGCCTGTTAGCCGTTGGCCTGTTGGAAAACGACACGCTGACGCTGGACATCATCGAAGAGGATTACACGCCGCTAGCCGATGGCGAGACGCGCATCAGCTTTTACCACGCCATACCGGAAACCCTGCCGCTTAATGTGGTGGCCGACGACGATGAAGTGCTGGCATTTCTGGCGTTCATCGATACGCTGACCGATGGCGAAGGCCAGCCGGTGCCGCGCTATGACACGGTTGATATTCCGCAAGGGCCGCGCCTAGTGCAGATCATCAGCGCGACAGATGCCGACGCGGTGCTGGTGGATACCGCCGCGTTCAACTACGCCGCCATGCGTCATTACTTCTTCGCGGTGATCGGCGCTTCGTCTAACCCGACATTCGTGCTGACCTCCACGCACATGAACCAGCTCGACACAGAAATCGGCGACGATCCGCGCCGCGCCGTGACAACAGACGGCGACGGTAGCGGCTTCTTGCGCGTGGCGCATCTATCTAGCGGCACGCCCGATGTAGACGTTTTCCTGAATGGCGAAGCGACGGACTTGACCGGCATCGCCTTCACCGACCTGACCGCGTTCGCGGAGTTGCCGTCCGGCGCGTATGAAGTCGCCCTCGCGCCCGCCGGTACTGGCCTCGCGGAAGCGGTCATCAGCACCGATTTGACGCTGAACGACGGCGCACATCTGACCATCGTCGCGCATGGCTTCTTAGAGAATGAGACGCTGGCGCTGGCTATCGTGACGGAAGATTTCAGCGAATTACAGCGCGGCCTGTTCCGCTTCTCGGTGTTCCACGCCTTGCCGGGTGGCGATCCGGTGGCGATCATCCGCGATGACGGCCTGAGCGTCATCAGCTTTCTATCCTATCCCGGGCTGGTTGATGGCGGTGAATTCGCTTTCGCGGAGCTAGTCGTCGGGCAATACGCCTTCAGCGTGGTGGATGCGGCGGATTCAACCGTCACCTTGCTGGAAATTCCCAATATTCAGTACGGCGCGAATCGTAATTACTTCATCGGTATCATCCCGGGCGATGTTGGCTATATCTTCGATTATGTCGAATTGCCGTCGGAGTCAGCAGAATAAAACCGCACGCCGATTCACGGAGAGGAGCGTCATCATGCCGCTATACAGCTATAAATGCCCATCCTGCGATCATCGCTTTGATGCGCGGCACAGCATGAGCGCCGCCCCGCCGGTCTGTCCGGCCTGCGGGCACGAGTCCGTTCAGCGCGTCATCACCACCGCGCCCGCTATCGCTGGCGGCATCAGCACGCCCGCCGGAGACGGCCATCGTGCTTCAAAAGAGCAACTCAAAAGCAAATGGGCGGAAGAGACGCCCAAGCTCCGCCAGAAACTAGAATCTAAGCTGGGGGCGGAGACGGTGCGCCGCAATGCGCCCTCGCTGTATTCCAATGATGATTGATTAGCCCGCAACAGGAGGAAGCCGCCGATGAGTCCGTCGCAAGATTTTGTCTCGTTTGACCGCGCCGCCCATTTCTACGACCAGACTCGCGGCTTCCCGCCTGACGCGCAGGCCGACATCGGCGCGACCATCGCCCGCGCTGGTGATCTGAACGCGCACAGCCGCGTGCTGGAAATTGCGATAGGCACCGGGCGCGTCGCTTTGCCACTCGCCCGTCATCTGGGCGCGGCGGTGCATGGCGTCGATATTTCGGCGGGGATGCTGGCGCACTTGCTGGCGAAGCGCGGTGACGCGGCGCTGTATCCGGCGCAGGCCGACGTGTATCATCTACCGTATGCGGATGGCGCGTTTGACGCGGTGTTGGCGGTGCATATCTTCCATCTTCTGCCGGATTTTGACCGCCTAGACCGTGAATTGCGGCGCGTGCTGGTGCGCGGCGGGGCGGTGTTGCATTGCTGGAATACCAACGATAGCGCTATATTGCGTGCCCGCAATAACGTATTAGCGGAGGCGGGAGGTCGTCCGGCGACATGGCAGAAAGCATCCGAATATCTGCCCGATGCGGGGTGGCGCGAAACCGCGCACCTGACGTATGATTATACGACGCAACAGGCACCGGAAGACATGATTAAGTCGTTTCAGGATCGTGTTTGGTCATCGACATGGACGATGAGCGATGAAGAACTTCAGCGCCGCACGAACGACATCAGCGCCCAGCTACGGGCGATTTATGATGACCTCAGCCAGCCGGTACCCATCAAAAATCAGTTTCATGCGACAAGGTATGTTTTGCCTGATTGATGGCGTTATATCGTCCGATCTTCTTTGATTTGTGTTTGTCGCGTCCATTAAGCTCGTATAGTGCCGGAGATGCTTTGTTCTATGGAAGAGACATTGCAAAAGATTGACCTGCACGCTTTGATCGAAAAAGCGGATTGGGCGGTTGTGCGCGAGGTGATCCACAATACACCTTATGCGGAAATCGCTGACGTTTTATTTCAGCTTGACCTTAAAGATCGCATGGTGTTGTTTCGCCTTCTGCCGCGCAATATCTCGGCGGAAGTATTCGCCCAGCTAGAATACGATCAACAAAATAAACTGCTGGACGACCTGACGCTCGATGAGACGCGCTATCTGCTGGCCGAACTCAGCCCGGATGATCGTACCGCCTTATTCGAGGAGTTGCCCGGTCAGGTTACGCAGAAATTACTCAATCTGCTAGCGCCGGAAGACCTGAAAGAGACGCGAAAACTGCTCGGCTATCCGCCGGAGAGCGTCGGGCGTTTGATGACGCCGGATTATGTCGCGGTGCGCCCCGAATGGACGATTGAGCGTGTGCTAGAACACATCCGCAAGCGCGGCAGTGATAGCGAGACGGTCAACGTGATTTATGTGACCGATAAATCATGGAAATTATTGGACGCGCTGAGCGTGCGCCGCTTCTTGCTGGCCGATGCACAGGCCAAAGTCGAAGACATCATGGACTATGCGTTCGTCAGCTTGACGGCCACTGAAGACCGTGAAGAGGCCGTCCGCACGATGGAGCGCTACGATCTGGCGGTGCTTCCGGTGGTCGATACTGGCGGCGTGCTGGTCGGTATCGTCACGTTTGACGATGTGCTGGACGTGGCCGCCGACGAAGCGACGGAAGACTTCCACAAAGGCGCGGCGATCAGTCCGATACGCGGTAGCTACAAGCACGCGCCGTTTTCTGCGCTGTACAGCAAGCGCATCGGTTGGTTGCTGGCGCTGGTCTTCGCCAATATTTTCTCCGGCGCGGCCATCGCCAATTTTGAGGACACTATCGCGGCGAATGTGGCGCTGGTCTTCTTCCTGCCGTTGCTGATTGACAGTAGCGGTAACGCCGGTTCACAGTCTGCCACGCTGATGGTGCGGGCGTTGGCGATGGGCGATGTTAAGCTGACCGACTGGAGTTCGCTATTCCTCAAAGAGATTTTCGTGGCCGCCGCGCTCGGCTTCACGATGGCGCTGGCCGTCTCCACGATAGGTATTCTGCGCGGTGGTGTCGAGGTAGCGCTGGTCGTCGCGCTGACGATGAGTCTGGTGGTGGTGGTCGGTAGCACGATAGGTACCGCGTTGCCGTTCTTGCTGACGCGCTGGAACTACGATCCGGCGACGGCGAGTGCCCCGCTTATCACGTCACTGTCGGATATTTCCGGCGTGCTGATTTACTTCTCGCTAGCGTCATTCATTCTCGGCGGTACGGTTGATACGGATGATCCCTGTCTGCCCGAGACGCAGGCCGACGCGATCACCGAGACGCGGTACGTCATGACCTGTGACGCGCACGGCGAATTCTGTGTCTACGTCGATACGCACACGCAGACGATAATATCCGCCGAAGAATACGCGCTCCACGACGCGCCCGATCAGGTGTGCGTCATGACTCTCGGCGACGATGTGCAGGCTGTCGGGGTGCAGTAAGTACGTGCCACCCGCTTGAATGTCGATGGTGTCCGGCGTGTCGGCTAATCCGCCCAGCCACGCGCCACTGACGATATTATTCAGTCCCAAAAAACGGGCGACGAATACGGTCTGCGGTTGATTGTACAGTGTCGCGGGTGCGTCGATCTGCTCGATGCGCCCGTCGTTCATCACCGCCACGCGATCCGCGATGGCGAACGCCTCCTGTTGATCGTGCGTGACGTGGATCGCGGTTAGCCCCACGTCTTTGATGATTTGCCGCAAATCCAGTGCCAGCCGTTCGCGTAGCGCGGCATCCAGTGAGCCGAGCGGTTCATCCAGCATCAACAGGCGCGGATTAGGCGCGAGGCTTCGCGCCAGTGCGACGCGCTGTTTTTCTCCGCCGGATAGCTCGCTCACGTCGCGTTCGTCGAAGCCCGCCAGCCCGACCATACGCAAAACCTCACGCGCCCGACTCAAGCGTTCCCGACGCCCGACGCCCTGCATCCGCAATCCGAAGGCGGCATTGTGGATCACGTTCAAATGCGGAAATAACGCGAAGTCCTGAAACATCAACCCGAAGCCGCGCCGATGTACCGCGACGTCGCGCACGGAGCGCCCATCTAGGCGGATGTCGCCCTGTGCCGGTGGCTCTAATCCGGCGATGGCGCGGAGTAGCGTCGTCTTGCCGCATCCACTCGCGCCGAGCAGACACACAATTTCCCCCTGCGCGATGGTCAAATTGATGTGATGCAACACCGCCGTTTGATCGTACCGCACCACCAGATCATGCACCGAAAGCATCAGAACTCCCCGATTCCAGCCACGCGCACGCGCTCAATCACGATAAAGCTAGTCGCGCATACCAGCAACAACAGACTGCTCAGCGCGTAGGCTTCGGCGGATGTCCCCGGCTGGCTCAACAGGCGCTCGATGGCGATGGGGAGCGTCGTGCTTTCCGTGCGGGCGACGAACAACGACGCGCCGAATTCGCCCATGCTGATGGTGAAGGCGAATGTCGCTCCGACGATCACCCCGCGACTGATGAGCGGCAATTCCACGTACAGCCAGCGCTTATGCGGTGGCGCACCGAGAACGGCGGCGGCTTCGTGGATGCTCGGCGCGATGCCGCGCAACGCCGGTAACACGCTCCGCACCACAAACGGCAGAGCGACCAGTACATGCGCTATCGGGATCAATATCCATGAGGCGCGTAAATCCCAGTTGCCGCGCACGGATAGGCCGAAAACGTCATTCAAGCCGCCGCGCACGCCGTTGAAGTCCATCGTCAGGATATAGCCGAAGCCCAACGTCACCGCGCTGGTCGCCAGTGGCAACATGAACACCGGATCGAGCCAGCGTCCACTGCGCCCGCGCCGCGCCAGCAAATACGACGTGAGCAAGCCGAGAATCACGGCGGCTAGCGTGGTCATCAGCGCGAACGTCAGCGAATTCTGGATGATCTCCACCGGCGCGACGCCCAGAACATCCTCCATTGAGCGCGGCAGACGCCCGCCGACCGGACGATTTTCTAGCAGGTTGCGGTAGTGGTGCAGGGTGCTTCGCTCCGCGCTGAATGACAACGAACGCGACACCAGCGCCAGCAATGGCGAGAACAGCAGACCGCCGATGAACGTCACCGTCGCGCCGACGGCCAGCCATTCGCGGCGGTTGCGCGGCTTGCGGGCGACGCGCCGTGTGCTTTGTAAGTCGGTCTTGATGTCGCGTTGCAGGCGCGTATAGACCGCCATCATGACGAACATCGCGCCGATTTGTACCAGCGAGAGCGCCGCCGCCACCGGCAGGTCAAACACACTTTGCGCTTGATAGTAGATTTCGACCTCGAGCGTCGCATAACGGAAGCCGCCGAGAATCAACACGACGCCGAAACTGGTAAACGTGAAGATGAATACCAGCAACGCCGCCGCCGTGATCGCCGGTCTGAGGATGGGCAAGCGCACATACCACCACAGCCGCCACCCCCGCGCCCCTAGTACCTGCGCCGCCTCTTCCATGCGCGTACTCTGGTTTGCCCAGTAGCCGGTAATCATCCGCAAGGCGACGGCGAAATTATAAAACACATGCGCGATCAAGATAGCGGTTAGTGTGCGCTGTAGCTGTAACGGCGGGGAATCCAGCAGGAGCAGGCGCATCAGCCCATCGTTCAGCAGGCCATTCGGCCAGATCAGCGCCCGAAAAGCCGCCGCGACGACCACCGTCGGCAGGACAAACGGCAGAGTCGCCAGCGCCAGCAAGGTTGATTTCCCCGCGAATTGAAAGCGCGTGAACACATACGCGCACGGCAGAGCGCAGGCGATGGTCAAGGCGGTGGAGAGCGTCGCCTGCCATACGGTAAACCGGAGCGTGCGCTGGTAGTACGGCGAGCGCACCACATCCAGCAGGCGCTCCCATTGCAGGACGCCCTCTGGCCGCAAGCTGAGGTCAAATATCGCCGCTAGCGGATAGAAGAAAAACAGCGCCAGAAATGCCACCGGAAGCGCATACAGTAACGCCGACGCCCCGCGCTTCAGCCATCGCTCCATCGTGCGGCGCTTCAGTCTATCAGGTCTTCTTCGGGTGGCGCTCCGTTACTCTCCGCCGCCGGTGATGATCCCGCGCCGGTGCCGTTGGCGTCGTCCAGCGTATTGTCCGCCAATTCGCGCTCACGCAGTACCGCCATGCCGACGACTTCATCTTCTTCGCTCACGTTCATCAGCTTGACGCCCTGCGTGGAGCGTCCGGTTTCGCGGATGTGGTCGAGTCCGGTGCGCAGTACCGTGCCGCCTCGCGTGATGAGCATGATCTCGTCGGTTTCGCTGATCGCCCGCAGGCCGACAATCGGGCCGGTGCGATCATTGCGTGCTAGCGTCCGCAGGCCGGAGCCATAGCGACTCTGTACCGTGTATTGCTCGATGGCGGTGCGCTTGCCGAAGCCGCGACTGGTCACCACGATGATGTGCGTCTTGTCCTCGTCGATGACATCCATACCGGCGCACAGATCGCCCTCGCTCAGCTTGATCGCGTTGACGCCGCCCGCCGTCCGTCCCATCACGCGCACCTGTCGCTCGTGAAAGCGGATGCTCTGTCCCTGCTCCGTGCCGACGACGATATGCTGATCGCCGTTGCTGTACTTCACCCAGCCCAGATAATCCCCTTCGTTGAGCGACATAGCGATCAAACCGCTAGGCCGCACGTCGGCGAAGTCCTGTAGATGCACACGCTTGATGCGTCCGTGCTTGGTGACCATGACGAAGTGCCAGCCGACTTGATCGAACGACGTGACCGGCAGAATAGCGGTGATGTGTTCGTCCTGTTCTAATGGCAGGACGGTGTGAATCAGTGTGCCACGATTGGCGCGGCCTGCTTCCGGTATGCGGTACGCCTTCTGTGAGTACACCTTGCCCTTATCGCTGAAGAATAGCACGGTGTCCTTGCTACTGCTGAAGAAGATGTCTTTGAGGATGTCCTCCTCGCGGGTCGCCATACCGCGCATCCCCTTGCCGCCGCGTCGTTGTGCGCGGTATTCGCTGGAGGGCACGCGCTTGATGTAGCCGCTATCGGTCAACATGATGACCACATCTTCATCACGCACCAGATCATCCTCGTTGAAATCGGCGTCGCCGTAGATCAGTTCGGTGTTGCGCTCGTCGCCATATTGCTCGGTGATGTCGGTCAAATCATCGCGGATGACGGCGCGAATCTTCGCCGGAGAGTTCAGCAAGTCCTCAAGGAAGGTGATCCGCGCCAGCACTTCGTCGTATTCGGTTTGTAGGCGCTGACGTTCCAGCGCGGCCAGACGGCGCAACTGCATCTCAAGGATGGCTTCGGCCTGCGCTTCGGTCAGGTCAAAGCGCGTCATCAACTGGATGCGGGCGGTCTCGGCATCCGGTGAGGCGCGGATGGTCTGGATGATCTGATCCAGACTGCTCAGCGCCTTGAGCAAACCTTCCAGAATGTGCGCCCGTGCGCGACGCTTGCCCAGCTCGAACTCCGAGCGCCGCACGATCACCTCATAGCGATGATCGAGGAAGATGGACAGCGCACGTTTCAGGCTGAGTGTGCGCGGCTCGCTCTTGACCAATGCCAGCATTTGAATGCTGAATGTGCTTTGTAGCTGGGTGTATTTATACAGGCGGTTGAGGATGGTCTGCGGGGTTGTGCCGCGCTTCAGTTCGACCACCAGCCGCAAGCCGTCCCGATCACTCTCGTCGCGTAAATCGCGGATGCCCTCTAAGCGTCCGCTACGCACTAGCCCGACGATGCGCTCGATGATGGCGACTTTGCTGACCTGATACGGGATGGACGTGAAAACCAGCCGTAGGCCGTTCGTGCCTTCTTCGATGTCGGCTTTGCCGCGCACCACGACGCGCCCCTTGCCGGTAGCATACGCCTCTTTGAGTTCTTCATTGGCGATGATCTGCGCGCCGGTGGGGAAGTCCGGGCCGCTGACGAACTGCATCAGGTCATCGACGGTGACATCTTCCAGATGCTCGTAATGGTCAATCAGGTAGATCAGCGCGTTGACGATCTCCCGCAAATTATGCGGCGGGATGCTGGTCGCCATGCCGACGGCGATACCACTCGCGCCATTCAGTAGCATATTCGGCAGGCGGGCGGGCAATACAACCGGCTCTTGCTGGGTGCCGTCGTAATTATCCTGAAAATCGACGGTATCCATGTTGATGTCGGCCAGCATCTCCTCCGCGACCCGCGCCATGCGTGCCTCCGTGTAGCGCATCGCCGCCGGACTATCGCCGTCAATACTGCCGAAGTTACCCTGACCATCGACCAGCATATAACGCAAAGAGAAATTCTGCGCCATGCGTGCCATCGCATCATAGACGGCGCTATCGCCATGCGGGTGATACTTACCCAGCACTTCGCCGACGATACGGGCGCTTTTCTTGTAGGCGGTATTAGGCCGCACGCCCATGTCGTGCATCGCGTATAAGATGCGGCGATGTACCGGCTTCATGCCGTCGCGTGCATCCGGTAACGCCCGCGCCACGATGACGCTCATCGCGTAGTCAAGGTAACTACCGCGCATCTCGTCGTTAATGTCCATCGTTCGCACGACGCCGATGCTCTGTTCTGTTTCGCTACCGTCTGTCATAGCTATCCCCTAATTATCCTGTAAAACACAAACCACCCGTCGAGTCGCGCAGATAACGGCGCGAAGGTGGTCTGCTATGGGTTCTCATATCGTCAATTATCAGGCTGATTGATCGGGGTGTTCTTTTTGCTGTTCAATGCCCTGTTTTTCACGCAATCCGCCTTGAATCCAATGGTGGCATACTCCCCGCAATTATACACCAAAATGACGCTATTTGCGAATGTGGCCGCGCCTTGTCCGGGCGCATTTCAGCGTAGGCGCAATTCATTGCGCCGCTACAAACAAACGATCAGTAGCGGCGTAGCGTGCGATGCCGGTTATATTGGCAACATGACCGATATAGCACGCCTTGACCGCGCAAAACCTGTAATATTTTTTTTACAAGATTTACAAAAATGGTATTTCGCGTCGCTTATGCCGAATTTGCCTATACAATACAAGTATGGATGAAGCGATCAGAGACCAAAGGATACCTGATGAAACGCGGACTGATGCTATTGATGATCTTGTTGTTGTTGCCGAACATGGGTGTTCTGGCAGATGCACACGACGACGACGCGACCTATGTCGTAACCGTCTACGTCGATTCGCGGTTCAGCCAACCTTCGCAACAGTTGGACGATCTCATCGATATGCTTGAATCCGCTTTGCGAGAACAATCTACCGATCTGCAACGGGTGATCTTGCAAATAGAGAGCGACCCCGATTTCGCCTATATCATCGTCAATCTCGATCTGTTGGCCGATGCCGACGTGCTCTTCGTTGATATTGACCCGATTTACCCGTTCATCGGCGTGTTGCCTTCGGAGAACATCATCGGGCAGATGTATACCGAGTTCCCGCTAGCCGCTTCACCTTCTGATGCGCTATGGCTGGACATCACCGTATCCGTCGTACTGGCGATGAGCCATTATCTGGTGGGCGAATGTGAGACGACGCTGGCTTATCTGGGGCGGGCGAATATGCTGGCCGCCAGTCAAGAAGAATTGTTCTATCTGGGGCAACTGGAACAAACCGACGCCTACCTGATGTTTTATCAGGGCGTTTGCTTGCTGATCGAGGAAGATTATCAGGCCGCTTATGACATCTTCAGCGAGATCATCGCGCTGTACGATGAAAACGGGTTTGACCGTACCCTGTACGGCATGGAAGTCCGGCTGAATCTGGCATGGGCGGCGTACATGATCGGCGATGTGGATACCGCGTTGGACACCATCGCGCAGGTCATGGGCACACAATTTGACTGGATCGAACTGGACGCGCTACTGATGCGGGCGCGAATCTACGCGGAAACCGACCAATTCGATCTGGCGCTTAACGATATTTTTCGTGCGGAGCGCGTGCTATTCCCCGATGATTTACATGCCGCACTGCTTGTCGCTGAATTGCGTATCCGTGCCGGTGATCTGTTCGGCGCGGCGGACGACATCGAACAACTCGAAAAGACCTTTCCCGATTGGCCGGAATTGTTTTATCTACGTGGATTATTAGCCCGTGCTGAAGGTGACGACATCGCGGCGCTGAGCTATTTTTATACTTATCAGGAAATTGAGCCGGATGGCTATGCCGAAGAAGTGCAAGCCTATATCGACGCAATAGAAAGTGGGAGGTAACGCCATGCGTTTGACCGTCTGTGTTATTTTTATTCTCTGTCTGGGTGTGATGACTGTTTATGCTGACGACGCCGATGACGATGCGCCCGCCGAACCAACCGCGATCACGCTATCTTACTTCAACGCAGTGGACGACACCACATTTGACCGATACATGATGGAATTGATGTTCGGCCTGCTCGACTATGATCTGGAATTGCAGATCGTTGATTATGATGCCGATGACCCGATGGTGCATGTCCTGTTACAACCGGCGACATCACGCGACGATCAGCGCGACAACGTGACATATATGCTGAATTTGCTACAAACGCCGTTCAGTGAGCTATCACACGGCATCGCACCGACGCTGACCGAGCGGGCGGTCATCTTCAGTGCTGATCCGGTGCCCAGCGCGACATTCACCCTGTCTATCTTGCTGATGCTGATTGAGGATTGCGAGAACGCGGTCAAGCTGTACGATGATTTAGAAGTCGCCTCATCGTCCCCTATCTGGCGCGATCATTTGATCTTTCATCGCGGGCATTGTTCGCTGTTGGATGAAGAATACGCATCGGCGGTGACGTATTTTCAGTCTGTGCTGTACGCGCCCACCGGTGATTATTACTGGGCGTCGGCGCTGAATCTATCTTACGCTTATCTGTTCAACGAACAGCCGCACGAAGCCCGCGCTATGTTGGCGGCCATCGGGCAGGACTTGCCGGTGTGGTCTACGCAGTACAGCGAGGTGATGACGCGACGGGCGGCGCTATACGTCGCGCTCGATGACATGCCCGCCGCGCTGGAGAGCATCGCCGCCGCTTTCACCGTCGATCAACTGTACCGTCCGGCGTTTTACCAGCGCGGCGTGATTCTAGCGGCGCTAGGCGACACCGACGCGGCGCGTGATGATATGCTGATGTATCTGGAATTGTTGCCGCGTGGCATTTACGCTGAACAGGCGCAGGACTTTCTGGATAATATCGGCGGTTAGCGTTTAACCGCCGATGCGTCCGGTTGCCAGCAATAACGCGATGCCCAGCACCGCCACGTTCATGAAGAAGAACATGGAAATAAACATGCGCTCTAGTGCGGTCATGCCTAGAAAGCGCTGTTGCGTGACCGGTGCCATGCTGGCGCTCTCTTCGTCCTCAAAATCGTAATCGTCGTAATCTTCTTCTGTACTACGCCGCAGATCATCAAAATTGACCATTATTTGCGCTCCCACCCAACTGTGTCGTCGTATGTAATTTTGACGTGCAAGATGACGTTATTTGCAGATGTTTTAATTATACTCTAAAACACCCGCACGGCGCACCGGATACGGAATTAACTGGCGCGTAACCAGTGATTGTTGACCAGACGGAACACCACTTGAAACGTCTCCTCATCCGGCGTGGCGACGGTGGCGAGGACTTGCGTCTGGCCGTCGGCGGTGGGCGATGTCGTGCCGACGGAGACGACCTCCCATTCGCCGCTCTCGATGCCGCGCTCGAAGCGCTCCCGCGCCCCCTGCCGGATGTTGGGATCGCCGCCATCGTACAGCATCAGATAATCGTTCATCAGGCCGCGCTCCCACAGCGCGTACTCCTGCCGTAGCCGCCACGTGAAGAAGTCGCGCCAGTCCAGCCCGGACTCGTCCAACGGTGCGCCGGTTATCTCGCTGATGAAGCCGCTATCGGCAGTCGGCGGCGTGCGGCGGATCAATTCGCCTGCCGCGCTCTGGCCGTAGCCTGCCACCAGCGAATCGATGAAGTGAGCGCCGGTGTTGATCTGCACGAAATGGCCGACCAGCCACGTAATCACCGCCTGATGGTTGTAGTTGGCGTCGATGGTCAACATGCGTTGATCGTTCGCCTGAAACGCGGTCAGGCGCTCGGCTAGCAGAGTAGCGGTTTCGACGCGCAGATTCGGCGAAAACGGCATGTCGCTCCGCGCTCGATCGGCGAACGGTGACGACACCAGCAATACCCATTCTTCGCTCAGTATGTTGCCGGGCGCCCATGCTAATTCGCGGCTATCCTGCGGCGCGACCTGCACGCGGATATGGGGCAGGTTCTCACAATTGAACGCCCCGCACGCGAACGCCGTCCAGTCGTCCAGCGATTGCCCCAACGACGCGCCGAAGTCGGCATCGACATCACGGTAGGCCACCGTCACATAATCGCCCTCATAAAGCTGGCTATTGCCCCAGAACGTGTAATCCGGCGGCACATGATACCAGCCACCCGGCATCAGCTCGCGCCCTTCATCGTCGATGATCGGCTCATAAAGCCAGTAGAACCAGACGCGGGTATACGGCACGCCGTCGATGATCTCCTGTATTTTGACGCGGGCGCGGGGATCGTCAATCGTCACGTCGATGATCTGGCCGGTTAATCGGGTGTTTTCGCTCTGCAACAGAATATCCTGATAGCGCTCGAATTGTGTGCGCTGGACGCGAATCCAGTCTTCCGAAGCGCTACGCTGAAAGCGCGAATAGGCGGTCCAGTCACCGATGCGTAACGCGGTGATTTCCGCCTGCACCGTGTCGCGCAGGTTGGTCTCTATGCGCTCGTTGATGCGCTCAATCTGTTGTACGACGAAGAAGGCGACGCCCCCCGCGATCAATGCCAGCAGGCCGAATGTGAACATCACACGCACCACGCCCATCCGCCTCTGCCGTCGTGCGTCCGGGTCTTCGCTGATGCTACGGCGGGCGGTATGCTCCGCTTCTACTTCCCAATCCAGTTGTATACCCATCAGTTTTTAACCTGTCTCGTTCAAGTCGCCGGCCAGTACGGTATGTGTGACGCCATCCACCGAGCGCACCAGCAGAGCGCCGTCCGCGTTCGCGCCGGTAGCGGTGCCGCGTATGCCGTTAATCTCGACCTGCTGGCCGATGGTGTCGAGCCGTTCGTACCATGCGCGATGTAGGCGCTCCGAGCCGAGCCAGCCCGACCAGTCATCGAGCCGCGCCACCACATCCGCGACGATGGCAGGTCGTTCGACGCGCCCGCCGATTTCCGCTTCGATGCTGGTAGCGATCAACGCTAGCTCGGTGTCGTCAAATTGATTGCGGATGTTGATGCCGATGCCCAGCGCGATCCCCTGCAAACGCCCGTCACGCCATATCGCCTCCGGCAGGACGCCGCTAATCTTGCGTCCGTTCAGCCGCACATCATTCGGCCATTTGATGCTGACCCGCGCCGACGACCGGCTGATCGACTCGGCCATCAGCGCGATAGCCAGCGCACCGGCCATCATGACATGCGTCAGGGCGGGCGTTCGCGGTTTGAGGACGAACGATAGCGCGATGGCGACATCCGGCGGGGTATGCCACACGCGCCCGCCACGCCCGCGCCCGCGCATCTGCTCATCGGCGATGACCACCGATCCGGCCTCCGCGCCTTCTGAAATCCATGCTAAAGCGATGTCTTGCGTGCTGTCCACGCGCTGAAAATAACGCATCGGGCGCTTGAGCCGCGCCCGCAGATCGTCCTCATAGCTCAAAGTAGATCGTCCTCGCATCGGATTGATAGCTTATTTTCTTCGAATTCTACCACTGACCGGCGGATTTTTCTTCGCTCCTGCCCGACGATCCCCCGACTTGTGTGGTAATATCTTAGGCAAAATGCGGGCTTATCCCGATATGGCCTGTCGGCGGCGGTCTGATGCCGCCTGCTCAACATCAGCCAGCAAAATTAGATCAATATATATGGGAGATTTTTAGAGACCATGACTCAACAGGACAAAACCCCGCGTGATGTCGTCATACTCGGCGCCGCCCGCACCCCGCAAGGGCGCTTTATGGGCGCTCTGGCCGGCGTGACCGCCGCCGAGCTAGGGCAGGTGGCTTTTCGCGCCGCGTTAGAGCGCAGTGGCGTTGATGGCGCTGATGTCGATGAGGTGATCGTCGGCAATGTGGTCAGCGCCGGAACCGGACAGGCGTTACCGCGCCAGATCAGCTTGAAGGCCGGTGTCGCCGATCATGTCGGCGGCGTGACCGTCAATAAAGTATGCGGTAGCGGCTTGAAAAGCGTGATGTTGGCCGCCAGTGCCATCAAAGCCGATGACGGCGATCTGTACATGGCGGGCGGCACGGAGAGCATGAGCCGCGCCCCGTACCTTAACGATTCCCTGCGGGCGGGCAACAAATACGGCGCGGTGGAATTGCGCGACTCGCTACAAAATGATGGCCTATGGTGCAGTCTGCAAGATTGGGCGATGGGCAACGCGGCGGAATTCATCGCCCGCCACATGGAGCTATCCCGCGAAGAACTGGACGAATTCGCCTATCGTAGCCACCAATTGGCCGCGCAAGCCACCGATTCCGGCAAATTCGCGGCGGAGATCGTGCCGGTTACGGTGAAATCGCGGCGCGGCGAAACGGTGGTCGATGCGGATGAGGCCATCCGGCGCGATACCACACTGGAAGCACTGGCGAAGTTGCGCCCCGCGTTTGAGGCGGATGGCATGGTGACGGCGGGCAACGCGCCCGGCATGAATGACGGTTCTGCCGCGCTGGTGATCGCCAGTCGTCAGTATGCGGAGACGAAAGGCCATGCCCCGCTAGCGCGGATCGTCGGCTATGGGCAGGCGGCGGTCAGTCCGGAATGGATATTCTACGCGCCGGTGAAGGCGGTGCCGCGAGCGCTGGCGCGGGCTGGTTGGACGGTGGATGATGTCGATTTGTTCGAGATCAACGAAGCGTTCGCCTCGCAAGTGCTGGGCGATTTACGCGGGCTGGAGCGTGAAGGCTATCCGGTGCCGCTAGAGAAGGTCAATGTGCATGGCGGCGCTATCGCGCTGGGGCATCCGTTGGGGGCGTCCGGTGCGCGGGTGCTGGTCACGTTGATCCACGCGCTGAAAGATCGCGGCTTAAAGCGTGGCATCGCGGCGCTGTGTCTGGGCGGTGGTGAGGCTGTCGCGCTGGCCGTCGAGATCGAGAGTTAACCCGCGCCACAAGAAAATCAATGTCGGGCGGGGGATCGCCAAAGAATCCCCCGCCTTCGCGCTTATACGGTGCTGACGCCCTGCACAAATTCCGTCCAGAAGCCGAACAGCCCGATAGCGATCAGCACGACGCCGGTGAAGCGCGTTAGCTGTAGGTGGTTGCGCGTCATCCAACCGATGAAGCGTTTTTGCAACGGCGCGGCGGCCAATGACAGCGCCAGCAACGGCCAGCCGAAGCCGAAGCCGAACGCCATGAAGTAGGCGATCTCCGCCTGTAGCGTACTCGCGCCGACGGTGGTCAGCGATAGCCCGCCGAGAATGATCGGCCCGGTGCAGGGGAGCGTCATCGGGCCGAGTAGCATCCCGTATAGAAAAGCGGTCAGGAACGGGTTCTTGAAGATGGGCGCTTCAAACGTGCTCATTTTGGTGAATGGATTCCATCCGGCGATCATCCCCAGCCCCAGCACAATCACCAGCAGATAGACCATCGGCAATAGTATCTCGAATATGTCGGAGAAGGTGCGCTTTAGCCCATGCAAGATGAGCGCCAGCAACAGCATCACCGCCAGCACGCCGAGCAAGACGAACAGCCCCAGCAAGCCAGTCACCCACATCGGGCGCTCCCCGCCGGAAATCGCGCCTTCGCCGTCCGCGCCCTGCTGGACGCTCCCCGCCAGAAACGCGATGAGGCCGGGATAAAGCGGTAACAGGCAGACGTTTGTCGTGATCGCCAGATTACCCAGCGTGAACGACTCAATCAAGGCGCTCCATTCGAGCATAATTACACCTCTTCTGCTGTGTCTGCGTCGTCGTCGTTCTCGTCCGCTTCGTCATCTGCTTCGATGATTAGCGTGGGGGCGCTTTCCAGTATGGCCTGCAAGATGTCCTCGCGCAGTTCATCGGATGATTTCACGCCGGTGACTAGCTCGCTGTGGGTGCCATCGGCACGGATGAAAAACTTGGGCGTTGATGGCGGATTCAAAATCGGACGCCCGAATTCATCCACCAATAGCGACAGCATATCGGACGGGATGACGGCGAATGTCCACTCGAAGCCCTGCGCGTCCACGTATTCGGCCAGCCGTTCGGGGTTGAGGTTCGTCTCGACGCTCAGGCCGATGAACACCACCTCATCTAGATCAAAACTGGTGCGTATCTCGTCCGTTTCGCCGTCGGCGGAGGCGGACGCGCTGTTTTCGCGCTCGGCCTCTTCTTCTTCCAATTCAGCGATCAAGCTAACGATGTTACGCATCTGCGAACGGCAGGTCACGCACCATGTCGCCATCGGCTCGATGAAGACCGTCTTGCCGTAGAAATCGCCTAGCGTGAACGTCTCCCCCGTCCGCGCATCGACCAGTTCGACTAACTGCCACTCGGGGCGCTCGATGTCTTCTTCCAGCACGATGTCGCCGTTGTCTGACGCTTCAGCCGGTGTTTCAATCGCGCTTTCGTCTTCGTCGTCACTGGCGAGCGTGGCCGTCTCGCCACCATTGAGCGCCACCAGTCCGCCGATGATCGCCACGATAGCGACCATCGCCAGCAGTACAAAACGCTTATTCCGTGTTATCATAATGCCCTCAATTCACTTGATTCCCTAATTGTGTATCTGTCCCGTTGGACGTGATCGCTAGCCGGATGCTTACACGATGACGAGAGATTTCACATCATGATAACATTTACACCGGATGAGATGATCTGCGTTTGCATTGCGCGGCAGGTGGTTAACGGCGAAGTGCTGGCACAGGGCATCAACACGCCGCTTGTGATGGCTGGCTACATTCTGGCGAAGCTGACACACGCGCCGGATGTGCGCTTCGCGTCGGCCATCGGGCAGGGCATCGCGCAGGATTGGTCGCCGTTGCGCGTCACCCGCGTGGAATCGGGATGGCTGGATAAAGCGCTAATGCATGTCGGCTTCGCCACCGCGACGGCGGACTTGTTGCCCAAATATCAGCCGAAGGAATTCTTCCGTCCGGCACAGGTGGACGCGGCGGGCAATTTTAACAATATCGCGCTACGCCGTCCGGCCATGCGCTTGCCGGGCACCGGCGGCATCCCTGACGTGACCACGTATTCATCGCATGTTTATCTGTACGTGCCGCGTCATTCCCGCGCCATCTTCACGCCGCAGATCGACTACATTAGCGGACTCGGCCACTTCGCCGGACGCCAGCGCGGGCGCGGGCCGAACTACTGCGTGACCGATCTCGGCCAATTCGACTGGCACGATGGGCAGATGCGCCTGCTCAGTTACCATGCGGGCGTCTCTGCGGCGCATATTCAGCGCAAGACCGGCTTTGCGTTGCAGGTCGCGCCCGATGTCGGCCAGACGCCGCCGCCCACCGCCGACGAGTTGCGCTTGCTCCGTGAGGTCATCGACCCGCTAGGCGTGCGTCGTCTGGAAACGCTGGGCGGAGCGCGACGCAAGGCGCTATTGCGGCAGATCATCCAGCAAGAGCGCGATATGGACGGCGACGTTTGACATTATGCACAAGTTCTAATGCGATATATCCGCAGGCGGTTGTAAAATGTGTGTAATTGGATTTCATCGACCACAGTAAAATCTGCGCATTAACCGTTACAATCATCACTAGAGGCGCTCGATCATCGCGCCGCGCTTACCGGTAGCACTTCGGAGTTTCCCTTATGGACTACAAACAGACGACCGCAATTCTATTCAGACGTGTGCGGGTGGCGCTATTCGTCGCCTTGATCTTCGCCGCCGGTTACGGTTTCGGCACGGCAGGGCAAGCGGCGGACGCGCAAAGTCGCATTCGCCTGCCGGATGGCGCGGAGGCGCTGTTTGATCCGTTATTCGAGGCGTTCAACATGATTAACCGCGAATACATCGAGCCGGTGCCGCCCGAAGAATTGATCGATGGCGCGATACGCGGCATGATGTTAGCGCTGGATGATCCGTACAGCAACTACGTCAACGCGGAATATTTTCCGTTTATCGGCGGTGATCTGGAAGGCTCTATCGAGGGCATCGGCGTGATTATCAACGAGATGGAGGAGGGCGGGCGCGTGCAAATTTTGACCGTCCTGCCGGATACGCCCGCCGAGCGTAGCGGCTTACAGGTCGGCGACATCTTCTACGCGGTGGAAGGCGAGAACGTCGAAGGGCTGACTAATCTCGAATTGGCGGCGCGGGTGCGTGGCCCGGCGGGTACCAGCGTGGCGTTGACCATCTTGCGCGGCGATGACCTGATTGATTTTGACGTGCGCCGCGAGCGCATCGAAGTGCCCAACGTCGAACATGAGCTATTAGATGATGACATCGCCTATATCAGCATGGCACAATTCACCACACTATCGCGCCAGCAAGTCGAGCAAGCGCTGGCTGATCTGTCGGTTAATTCGCGGCGCGGGCTGATCTTTGACCTGCGCGGCAATAGCGGCGGTTATCTGTCGGCGGCGGTAGATATTGCCGCGTTGTTCATCGAAGAGGGCACGATCCTCATCGAAGAATTCGCCGAAGATCGCGTCGATACGTTCAAGATCATAGAAGATCAGGCATACCGTATCGACGAGAACGGCAACCAGCGCCTATATTCCACCCGCGCCACGTATGCCGGGGTCAATGTGCCGGTGGTGGTGCTGGTCGATGAACGTAGCGCGAGCGCGGCGGAACTAGTCACCGGCGCATGGCAGGATAACAACGCGGTGACGGTCATCGGCGTGCCAACGTTCGGCAAGGGCACGGTGCAAACCCAGCGCCAGTTAGTCAACGGGGGCGGGGTGCGCCTGACTATCGCACGCTGGCTGACACCGGCGGGGCGCTCTATCTCCGGTGAAGGTGTTCTGCCGGATGTGGTGGTCGCCATGCCGGAAGAAGACGAGATAGAGGCGGAAACGGGCGCGGACGTTCAATTACAGGCCGCGATTGACTTCTTGCTGGCCGATAATTTGATCGAACAGTCGGCTGATTAGCCGGGTTAGGGAAAATCAAGGGATGGATCAACAATACGCAACTTACGTCAAAGTCAGCCCGCTACAGTTGGGCGTCGCCTTCGTCGTGGTGTTCGTCGTCGGCTTCTTACTCGGCAATCAGATCACCGTGATTCAGGCGCAGACCAGCCCCTCCAGCGAGACCAGTTTACTCGCTCCGGTGCGGCAGGCGTATGACATCATCCAGCGCGATTACATCGCTGAAGTAGACGACGATGTGCTGATCGACGGCGCGTTAAGCGGTATGATCGCCGCGCTGGACGATCTTTATAGCGGCTATCTGAACCGCGATGCGAACCAGCGTTTCAGCCAGAGTTTATCCGGCGATATGGAGGGCATCGGCGCGACGATCCGCACCGTACCGGAGACTGGCGAGATCGAAGTGGTCAACACCTTGCCCGAAACGCCGGCGCGTGAAGCCGGTGTGCAGGCCGGTGACATCTTCTACGCGGTAGACGGTGAGGACGTGCAAGGATTCGACCAGATGGAACTGTTGCCACTGGTGCGCGGCCCGGCGGGAACGCCGGTGACGATCACGTTTTTACGTGGCGATGATCTGGTGGATATTACCATCGTTCGCGCCCGTTTTGAGGTGCCATCGGTAGATTATGAGCTATTAGACGGCGACATCGCCTATGTTTACCTGCTTGACTTCAGCGCCCGTTCACGCCGCCAGCTTGATGAAGCATTTGAGACGCTAGACGTGAACAACCGCGCCGGATTGGTGCTGGACTTGCGCGGTAATCCGGGCGGCTTGCTCAGTAGCGCGGTGGAAGTGACCAGCGCCTTCGTCGAGGAGGGCGTCATCCTGTACGAGCTGTTTGGCGATGGCACCGAGCGCATCTTCGAGGCGGACGGTTCATACTTTGGACTGGACGTGCCGATTGTGTTGCTTGTCGATCAGACCAGCGCCAGCGCCTCCGAATTGCTGGCCGGTGCGTTGCAAGATAACGGGCTGGCGACGGTGGTCGGTGATGTGACTTTCGGCAAAGGCACGGTGCAGGTCATCAACCAGTTGAGCAACGGCGGCGGCCTGCGGCTGACCATCGCCGAGTGGCTGACGCCGAATCGCAACTCGATTGAGGCTGTCGGCATTCAGCCCGACATCGCCGTGCCGATCACCGAGGATTTCGACTTCGAGCGCGATGGCGACATCCAGCTACAGGCCGCTATCGACCTATTGCTGATCGCTGACGGTGTGCAGGCGGCGGAGGCCAGCGCACCATGATATAGGGCGCGGTGCTGTGGTGTGGCAAGCGTGGGTTTGCAAGCGGCGCGGTGCGTGCTATACTGGCCGCACGATGTCTATGAGTGTGCAAGGAGATTTGTCGTATGGGTTGGGCATTCCAGATCGCTTCAATTGTGATGGCGGTCATCCTGATTGTGTTGATTATGATGCAGGTACGCGGCGGCAGTCTGGGTAGTCTGATGGGCGGCGATAGCGGTGGTGGTATCACCCGCACGCGGCGCGGACTGGAAAAGACGGTCTATAATTTCACCGTCGGCTTGGCTATCGCCTTTCTGATTATTTGTATCTTATCGGTTGTTTACAACTAACAACCAATCGTTCCACACCGATGAAAAAGATCAAATCAGGTGTTTTGTCCTCTAGCAAGACACCTGATTGTGTTTTAAGGTCAGTTTTGCGATTGAGCGACGCCGTGAAATTCGCATAGTCATTCAAACATGCAGGACGCGGCGCACGCTCGATGAACAAGACGACACCTATCTATAGGAGGGACGTTTGAGCGATGTTTCGTGAATATCGCTGGCAAATGGCGGCATTGGTCGTTACCGCTTTGATTTTCTTCGCCGTGTTGCTGACCGGCACCGGCGATGATGGCCGGACAGAACCCCCACAGCCTTCACCGACTGCCACCGCACAGAATACCCCACAACCGACTCCGACGGAGGTCGTCGTCGCTCAGCCGACGGTAGCGGCCACGCCGCAAGTCGTGACGCCACAACCACAACCGGAGGCTGAAATTGCCCCCCGTGCCGACGATGTGCCGACATACCGCGAAGCGCTGGTCGGCGAAGTCGGGCGTTTGAATCCGCTTTTCGCGTCGTTGAATCCGGTGGATGCCGACATCACCGAATTGATCTTTGAGGGGCTGACCACCGTTGACCAGTTCGGCGACATCGCCCCGCTTCTAGCCGAAGAATGGGCGGTATCTTCCGACGGTTACAACTATGTATTCAGCTTGCGCCGTGATGTGCTGTGGCAGGACGGCCAGCCGTTCAGCGTGGACGATGTGCTGTATACGTTCTCGCTGTTGCAGTCGCCGGATTTCCCCGTTGTGGATGAACTGCGCGAGTTCTGGAAAACGGTTGAGATGGAACGCATCGACGATCACACCATCCGCTTTCGGTTGGCGCAACCGTTAGCGATATTCCCCGCCGTGTTGCGCGTCGGCATCCTGCCGGAACACGCCTTGCGCGGTACACAGGCCGACCAGATCGCGGCGCATCCGTTCAACCTATCGCCCATCGGCACCGGGCCATATCAGCTTGAAGCACTCCGCGCCGTTGATGGCATTATCCGCGCCGTTGATCTGCGTGTCGCGCCGAATCATCGGGCGCGGCCAGATGGTGCGGATGGTTACGCGGTGGAGCGCGTGACGTTCCGGCTGTACGACACGTTCGACGATGTACTCGACGCCCTGCGCGATGGTGAAGTCGATGGTTACGCCGGACGCCAGCGTGACGAGCGCCGCCCGTTACAGTCATTGCAATCCGTCGAAATACATCAGACGCTATCCAACGACATCGGCTTCTTGATCTTCAATTGGGCGAACGATGAACTGTTCTTCCTGCGCGATGATCGCTTTCGCATCGCGCTATCATACGGCTTAAATCGCGCTCCACTGATTGACCGTGCGCTGTACGATCAAGCGGTGCGGGCGGATAGTCCGATCCCGCGCTTGAGCTGGGCGTACAGCTACGGCGAATCGCTGGGCGCGTCGTGGCGTTACCTGCCGGATCGCGCCAGTGACGAGATGGCGGCGGCACGCGAACGCTACATTGAACCGGAAGATTCGCCGATCAGTGAATTCGCGTTTGACCTGCTGACGCCCGATGATCCGGCGCTGGTGGCGCTGGCCGGTGAGATCGCCGCGCAGTGGGAGGTGCTGGACGTGATCGTGCGCGTCGTCGCCGAAGATGAAGCCGACTATATCGAGCGTTTGCAGGCGGGCGATTTCGGCGCGGCGCTGGTCGAGCTATCCAAAGCCGGTAATGCTGATCCTGATGTTTACGCTTTCTGGCACGAAGGCCAGCACCCGGACGGCAAGAATTACGGCGGCGTCGATAGCCTGACCATCAGCGAAGCGCTAGAGTCGGCGCGGCGTGATCCGGTGGGCACACATCGTCGCATCCATTACGATAATTTCCAGCGCGAATTTATCAATCGGGCGGTGGCGATTCCGTTGTACGCGCCGCTATTCACCTATGCCGTCGCGCCCCATATCGTCGATGTGCAAATCGGCTTTATCGGTGCGCCACCGGACCGCTTCGTGACGATTCAAGACTGGCGGATTGAAACACCATGATTGACTGGCACACAGCCCGCGCCCATTGTTTAGCGATGCCGGGCACCAGCGAAGATAAACCGTTCGGCCCGGATGTGCTGGTCATGCGCGTGGCGGATAAGATGTTCGCGCTGTTTGACGCGCAACCGCCCGCCGATGACCAGCCGACGACGATAAACCTTAAATGCGATCCGGAGCTAGCCGTCATCCTGCGTGAAACATACGCGGCGGTACAGCCCGGCTATCACATGAACAAGCGCCACTGGAACACGATCACACTAGACGGTAGCATCCCCGACGACGAAGTGCTGGAGATGATCGACGAATCGTATCGTCTGGTAGCGCGTGGGTTGAAAAAGGCGCAACGGCAGGCGCTCGGTCTGGATTGATGGCGGGCATCGTCTGTGACCTGAGCGCGGCCTGTCAGCATGTGACCGACGGCGCGACGCTGGCGCTGGGCGGCATGACGCTATATCGGCGTCCGGTGGCGTTCGTCGCCGCGTTGCTGGCGTCGCCGCATCCGCCGCGTGACCTGACACTGCTCAATTTCACCGCCGGATTCGAGTCCGATCTGCTGGTGGGGGCGGGCTGTGTGGCGACGGTGCGCAGTGTCTACTTCGGGCTGGAGTCGTTCGGCCTCGCGCCGATGTTTACCCGTCTCGCCACGTCGGGCGCGGTGCGCGTCATGGACGAGACGGAGGCCAGTCTGGTTTATGGCCTGCGGGCACAGATGGCCGGTGTCGGCTTCATGCCGTCTACCGCGTGGCAGGGCACTGATTTATTGCGCTTGCGCCCTGATGTCCAGACGGTCACCGATCCCTATACCGGCGAGACGCTGACCGCGTTTCCGGCCATCTCGATTGATGTGGCGGTGTTGCACGGTCTGGAAGCCGACGAAGAAGGCAACGTCAAGCTGAATCAAAATCTCGGCATTGATTTAGAACTGGTCTATACTGCGCAGACCGTCATCTGCACGGTGGAGCGCATCGTGCCGCGCTTGCAAAAATCCGCCGACGCGGTGATCGTGCCCGCGCCCGGCGTCGATTTCATCGCGTTAGCGCCGCGTGGGGCGTCGCCGTCGTCCTGTCATCCGCTTTACGCGGTAGATGGTGAGGCCATCATGCGCTATGTCGATGCGTGTCAGGCCGGACGCTTTGACGATTACCTGCGCGAATTTTTGGCGGGCGATGTTTAGATAAAACACCCTTGCACCCCGCATCACGCCGCGTTATATTGGCTATGCAACCGAAAAATACAGGGGAGTCCAAGCTATTGGGCTGAGAGGGCGCGTTATGCCGCGCCGACCCTTGAACCTGATCCGGGTCATGCCGGCGTAGGGAGTGATGAGCCATCGCGGTGTGGCGACAATACACCGGCCAACCACCCCTTCCGGCGGTGGTTTTTGCGTTTTAACGACCTCTGATCGGGTGCGGCTTGCGCTTTTTGATGTGTGCGTATATAGGAGATGAAGCGATGAAGCGATGGTTTGTGTTGCTTTTGCTGGCTGTGCTGGTATGGCCGGTCTATGCGGATGAAGCGGACGAAGAAGCAGAGGACACGGTGGGCGATGTGCTGACCGTCCTCACGTATGATAGTTTTGTGCTGGACGATGACGTGCGGGCGCTGTTCGAGGAGCAGACCGGCATCACCCTGCGAATCGTGCGCCTGTCCGATGCGGGGGCGATGGTCAATCAGGCGATCCTCACCCGTGATAATCCGTTGGGCGATGTGCTGTACGGCGTGGATAACACCTTCCTCAGCCGTGCCCTGAATGCTGATCTGTTCGCGCCGTATGAGGCCGCCGGACTGGATGCCATCCCCGAAGAATTCCGGCTGGATGACGGCGAATTCCGTGTGACGCCGGTCACGTTTGGCGATGTGTGCTTGAACTATGATGTCGCCTACTTCGAGGAGAATGAATTGCCCGTGCCGGAGACGCTGGCCGATCTGACCGATGAGGCGTATCGCGGCCTGCTGGTGGCGCTGAATCCGGCCACATCTTCGCCCGGACTGGCTTTCCTCATGGCGACGATTGCCGAATTCGGCGAAGATGATGATTACACCTATCTCGATTTCTGGGCGGATTTAGCCGCTAATGATGCGCTGATCGTGCCCGGCTGGTCGGCGGCTTACTTCGGTGAATTCACCGCCACCAGCGACGAAGGCGAATATCCGCTCGTGGTCAGCTACGCCAGCAGTCCTCCGGCGGAAGTGTTATTTAATGATCTGGAAATCGAGGACGCGCCGACGGCTTCGATCATCGCGGACGGCATGTGCTTCCGTCAGGTGGAATTCGCCGCTATTCTGGCGAACTCACCGCGTTATGAAGCGGCATCAGCTTTCATCGACTTCTTGATTGATCTGCCGTTTCAGGGGTCTTTGCCGTTCAGTAACTTCGTGTTTCCGGTCAATATCGAGGCGGAATTGCCCGAACTATTCACCGAGATGGTGACTTTGCCGGAAAATCCGGCGACATTGCCTTTCGATGAGATCGACGCCAACCGCGAGCGCTGGATACAGGAATGGACGGAAACCGTCTTGCGCTGAGCGCGGCGGGCGGTATGGCGTAGGTGAAACAACGCTTTTGGGTCATCAACGCGGGATGATATAATGCCGTGTGATTATGATGTAAGTTGAAATATAGCGAGGTAAGCTGATGAGGCGTTTCGCGTTGATGACCGCATTGCTAGTGATGGTCGCCGCTTCCGCGCTGACATGGACGAATGTAGAGGCGACGGGAGTCACGGCGGAGGCGGTTGGCTCGGCCAATTTGCGCTCCTTGCCGACTGTTGAAGGTGAGTTGATCGGTGAGATACGCAACGGCACGCGCTATCCGGTCATCGGGCGCAGTGAGTTCTTCCCGTGGGTGCTTCTCGGGCGTCTGGATGGGCTGGGGGCGATGGGCTGGGTGTTTCAGGAGTTGGTGACGATACGGGGCGATCTGAACGTCGTACCCTTCAGCGAACAGGAAGTCATCCCCGGCCAGATCAACGAACCGCCACCATCCGACGACGCGCCGCCATCCGACGACGGCGACGGTGAACCCACCGCTACGCTACTCCCCGATGTGGTGGTGACATCCGGCAACACGCCCACGCCGGAATCGATAGGTGAGCAGGCCACGCCCACTGCTGAACCGACGCAAATACCCGGGATTGTCGGGACGGCGCTAGGGTCAATCAATGTGCGCTATGGGCCGGGAGTCGGCTTTCAGCCGCTATATCGCGCTTCGACGGGGGAGATGTTCGAAGTCATCGGCTATCATACGCAGTTCCCATGGGTGCAGGTGCGCTTCGAGGATTCGCCCAACGGCGCGGCGTGGATTTCAATTGACCTGCTCGATATACAGGGCAATCTATTCAGCACACAGCCGATCTCTACCACTAACTTCAACGATCTGCCCACGCTGACGCCGACTCCGGCGATGCGGGCGTCGTTCAATCCGGTGACCGGCGCGGAAGTCCCGATCAGTGACGAATTCGCCGCGCTGGGCGATTCGCTGTGGGACTACATCATGAGTCGTAATTTCTTGCTGGGTACGGAGCGCTTCGGCGCGTTGTTCATCGGCGATTTGCAGACCGGCGAGGCGATCTCATACGGTAGCGAATACGCCTTTAGCGGCACCAGCATCAACAAAATCGCTATCTTGATGGCCTACTTCGGCGTGTTGGATGGTGCGCCGACTCCAGCCCAAGCCCGCGACATCGCCAACACGATGATCTGTAGCGAGAACGTGGCGACTAATCGCCTATTGGAGTTGGTCGGCGGTGGCGATGACCTGCGCGGCGCGGAGGAGACGACACGCTTCTTGCGTGAACTCGGCCTGCGGAATACGTTCATCACCGCGCCGTATCACACCACGACGGAACGCGCCACATCAACGCCGATGCCGCGTCCGGCGGAAATCCCGCGCACCGAAGCCAATCAGGAAACAGCCAACCCCAACCCCACCAACCAGCTAACGGTAGATGAGATGGGCTGGCTGTTGACCAACATCTATGAATGCGCCTACAACGAAGGCGGCCCGTTGCTAGAGGACATTAGCGCGGATAGCATATTCTCCTTCACGCCGCAGGACTGCCGCAAGATGCTATACATCATGAGCGAAAATACCGTTGATGGCATGATGAAAGCCGGTATGCCTGATGATATGGTGGTATCGCACAAGCACGGCTGGCTGTTCGAGACGCACACCAACGCCGGCATTTTCTTCACGCCGAATCGTGATCTAGTGATGGTGATGGCCTTGCATCAGCCCGGCTTCTTGATCTTCGGCGAGGACTCCCTGCCGACTTTCGCGCATACGTCTATGCGGGCGTACAACTACTACAACCCTGAAACCGCGTTAGACGAACCGCGTGAAGGGTTCATCCCGCCGGTGGATCAATGCAACTACGGCGTCAATGATCCCATCGTGCAGAATTTAGCATCGTCCAACTTCCTCAGCCGCAACGAGCCGGGACTGTCCTTCAGCCCTGATCTGTCGCCTGATCTGGCGCTGACGCCCACCTTGCGCCCGACATGGACTCCCGCCCCCGACGAGATCGGCGCGGCGGACTCTGACGATTAGCGCCGCCGACGGGCGCAGGGTTTTTCGCTTCGGCTCAATTTGGAATGAGGGATGATTAACGCATGGCGACAGACGACAAGCTAGACGCAATATTGGGCAAGCTGGACGCGATCATGGCGGCGCAACGGACGCTCGCGGCGGAACAGCGTATTTTATACCGGCAGGTCGAAGCGCTGTTCGCGCTGTACGGTCAGATTGATTTCAACGCGCCTCTGCTGGATATGCGCGGCTGGGCGACATCGCCCGATGTGCTGGGCGTGTTACTGCGCTGGATTCAACGCGAACGGCCAGCCGTCATCCTTGAGTTAGGCGGCGGGCGCTCGACGCTGGTCAGCGCTTATGCTTGCCAGCAGAACGGCGGCCACGTCTACGCGATAGACCATGACGCGGACTTCGCCGAACTTGCGCGGGAAGAAATCGCCGCGCACGGCCTCAGCGACCATGCGACGATCATTCACGCGCCGCTAGTCGAACACCGCATCGACGGGGAGGCGTGGGCGTGGTACGACATGGCACATCTGCCCGACCTGCCGCCGATTGATCTGCTTTTTGTCGATGGCCCGGCCCAGCACAATCACCCGCAGTCGATGTTACGTTATCCAGCTTTGCCTCTGCTGGCCGGACTGCTGGCCGATGGTGCGCTGATCGTGGTGGATGACGCTGACCGCGAACACGAACGGCGCGTCGTGGCGCGCTGGCGGACGGCGTTCAAGTTGACTGTATTGCAAGATTTGAGCGCCGAGTACGGCCAATCCGAAAAAGGGGTGAAGGTTTTACGGTGGGCGCGTTGAGGTGAAAAGCGGCGGGGTTGCTACGATGGGGACGGGCGTTTATGCCCATCCCCATGATTTTTTCTGCGTTTAACCTTTGACCGAGCCTTGCGTCAGCCCGCCGACGATCTGATCCTGCAAGATGAGATACAGGACGACGGAAGGCACGCCGGACACCAGCGCACCGGCGGCGAATTTGCCCCAATCGCGGTTGAATTCCGCGCTGATGAAGTTGTACAACCCGACCATCAGCGTCCAATTCTCCTGCGAGCGTAGCACGATACGCGCCAGCACGAACTCGTTAAACGTGCCGACGAACGCCAGCACGCCGACGACGGCCAGAATTGGCCGTACAAGCGGGAAGATCAGCGACCAGAAGATTTGCCAGTGTGAAGCACCGTCAACCAGCGCCGACTCGTCGATGTCACGCGGCACGGAGTCGAAGAAGCCTTTCATCAGCCATGTGTTGATGCCCATCGCCCCGCCCATGTAAATCAAGATCAGGCCGCCCAGACTGTTCAGGCCGAACAGCCGCAAGAAGCTCCAATCAATGAACGACAGGAACGGTAACGCGATGGGGATGGCTTCCGCCAACCGTCCGATTTCCAGCAAGATCAAGAACAGCGCCACCATCGACAGCAGATTCGGGAACGCCTGAATCAGCAGGATGCCCAGCAACAACTGCCGCCGCCCCATGAAGCGGAAGCGGCTGAAGCTGTACGCGCTGAGCGCGGTGATAAGCACCACTAGAATCGTGCTGGTACCGGCCACGATGAACGAATTGCCGATCCAGTTCCAGAACGGATAGATGTCCAGCCGATCCACCATCAGGGCGCGGAAGTTGATCGTCAGATCGCCGATGTCGTCAACGCCCGCCGGTATGAATGTCTGCGTGGACAGCGTACCAGTCGGGTTGAACGCCGATGAGACGATAAACATAACCGGAAACAGCGCGAACGTGATAGCGATGCCGATGATAGTCAGGCGTACCGTCAGCGAGATGATCTGCTCACGGCGCGACACGACCATGCGGCTCTCGCTATGACTGCCCGACCCGCCCTTCGCGGCGGCGACAACAACCGCATCTTGTTTTGGCGTAATATCAGACATTTTCGCCAACCTCCTCCCATTGTCTGGTGAAGCGGAATTGGATCATCGTGACGACGGCCACCAGCGCGAAGATCACGATGGTGATGGCGGATGCGTAGCCGTATTGAGCGCCGCGATCCGTGCCGAACGCCAGATTATACGTGTAACTGATGAGGATGTCCGTATAACCGGCGGGCGTCGGTGTGTTGGGTATCGGTGGATTACCCTGTGTCAATAGCTCGATCAGCAGATAATTATTGAAGTTAAATGTGAACGAAGCGATCAACAGCGGGCCAACCGTGACCAGCAGTAGCGGCAAGGTGATATTCCAGAAGCGCTGGAACACACGAGCGCCATCAACGGCGGCGGCCTCATACACATCGGAGGGGATCGCCTGTAACGCGCCGCTACAAATCAGCATCATATACGGATAGCCCAGCCACAGATTCACCAGCAAGATCGCGGTCTTCGCCAGCGTCGGGTCGGTGAACCATTGCGGACGCACGCCGAACAGGTCGGCAAACGTATTCGTGATGATGCCGAGATTTTGATTCAACATACCTTGCCATACGATGATGCCGATCACGCCCGGTATCGCATAAGGGATGATGAGCAACGAACGGATGATCTTCTTGCCCGGAATGCCGTCATCGTTGAGGATGATCGCCATGAACAGACCGGCTACGAAGGTCATGAACACCGACAATAGCGCGAACGTCACCGTCCAGACGAAAATATCCAGCAACGGCCCATACAGACGCGGGTCGTCGATCAAGCGCTGGAAGTTCAGCAGGCCGATATTGACTCGATAGCCCGGGTTCAACGTCGGCGCACTCGAATCCAGCGCCAGTACATAGCGCTCGCCGTCGATCTGCGGGCGGCGTAACGTCTCTTCGTAGACTAGCGGACTGATGCGGATGCTGTTGAACTGGTTACGCACCAGCGTCGCAGAGGCGATGATGTCGATGGTGTCCGGGTTGAACGTCGCCAGATCAACGCCGTCGATTCGGATGCCGTCGGCCAGATAGATGTAGCCGTCAACTTTATCGTTGCGCGTCGGGCGAGTCGTGTCGTGATACAGCAACGGCTCGCGGGCGACGCTCAGCGCGAACGCGGTCACGATCACGCCTTCTTCGACTAGCTGATCGACGATGGGGGCGGGGTCTTCGACGCCTTCAACCGCGTCAATGCGGCTGAGATCGACATACCCTTCGAGAGTTTCCACCCAGAAGTAATCGGCGGGGACATAGGAGTTGGTTGCATCGTCGAAGTACAGGATGGCCGCCCGTGCGAATGCTTCGTCGCTCAGATCGGCGGTGGCGGCTTCTTCGGTGCTGATCTCCGCGCTGGGCGGGATGGAGTCGATGTTGACGAAGGCGTTGGCCTGCGCGTTGAACACCCAGTTTTGCGGCGCATACACGCCTTGATCGGCGAAGCGCTGATAAACCGTCAACTGATCGCTTGTCAGCAGGTCGATCAACGGTAGCTCAAGGTCGGTCAGTTCGATGCCTTCCAGATCGAGCGCGTCTATATCGACGCCGCTCAGCGTGATGAACTGCCCGCCCGCCTCGTTGTACACCCACTCAGACGGCGCATAGATTCCAGCCGCCTCGTATCGGATAACGTAAGACACGCCGGAGTCGCGCAGGGCTTCAGCCGTCACATCTTCTAGGCCGGGTTCGCCGCGTGCATCAACGAAAGCATCGACGCCCGCGTTATACACCCAGCCGACAGGGGCGAAGACGCCAGCTTCGGGGAATTCATTAAACAGGGTTGCGCCGCCGAATCCCGGGATTGATCCCGGCGGGCGCGTGGCGATGTCCGGCCCGGTCACGTCGCCGACATTAACCAGACTGACGCTGTTCAGGTCGAGCCATGCGTCTTCGGTCTCGCTATATACAAAGCGCAGGCGCACCGCGTCGAATGTACCGGTGCTGTCGTTCGCCAGATATTGCACCACGCCCAAGAAGCCGGGCGCGTTGTATGGCGTCTCTTCTTCCAGATTAAGCGCGGAGATATTCATTCCGGCGGCTTCCACCGTCGAGAGATCAACGAAGGCCTGCTCGATGTCGTTGAAGATATAACGCAGGAAGTACGGCTGACCGGCGCGGCCTAATTGCGCGGGGATAATGCCGATGCGCTCATTAGGCGGATCGTCCGGCGCGCCGAAGTAATCGACCTCTATATCCTGCAAGAAGGCGACGGCTTCCGCCCGTTCACGATCGCCGAGCGCCAGCGTGAAGCCGCGAAAATCGGCGGGCGTCCCGTTGAGGAACATCGTTTCGTCCGGACGCGCTAATACTGTACTCAGCCGTCCGCGTTCGCGGGTGTCGCTATCCAGCCACAGCGCGAACGCGCCGTCCTCTGATTGGAAGATGGCGACCTCGTATATCAGGCCGGTGCGGTAGTCGATGGCTAGCTCTTGTTCAACATCCAGCACGAACGCGGCGTTGAAGTCGAATTCACGGATGGCGAAGCCCGCCGCCACGCCTTCCAGCGTGCTATCGAGAATATCCTCCGGCGCGGGCACGCGATTAAACGCGCCGATGCGATCCGGGATGAAAGCGCCCGCCGACAAGCGGATGCCCAGTGTATCCATCACGCGCCGGTTGCCCACGTCAATCTCGCGGATGTTCTGGCCGGGCAGGATGAGCAAGGCGCGGTTGATGCGCCGCAAGCCGCTTTCCGTCAGCCACAGCGCGAAGTCGCCCGCTTCGTTCTCGAAGTATGTCGTATCGTATACGCGGGCGTTACGCTGATTGATGGTCAGCGATTGTATCGGATCGAACACGTATTGCGGCGTTAGGGCGTAGATGCCGAAGCTATCTTGCGTCGCCGGATCAATCGGCTCAATGCGAATCTGACCGACAGGCGCATCAAACGAGAAGGAGGTAATACCGGCCTCCGCGATGGCCTCTATGCCGACGCGCTCGAAACCATCAATGACCGGCAGGCGGCCAATGTAAATCGGCTCATCCGGGCGGGCCAGATAGCTGGTACCGTCCTCTGCATCCCACGCGAAGCCGAATTCATCGCCACGTTGTAACACCGTCACCGGGGCGGTGCTTTCCGTCTCGCGGTCATAGATAATGCCCTGTGTGGCCGCCACGACATAACGCGCCGATGTCTCGACATTTTCCGGCGCGGATAACGCCACCGCGATCAGCCCGACGGGTTCAGCGAATTCGAGTTCCAGCGTTTGCCCCCCCAACGCGCCGATGAGCGGGCCGGGTTGGTCTAGCCGTGTAAATCCGCCTGATGTAGCGACGGGCGGCATGGTGAAGCCGAAATCGGATAGATCAATCTCGCGCAGAGGTTCACCCTGTTCGGCGAAGATGACCTCGCCGGTGCGGTCATCCACCAGCCACAGCGCGAAGTCGTCTTCGCCGCCACGATATGGCGTATAAGTGAACGTCCGCGCATCATCCGGCACATAGCCCCGATCCGCGATCAGGCGTACCGCCTGTGACTTGCCGAATAGATGCCCGTCGCCGTAGTTGGTGAATGCGTTCTGTACGGTATAAATAACAGGATAAATGACGAGCATGGTCATTAACGCCAGACCGGGCGACATCCAGCGCAACGGATACAGGCGTGGTATGAACATGATGAGGTTAAAACCAATGGTGACGATGGCGATGACCAGACCGAGCCCGGGTTCGCCCTCCCGCAGTAAGCTATAAACAATCACCAGCCCGAACGCATTGAGCAACATAAGCCCCAATAGCATCAAGACCGATGAAACGGTAGTCGTCCTTTGATTTGAAAAAGCGCGGCCCTCTTTCGAAGGCCGCGCTTCTTGACCGGTTGCGCTCATGGTCTATTCGTTAGCCGTCGATGCGCTCGCCGAAAACACTGTCAGTCAGAATCTTGGTGTCGTCATTGAAGGTGAAGGTCACAACGGTGTCCTCTTCCAGCACGAGCGGGATGTTCGGGCCGTCGGCAACGCCGCCCAGACCGTAATTCTCGCCCCAAGCGCCGTCCATGGCGACCTTGAATTCGTATTCACCCGCCGGGATTTCCAGCGTGATTTCGTAGATGTCGTCCTCAACCAGCGTCATGAAGGTCGCTTCACAGGCCGGGTTCCAGTCGCCATCACAACCGACCAGCGATTGGAAGTTACCGGGCAGGCCGATAACGCGCTCGCCGGATTGCGCGATGTCGATGGCTTCACGGATTTGCACCGCGCCATTCAAGAAACTGCTCTCGGGGTTTTCGCCCTGGCTCACGAGGATCAGCGCGTCGCCAGCACCCGCCCACACAGCCGCCATTTCGCGGATATTGGGCATCGGCACCGCATCTTCACCCGCCGCGAGGAAGCCGGGGATGTTCGGGTCGGTGGTGGTCACACCAGCGAACACCGGGAAGCGTTGCGTCAGGCGTTGCATGGAGTCCTGCGTGGCGATGAACTCGTACAGGAACTGCTGTGCCAGTAGCGGTTGCTCGGTGAAGGCGCTAATCATGAAGCCTTGACCACCGGAGAACGGCGTACCCGCTTCGGCGCGGCCTTCAGCGCCCGGGAAGCCACTCAGCTCATACTCGAACCCACCGATTTCGGCGGCGTCGATGATGCGCTGGCTGAACCACGGGCCGGTGATGAACATGGCTAGTTCACCGGCTTCAAACAAGGAGAAGATCACGTCGTTATCGACGTTCGGCACCATCAGACCTTCGGCGTACATTTCGCCCAGCCATTCAGCCGCCGCCAGACCGCCTTCGCTATCGAAGCCGACATCCGCCGGGTTGAAGTTGCCATTCGGCAGACGCCCGAAGATGTAGCCCTCAAACGCGGTCAGGATGGGGTAGTGGTGGTAGGTGTCGCCGGTCTGGATCAGGAACGCATATTCCGCGTCGCCGGATTCGCGCAGTTCACGCGCCAGCTCGGTCACGCCTTCCCACGTTGCCGGAACTTCCGGTACCAGATCAACGTTACGCACTAAGGCGACGTTTTCGGTCTGGTAGGGGAGTGCCCACAGTTGTTCGTTATAGGTGAATAGGTCTGTGCCGATGGGGGCAAAAAGATCAGCCAGATCGCCCAGCTCAAGCGGCAGAACCGCGCCGTTGTCAACCAACTGGCCGACGTTATCGTGCGGCTGAATCAGAATATCGGGGCCTTCGCCGGCCTCGCCAAAGTTCAACAACTCTTGACGTGCTTCGGCCAATCCGATTTCACGAATCTGGATGCTAACGCCGAAGTTCGCTTCATATTCTTCACCAAGTTCGGTCAGGACTGGGGCGCGTTCGCCGTCTGCCCAGATGACCAGTGTCTGACCTTGACCCATAGCGGGCACAATGCTGATGGCCGCCATCATCACGGCAGTCAGCGCACTCAACAGAATCAATCTTGTACGTTTCATTTTAGATGTGTCCTTTCAAGAACCACAACACAAAAAACGATCTTTCATACGCGCCGAATTCACTCGGCCACGACGATCATTATATCTAATATGAGATGAAGATTAAAGTGATTGAAGTCAGAAATGAAATATTACATTGTGCAGAACGCACAAAGTTTTATGAGAAATACCGCACTTTGATGTGAGTTAACCCCCCGAAACGTTTCGGGGGGCACACACCCTAACGCGAGTAGATTTAGCCGCCGTCGGCGTCCGCCTGCGGGCGCAATTTATACAGATATTCCCATGTGTAGATGCCGGTGGAGTGGTCGTCGCCCCAGATCGGCTGAAGCGCGTAATTGCCGACCATGTTCACGGTCTGCACGGTATAATCGCGGGCGGGCTTTAGCTCCAATGTCAGCAGGTTATCGGGATCGTAGGCCGGATTCATGTACGCATGGCCGCCCCGACATTCCACGCAGGGGCAGGCTTCGCGCAGTTGCGGCAGGGGATAGCGCGATACTTGCCCGTCGATGTTCCAGACGATTTCCAGAAAGCTCTCCGTTTTGTTCAGCGTGATGTTGGTCGGCTTGGGCTTAGTCGGATTCATCATCGTCTGGTGCTTCGTCCGCGTCGGATTCTTCATCTGGCTCCGGCGCTTCTTCTATTTCAAATTCCGTTTCGTCAGTCTCCGGCGCTTCTTCGATCAGTGCGGTGTCGTCGTCAACAGCGCCCGTGCCGGTGTCTACCGTCAGCACGAAGGTGAAGATGATCGCCAGCAAGATCAACAGGGTGATGACGATGATGCTCATTGCCATGCCGATGACGTACCATTGGGTACGATTGCCGTTTTCCATAGTCCATATACTCCACATTTTGCCCGATGATAATAGTGCCCATAGTCTAGCGGAAAGCGGACGAGATTTTAACCCTGAGACGGGCGAATGCGCCGCGCTTAGCCGACGGTATCTTGCAACTGGGTAACGCTTTGATACAATCAGATCAGCATGGCGCGGATGACATGATGACGCGCCTTTCCTTTTTACGTGATGAGGTGATAACAAATGGCAGTCGCTTTCAGACTATTCGCTTTGTTGAGCGCGGTGCTGGCCGTCAGTGCTTGCCAGCAAATACGCGAAACGCAATATTTGATGGAGGTGACGGTTGAAGTAACCCGCGTGGTCGTCGTCACTGCCACGCCGGACGCCGAGCAAACGACTGTGGCCGAAGTTCAGCCCACCGCGACCCCGACTGACGAACCGACAGCCACCATGACCCCCACACCTGAACCGGAGCCTGATGACCCCGAAGACGCTATCCCCGATCCGGTCACGGAATCGATTATCGTCGCCGAGCAAATCTTTGAGGGTGGCCGCATGTACTATCTGCAACCCGTCGGGCAAATCTGGGTGTTGATTGACGATGACGAGAGCGCCCGTAACGGTGTATGGGCTTTCTATGAAGATACGTGGGAAGATGGGATGCCGGAGAGCGATCCCGGTATCGAACCGCCGGAAGGCTTCGCGCAACCGATACGCGGCTTCGGCCAACTATGGCGCGATAACGAGTTCGTCCGTAGTTCGCTGGGCTGGGCGCTGGACAATGAATACGGCTTCTGGACGGATTATACTTACTTCTTCGGCGGCGAGATCGACGCTGACGGTGAGTTCATACAGGGGCCGGGACGCCATGTGTTCAGCACCCGCGCCGGTAGGCCGATTGAGTTGATCGAATCTGACGGGACGTGGACGATTTCCGAGCCAGACAACGGCGAATAAATCCGGCGGAGACGAGGGCGGAGTAGATGCGAGAAGAGCCGGAAGCGGACGCATCGCGGGCGCAATATGAATTCTGGCTACGCGCCACATCGGACGGTGTGATTGTGGCTGATCCTGCCGGATTGGTCGTCAGCATCAATCCGGCGGGGTTAGCGATGCTAGGCCAGTCGGCGGAGCAGATCATCGGCCAACCGGCGGAGCGCATCTTTGACAAGCATCCCGGGCTGGTCAACCTGTTCAAGCGCACCGGCGAGCAAACGCTCGATGTTCGCTTGCCGCGTCGTCGGCTGGCGGTTGGGGTGGGGAATACGCTGGCTGATGGTGGTCGCATGGTCATCTTGCAGGATGTCACCGAGCGCCGCAATCTGGATGAGCGCCGCGATTCGCTGATCGACGCGATCAGCCACGACCTGAAAAATCCGATCAACGCGATTAACGGCTTTGCCGAACTGGTCGGCAAATTCGGCGATCTGAATGAGCAACAACAACGCTTCATTGATCGCATCGACCAGACATCAACCCGCCTGTATCTTCAAATCAAGCGCATGGTTGATCTGGCGTGGCTGGAAGCCGGGATGCCTCTGGAACACAGGCCGCTACAGTTGCGTGACGTGATCGAACGTGCGATTGCCGAAGCCGAACCCGTCGCACACGAGCGCGAAATCATCATCGCCACCGCCTTGCAGGATCCTCTGCCGCTTGTGATGGGCGATCCGGCGCGTCTGCAACAGGCCATCTACAACCTGCTACACAACGCCGTCATCTACTCACAACCGCAACAGGTGATCGTGATTCATAGCTGGGGCGATGAACAGGATGTGTACTGTAGTGTTGCGGATCGTGGGGCGGGCATTCCTGATGATGAGATTGACCTGATATTTGCCCGACTGTATCGCGGGCGCTCCGGTATGGAGATGGACGCATCCGGCGGCGGGCTGGGCTTGACCATGACGCGCATCATCATCAAACGGCACGGCGGCGACATCTGGGTATCTAGCAATTTAGGGACGGGGAGTCAATTCACGTTCGTATTGCCTGCAATGGCTGAAAACTGACATGGAGCAATCTGCTTGAATATCAGCATGGTTCGACGGTGGGCGCGGGCGCATTGGCCGCCGCTACTCGCCACGCTTTTTTTGTTGCTTTCGGTTGCTGACTTTACATCTTCCGCGCTGAGCTTGACCGGCGGCCAACTGGTCTATGCGCTGGATGATGCTTACATTCACATGAGCATCGCGCGCAATCTGGTTGAGGCGGGCGTGTGGGGCGTGACGCCTTATGGCTTCGCGTCGGCGTCGTCGTCGCCACTGTGGACGGCGCTCATCGCGCTGAGTTATATCCCGTTCGGCGCGAATGAAATCACCCCGTTCGCGCTGAATCTGGTGTTCGCCATCGCGCTGAACTTCGCCCTGCATCACGTCCTGACCCGTCACGGCGTTTCTGCTGTGCTGAGTCTGGTTGTGCAGTTGGCGGTCATCATACTCGTGCCGGTGTACACGTTGATACTGGGCGGCATGGAGCATGTATTACAGATTCTCGTCAACGTGCTGTTCATCGGCTACGCGGCGCAGATGGTCAGCGAATCCGCGCCCGCCCCGTTGCGCTCGCGGCAATGGTTCGTGTTGCTTCTGCTGGGGGCGCTGGTCGGCTCCGCACGGTACGAAGGGCTGTTTCTAGTGCTGATCTTCTGCGTCTGGCTGGCGTTGCGCTGGCGCGTGATCCATGCGATTCTACTCGGTGCGGTCAGCATCGCGCCGACGGCGCTATTCGGCCTATATGCGCTGGCGCAGGGCTGGTCTTTCCTGCCGACTTCGCTACTGGTCAAATCCGACGCGGGCTATCTATCCAGTGCCGGGCCGGGCGCTCTTCTCACTTACTTCATCGCGGATACTTATCAAATCTTCGCTAATCAGCATGTATTCTCGTTGATGGTGTTGACCGTGCTGGCGGCGTTTTTGCTTCGCTATGCGCGGGAGCGTACCGTGTGGGATGCGCCGTCGCTGATGGGTTTGTCGTTCGTGGTGATTGCCTTCGTCAATGTGCGGCTGGTTTCTTGGCCGTTTCCCGGCACGTATGCCCGCTATGAGGCGTATCTGGTGCCGCTTGGCCTGCTGGCTATCGCGGTTCTGCTGTCTGCTTATCTGCCGCGCCGCCTATCGCCGCGTGATGTGCCCGCCTACATGGTGGCGCTATTGCTGGTCGCGTTCTTGTTCAACGACATTTATGAACGCTATCGCTTCTTGACGTTCGACAATCCGGCTGTGACCGGCTCGCTCAACATCTACCAGCAACAATATCAGATGGCGGGATTTTTGCGGGAGCATTATCCGTCTGCGGTGGTCGCCGCCAACGACATCGGCGCGATCAACTACTTCACCGCGATTGATAATGTCGATCTGTGGGGATTGGGCACGATAGAAGTCGCCCGCGCCCGCGCTGATAACCAGTACAACACGCGCCGCATCTATGAGATAAACGCCGAACGCGGCACGCAAATCGCGCTGGTCTACGAGGCATGGTTCTATGAATTCGGCGGCCTGCCCTCCGAATGGCGCTTCGCGGGGGCGTGGGTGGTGGCTAACAATGTGATACTCGGTGACGAGCGCGTGTCGTTCTTCGCGGTAGACCCGAACGAATTCGACGATCTACGCGCCGCGCTGGATGATTACGCCGCGCATCTGCCGGAGGGCGTGCTGTATCTCTCGCCGGATGATCTACGAGACGACGATAATGACGACGACTTAAGGGAGTGATAAATGGGCATGATGAGACGGCGCAGACGCGCAAATATCGACGCGGGCGCAGACGCGCCGGAAATCCCCGCCGGCCCGGTGCAATGGCGGCGGATGGTCGGTTATCTGGGGCGGTATAAAGCGCGGTTGGCCGTCGCGCTGTTCGCCACGTTAATCAGCGCCGCGTTGAGTCTGGTTTTTCCGATTGTGGTGCGCGATGTGGTCGATAGCGTATTTGAGCAACGCGATCTGGCGTTGCTGAATCAAATCACGATTTTTCTGCTGGTGGTGTTCTTCTTCCGTTCGATTTCCAGCCTGATCGAGACGTATAACCTGAACTACGTCGGCGAGCGCATCATGGTTGATCTGCGGCTTGATCTGTACAGCCATCTGCAAGCGCAATCGCTCAGCTTTTTCATCAACCGGCGCGTCGGCGAACTTGTCTCGCGCATCGCCTCTGATGTCACCGCGATGCGCTCGGTGCTGACCGACAACATCAACATCCTGCTACAGCAGACTTTCGTGATGTTCGGCGCTATCGGGCTGATGTTGTTCTTGAATGCGCGGCTGACGTTGTTCATTCTGGCGCTGATCCCGTTCGTCGTCATCTTCGGCTTTGTGTTTGGCTACTACCTGCGCCGCCTCAGTACGGAGGTGCAGGACGAGTTAGCGGCGGCGACAGTGGTCGCGGAGGAAGTGTTCCAGAATATCCGCGAAGTCAAGAGCTTTGTGCGCGAACCGTATGAAGTTCAGCGCTATGATGGCGCGGTACAACGTTCTTTCATGGCGGCGGTGCGCCTGTTGCGCGTGCGGGCGATCTTCGGCCCGACGATGGGCTTTCTGGCTTTCGGCGGATTGTCGCTGATCCTATGGTTTGGTGGCCGTGAGGTGCTGGCCGGACGGTTGAGCGGCGGCGAGTTGATCGCGTTTTTGATCTACGGCTTGACGGTGGCTGGCAGTTTCGCGTCACTGATCGGGCTGTATACATCATTTCAGCAGGCCATCGGCGCGACTAAGCGCGTATTTCAACTGATGGACACGCCATCGACAGTCAATGATCGGCCATCGGCGCGGGACGTGGATACCGCGCAGGGCGGTATCACATTTGAGGGCGTCACCTTCAGCTACGACGACAAACAGGATGTATTGCGCGGTATTGATCTGGACATCGCGCCCGGCGAAATTATCGCGCTGGTCGGTCCGAGTGGGGCGGGCAAAAGCACCATGTTCAACCTGATCCCGCGCTTTTATGATCCGACGGATGGCCGCGTGCTGATGGATGGCGTCGATCTGCGCGACATCACACAGTCCAGCCTGCGCGATCAAGTCGGCATCGTCCCGCAGGAGACATTGCTATTCGGCGGCACGATATACGATAACATCCGCTACGGACGCCTGAGCGCTACCCGTGAGGAAGTGATCGCGGCGGCGTCTGCGGCCAACGCGCACGAGTTCATCACCGGCCTGCCTGACCAGTACGATACGGTTGTCGGTGAACGCGGCGTCCGGCTCAGTGGCGGCCAGCGTCAGCGCGTCGCCATCGCCCGCGCCATCCTCAAAGACCCGCGCATCCTGCTATTGGATGAGGCGACATCCAGCCTTGATAGCGAGAGCGAGACGCTGGTGCAAGATGCGCTAGCGCGTTTGATGCAGGATCGCACGACGGTCATCATCGCCCACCGCTTGAGTACGATCCGCGTCGCACATCGCATCGTCGTGATGCAAAATGGCACGGTTGCCGATGTCGGCACGCACGATGAATTGATGGCGCGGGATGGCTTATATGCTAAATTGTACGAGATGCAATTCCGCGAAGAAGACATCGCATGGCGACAGGGGGAGAGCGCATGAGCGATCTGACCGATAAGACCGTTGTCGTCACCGGCGCGACAGGCTTTCTAGGCGCGGTGATCGTCCGCCAATTGAGCGAACGCGGCGCGAAAGTGCGGGCGCTGGCTCGCCGTCCCGGGCGTGACCTGTATATCCGTGATTTGCCCGATGTGGCCGTCGTGCGCGGTGACGTGACCGACTACGCGCAGATGCTAGCGGTGATGAATGGCGCGGACTACGTGATTCACTCGGCGGCGGCGCTCAGTGGCAACATAGAAACCCAATCGACGGTCAACGTACACGGCACATACAACGTCGCACGGGCGGCGTCAGCCTGTGGCGTGCGCCGGATGGTGCATGTCAGCACCATTTCGGTTTATGGCTATCGCTACCGCACCGACGTGACCGAAGAATGCCCGCATGACCCGGGCGCTGACCCGTATCACGTCACCAAGTCGGGAGCGGAGCGCACGCTGACGAACATCGCCACAGGCTATAATCTGGACTATAGTATCGTGCGTCCGGGCATGATTTACGGTCCGTACAGCCACACATGGACGGAGCGCATGTTCAGTCTGGCTCAGCGCGGCGTGTGGTTGGGCGATGGTAGCGGCTCGGCGTATCCGGTGTACGTTGATGACGTGGCCGATCTGTGCCTGCTATTGCTGACGCACCCCGCCGCCAGCCGCGAAGCGTTCAACTGCACGCCTGACCCGTCTCCGACGTGGCGCGAATTTCTCGGTGAGTATGCGGCGCTGGCCGGTGGTAGTCGCTGGGTGGGCGTGCCGCGTTTTCTGTTGCGTCCGTTGATGGCGCTTCTCTCGTTCACTGCTCCGGCTAATTCGCGGAACAAAGATTTGAACGACCTCCTGCCGTTCCTGACCAATCACATCACCTATCGCATGGATAAAGCCCGCGACCTGCTGGACTGGACGCCGCGCACCAGCTTGCAGGATGGCGTGGCGAATTGTGCGCCGTATCTGCGCGAAAAAGGCTTGCTGTAAGGCGCGGCATCATAGGGTTAACGAACGTATGCCGGTTTGATACAATGCGCGGATTATGTAGGCTGAAATCATCACCCGTGAGGACGATAAACTGTGAAACCATTGCCCGAACAGCACGCCGAATTAGTCGAAGCCGCGATTCATGCGGCACAATCCGCCGGTGATCTACCCGCGTTTGATCTGTCTGATGTGCCGGTCACCCGCGTGAAGCCGAACCAGTCCGGCGACTACGCTTCGCCGGTAGCGATGGGGCTGGCGAAATCCGCCCGCATGAAGCCGCTCGACATCGCGCACGCCATCGTCAAGCATCTGCCGGGGGCGGATTTCGTCGGCGCGGTAGAGGTGGCCGGGCCGGGCTTCATCAATTTTCATCTGGCTCCTGCGTGGCTCCGTGACCAGATCGGCGCGGTCATCGCGGCGGGCGCGGAATTCGGGCGCGTTGATCTGGGCGCGGGCAAGCGGGCGCAGGTTGAATTCCTCAGCGCGAACCCCACCGGGCCGATCACCATAGGCCGCACACGCGGCGCGATACTGGGTGAAGGCATCGCCCGCGTGCTAGAAGCGGCGGGTTATGATGTCGAGCGCGAGTACTACTTCAACAACGCGGGCGCACAGATGCGTAAGCTGGGCGAAAGTATGCGGATTCGCTATCTGCAAGCGGTTAATGTGCCGGTTGATCTGCCCGACGAAGACGACGCCGACTTCTATCAGGGCGATTATCTGATCGACTTCGCCCGCGCTCTAGCCGATGAAGTGGGCGACTCGTGGGTGGATTCTGACTGGTCAGCGTTCAAAGAATATGCCGAGAAACGCATCTTCGAGTGGATACAGGCTTCGCTAGAACGGGTTAACATCCGTCACGACATCTTCTTCAATGAGAACCAGCTATATCACAATGGCGACGTGGAGCGCACGCTCAAACGGCTGGAAGAAAAAGGCTATATCTACGTCGCGCCGGTACGCGAGCAAGAGAGCGACGAAGTGAAGGCGCTCAACGCGCACTTGAAGCCGGCGACATGGTTCCGTAGTACGCAGTTGGGCGATAGCGAAGACCGCGTTGTGGTCAAGAGCAACGGCGACCCGACTTACACATTGCCCGACATCGCCTATCACATCGACAAGGTAGAACGCGGCTTTGATCTGCTGGTGAATGTGCTGGGCAGTGACCACAAAAAAGAGGCGGAAGTGGTGCGGATGGGGCTGGATGCGCTGGGCTACCGCACCGATCATCTGCACGTCGTTTTCATGCAGATGGTACATCTGCGGCGCGGCGGCGAAGAGATCAAGATGAGTACACGCAAGGCCAATTACATCACGCTGGATCAGATGATCGACGAGACCAGCGCCGATGCCATTCAATATTTCATGCTTCATCGCAACGCGGATTCGCAGTTCACGTTTGACGTTGATCTGGCCGTCAAACAGAGCAACGAAAATCCGGTGTATTATATCCAGTATGCTTATGTACGCTGTGCCGGAATCTTCCGTGAGGCGGCGGCACGCGGCTTCAGCGATGACGACGCCGATCTGACTCTGCTGGACGATGAAGCGTTCGACTTCCTGCGGAAATGTCTGGAATTGCCGGAGACGCTGACCTACGCCGCGCAGACGTTGACGCCGCACACCATCGCCCATTACGCGCTGGAATTGGCGAACAACTTCCATCCGATGTATGACCGCGTGCGCGTGTTCGCGGAGGGCGTCGATCCGGACGTGGCGCGGGCGCGTCTGCGCTTCTACCGTGCCGCACAGGTGGCATTCGCCCGCGTGCTAACGCTGATGGGCATGTCCGTTCCGGAGCGCATGTAAAAACCGCACGCTATTGTGCGGCCAAGCTGACGAGTTTTTTAGAGAGGGTTTTTGATGACTGACATCATTCACGGTTTCCGACTGGAGCGCGAGCAACACGTCGCGGAGATCAACAGCACGGCGTATATTTACCGCCACGTCAAGACCGGCGCGGAGTTGCTATCGCTGGTCAACGACGACGAGAACAAGGCGTTTGCCATCACATTCGCCACGCCGCCGCCGGACTCAACCGGCCTGCCGCACATTCTGGAACATTCGGTGCTGTGCGGTTCGCGCAAGTATCCGGTCAAAGAGCCTTTTGTCGATCTGCTCAAAAGCTCGATGGCGACGTTCCTCAACGCGATGACCTTCGCCGATAAGACGATGTATCCTGTCGCCAGCCAGAATTTGCAGGACTTCTACAATCTGGTTGACGTATATCTGGACGCGGTGTTCTTCCCCAACATCACGCCGGAAGTGCTGATGCAGGAAGGCTGGCATTTTCATCTGGAAGCGCCGGATGAACCATTGCGTTATAGCGGCGTGGTGTTCAACGAGATGAAAGGCGCTTATTCCACTGCGGACAATCTGCTATCGGACGCGACGCAATTTTCGCTGTATCCCGATAACGCTTATGGCGTGGATTCCGGCGGCGATCCGGCGGCGATCCCTGATCTGACGTTTGAGGACTTCAAACGCTTTCACGAGACGTATTATCACCCCTCCAATGCGCGGATTTTCTTCGCGGGGGATGACGACCCGACGGAGCGCTTGCGCCTGCTGGACGAATACCTCAGCCAGTTTGAGGCGCTAGACATCGACGCGCAAGTGGCGTTACAGGCGCGTTTTGATGCGCCGCGCCAATCGACCCACGTCTATGACTCTGGCGATAGCGACGACGCGAAATCGTATGTCACGGTGGGCTGGCTGTTGCCGGAGCCGGACGACATCGAATTGATGCTCGGCCTCGATATTTTGCAACATATCCTGCTGGGCACGCAGGCCGCCCCGCTCAAGAAAGCACTGCTAGAAAGCGGGCTGGGCGAGTCCACCGCCGGACACGGCTTCGATGACGCCATGCGCCAGATGAATTTCGTGACCGGTCTGCGCGGTGTGAAGGCGGACGACACCGATAAAGTCGAGCCGTTGATCCTCAGCACGTTACAAACGCTGGTTGATAGCGGCATTGACTCCGCGCAGATCGAAGCGTCGCTGAATACGGTGGAATTCCAATTGCGCGAATTCAACACCGGCGGCTATCCGCGTGGCTTGATTATGTGCATCCGCGCCTTCTCAACGTGGCTGTATGGCGGCGATCCGGTGGCACCGTTGGCTTTTTCAGCGCCGCTTGAAGCCATCAAAGCGCGTCTGGCAGGCGGCGAGCGCTATTTTGAAGGCTTGGTCGAGCGCTATCTGCTGGATAACACCCACCGTTCGGTGGTCATCATGAATCCCGATCCTGAGATGGGGACGCGCCGTGAACGCGCCGAGCGCGAGCGTCTCGATAATCTACGCGCCACGATGAGCGACGACGACATCGAGCGCATCATCCAGCAGACCGCGCAACTCAAAATCATGCAGGAGACGCCCGACACTCCCGAAGCGCTGGCGACCTTACCTCTGCTATCCATTGACGACATCGAACGCCAGCCGCGTACCGTCCCGTTGGCGCATCAAAACGTAGAAGCCGCGCCGGTGCTGTACCACGATCTGCCGACAAATGGCATCATCTACATGGACATCGGCTTTGACCTGAAGATGTTGCCGCAGGAATTCGTCCCGTATCTGCCGATTTTCACGCGCATCTTGTTGCAGATGGGCACGACGGCTGAGGATTACGTGGCGCTAACCCAGCGCATCGGACGGCATACCGGCGGCATAAACGTCTCGACAGTCATCGACGATCACCGCCATTCCGATGACGTGGTGACGCGGCTATTCCTGCGCGGCAAGGCCACCATCGCGCAGACCGGCGACATGCTCGACATCATGCGCGATGTCCTGCTGGATGCCAGCTTCGCTGATAAAGCGCGTTTCTTGCAGATCGTCCTTGCGGAAAAAGCCCGCACCGAAGCCGGTTTGATTCCGGCGGGGCATCGCGTCGTGGTCAATCGTCTGGCCGGACAGTTCGGCATGGCCGGCTGGTTGCGCGAACAATCCGGCGGCGTCAGCTATCTGTTCTTCCTGCGCCGTCTGCTGGAAGAAGTCGAGCGTGATTGGGACGCGGTGCTGGATAAACTCAACACCATGCGCCGCCTACTGTTCAATCGGGCGACGTTGCTGGTCAATGCGACGGTGGACGCCGACGGCTGGCGCGATGTTCAGCCGGTGCTGGCCGAATTCGTGACCGCGCTACCGGAATCCGACGCCGCTTTGCAGACTTGGACGGCGGACTATGCGCCGACTAATGAGGGACTGTCGCTTCCCGCACAGGTGAACTACGTCGGCAAGGGCGCGAATTTATACGCGCTCGGCTATCAGTATCACGGCTCGGCGCAGGTCGCTTTGAATTACTTGCAGACCACGTATCTGTGGAATAAAATCCGCGTGCAGGGCGGCGCGTATGGCGCTGGCCTATCGCTGAGTCCGCATTCCGGCATGGCGGCCTATTTCTCGTATCGTGATCCGAATCTGGCGGCGACGCTGAAAGTCTATGATGGCGCTGGCGCGTATCTGCGCGACGCTGAAATGAGCGCCGACGAACTGACCAAGAACATCATCGGCACGATAGGGTCAATCGACCAGTATCAGTTGCCGGACGCGAAGGGCTATGGCTCGATGTTGCGCTACCTGATCGGCTATTCCGATGAAGAACGGGCGACGGTGCGCGAGCAAATACTGGGCACGACGCCGGATGATTTGCGACGCTTTGCCGATGCGCTCGACCTGCTGGCGCGGGATGGCGTCGTCGTGGTGCTGGGCGCGGGCGCATCGCTGGCCGATGCCCCCGTGACGCTGGACGTGAAGAAGATACTTTGATGAGCGTGACGATAAACGCGACACAGGGAGCGATGTGACGATGGGACTTAAGCCCGATCATTGGATTCGTAAGATGGCGTTAGAACACGGCATGATAGAGCCGTTCGTCGATGGACAGAAGCGCGAAGGCGTGATTAGCTACGGGCTATCGTCCTATGGCTATGATATGCGCGTGGCTGATGAGTTCAAGGTGTTCACCAACGTGCATTCAGCGATTGTTGATCCGAAGAACTTCAGCCCGCAATCGTTTGTCGATGTACAGACCGATATTTGCATTGTGCCGCCGAATTCGTTCGCGCTGGCGCGATCTGTGGAATACTTCCGTATTCCGCGCAGTGTGCTGACTTTGTGCGTCGGTAAATCCACCTATGCCCGCGCCGGAATCGTCACCCATGTGACGCCGTTCGAGCCGGGCTGGGAGGGCTTCGTCACGCTGGAAATCAGCAACACCACGCCGCTACCGGCCAGAATATACGCCAATGAGGGCATCGCGCAGGTGATCTTCCTCGAAGCGGACGAAGAGTGCGAAATTTCTTACGCGGATAAAGCCGGAAAATATCAGGGGCAGACCGGCGTCACGCCGCCGCATCTGGGCTGAGCATGAATGATCGGGCGGGGCGGTTATCAGGGATTGATAATCCCGCCCGAATCGTGTACATTATGCGACATTCACGGGTGGTTAGCTCAATTGGCAGAGCGTCCCGCTTACACCGGGAAGGTTATAGGTTCGAGTCCTATACTACCCACAACCACAGGCGACCATATGGTCGCCTGTTTTCGTTATCACATCATGATGACATCATCACATCATGATGACATCACGCCATCGTGTTACGTTGTCGGGCGTCGAAGTCCCGCGCACTAACGCTTTTCGCCGCGCCTAGTCGATGACTTCATACGCCACGCCCTCGAACACCACGATCACACGATCCGCGATGGCGAAGTATTCGCCCAGTTGCGGGTGCGTCGCCAGCAGATCGAAGTATTCATCGCTCAGGAAGCTAACCTCAATCGTCTGCATCGTCTCCGGCGAGAAGGTGGTGTCCGTCCAGACGCCATCAATGCGGATGAACGTCTTGTCGTTCACGTTCGCAATCGGATTCTGTATCACGCTATGCACATCACCGCCGCCGAACGCGCCATCCTGTTCTTCTGCCAGATCAAAAAGCGCTTCGGCATCATCGGCCATCGCTTCGCTCATCGCGGGCAGTGGGGCGCTAGATGGTGCGGAGCGCATCGCGGAAATATCCGCCGCCATATCGACTGCGCCTTCGCCGGTAAATCCGCCGCTCGTGCCGTCGAAGCTCTGCGCGGCGCGTTCGCGTCCCTGTTGCGTCAGGATGTCGTCCTCTTCGATCAAGAAGCTGGTATACGGCGTGATGATGCCGTAGCGCACGCTCAGATCAATCACGCTTTGCACCAATTCGGGGTCTTCTCCCTGTAGGCGGATGGTGTTCAGCAGTTCACCGATATGGCGTGTCGCCCACAGCCGTGCGATGAACGCCTCGCCGCCCGCCGTATCGCGGAGCGATAGGCCATCATACACGAATCGCCGCGTTTCGCCGTCGATCTCGCCGGTCAGCCGCAGGGTGAAATCGTCGATCCCTTCGCGGTAGCGTCCGGCGATGATGATTTGCTCACCGGCGAACAGATCGCTGAGGCTGTGCGGATGGAGTAATTCGACGAACGCTTCGCCAAAATCAAGCGCGACATCGGTCAGCACGGGGGCGCTGATTTTGTTGTACAGGCTGGAAACCGCCTCGTCGATGCGTTCCGATGGGCGAACATAAGCGCCCGTCCCTCTGAATGTGTCGGCTAGCTGGTCGAGCAGGAACGTATCGACATCGTAGCCAAGTCCGAAGGTGAATATACGCACGTTATCCGGCGCGGCGTCGGAGACATTCGCCAGAATATCCGGTGTGCCAGTGATGCCACTGGTCGCCAAACCATCGGTCAAAAACAAAATGGTCGTCGGACGATTGCCTTCTACCATGTCTATCGCGGTCAGTAGCGCCTCGTTGATGTTGGTGCCGCCGCCCGGCTCTTCGCCCTTCACCCACTCAATCGCGCCTTCTACCTGCGCGGCGGGGAGCAATTCACGGGCATACTGGCGCACGCCGGAGCTGAACATCACCACGTTGAAGCGATCCGCCGGACGTAGATTTTCCAGCACGTACAACGTCGCATCGACGGCTTGCGTCCACATCTCGCCCCACATACTGCCGGATTGATCCAGCACGATGATGACATCTTTAGGGATGATCTGGTCATCGGGGACGGTGAGCGGCGGCTGAACCATCAGCATGAAGAAGCCATCCTGACCGGCGCTCTCCCTGTAAGACAACAGATTGACGCTGATCGTCTCGTTTGCCAGCCCGTAATACAGGCTAAAGTCGGAAGCGTCGCGGAAGTTGAGCGCCTCCCAACCGGCGACGAATTCGGTCTCGTCAGCCTCATCACGGAAGACGCCGATAGGGTGGCTTGGTGAATAGATGTTGCTGATCGGGTCGCTACTACGTACGCTGACATCAATGCTCATCTGGCCGATGCTCCGGCTGGATAGCGTGTTGGCGTTCATCGGAAAGACGTAATGCACCAGACTGTTATCTACCGGCAATACCTGCGAATAGGTGAATTCAATGCGCCGCGACTCGCCGACGGGAATCGGGAATACATTGGCCTGAATCGCGTTCTGCCCGACGTATTCCAACAAAGCCGGATCACGAAATTGACGCACGATCTCGTCATAGATGGCGCGGGCTTGGTCGGCGGGGAGGATTTGCGCTTCAATCGCCTGCCCGTCAATGTACATCAGCAATTCATCAACGGCGGCTTCGCGGGGTAGCGGAAATAAGAACGTGCCTTCGGCCATGCCGTCGCCTTCGTTGGTGAACTGCATATCAACGTTGGTCACGGCGATCTGATTTTCGATGGTCACGTTCACGCGCTGGTAGTCGATCTTGAGCCACGCGGGGTCAGTCCACACGCCCCAACAGCACACCGGCTCAATCGGTTGCGGTAACGGGATGGGGTCGTCGCGTTGCGCGGCGGCAGTCGCGGCGATCATACCGATAGACAGGATCACAAATAATCTAAAAAGATGTTTTAACATGCTGTTCACTCCGGCAATCATTCAATGGTCGATTACTTGCAATGACGGCGTTCGTCCGCCATAAGTTCCCGATTGGCCGGAGTGCGTTGTCCGCTAGCGATATTCACCACTGCTATACACGTATACCGCGAATTCTTCGTCCTCTTCGCCGGTGTATACTTCATCCGCCCAGCGATACACCCAGTCAGCATCGGTGATCGACAGGTTGACACAGCCACGACTGCGCCGGTAGCCGAAGCCATCGTGCCAGTAAACGCCGTGCAAGCCGATCATGCCGTCGAAATATTGAATCCACGGGACTTCTTGCAGATAGTAGAAGTTGGGCGTGTTCTCCAACCACGACATCCTGCCGCGCTCATAGCGCACGTATACATGAAACAGTCCTTCGCGGGTGTCGAAATTCGGCAAGCCGGTAGAAACCAGCGTGGCGAATACCGGCGTCTGGCCTTCGTAGGCGATCAGTGTCTGCTCGTACAGGTCAACGCTCACCCAGCGCTCGACCTCTAACCCTTCGGGGCGCTCGATGGGTTCGATCTTGGCGACATGCGTCTGATGAATCCACTGATCGACGCCGATCTGATACCAGCGCCAGCCGTCTATCTCATATTCGTCATAGATGCTAAGGCGCGTATAGCGGCTCAGGTACGGGTTGTCGTCGTGTTCTTCGCCGCCCGGAAACTGGCTGGGGCGTCCGGGGATTAACAGCCACGCCATCGTGAACGGAAGCGGTTCTTCCGGCAATAGCACACCGGCGAAAGTCGATGGGGACAGGTTGCCGCTAAGCGAGTCGGCGCGTACCCATTGCTCCCAGCCGATCTCCGCCCAGCCATCCACGACGCGATGCACGGTGACGAAATTGAATCCGGCGTCGAGCGTCCGCACGTAGTCGCCATTCGGCCCGTTAAAAATTTGTAGATCGCCCTGCACGCGGCGGTAAATGCGATCATTGATGCGTTCCTCGTTGGGCGCTAGCTGGGTGACATCTGGCGCGGGGTAGGCTTCGATTACGTCGTGTGGGACGCCATAACTTTGATCTTCGCTGGCGAAGGCAGGTGCGGCAAAGACCAGCAACAAGGCGCTTAAAACGGGGAGAATCAGAAATAAGTGACGCATAGCGGTTCAAACCTTTTGTTGATTGTAGAAGATGAGCAAAATATAAGTTAAAAGTAGCATCACGGTGCGGGGACTGTCAAATATGCCCGCCCTACGGATAACCTGTGTTAGCTGTGTGGCGGGCGAAATATCGGCGGCACAATGAGAACGTCCATTACACCCCTGCCATCGGGGATTGTAGAGACGTAGCGGGTTATATAGCCCCCGTGACGTTGCTAAAAACTTGAAATAACCCCTATCCGTTAGAAAAACTAGCCGATCTGTGCAAAATAGAATATCATTGTTACAGACAGGTTATATAGGTGTTTCAATATGGTAACAGCACAAGATCGCACGATTTCTATACTGGTCGTTGAAGACGACCACGACACAGCTGAGATGATGTGTGCCTTGCTAGAGGACGCCGGCTATTATCCGCTAGCCGTCGATAACGGGCAGACTGCGCTAGAGCACATCGAAGAGCAAAAGCCGGATATGGTTCTGCTTGACCTGCGTTTGCCGGATGTTGACGGCCTTGAATTGCTGAAGGCGGTACGCGCTCATTCGTTTTTGCCGCTTATCGTCATCAGTGGCATGGTGCATGACCGTGACCGCGTACACGCGCTGGAAGCCGGTGCCGATGATTTCATGAGCAAGCCGTTTTCGCATGAGGAACTGATCGCCCGTGTGCGGGCGCTGATCCGCCGTGTGGAATGGACGCCGCAACCGGAGACGAAAGTACGTGTGCGCCAGCTAGAGCTGGATATGCCGCGCCGCCATGCCACCATCAACGGGCAGAAATTGCATCTGACGCCGATAGAATACAGCATTCTGGTCACGCTGATGCGTCAGGCCGGCAATATCATCAGCCACGAAGAGCTTTTGCACGCGGTATGGGGCGATAATTACAAAGGCGATTTCTCGGTGTTGCGCGTCAACGTCAGCCGCTTGCGCCAGAAGCTAGAAATCAACCCGCGCCGTCCGGCCTATATCGTCACCGTGCCCGGACGCGGCTACTGGATGCCGCTGAATCGCAGTTAGCCCGATTCGCGGCGATGTGTTAACCTAGACGACATCTTTATACATCGCTTTTTTCATGACCTAATTTGAGATGAGGGCGTTACTATGTCGTCTGATTACACTGTGATCGCGCCGTTTTATGATCGGCTGGGCTTATCGGATTTCGCGGCGTCGATGGCGCCACATCTGTTGACATTCGCACAACAACACGATTGGGTAGGGCGGCGCGTGCTGGATTTAGGGTGCGGCACCGGCGGCGCGACGCGCTGGTTCGCCGAACACGGCTATTCGGTGGTAAGCGTTGACGAAGACGCGGCCATGCTCGATCAACTGCGCGGTAATACCGGCGACGTGGCGCACGTGGACGTGCTACAGGCCGACATCCGCGCATTAGACGCCAGCGCGATTGACCGTGCCGACATGGTGCTGGCCGTCGATACGCTCAATGATATGTCGAGCTTGCGCGATGTCGAAGCGGTGTTGAAAAGCGTCAGCGCGATATTGTCTGCGGGTAAATACTTCTTGTTTGATTTACAAACGTTATACGGTCTGGCGGAGACCGGACGGGCGAGCGATTCGCTGATTCACGACGAATCCGGTCTGGTTGTTTTCCAGCAGAGCGCTTATGATTTTGAGCGGCAGGTTTGCCATCTGACTTACGACATCTTCGCCGAACAGACGGCGGGCGTGTGGTCGCGTTCGCGGGCGCGACTGGTGCGGCGGGCGTATCCGGTGGCGGCGGTGGCGACGCTGGCAAAGCGGCATCAGTTCGAGTTGATGGCGCTGGTAGATGTTAATTTGAACAGAGTGGACGCGAACGCGCTCGATGTGGCGCGTGTGATCTTTATGGTAAAAAAGCTATAGCATGATTTCTGAGCAGGAACAAACGGACGAATTATTGCTACAGGTTGACCCCGTACCCGGTTCGATCAATCTGTACACCTTTCTAGCGTTCATCGCGGGGACAATCGGCGGCTATCTATTCACCGCTTCGGTTTTCGGGCTGGGGCTGTGTAGCGTGCTGGCGGTTTTCATCGGCTTGATCTTCGGCGCGGGCGTGTCGTATGTCGCGGAGCGCGTGTTGCGGGCGATTATCGTCTCTAATCGCTTCATCCGCATCGCCTCTGACCGCATCTCGTTTATATTCGGCGGGCGCGAGGTGCGCCACATTGACCCGCGTGAGGATGTCAACGTGACCGCGTGGCACTTCGCCACCAAGCGCCGTTCGCGCGTGCCGAAGGGCTGGCACGTCGTCGCGCTGGGACTCGAGCAGGACGAGATTTTCCTGCCGGTTTATGCGCTGGTCTCGCCGGAAGATTTCGAGGAGATGCAGACGGCGGACTTATACCGTGAACTGACCGGATCGCGCAAGGATTACAAGGTCGATCAAGACGTGCGTCTCGCCGGAGAGCAACGGCGCATCCTGATGAACGAAACCGCCCGCAGTATCGACGGCGTAGAGATGCGCCTCCACGATATGGAGCATTTAATCGCCCATCTACGCCGACGCTTTCCGGGATGGATGCCGCGCTCATGATGCGGATGGTGACCGCGCTTTTTGCGGCGCTCTTTGCGGCGTTCTGCCTGACGATCAGCACCGTGACAGCGCAAACGGACAACACTCTGCGGGCGAATCTCCCCGCCGAAGGGACGATCAGCGACGAAACGCCGTCGCTCTCGTGGCGCTTTTACGGCTGGCAGGATCAAATGCTGTCTTTTCGCGTCCGCGCCGTCTCCCCGACGCTCGACCCCGTGCTGACCATCCGCAACGCCGACGGCCAGCGCATCATCGGCAATGACGACTACAACTATCCCGACAGCCGCGACTCGCTGGTGGAGGGCATCACCATTCCGCGCTCTGGCGAATATGAAGTCATCGTCTCCAGCTTCGGCGAGACGACGGGCGACTTCGTGCTGACCATGCTTCCGGGCTACGCGACATTCTTACTCGATGAGCGCTTCGTCACGGTTGGCGACTGGACGCCGCACAACCTGACATCGTATCGCGTGCAGGATGGCGTCGCCGCGATAGAGGCTGATGGCGTCGCGCAGACCGGCCTGCTGGTCAATCCTGATCTGACATTGGGTGAGCGTTATTACATCGAAGCGATCATCGACACGGTATCAGCCCGCAACGATTGGGCGCTGGGGCTGGCCTTGCGTTACCGTGATGTCGCCAATTACATCGCGCTGGCATTGAGCGAGCGCGGCGAATGGCGGCTGGTGCATGTCAGCGATGGCGATGAGCGCATCGTGCGCGATTGGACGCCGCATCCGGCCATCAGCGCGGGCGAAACCGCTTTCCGGCTGGGGGCGCTGGTCGATGGTGATACGATCAGCGTATTCTATGACGGCCTGTTCGTCGGGCGGGTGGGGGATGTGCCATCCGTCGCTGGCGGCGTTGCGGCAGGTGTCCTAACACGCACGGCGGAAGCGGTGGGCAGTGTGATACGGGCGGAGGTCGATGACCTGTTCATCACCGTGCCGACGCGCATCGCTTCCGGCTATGTGTTCCCGACGGAGTTGGTCAGCGCGTCACCGCGCATCGCCGCACAGGAGCTTGTCCGGCGCGGGGTGATGCCGTCCGGCGGTCAGATGGCGTGGGAAATTGAGGACAGCTTTCTGGATAATCGTGCGCCCGGCGTGGCGCATCTGCCACTGGTGGCCGACACACGCCTGACCGATTTTGCGCTGGGGGCGACGGTGCAGATGACCTTCACCCGTGAAGAAGGCGTCGCCGGTTGCGGGTTGCTGTTCGGCTATCAAGATGAGACAGATTACTGGATGGCGTATCTGGATAATAGCGGCGGCTATGGTCTGTCGCGCCGCGTTGATGATAGCTTCGACAATGACGAAGGCTTCTTCGCGGTGCGCGATGGCTGGGACGTGACCGCGACTAGCGATCTGCTGTTAGTGGTGCGCGATGCCCACGCGCATCTATTCATCAATCGTCAGCACGCCGCAAGCTGGGATGTGGCGGACGCGGGCGGCGCGGTGGGCAACATCGCCGTGAATTTCGGCTCTAGTGTCATCTCCTGCCAGTTCCGCAACGTGTGGGCGTGGCGGCTGGATACCGCCGACTAGACCGCCCGCGCCTGTACCGGCCTCATTCCTCGTCGGATTTTGCCAGCCGCTTCAATTCGTACAGCTTATTGATCGCCTCAATCGGCGTCAGTTCGTCTACGCTCAGCGCCTTCAGCGCTTCAACTGCCGGATTCGGCGGCGCGTCGAACAGGCTCATCTGTTGCGGATTGTGCGAAGCGGCGCGTATCTCGAAGCCGCCGCCGTCGCGCTCTAGCTGGCCGAGTAATTCGCGGGCGCGTTCTACCACCGGACGCGGCATTCCGGCCAGTTGCGCCACATGCACGCCGTAACTGCGATCTGCCCCGCCTTCGATCACCTTATGCAGAAAGACCACATCATCGCCGCGCTCGGTCACGGCGACGTTGTAATTCCGCACACGCGGCAGGACATTGGGCATCGCGGTCAGTTCGTGGTAATGCGTGGCGAATAGCGTGCGGCAATCCAGACGCGGGTTACTGTGGATGTACTCCACCACCGCCCGCGCAATCGCCAGCCCGTCGTATGTCGATGTGCCGCGCCCGACTTCATCCAGAATCAGCAGACTGCGCCGCGTGCTACCACTCAAAAGCCGCGCCGTCTCCACCATCTCCACCATGAACGTACTCTGTCCGGCGTGGATTTCGTCCTGTGCGCCGATGCGGGCGAAGATGCGATCTACCAGCCCGATCACCGCCTCATCCGCCGGGACGAAACTGCCGATTTGCGCCATCAGCGCGATGATGGCGACCTGCCGGATGTAGGTCGATTTTCCCGCCATATTCGGCCCGGTGATGATGTGGACGCGGTTCATGCTGTCGAACTGCGTATCGTTGGCGACGTAGCGCCCGCCATCCGGCAACATCTGTTCCACGACGGGATGGCGGCCATCGCGTATGATGAGCGTGTCATCTTCGGTGAGCGTGGGGCGCGTGTAGCCTTCGCGGGTGGCGACAGTCGCCAGCGAGAGGAACACGTCCAGATGCGCCAGCGCCCGCGCCGTCTGGATCAGGCGGGCGGCGTGTTCGGCCAGTGACGCGCACAATTCCTCGAATAACTGGCGCTCAATGTCGAGAATTTGCTCTTCGGCGTTCAGCACGAGCGTCTCGTAATCTTTGAGTTCCGGTGTGATGTAACGCTCGGCATTGACTAGCGTCTGCTTGCGGATGTAGTCGTCGGGTATCTTGTCGGTGTGGGCGTGCGTCACTTCGATGTAGTAGCCGAAAACTTTGTTGTAGCCGACTTTGATCGTCGGGATGCCGGTACGCCGCCGTTCGGATGGCTCTAGCTCCGCGATCCAGTTACGAGCGCCCGCGCTCTTGTTGATGATGTCGTCCAGCGCTTCGGCATAGCCAGCGCGAAAGATGCCGGTTGTGTTCAGCGTGGCCGGTGGCTCATCAACGATGGCGCGTTCGATATGGGCGACGACTTCGCCGCATTCGTCCAGCCGTTCGGCCAGCGCATCTAATTGACGTAGCGGACTGATGAGCGCTTTGACGTTCGGGATGATGCTCAGGCTGTTCTTCAGGCCGACCAGATCACGCGGTCCCGCCCGCCGGATCAGCAGGCGGTTCGTTAGGCGCTCCACATCGCTGACGCCCTTCAGCGCGTCGGATAATTCCTGCCGGAGCGCTTCATCTCGTGTCAGCGCGTCCACCGCATCCAGCCGCGCATTCAGCCGTTTGATGTCCAGTAGCGGCTGGTTGATCCACGTATGCAACAGCCGCGCCCCCATCGCCGTCACCGTGCGATCCAGCACGCCGATCAAGCTCCCCTGCGCTTTGCGTTCGCGTAGCGTCGCGGTCAATTCCAGATTGCGCCGCGTGAATTGATCTAGCACCATGAATCCGGCGGTGGAATAACTGCGAATTGCGGTGATCTGCGCCAGATTGTTCATCTGCGTATCGCGCAGATAAGCCAGCACCGCACCCGCCGCGCTGATGGCGTGCGCTTGATCTTTCAGGCCGTAGCCGTCCAGCGTCTTGACGCGGAAATGCTGTTTGAGCGCTTCGTGCGCGGTGCTGTATTCAAAGCGCCAGTCGGCGACTGCCGTCATGTGATTGCCCTGTGGCAACGTCACGCGCTCCGCCCATGTTTCCGGCACGATGACCTCTCGCGGGTTCAGTCGGGCGAGTTCTTCCAGCACGTAAAGCGCGGCGTTCTCGCCTTCTAACTGCGTGGCGGCAAATTCGCCGGTGGTGATGTCGGCGTAGGCGATTCCGGCGCGTTGCCAGCGTCCCGCCTCCGCGTCACCGTGCGGCATGATCGCCATCAGGTAAGCCGGTTTATCCTCCGGTATCATCCCCGCTTCGATGATCGTGCCCGGCGTGATGACGCGCACCACTTCGCGGTCAACCGGGCCGCGTCCGTCCGGCTCGCTGACCTGATCGCAGATGGCGATGTGATAGCCTTTTTCGACCAGCCGCGCAATGTAGTTCTCGACGCTGTGATGCGGCACACCGGCCATCGGGGTGCGCTGGCCGCCCTTTGAATACGAACGTCCGGTCAGCGTCAGGTCAAGCTCGCGGGCGGCGATCACCGCGTCGTCGTCGAACATCTCGAAAAAATCGCCCAGCCGGAACAGGACGATGCAATCAGGATATTGCGCTTTTACATCCAGATATTGCTGGCGTACAGGGGTTACACGCGCCATATTGAACGCCCTCACAATGCGCTTTGTGAAAAAAACAGGTGAATGATTGCTTACAAGGTGCTATTCTAACAATAGTTTTTTCTGACAACAACACCCGACGAATGGAGAGCAAGAACGATGAGCAAAACGATAATCGGCGTCGATTTAGGCGGCACACGCATTAGGGCGGCGCGGCTGGATGCGCGTTTGTCAATCATCGAGCGCCACGAGACGCTAACCCGCGCCCACGAAGGGCTTGAGCCAACGCTAGAGCGCATCAAAGCGGAGATCGGCAAAGTCATCCCCGATAACCGCGATGACGTGCTGGGTATCGGCATCAGCGCGCCCGGTCCGCTAAATCCGGAAACCGGCGTCATCGTCAGCCCGCCCAACCTGCACGGCTGGCATAACGTCCCGCTTGGCGACATCCTCAAGGATGCTTTCGGCGTGCCGGTCTATACCGGCAATGACGCCAATCTCGCCATCCTCGCGGAGGCGGCAGTCGGCGCGGCGAAGGGGTACAAACACGCCATCTACGTGACCATCAGCACCGGCATCGGCGGCGGGATGCTGATTGATGATCGGCTACTGCTGGGGCGTCACGGGCTGGCGGCGGAAGCCGGCCATATGGTGATGGTGGCCGGTGAGCGCGTCTCGACGCTGGAACTAGAAGCGGCGGGCCCGGCGATGGCGAAGCGAGCGCGAACCCGCATTGAGGCGGGCGAACAATCGCAGATGGTCGCGCTGGTCGATGGTAAGCTGGACGAGATCAACGGGGCGACGGTCGGGCGTGCCGCGCAAGCTGGCGATGTGATGGCGCTGGACATCGTAGAACGCGCCGCCCGCGTCTTTGGCATGGGCATCGTCAATCTGTTGCACCTGTTCAATCCGGAAATCGTGGTCATCGGCGGCGGCGTCAGTCAACTCGGTGATCTGCTGTTTGATCCGATGTGGGAGTCTATCCGCGCTCACTGCATTGACGATGCGTACTGGCGCGATCTGGTCATCGTCGGCCCGGAATTGGGCGAAGATGTCAGCGTGATCGGCGCGGCGACGCTGGTCATCACCGACGGCGGCAAGCGTTCCTTGCAGGACGTGGTTTAGCGGACGGCGGCGTTCGGATTCTTACACTGTTCTAGCAATGGCATGATAGCATGATGGGCATTATGAAGAATATGCTCATGCTATCCCCCATAGACGATTACCGCGTGCGCCAGCGTGATTTTTTGCTACAAATTTCACGGGCGATCACTGCCAAGCTCGACCTGAACGAAGTGTTGCGGCTGGCGCTCCATGCGTCGCTGATTATGCTCAAGGGGCAGGTGGGGCTGGTGGCGTTACGCGCACAGGATGACGTTTTTTACGTGAAGATGGTCAGCGGCGTTGAGCGCGACAAAGTGCCCTCACTCAATGACCATCTGCATCGCCTGAACGAGATCGTCCGCGACGGCGGCGGCGATGACGCGGTGAACGATCAATTGAACCTGCTGGCGCAAGCCATCGACCCCGGATTGATCCAGACATTCGCCCTGCCGTTGATGTTTGCGGAGGAGCCGCTCGGCATGATGATTGTCTGCCGCGACCACGCGACGGATACCACCGTCAATGACCGGCAGGTGCTACAGAGTTTCGCCGATCAAGCCGCGATTGCGGTACACAACGCGCAACTATATGAGCGCATCAATCAAGAACGGCAACGGCTGGCCGCCATCCTGCAACATAGCGCCGACGGCGTGATGATCCTCAACCCCGATCTGGTCATTGTGCGCTTTAACCGCGCTCTGGAACGCATCACCGGCTGGGAAGCGGTGGACGCCATCGGCCAGTATCAAGCCGATGTCCTGCAACTGCACAATCTGGCCGACGGCGATCTGGCCGACGCTATCGCCGATGGCTGGCCGTTCACGCTGGCCGCTTCCAACTATGCCGAAGCGCCGCTTTATGTCGAAGGCGACCTTCTGCGGGCGGATGGCATGGCGGTTAGCATCGGCATCACCTACGCGCCGATGTTCAACCCCGATGGCACGCTGAATAACATCATCGCTAATGTGCGCGATATTTCGCATTTCCGGCAGGCGCAAGACCTGCAAAACACGTTCATCTCGGTGGTATCGCACGAACTCAAGACGCCCGTCGCCATCATCAAAGGCTACGCCGCCACGCTCAACCGCCCCGACGCACAATGGGATGGCGCGGTGGTGCGCGAGACGCTCGACGTGATCGAAGATGAAGCGGATCGACTCAACGATCTGATACAAAATCTGCTGACTGCCAGCAAACTACAGACCCAGCGCGAGATGGTGCTGGAGATGGGCGAGGTCGATCTACCGCGCCTGATCGCGCAGAGCGTGGAGCGCTCGCGCAAGCAGACCGCCGCCCATCGCATCATCACCGATATTTCGCCTGATTTTCCGGTCATCGAAGGCGACTCTACCCGTCTGCGACAGGTGATCGACAATCTCATCAGCAACGCGATCAAATATTCACCGGAAGGCGGACAGATTGAGGTTTCCGGCGACTATGACGTGGAGTCGGTGACGGTGTGTGTGCGCGATCATGGGGTGGGGTTGGCGCATGAAGATCAAAAGCGCGTGTTTGATCGCTTCTTCCGCGTGGATGGCAAGCTGACGCGCACCACGCAGGGCACCGGTTTGGGGCTATATCTGGTCAAAGCCATCATCGAGGCGCACGGCGGCGCGGTGGCGGTGGAGAGCAAAATCGGACAGGGATCGACTTTTTACTTTACCATCCCGCGTTAGTGCGCTAGCCTAGTACACACAAAATCTAAAATCATGATGGAGAGAGACGAAACACACAATGGAAAATAACCAGACCACCGCTACCGAGACGATGATCCGCTGTTCCAATTGCGGCCATCAATTCCCCGCACAGGTTTACGCCTATATCGACGTGATGAAAGAACCGCGAGCCAAAGCGCTGTTGCTTTCCGGCCAGATCAACACCGCGCAATGTCCGGCATGTGGCGCGACGAACGCGATGGGCACGCCGCTACTGTATCACGACGCGACGAAAGAGCTACTCATCGCGCTGGTGCCGATGGAATTGAACATGAACAAAGACGAGCAAGAACGCGCCATCGGCCAATTGATGAACCAATTGCCGAAAGACAACTTCAAAGGCTATATGTTCAGCCCGCGACGGGCGATGACCATGCAGGGCTTGATCGAGCAGGTGCTAGAAGCCGATGGCGTCACCAGAGAGATGATCGAAGAACAGAAGCAACGGGTGACGCTGGCGCAAGAATTGGCCGAAGCCGAGACGCAAGAAGCACTCGTCAGCCTGATTCAAGCCAACGACGACAAGATCGACGAGCGCTTCATGATGACGCTCAGTTCATTAGTACAGCGCATGAGCGAAACCGGACAGGCGCAACTGGCACAGCATATCGTGCGCGTGCAGGACGTCATCGTGGAGAATTCCTCATACGGCGAGACCCTGCGCGAGCAACAACAACAGCAGGGCGCGGTCTTGCAGGAAGTCGCCGATTCAATTCAGGCGATGGGTGAGGGCGCTCAACGTGCCGACTTTCTCGATCTGGCGTTGTCGTATGCGGAAGAAGATATGCACCTGCAAGCGCTGGTCAGTCTGGCGCGTCCGGCGTTCGATCACGAATTCTTCCAGATGCTGACCAACCGTATCGAGAGCGCACCGGCTGAAGAACGTCTGCCGATGGAAAAAGTCCGCGAGGCCGTCCTGCAAGTGACCACCGCCATCGACCAGCAACAGGAAGTCGCCATGCAACAGGCCGCCCGCTTCTTGCAGGCCGTCGTCAACCATCAAAACCCGCGTGAATTGCTGATCGCCAACGCGCCGCTTGTCGATGATATGTTCATGCAGGTGCTAGATGTCAACATTCAACAGGCCGAACAGCAGAAGAACATCCAGCTATTGACGCGCCTCAAAGAGATTCAGCAGACGGTCTATCAAGTTTTGCAGAGTTCGCTAGACCCGGAATTGCGCTTTCTCAACGAGTTGCTACAGGCTGATGAAGCCGACACGCCGCAGATGATAGCCGAGCGCATTGACGAATTCGGCCCGAATATTCTGGAAGTCATGGATGCGGTGGAGAATCTGCTGGAACAACAGCAGAGCAACCCGGCATTGGTCAGTCGCCTGCACCAGATACGGGAGCAGATACAGGCACAATTGCAGGCATAATGGCGTATCGCCTACGCTTGACCTACGCATCGCCCGCGCCATCTGGTAAAATCCGTGCGCGGTGAGTAATCTTATCCGTGCAATTGCAACTGGTAATTGACCTATCTAATAGAGGTGAACGACGATGGGAATCAGCATTAAAAAACAAGCGAACTACTCATGGTTCTGGCTACTGGCGATGCTCAGTGCTGTGGTTTTGGCCTTGAGTTTCGCTATACCGGCCTCCGCGCAGGATGAAGAAGCGGAAGAACCGGAAGCCGCACCGACTGAAGAGGTGCAGGAACAAATCACGCGGCAAGACCCGCTCTGGGCGCAGTTTACGGCGGCGCGTCGTGCGATTGAGGCGGAGCGCGACGGCGTTGATCTGACGTTCGTCCGTAGCTACCGCTATGCTCAGCAGGAATACGAGCGCGGCATCGACTGGATATGTGTGGAAGATGTCGCCGAATCGGACGTGCGTCCGGTATATTTCGGCTTTACATGGACGATCACCGATCTGGGCGGCACGGTGCATCAGGCGCGGACTTCGGTACTGCCCGGCAATGAGATCGTCGTCGCGGTATGCGATGAAGTGATCGAGACCGGCGCCGCCGCACCCGACACCGCACTGCCCGCACCGATTGAAGGCAGTGGCGCGGTTGGCGACTTTGAGCTGGGCGGCCACGTTGACGGGCTAGGCGCGAACGCAGTCTCTGCGATGCGTCAATCCGGCATGACATGGGTCAAGAAGCAGGTGCGCTTCAGCGTCGGTGGCGGCACCGGCACCGCGCAATCCTACATCGACGACGCGCGGAATAACGGCTTCAAGATCATGCTCGGCATCGTCGGCTGGACGAACGAGATGGGCGACTTCGACAACTACATCACCCAGTATGCTGATTTCGTCGGTCAGGTGGCGGCGTTAGGCCCGGATGCGATTGAAGTCTGGAACGAGCCGAACATCGCCCGTGAATGGCCGGAAGGTCAAATCAGTGGCGCGAATTACACCCGTCTGCTCCGCGCCGCCTATACATCCATCAAAGCGGCTAATCCGGATGTGATGGTCATCAGTGGCGCTCCTGCCCCCACCGGCGCGGAAGCCGCGTTCCCCGGTCAGGTGGTCAATGACGATAACTTCATGTTGCAGATGCGCGAAGCGGGCGCGGGCAACTACTTTGACTGCATCGGCTTGCACTACAACGAAGGCATCGTCTCCCCGACACAAAGCACCGGCGCTCAGGACGGTTATCCGACGCGCTACTTCGGCACGATGCTAGCACGCGGCGCGAACGTCTTCCCCGAGCGTCCGGTTTGCTGGACGGAGTTGGGCTACCTGAGCGGCGAAGGCATGGGTCAGCCGATCCCGCCCGCGTTCGCGTGGGCGAGTGATGTGACGCTGGCGCAACATGCGACATGGTTGGCGGAAGCGGCGCGTCTGTCGGCGCAAAGTGATCGCGTGCGCCTGATGATCGTGTGGAACGTCAACTTCACGCGCTGGGACGATGACCCGATGGGCGGTTATGCGATGCTCCGTCCGGACGGCACATGCCCGGCCTGCTCGACGCTCGGCACGGTGATGGGTGTTAGTGGCGACTAGCATCACCCGCGTAGCACGCTACGCACGCCCCTACACATAACAGCATAGAAAACACAACCGCCGGACGCACACTGCATCCGGCGGTTTTTTGTGTTGTGCTGTAAGGTTGAATCTCGCGGCGTTAGTCGCCGCTGATTTCCGCGCTCGCCGCCGCGTCCGCTTCGGCTTCGCGCTTGGCTTTCTCTTTGGCGTGTTCGCGGGCGAAGATGGTATCTTGCGGCTTGAGTTCGGTGGGGATGGCCGCTTCTTCTTCGCTGATGAGTCCTTCGGATACCAGCACGCGCTTAAACGACGTGATGGCGACTTCGATCATGTCGTGATCTGGCTCGCGGGTGGTCAGATGCTGTAGCGCCAGATTCGGCGTGACCATCACCCGCACCCATGGCCGCTCGATGTTCTTGGCCGTCCAGCGCAGAAGCTCGTAGGCGATACCGGCGATCACCGGAATCAACGCGATGCGCGACACGATCAGCCAGAAAAACGGCGGACGTCCCAGCAACGAAAACACCAGCACGCCGACGAAGAACACCGTCAGCAAGAAGGCGGTGCCACAGCGCGGATGCTCAATCGGGTACTTGGCGACCACTTCCGGCGTCAGTTCGTCACCGGCTTCATAGGCGTTGATCGTCTTGTGTTCCGCGCCATGATACCCGAACAGGCGGCGCGTGTTGGCCTCGCGTCCGATGATCCAGATATAGGCGACCAGAATCGCCAGCTGTACCAGCCCTTCGATCAGGTTAACCAGCGTCGCCGCGACGCCGATGGGCGCTTGCCCGCCTTCGCCGGTCAGTCCTAGCACGCCGCCGATGAACGTCGAGACGGTGGCCGGGATGAACGAAAACAGGAACAGGCCGAAAACCAGCGCGAAAGCCACCACGCCGAAGCCGATCACCCCGTTGAAGTTCACTTCGTCCTCTTCGCCCTGCACATCGGCTGACCACATCAGCGCCCGCATACCGAGTCCCAGCGCATCCCACAGGCCGACCAGCCCGCGTACAAACGGGGTACGCATCACGCGGCTTTGATACAGCGCCTTGTTCAACGGTTGCTCGTGAACGACGATGCGCCCCTCCGGATCACGGGCGGCGATGGCGCTCATCTTCTGGCCGCGCATCAACACGCCCTCGATGACCGCTTGCCCGCCATAGTTGAATTTCATCTCGTTCTTGGGTTTGGATAAGATGTCGTTACTCATATCATTCTTCCGTTAGTCTGCTCTCGTCCGTATCATAGCACCATCGCGGGGGATGTGTCAGTCTGAAGGTTGCGGGATGCTGGACATCACCTCACCGAAAATCATCTCGCGTTCGCCGCGCCGGTCAACCTCATACACGCGGATCGCGCCTTCCGGCTGTACCAGCATCCACACCGCGCCGCCGACGACGCACCCCTCCGCGCCGCTTTCGCACTCGGCGGCGGGTAAATCCAGCGCGTAGCGGCCATCCGTCGGGCGGATGATGCGCGTCTCGCCACTCTGATGCACCAGATACGCTTTATCGCCCGTCGCGCTGATGCTCAGCGTGGCCGCTTGCTCGGTGCGTGCCCACGCGATGACCGTCTGCCGTCCGTTGTGGTGGCGGGCGCGGACGACGTTGGCGCGTTCGTTGCGGCTGATCTCCGCGTCGGCCACATCATGCAAATGCGCGATGACCGTCTGCCACGCGACAAACGCCGGGCGCGTCTCGCGGGTGGCGGGGTTCAAGATGCCGAACGATTCCGCGCCTTCCGGCAAGAGCTGGTCGTATAGCTTATAAACCGCGATGCGCTCCACACCGGCGGCCAGCGCTTGCGCGGCGGCCTGCACCACATACGCGGCTTGCTGTGCCAGCGTGATCTGGAATTGCGGGCGTTCCACCAGCCAATCGGGATCACGGTTGGGGCTGGCGTTGGTCTCCACGATCCAGATTTGCTTATCTTCAAAGCCGTGTTGATCCAGCAAGCGACGGTACACGCTCACGATGTCGTAGACGCTATCCGTGCGGAAATAGATATGCAGGCTCAGCGCGTCGAAGTAACCGTCATATTCGGCGGCGTCGGGGTCGGCGGCGATGCGTTCCAGCAGGCGATCCGTGTACAGGCGCTCGCCACTGTTGACATCATGCCAGTACGTTGTGCCGGCCAGGTGGATGCGGGCGGCGGGGTTGCCTTCGCGGGCGGCAATCGTCCCCACCTTGACCATCATGAAATAGTCCTCTAGCGTGCCGTCGAATTCAAAGCCGTATGTGCCGAACTGAATATCCGGCTCGTTGAGGATGATGAAGCGCGTCACGCCACGCGGCGCATAATAGGCCGCCGTTTGCCGCATGAAATTCGCCCACAGGTTATCGGGATCATCAACCGGCAGGTACAGGCCACGCGGCACGCCCGCCCCGACGATGCCATCCGTCGCCCATTCCGGCACATTCTTGACCACCGCCACGATCTCGCGCCCGCAGGCGGCGGCATTCGTCAGCCATTCATCCGGGATGTTGAGGAAGCCGACGAACTCATCCGGGCCGGTGGGTTGGTGCGCCGCCCAATCGAATATCAGGCGCTCCCAACCGACGCCCAGATCGCATGTCATCTCCGGAAACCACATGCCTTCCACCACGCCGAAGCGATTCGCCGCCGGTGATGGCTGTTGGCCGTCGTCGTCTTCCGCCGCCGTGCTGATCGTCACCGCGATCAACCAGCACAGCAGGAGCAAAAAGAGGCGAATATGTCCGCCATTTCGGGCTGTTCGTGTCATGTTAATCATGTGTTTCGGCTCGTCTGATGTCCTGTAAATTCGCTTGTAAACTGCGCCGTCCGTTCCATTCGTTGACCTCCAATTGAAACGCGATGTCTACGCGCTCCGGCATGTGGCCGACCCACTCGCCCAGCCGGAAGCCGATGGCGTCCAATGGCGGTTGAGCGGCGCGGGAAATCTTCATCTTGAGGTGATCGCCCGTCTGTCCGACAGCGCGGTAATCGGCGACGTGGACATTCCGACACAAGAAAGTCGGTTGCGGGTTGCCGTGCCCGCACGGTTCGAGCAAAGCCAGTTCGGAGACAAGACGCTCGCTTAACTCGTTCAGACTCAATTCGGCGTCAATCGCCAGCGTCGGCACCAGCGTTTGACCGCTCAGCGCGTCCTGTGCCATCGCGGTGAGTCGTTCGCGCAGGGCGGGTACATTCTGGTTTTGCACGGTGAATCCGGCGGCCAGCGCGTGCCCGCCATGCCGCACCAGCAGATCAGCGCATTGATCGAGTGCGCCGGTGATGTCGAATTGCGGGATACTGCGGCAACTGGCGCGGCTCTCGGTTTCGCCCTGTTCCATGATGACCGCCGGACGGAAATAGGTTTCGGTCAGTCGTCCGGCCACCAGCCCGACGATGCCCGCCTCAAGGTGCGGATCACCGGCGAAGATCAGCGCGGGCGTATCGCCATTATCGCCCAACTGCGCGGCGATGGTCTGCTGGGCATCGCGGGTCATGGACTGGCGGCGCGTGTTGAGTTCCTGCAACTGCTCGGCCAGAAGTGCCGCCCGCCCCGCGTCGGATGTGGTCAGCAGGTCATAGGCGAGCATCGCATCGCCCAGCCGTCCGGCGGCATTGATGCGCGGACCGATGACGAAGCCTATCGTCGTCGCCGTGACCGTGCCCATTTGCACACCGGCCAATTCCAACATCGCCCGAATGCCGGGACGCTCGGCGCGGTTCAACACTTCCAGACCGCGCCGCACCAGCACGCGATTTTCCAGCCGATCAAGCGGCATTAAATCGGCCACCGTGCCAATCGCTACCAGATCAAAAAGCGATTCCAGTGGTATGATGTAGTTGCTACCGTCGGCGCGTTTTTGATCTGCGAAGAAGCGGTCACGTCCGGCGGCCATGATGAGCGCCTGCACCAGCTTGAACGCCATACCGACACCGGCCAGCATGTCCTCCGCGTAGCCGTCGATTTTGGGATTGAGTACGGCGTAGGCGGCTGGAATCTCCGCGCCGAGTGAGTGGTGGTCGGTCACGATGATGTCCAGCCCGATGTCGCGCCCGTGTTCCACTTCGCTGATCGAGCGGATGCCGCAATCGACGGTGACGACCAGCGACGCGCCATCGGCTCTGATCTTGTCCAGCGCTTCGTCGTTCAGGCCGTAGCCCTCATCGACGCGGTGCGGGATGTAGGGCGCGACATCGGCGTTCAATGCCTGTAACGCCTGCACCATCAGCGCGGTGGAGGTCACGCCGTCAGCGTCGAAGTCGCCATAAATCACGATCTTCTCGCGCTCGCGGATGGCGTGCAGGATGCGCTCCACCGCCTTCTGCATGTCGGGCATGGTGAACGGGTCGTGCGTGGTGCGCTTGTCGTATAGAAACGTTCGCGCTTTGGCTGGATCGTCAAAGCCGCGATTAACCATCACCTGCGCGACTGCCGGTGACATCTTATCGAAGCGGCGGAGCAGTGACTCCGGCGCCCGGGTTGCGATGTGCCATTTTTTACTTTGCATATCGAATCAACATAACCGAGAATTGACCATGATAAACGCCGATACTAACATGGGCATACCGACGACACAAGCGACAAGGGGGCGATTGAATGACTCAGCACGCGCAGATACCGTTGTGGGATGATAAAACGTCGATGGAGAAGATCGAGAAATTGCGGCAGATGGTTCTCGACCTGTACGCTTATACACTGGGCGCGGCTAATCAGCATCTGCTGGCCTTGCTGGACGCCGCCGAGCCAGCCAACTCTACGGAGGCACAGAGCATCGCCCGAATGCGCGATCTCATCAGCCAGCACCCGAACATCCTGTCGCAGAATTGCGAAATCGGCCATGTGACCGCTAGCGGCCTGCCGGTAGATGTCACTAGCGGGCGTGTCCTGCTGATCCTGCATAAGAAGTTGCGCGTGTGGGTGCCAACCGGCGGCCACACCGAAAATGAACTCGATCCGGCACAGACCGCGCTCCGCGAATCGCGTGAGGAGAGCAACTTGCCCGACCTACAATTCTATCCGCGTCCGCATCCCGTCGATTTTGACGTGCATCTCATCCCGCAAATGCTTGACCGTCCGGAGCATCTGCATCTCGATTTCCGTTATGTGCTATCCACGCGCCAACCGGACAGCGCCCGCGTCTCGCCGGATGAAGCGCTCGACATGCGCTGGATGCCGTTTGAAGCGGTGTATGCGGCCGATGACGTGATGCCGGATGTCAAACGGCTGACGCGCAAAGCACAGGCCATCTACGAGCGCGAAGGAGAACTGTAAGCCAATGGCGAAAGTCTTATTCATGGGTACGCCAGATTTCGCCGTGCCCGCCCTGCAAGCCTTGATCGAAGCGCACGAAGTCGTCGCCGTCGTCACCCAGCCGGATCGCCCCGCCGGACGCGGCCGCCGCTTGCGTGTCTCGCCGGTGAAGCATGTCGCCATCGCGCATGATATTCCGGTATTCCAGCCGGAGCGCCTGCGCCGTCCCGACGCGCTGGAGACGCTGGCCGGATGGCCTGCCGATGTGTTCGTGGTGGCCGCCTTCGGCCAGATTTTGCCACAGGCCGCGCTGGATATGCCCGCGCACGGCTCAATTAACGTTCATGCGTCCATCCTCCCGCGCTGGCGTGGTGCCGCGCCGATCCATGCCGCCATCCGCGCCGGAGACGCCGAGACAGGCGTCACGATCATGCAGATGGACGCCGGACTGGATACCGGGCCGATGCTGTCCGTCCGCCGCACGCCGATCACGCCGGATGACACCGCACAAAACCTGCATGATCGGCTGGCGGAGTTGGGCGCGGCGTTGCTGGCGGAGACGTTGCCGCCGTATCTGGCGGGCGAGATCGTCCCGCAACCACAACCGGAGGCGGGCGTCACCTACGCGCCGCAGATCACCAAAGCGGAAGGCCGCATCGACTGGGCGCAACCGGCGGACGCTATCACGCGGCAGGTGCGGGCGTTTACCCCGTGGCCGGGCACGTTCACCGATTGGGATGGGCGCTTGCTCAAAGTGCATCGCGGCACTGCCAGCGCGGGGAGCGCCCCAGCCGGACAGGTGGTGATGGTCGATGGTCGGCTGGCAATTGGCACCGGTGACGGGCTTTTCTTCCCCGAAGCAGTCCAGCTAGAGGGCAAGCAGGCCGTCTCCATTGATGATTTTGTGCGCGGCTATCCGCATGTCGTCGGCGTAACGTTGGGTTAACGCGCCCGGATGCCTCTCCACAAAGCGCTGAGGCATTGTACAATCTTCCGTGTATATAATTCGTTGGTTAAACGATGGTGAGTTAATCCCTTTGTCAAAACGTTGGCGTATCGGTTTGTTGGGTCTGCTGGTCAGCGCGGCGGCGGTCTATTTCATCGCGTCGCAGACGGATTTCACGTTACTGCGTGACGCGCTGGATCAAGCACGCTGGATATATGTTGTGCCCTGCGTGGTACTATTGCTCGTCGGTCTGGTCGCACGGGCGATTCGCTGGCGCTTGTTGCTCAGTGGCGACTTGCCATTGGCGCGTGCTTTCCATATCATGAACGTGGCCTATCTGGTCAATGGCGTGTTGCCGTTGCGCATCGGCGAAGTAGCGCGGGTGTATCTGGCGACGCGGGCACAGCCGCCGGTGCCGGTTCTCAAGACGACCGGCACGATCATCGTCGAGCGCCTGCTGGATTTGCTGGCGGTGGTGATGATGATCGCGCTGGGGCTGGCCTTCGCCGATGTGCCGCCGGTTCTGCGTAGCGCTGGCCTGCTGATCGGCGGCGCGGGGTTCTTCGGCTTCGGCCTGCTGATCGTGCTGTCGCGGTGGCGCTCGCTCGCCCATCGCCTGCTGGATTTCGCGGGCACTCGCTTGCCGTTCCTGACGCGCTGGGATGTCGCCGCATGGCTCGATCAATTTCTGGACGGCCTGCGCCCGTTGGCGCGGTGGCGGACGCTGTGGCCGGCGCTGTTCTGGACGCTGGTCAGTTGGGCGCTTTCGGTAGCGGCTGGCTACGTGCTGATGTATACATTTTTCCCGACGGCCAGCTTGACCGTGACCGGACTTTACATCGCGGCGGCGGCGCTGGCGATTGCTGTTCCGGCGACGGTGGGCAGTCTGGGCGTGTATGAAGCCTCTATATTGATCGTGTTGCAATCCACCGGATACGGCGACCCTTACGCGGTGGCGGTGGCCTTCGCGGTGACGGTGCATTTCGTCAACGTCGCCGTCCACGCGGTCACCGGCTTCATCGGCTTCATAGCGGAAGGCATCACGCTTGAGCAATTATCGGATGGCGTGCGCGACATATCGGGCGACGGTGAACCGCCGCCTGTCGCCCGCATTGAGACATCAACAGAAACGAGTAACTGAATGATGCACGATCAAAACAATCAGCCGGATTCGCTCAAAATCTTGATTTGCATACTGTATTATCTGCCGCACCGCACCGGCATGCAGTTATACATTCAGCGCATCGCCGAAGCACTGGTCGAGCGCGGGCATCAGGTCACGGTGTTGGCCGCTAAACATCGCCCCGAACTCGCCGAGCGCGAGACGATCAACGGCGTGGACGTGGTGCGCGTGTGGGCACCGCCATTCCCGATCAGTCGCGGGATGATTATGCCGCTTTATCCGTATGTGGCGTATCAACTGATTCAGTCGCACGATGTCGTCAGCATCCATTCACCGATGCCGGAGGCGGCGCTGGTGCATTATCTGGCGCGGCTGGCCGGAAAGGTGGTCATCCCGACGCATCACGGCGATTTGCTCCTGCCGGATGGCTTGCTCAACCGCGTGATACAGGGCGGCATGTTCTGGATGTACAAGACGATGGCGAAGGCCGCGCCGCGCATCGTCGCCTATACCGAAGATTACGCCGATAATTCGTACTACCTGCAACCGTTCCGCGATAAAGTTCAGGTCATCCACCCGCCGATCACCATGCCCGCGCCTGATCTTGAAAACGCGCAGAAGCTCCGCGCCGAATGGTCGCACGATGGCGGGCCGGTCATCGGCTATGCCGGACGCTTCGTGCAGGAAAAGCGCCCCGATCTGCTGATTAAATCGCTCGATGTCATCAACCGCACGTATCCATCGGCGCGGATCGTGTTCGCCGGACAGTACGACATCCCGTATGAGAACACATGGGAGCTTTACCGCCCCGTCGTCTCAGCGTATAGCGATCAACTGATCTTTCTCGGCTTGATTGACGATATGCAGTTCATGGCCGACTTCTTCGCGGCGTGCGATGTGCTGGCGCTGACCAGCGATAGCGAATGTTTCGCGCTGGTGCAGGTGGAAGCCATGTTGTGCGGCACGCCGGTTGTGATGACCGATACCCCGGGCGGGCGTGTGCCGGTGCAGAAAACCGGCATGGGCGCTCTGGCGCGTCCGGGCGATTATCTGCACATGGGACAGACGATCGTCGATGTGCTGGATGATCCGGCGGCCTATGCGCGGGATGTCGAAGCGGTTCGCGCTGTATTCTCTTTCGAGCGCACCGTCGATCAATACGAATCGCTATTTCGGGAGTATGCGCGGCGTGGTTGATGGCGAAGTGCTGGATCACATGACGCGCAATGAGGCGGACATGGCCTTTAAGCGCCGCGTGCGGACGATCTTCGAATGGATTGACCCGCAAGACGACGACTTCATTCTGGATATTCCGTGCGGACGCGGCTTTTATCTGAATATGTTGCGCTATGTCAGCCAATGCCGTCTGGTCGGCGCTGATCTGGACTCGGATGTTATCCGCAAGGCGCAGGCCAACGTCGGCCATCTGCCGGACTTGCAACTGCATCATGCCAGCGTTTACGACTTGCCGTATCCTGACGGGACGTTTGACGCGGTGATCCTGTCCGAAGTGCTGGAACATCTGGAAGATGATGTCGCCGCGCTCAAGCAAGTCTGGCGCGTGTTGAAGCCGGGCGGCGTGGTGGCGATCACCGTGCCGAATGCGAACTATCCGTTCCTGTGGGACCCGATCAACTGGACGCTAGAACACGGCTTCAACCGTAGAATCCGCAACGGCTTACTGGCTGGCATCTGGGCGAACCATGTGCGGCTGTATCAACGTGACGCGCTGTATATGGCGGTGTTAGATGCCGGTTTCATCGTGGAGGAAGAACGCGCCTTCACGCATTGGAGTTTCCCATTCATTCACAATCTGGTGTACGGCGTCGGCAAGACGCTATTAGAGGCGGGCGCATTGCCGGATTCGATGCACAAAGCCGCAGACCGCATCCAGTTTGACGCGCCGGACGACACCAGCCGGTTCAACCCGATACGCGCCGGTCTGCGCGTTTTCAACTGGGTGGATCAATTCAACCGCATGGATGAACCGCCCGGACGCTCAACTGTCAATCTGTGTATCAAAGGACGAAAACCACATGGGACTGACTCCGCCGCCGGATGAAAACCCATCGCCGCGCCCGATAGACGACATGACGCTGGCGGAAATCACCGCGCAATTCTTCCGCGCCCCGCGCCGCACCATACAGGCATTGCGCGGCGCGTCGCTGGTGGATGACGAGACGCCCGCCGTGCCACACGACCACCAACCGGCGGACTCCGCGCCGGATCAACGCGCCGCATTCGCCCTGTCGCTGGTCATGGGACTGGCTTTTGCCGGTGCGCTGGCTTCGGGCTTCGCGCTGGTGTGGCGTGGTGTGCTGGGCGGTGATGTGCTATCTGCGCTGTTGTGGGGATCGGTTGCGGCGAGCGTGGCGAGCGTCGCGCTGTACTGGCTGAAATCATCGTGTGGCGCGACGGGTGACTTCCGCGCCCGCTTCGCGTATACGCTACCGTTTGCCCCGCGCCAATGGCTCAAGCTGGCGCTGTGGGGCGCGGCGGTCTGGTTGGGCGTGGTAGCCGGTTACACATTCTTAGAAGGCCAGCCGCGCACCGAAGACGCGCAACTGGCCGCCGGTTTGCCGTATCTGCTGGCCGCGTTCTCGCTGTGGCTATTCGCCGCGATCTTCGCGGGCGATGCGGTCTGGTCGTCTACGCCGGTTGACCGGACGTTTCCGCAGTGGCATTGGCGACTGTCACGCATCGGGCGCGTGCATCCGGTGCGCGTATTCGCCATCATCTTGACGCCGGTATTGATGGTCGTGGTGTGGAATCAAACCGCGTTTAATCAGTTCCGCCCCGCCGGTTTCTGGGCGTGGGTGCTGAGTATCGTCTGTATATTGGTCGCGCTCGCCCCGTCGAGTTGGTCGCCGTTGGTGCTGGGGCGGCGTCTGCTGGCGCTGTGGCCTGCGGATGGCTCGCCGCGTCTGTGCCTGCGTTTTAGCTGGAAAACGACGATCTTCGTCGTGATCTTGCTGGTCGGTATCGTCTTCCGCCTGCATGACTTCGGCCAGATGCCGCCACAGATGACCAGCGACCACAAAGAGAAAATACTCGACGCGCAACGTGTTCTCGACGGATCGCGGGATGTGTTCTTCATGAACAACGGCGGGCGCGAAGGCTTCCAGATGTACGCGATGGCGCTATTCTCGCAACTGCCCGGACAGGGTATGACGCATCATTCGCTGATGCTGTTGGCCGTCATCGAGAGCATCATCACCCTGCCGATTGTGTTCTGGCTGGGGCGGCAGGTCATGGGACGCGATCAACGCGAAGCGGGCGACATACTCGGCCTGATCTTGATGGCGTTGCTGGCGGTCAGCTACTGGCATCTGGCGATCTCGCGGCTAGCGTTGCGGATCGTACTCACGCCGTTGGTCGGCGCGTTGCTACTCGGCTTCTTGATCCGCGCCATGCGCCACAATCGCCGCGCTGACTTCATCGCCGCCGGTCTGGTGCTGGGCTTCGGCCTGTACACCTATCAGGCGGTGCGGATGATGCCGGTCATGGTGCTGGCGGCGGTCGGTATCGCTATTCTGTGGCGCTGGCGTGACCTGCGGGCGATCACGCGCTACGTCGTGCATCTGGCGGCGCTGGTCGCCGTCTCGCTGGTCATCTTCATGCCGCTCCTGCGCTTCAGTACCGATTATTTCGACTCCTTCTGGATGCGGAGCGCGGGGCGCGTCTTCGGCGATGACGTGATACAGGAGCGCGGCGACGATGGCGAGATTATCTTGCGCGATGCCAACATCGAAGACCGCTTCACCGCGTTGATCGACAATCTGCCGGAACTGGGCAACAACATCCGCAACGCGCTATTGATGTTCCACTGGCGCGGCGATGAAGCGTGGATCAATGGCGTGCCATTTCATCCGCAACTCGATCCGGTGGCCGGTGCGTTGCTTCTGCTCGGTCTGGCGGCGTGCGCGGTGGCACTGTTCCGCCTGCGTGATCCGGTGTATTTGCTATTGCCGTTAGCGCTGTTCATCATGCTGTTGCCGTCGGCGCTGTCCATCGCCATGACCAACGAGAACCCCAGCGCGACGCGCACCAGTGGCGCTATTCCGCCGACATTCGTCATCATGTCTCTGCCGTTGCTAGGGCTGGTGATGACGCTCAAGCGCCTGTTGACGCGGCGGGTGGCGCTCAGTATTGGCGGCGTGGTGGTGGCACTGCTGGTCTATCTGTCGCTAGGCTTCAACTGGACGCTGTATTATGATGACTACCGCCAGACCTACCGCTATACCACATGGCCTTATCGCATTCCGGCGGAGATATTGCGCGGCTTCCACATGAGCGACGGCCACTATGCCAACGCCTACATGATCGGCTATACGCTGTGGTGGGATTATCGCATCATCGGCATTGAAGCCGGTGCGCTGGACTGGCCGAACGGCATCGTCGGCATCGAGAATCTGCCGCGCTGGATGAGCGATCAACAGTATTGCGGCGCGGGCGATTACGCGCTCCACACCGGACGCGATTTCATGGTGTTCTATCACCGCGACGACGACGACACCGCCGCGCAACTGCGCGAATGGTTCCCGGATGGGTACGCCAAGCGCATCATCACGTACAACAGCCCGACATTTGACTTTTATATCTTCCGCGTGCCAGCGATGGGCGATAGGCGCTTCTATGAATTCGCCCTGCGCCACGTCGAGAATCCATCCTGTCCACCTATCCCGCCGCCACCTGTTGAGGATCAAAGCGGCTAAACGTGTATAAGACACGATGTAGCCAACAGGAGCACGACTGATGTTAGATGCGAACCAACCGTTACCGGCTCGCCCATCCATCTTGAATAACCTGACGGCGGCGAATGCGCTCGTCGTGGTCTTGCTGGGCATGGCGATCCTGTTCGGCGCGTCATTCCGCTTCATGGCGAACAACTGGGATGACTTCGTGCGCTTTCATCCCGATGAGCGCTACTTGACCGGACAAATCGGCCCGAGTCTGGGGCGTGATCTGGCGATCTGTCATGATGCGTCGCCCGCCTGTATGGAACGCATGGCGCGGGTGAGTGACTGTCAGGCACGGTATCCGGAAAGCAACGGGCGCGGCGGCTTCTTCGACGCGAATTGTTCCGCCTACAATCCCGAAAATGTGGCGTTAACGCAGTACGTCTACGGCACATTGCCGCTATTCATCGCCCGCTTGACGGCGGAAGCGATGGTCAGCCAGACCGATGATTCTTTCTGGCTGAGTTATAGCGGCTTCGTGTTCGTGTGGCGGGCGCTCTCCGCGCTGGCCGATACGCTGGTGATCGTGCTGGTATTTCTCATCGGGCTTCGACTGCATGGCAAATGGATAGGCGTGACGGCGGCCATCCTGTACGCTTTTGCGGTGTTCCCGATTCAGCAGGCGCACTTCGGCACCGCCGACGCCATCACCAATTTATTCGTGGCGCTGGCCGTCTATTTTCTGGTGCGCGTGGGGGATAGCGATAACCTGTGGAATTACGCGCTGTTCGGCGTGGCGGTGGGGGCGGCAGTCGCCAGCCGGATTAACGTCGCGCCGTTGGCTTTTGTGCTGGCTGTGCCCATCTTGATTCGCATCGCCCCCGCGTTTGATCCGCACCTGCCATCCGCCGAGCGTTCGCGCCACATCATCCGGCCATTGACCGGCGGCATCGTCGCCGCGTTGTTGGCGATGATCGCCTTTCGCATCGGTAATCCGTATGCGTTCGTCGGGCCGGGATTCTTCGGGCTGGGGTTCAATGAGCGTTTCTTTCAGGCGCTCGATCAGGCGCAATTCAGCGTTAGCGGCGCGATGGACTGGGCACCGAACTGGCAATGGGTCAACCGCACGCCGTATCTTTTCTCCCTGCAAAATATGATCCTGTGGGGGATGGGCGTGGCGTTCGGCGTGACCGCGTGGCTGGCGTGCCTGTGGGCGGCATGGCGCATCGTGCGCGGCAAGGTCGGCGCGTTGAGTCAGGCCGGTCTGGTGGCGTGGGTACTCGGCTATTTCGCGTTCGCCGGTGGCCTGTGGGTGATGTCCATGCGCTACTATCTGCCGCTTTATCCGGTGCTGGCGGTGCTGGCCGCGTGGTTGCTGGTCAGCGCAATGCGTGGCGCATGGACGGAGCGCGGCTGGGTGGCGCGGGCGGCGGCGTCATCGGCGCTGGTCGGCGTGGTCGGCTTCACCATGCTATGGGGCGTGATGTTCACCAACATCTACCGCAATCAAGCGACATTCGTGCAGGCCGGTCAATACACATGGGAGCGCGTGCCGGGCGATTTCTACATGCAGATTGACGGCGCGGATGAGACGACGCCGTTAGTGAACGTCGGCTTGCGGCACGGCGGCGGCGGGAATGTGCCGTTAGAAGATCGCCTCAAGCATGAGGCTACACGCCTGATGCCCGATGTCGCCGTCAGTCAGGAGTTCCGCGTCGCCGTCGGCGGCACGGTCACGGAAGTTCATGCGCATCGGCTGGCCGCCGTCCGCATGGATACCGCATCAGCCGATGATGGCTTCAGCCAGCGCTTGACGCACGACGCCGAGCCGCGAGCCGTGCGGGTGACGATTGCCGATCAGCACGGCAACACATTAGCGACCGGCCAGATCGACGGCATGTTCCCCGCCGAAACGCACATGCTCGGCGAGCGCTACACCATCCCGCTTGATCGTCCGGTGAATTTCGAGACAGGCGGGCAATATCTTTTCACGGTGCAGGCGTCGGGCGGCATGATGATCGCATCCGGCGCGGTGATGGCGTCCGAATTGCCATGGGATGAGGCCGTCCCGCCTAAAGTGTGCTACCCGTTGCCGGATGGCATGACATTGGCCGATAATCCGCCGCCCGGCGTGTACAGCTTCGATGAGTGCAACGCGCTCCGCACGCCCGCACCATGGGAAGGGCTGGTGCAAATCTTCAATCTGGACATCGCCGCCGGTGATAACGTCATCCAGCGTGACCGCCTCATCACCATCCTTGACCAGACCGATTACATCTGGGTGAATACCAACCGCCGCTATGATTCGCAATCGCGCATCCCGCTACGCTGGCCGATGACCAATGCGTATTACGACGCGCTATTCAGTGGCGAACTCGGCTTCGAGCTAGAGCGCGTCTTTGAGGAGACGTTCCAGCTTGGCGGCTTGCGCGTCAGCAGTCAACATCTGCCATTTTATGATTCTCCGGCGTGGCTGAATGAATTCGAGCCGGAAGAAGCGTTCCATGTATACGATCATCCGGTGGTGATGTTGTTCCGCAAGACGGACGACTACTCGCCGGAGAATACGCGCCTGATCCTGCGCGGCGTCCCGTTGACGCGCACCGATCAAGTATTCGAGAGTTACAACGACCCGACTATCGCCAACATCTTGCCGCTTTCATCGCTGGAAGCCGACGAAGCGCCGACGCATTTGATGTTCACGCCGGAGATGCGCGATCTGCAACGTTCCGGCGGCACATGGGCGGAGCGCTTTAACGTCAATAGTCCGGTCAATCAGAATCAAGTGCTGGCCGTCGTGGTCTGGTGGGCGGCGATCATCGTGCTCGGTCTGGCGGTGTGGCCGTTGCTGTTCGTCGCTTTCCCCGCGCTGGCTGATCGCGGCTATGGCTTCGCCAAGATCATCGGCATGACGTTAATCGCGTGGCTGTTGTGGACGCTGGGCACGATGCGTATTCCACTATGGAACCAGATGGGCGTGGCGCTGGCTCTGCTGGCGCTGGCCGCGTTGAGTGGCGTGGTGGCGTGGCGTCAGCGCGATAAACTGCTGGCGTATGTCGCGCTTCATTGGCGGCTATTGCTGACCATTGAACTGTTATCGCTGGTGCTATTCGTCGCGTTCATCGGCGTGCGCCTGACCAACCCTGACCTGTGGCACAATATCTACGGCGGCGAAAAGCCGATGGATTTCGCCTACTTCAACGGCGTCTTGCGTAGCACCATCTTCCCGGCCATCGACCCATGGTTCGCTGATGGTTACATCAACTACTATTATTTCGGCTTCGTGATCGTCAGCGTGCCCACGCTGTTGACCGGCATCGTGCCATCCGTCGCCTATAACCTGATCTTGCCGACGCTGTTCTCCGTCACCGGCTTGGGCGCGTTCAGCTTGGCGTATAGCGTCGTCGCTTCGTGGCGTACATCGTCCGGCCAGCCGGCTGATCGTCCGCGTCGTCCGCTTGGTAATGCGTATGTGGCCGGCGTGATGGCGCTACTGCTGGCGGTGGTGCTGGGCAATCTGGACACGGCGCGGGTTTTCGCTAATGGCGTGGCGCAAATCGGCGGTTACGAGCAACCGACTGGACTCATCGCCTATTATGATCGTCAGTTGCGCGATGAGTTCATCGACACGACGGGCGCACCCCCGACGGAGGAGATGACGGAAGTCATCCGCGCTGAAGCGCGTGACCGCGCCGCCAACGCCAACATCTTTGACCGTGTGGGCTACGAAGTGAGCAACGTGACCGGACTCGTTAGCGGCTTTGTGCGCGGTAGCCAGCGCATGTTATTCCAGAATGTGCCGTTGAACATCAACGCTAGCCGCTGGTTCTGGGCGCCGACGCGCACCATCGCCGAGATACCGGATTCCGGCGACGGCGCGATCAACGAAATGCCATATTTCACGTTCTTATACGGCGACATGCACCCGCACATGATGTCTATGCCGTTGATGTTGTTCGCGCTGGCTTTCGTGTTCCATGAAGTGCTGATCGCCGGACGTGATCGGCGGCGGCGTGCCGCGTGGTGGGCGCTGTTTCTCGGCGCGTTGGTCATCGGGCTGTTTCAGGCGGTCAACACATGGGAGACGCCGACGTTCATGATTCTCGGCGTGCTGGGGCTGGGCTATGCGTGGTGGCTAAGTTGGGGACGCCTGACGCGAGACTCGTTGATTGCGATGGTCGGGCGCGTCGGCGGGTTCATCGTGCTGGCGTGGCTGGTCGCTCTGCCGTTTACGTGGTGGTTCAATAGCGGGCTGACCGAGTTCAAAATATGGGACGGCAACAAGACGCCGCTATGGGCTTACATCCAGATTCACGGCTTCTTCCTGTTCCTGATCGCCTCTCTGCTCCTGTGGGAGTCGGGGCGCTGGATGGCGGCGGTGCGCCTGCGTGATCTGCGCGGCAAGATGGGGCTGGTCATGCTGATTGCTGGCGGCTTCTTCGTCGTCTGTCTGGTCGCGCTGATCCTAGCGATGATCGAATATCAGGTCGCGCTGATCGTCCTGCCCGCCGTCGCGTTGATCGCGCTCCTGTTCTTCCGTCCCGGCCAATCGCGGGCGATGCAATATGTACTGGTCATCGCCGGTCTGGGGCTGGCGATTACGATGGGCACGGAAGTCATCACCCTGCGCTTCGACAACGGGCGGCAGAACAGCATCTTCAAGTTCTACATTCAGGTGTGGTTGATGTTCAGCGTGGTGGGCGGCGTGGTCGTCGCGTGGATGTTGCGCCATCTCAGCGCGTGGCGGGCATGGCTGGCGACGGGCTGGCTGGTCGTCTTCGTGACGCTATTTTTCGTGGCGGCGATGTATCCTATCACCGCGACGCAAGGCAAAGCCGCCTTCCGTTTTTCGCATGATGTCCCGTTGACTCTGGATGGCATGGAATACATGCTTTATGCGCGTCACTGGGAGGACGGCCTGAGCGATCCGGTGGAACTGGAAAGCGACTACCGCGTGATACGCTGGCTACAGGACAACGTGCGCGGCACACCGGTCATCATGGAGGCGCTAAGCGGGCGCGTCATCTACCAGTGGGGCAACCGCATCGCTATCAATACCGGCTTGCCGTCGGTGGTCGGCTGGGACTATCATCAGCGCCAGCAACGCTCGCTGGAGCATCTGCCCGCGCTGGTGGCAAATCGGCGGGCGAACGTTAATGCGTTCTACACCACCGCCGATATGGATGATGCGGTCAAAATCCTGCATCATTACGATGTCGGCTATGTGATCCTCGCCGATTACGAGCGCAGTCGCTATGATCTGTTCGCGGGTGCGGATGGCCTGATGAACGGCGCTTTGCAAAAGTTCGACGACATGACCGCTAGCGGCATTTTACGGATTGTGTATCAAGAAGGCGATGCGACCATCTACGAAGTACAGCGCGACGCGCTCGACGCGGCTTTTCTAGCGCGTCTGCTGGCTGATGAAGCGGACGAAGCGCTCTGGACGGAGATAGAATGAGCATGATTTTCGATTGGCTTTTGCGTGAAGGCTGGATCATTGCGGGGTGGTGGCTGGTCATCAGCGCGATGGGCTTCACCGTGTTTCCGGCGCTGGTTCGGCTGTTGCCCGCCCTGACCGATAAGGGCTACACGCTGGCGCGTCCGGCGGGATTGCTATTTGTGGCGCTGGTCTTCTGGTTGCTGGCCGTGCTAGGCTTCATCAACAACACATCCGGCGGGATTCTGCTGGCGTGGGTGATCGTCTTGCTCGCCAGCGCCGCGCTGTATAGTCGCCTCTCCGCGCCGTTTGATCTGCGCGATTGGTGGCGCGATAATCGCTTGCTCATCATCACCACCGAGATTCTATTCATCGTCTTGCTGGTCGGGTTCGCCGCGTTCCGCGCCCATCAAAACGGCTTCGTCCACACCGAGCAACCGATGGATTTAGCGTTCATGAGCGCTATCCAGCACAGCGAAACATTCCCGCCCAATGATCCATGGCTGGCCGGATACGCCATCAGCTACTACTATTTCGGCTATCTGATGGCGGCTATGAATGCGACGCTGGTCGGCGTGCCGTCCACGATTGGCTATAACATGCATCTGGCGCTATTGTTCGCGCTGGTCGGCACGGCGAGCGTCGGGCTGGTCTATAATCTGGTGCGCGGACGCGCCAGAAACGCGCCATCCACCGCGCCGCGCCGACGGGTGGCGGTGGGCTTCGGCTTGCTGGGGATGGCCTTCTTACTGCTGATGAGCAACTTTCACATGATCTTCGTTGAGTTGCCGTATCGCAATGCGCTATTCAGCGACGGTTACTATCAATTCTGGGATACGAAAAACCGCACCGCCGTTCCTGATGAACCATCCGACATTACGCGGGCGTTCTGGTGGTGGTTCGACCATTCGCGCACCGTCACCGAGCGCACCGTGCCCATGCGGATTCCGGCGGGTGTCACCTATCAACAGGACGGGCAGGCCGTCACCGCGACGGAGGCGATCACCACGCCGACGCGCCAGACGCATGAGGTGATCGACGAATTCCCCGCGTTTAGCTTCTTACTAGGCGACAGTCACCCGCATGTGATGGCGTTGCCGTTTGTGTTGCTGGCGCTGGGGCTGGCGTTGAACGTCCTGTTATCAGATCGCCCGCCGGACGCCCTGCGGATCGCGTTTTATGGCGTTTGCATCGGGGCGCTGATCTTCCTCAATACGTGGGATGCGCCGGTCTATGTGGTGGTGATCGTCGGCGCGGAGGCGGTGCGGCGTGTCTTGCGCGGCTCTGCGTCGGGGCGGGGCGCATCGCTACGGCGGGACGACATCCTGTTTTTATTCGGTATGGGCGCGGCTCTGTTGGCGGTGATGTTGCTGGTGTATATGCCGTTTCTGGTCGGCTTCACATCACAGTTAGGCGGCGTGCTGGCGAACGTGGCGCATCCGACGCGCCCGCAACAGCTATTCTTGATGTTCGGCCCGTTCGTGATCTTGCTGGCGGTCTTTCTCGCGGTGGAGTGGTGGCGCGGACGACGGGCGATGAATTGGGCGCTGGCCGTGCCCGCCGTCACCGGCATCATCGGCGTGTTGTTTTTCCTTCTGCTGATCTTAATGGCGCTCGGCATGGCCGACCCGACCTATCAGAATATGATCCGCACCGTCTTCCGGCAAGAAGTGGACGGGATGCGTACCGCGTGGGATGTGCTGACTCCGGCGCTGATCGCCCGCAGGCTTTCGGCGATTGTTACGCTGATCGTCATTGTGGCGGTCTTGCTGATCGGTCTGGCGCGTTTGTTCCCGCCACATCACGGCATAGAACCGACGGCGGGCGATCAACCTCAGCCGATTTACACGCCATCTAGCGGCTTCGCGCTCCTGTTGATCGTGTGTGGCGTCGGACTAATCTTGATACCGGAGTTCGTCTATCTGCGCGATAACTTCCAGACGCGCATGAACACGATATTCAAATTCTACTATCAGGCGTGGGCGTTGTTCAGCATTTCGGCGGCTTATGGTGTATATAGCATCGTGCTAGATGAATCACGCCCGCGCCCGCGTTCTGCCCTCCGAATCGCATACGGCGCGTTGACGGTCTTGATACTGGGCGCAGGGATGGTGTATTTTGTACTGGGCACGTATTCGCGGGCATTGCACGAGACCGGCATCGCCAACAATCCCGACCACGCCCTGACGCTGGACGGCGGCGCGGGGTTCGTCGCGCCGGAGGACTATCAGGCGATTATGTGTCTGCGTGAGGTGGTCGGGCGGCGGCAGGTGGTCGTCGCGGAGGCCAACCCGCAGGGCGGGCGCGTGAACTACAATCCGGCACACGGGCGCGTCGGCTCGTTGATCGGGACGCCGATCATTCTAGGCTGGCCCGGCCATCAATCGCAGTGGCGCGGGACGAGTTACCGCGAAGTGCTGGGCACACGTCCGGCGGATTTAGACCTGCTGTTCACGGCGGAGCGTCTGGATATGGCACAGCCGGTCATTGAGCGTTACGGCATTGATTACATCCTTTACGGCAACACCGAACGCCTGCATTATGGAAGCGCGGGCGAGTCTAAGTTTCTGGATCATTTCGAGATCGTCTGCGAAGCGCAGGGCGCTTCAGGGACGGCGCGGATTTTCCGTGTCAGCCGTCCGGCGGGCGAATTCGCAACGTTAAGCGATGGACGATAGACCATAGATATGACGACATTAACGGCAGACGGACGGGCAGAGATCGGTACGGCGCGGGCGCGGGTGAGCGTCGAAGCGCTGTGTATCATGGCGTTATTCGGCTTTGTGCTGGTGACGCGCCTCGCGGCGCTGGGCGCGGTGACGATGACCCCGGCGGAGATTCCGCCCGCGCTGGCCGCGTGGCGGGCGTTCATGCCCGCGCTGGCCTCCGGTGAGGTGTTCGTGACCGATAGCGCCATGCTGTTCTGGGCACAGGGCACCGCCATGATGCTATGGGGCGGCTCGGAATGGGCGGCGCGACTATTCACCGCGCTGGCGGGTGTGGCGCTGGTGCTTACGCCGCTATTATTCCGCGACCTACTCGGACGTGACCGCGCTTTCATCCTCGCGCTGATATTGGCGTTCTCGCCGGTGACGCTGGCCGCGTCGCGTTTCAGCAGTCCGGTCATCTGGTCGGCGCTGTTCGCGGTGTTGATGCTGTGGGGGGTGTGGCGCTTCTGGGCGGATGAGCGCCCGCGTTACGCGGTGTTGGCGACGATCATGGGCGGCGCGTTGATCTTGCTCAGTGAGCCGGGCGGCCTCATGCTGGCGTTGATCTTGCTCGGTAGCGCGGCGGTGGCGCTGACCTTCGCCGCGTTGGACGCCCCACTAGACGCCGACGTAACCGGCGAAGATTTTCTTGCGGAGGTGCGTGCCCGTTTCGCGTCGTGGCCGGTTGGCTTCAGCCTGCTGGCGACTTTGCTGATCGTGTTCTGCACCGCGACGGGATTCATGCTATATTCGGGCGGGCTGGCGCTGGTCGGGGAGACTCTGCGCGGCTTCGTCTCCGGCTGGGGCGGGCGCGTGCCCGGCTCGCCGGTTTTCTACCCGCTTGTGACCGCCTTCTTCTACGAGACGTTTTTATTCGTGCTGGCTGGCGTGTCGGTGATCGTGCTGAGCATGACACGGCGCATCACTTTCACCGAGCGCTTGCTGATGGCGTGGGCGGCGCTGGCGATCATCGCCGCGCTGATCTATCCGGGTGCGGGCGCGGCTCATGCGTTGTGGCTGATCTTGCCGCTAGCCGGGTTGACAAGCTGGCTGGTATCGGCGGCGCTGGGGCATGATGGGCGGCGCGATGACCTGTGGCCGCTGGATTCGGCGACGGATGGCGGGCGCGGTAAATGGCTGTTAGCCGTCATCGCCTTCACACTGCTGATGATGGTCGCCCTGCATTTTCAGGTGGCGGTGCGTGGCTTCTGGCAGACGGACGGCGGCGTGGCCGACTTCCTCAGCCGGATAAACATGCCCGCATTCAACCTGCACGCGGTCAGCATGGTTGGCTTTCTGGTGTCGCTCCTGTTCATCGTGATCGGTTATTTTCTGGCGTCCAGTCTGGTCGGGGCGATCATCCCCGCGCAAGCGCTGGTCATCGGGGCGCTGGCCTTCGCGTTGTTGACCAGTTTCGGCAGTGGTTGGAATCTGGTCGGCACTCGCGCTAATGATCCGGCGGAAGTGTGGTTCGTGGATGGCACATCGTCACAGGTTGATCTAATGCGCCAGACGCTGATCGAGCTAGCCATCCGCCAGACCGAAGGTATGCCGACTCTGCCAGTGGCCGCCGTCACGCCGGATGATGGCGCGGTGGCGTGGGCGTTGCGTGATTTTCACAATACGCAGTTTGTCGCCAGTCTGGACGACGCCCGCACCGCACAGGTGATCGTCATGCCCGCTTACGATCTGGTGCGCGGCCTGACCACGCCGCACCGCCCTGACATCGAGCTAGGCGCGGCATACGTCGGGCAGGATTTTGCCACGCAGATGACATGGCGTAGTAGCTGGCTGAACGGCTGGCAGTGGTTGGCGTGGTGGTCGGCGCGACTGGATACCGGCAGGATTCCGGCGGTGGCACGGCAACGGATGCTTAACGGTGTGGTGTTGTGGGTGCGTCAGGATATTTACGACGGCAACCGCTTCGACATCAACAACCGTTGAGCGACGCCGTTTGATTTCGAGCAGGGAATAGGTTTTGTTTTTGACGACACAGCAAACTGACGAACAAACATCAGCATTGCGTTTCATCGAGCGCGGTCTGCGTGGCGATCAAGCCGCCTATACCGCGCTGTACGGGCTGTTCGCGGCGGGCGTCTATCGTCTATGTTACGGGCTGGTCTTGAACGAGCAGGACGCCGAGGACGTATCGCAAGAGGTTTTCGTGTATGCGTTCAAAAATCTGCACCGCTACGACGCGAACAAGGCCGCTTTCAAGACGTGGTTATACACGATAGCGGTCAGCCGGTGCCGCAACACATACCGCCGCAAACGCTTGCCACAGGTGGACATCGCGCAATTGTTCAACAACGAGATCGCCGCGCCGTCCACCGAACAACCGGAAGCGGTGGCCGCGTACCATGCCGCACAATCGGCACTGGTGGCCGCGTTGTCGGATTTGCCGGTTAATCTGCGTGAGGCGGTGATCTTGCGTTACGGGCATAGCCTGACCTACCGTGAAATCGCGGCGGTGATGGATTGCCCGCCCAAGACGGCGGAGAGCCGCGTGCGCTTAGCCCATGAGCGTTTGCGCCACGTCCTCGCCCCGCAGGGGCAGGGATTGTTAGATGAGTTAGTGAGTTTTTGAGGCGATGTTAGGATTCAAACTGCTTTATTGCAAAGCGAGAATGACCGCTTATGTCAACGGGCAACTATCACCGGCGGCGCGTTCGCGGGTTGCCCGCTATATTGACGCCTATCCGGTCTGCTACGCGGAATATACCCGCCACCGCGATCTACAGCGCGAACTAGCGGCGACTATTCCGGCGCTTGGCCGCCCGGATTCTGCCCGCCTTGATAAGATATGGGCGAATGTCTCCCGCGAGATGCAGACGCCGGGCCCGATGCGTTATGCGCGTCCGGCGCAACGTCGGCTGACCGTCTGCGCGGTGTTGACCGTCCTGCTGATGTTCTTTCTGCTGGGATTGTTCCGCGTTGATGTGCCGCTAACCGGCGGTCAAGCGTCACCGGATGCGTGGCAGGTGGCGGCGGCGACATCCGCGCCGGTGCAGATACCCGCCCGCACCGCATCCGCCACGCCCGCGCCGGATCAAAACGGCGACTGGATTGAAATTACTGACCCTGCCGCTACCGCGCAGACGCCGCCTGCGGCTATCACACCCGATCAAAGCGATTGAGTTAGAGGGATTTATGGCGACCACAAGTTATGATGAGTCACATTCGGAAAATGCACTAACCCGTCTGTTTTCGCGCTCGGTGGTGCTGAACTGGGAGCTAGTGCTATATATCGTCATCCTCGCGCTGGCGATTTTCACGCGCTTCTACATGCTCGGTGATCGTGCGATGAGCCACGACGAGAGCCTGCACACCGTCTTCTCGCGCAATCTATTCGCCGACGGCAACTATCGCCACGATCCGATGATGCACGGGCCGATCTTGTTTCACATCACCGCGCTATCATACGCGATGTTCGGCGTGGATGATGCCAGTTCACGCTTCTATCCGGCGTTGCTGGGTGTGCTGATGGTGATGTTCCCGCTTCTGCTTCGGCGCTGGCTGGGACGTACCGGCGCGGTGCTGGTGGCGGTCATGTTGCTGATCTCGCCGTTATTGCTGTATTACAATCGCTACATACGACACGATACGCCGTCGATATTGTCCGGTATGTTGCTGTTCTGGGCGGCCATGATGTACATAAGCGGGCCGCAAGCGGTACGACGAAAAGCCTACTGGCTGTATATCATCGCGGGTGCGATGATCTGGAATCTCGGCTCGAAAGAGACGGCGTTCATCTACATTGCGATATTCGGCGCGTTCCTCACGATATACTGGTTGACTCGCGTTTATCAGCACTATTTCCACAAGCCAGCGCGTCTGCTGTTCTACACGATCATCATGTCTATTCTGATGGCCGGTGTGGTGACGCTGGCGATGGTGGTGGTCATCTCGATCTCGCTGGGGCAATACCCGACGCTGGATGATCGGCTGAACTTCATCGGGCGTGAGTTCGGCGCGTTGATGCGCGGCGAGTCGGTGACGGTGGCCTTCCTGACGTTTTTGGCGTGGTCGGGGTTGACGTTCGTGCTGACCTTGAGCGTCGTCATCGGCACCGCGATCTGGGCGTATCAGGCGGCTGATGACGCGGACGACGATAGCGCCGCCGCCCGACGTGTCACCTTTGCCGTGACGGATGTGCTGGTCGGTACGCTGTCAATCTTGTTGTTGCTGGCGGTCACGCAATGGTTATCACACCGCACGATGATCGACGATTTCGGCAATCAGGTGCGGGTGAGCATGACGGCGGCTTCGGCGGCGGTTGGCCTCATCCTGTCGCTATCGCTGGTATTGATCTATGCGGCGGTGCGCGTACGCTTGCGGCGGGGGTTCACCCGTCCGATGCTGGTCATTCTCGGTATGATTTTTGTCGTGTTTACCGTGCTGATTATCGGCGAAGAACTATCGCACGAGTCGTCGCGTATCGATCAATCAACACAGGTCATGCAACAGCCTGACCCGTTCGCGCCGGACGAAATCGGCGTGCATGACGATGCGCTCTCGTTGGCGGTGTACCCGCTAGTGATCGCGTGGGTGCTGGCCGGTCTGGTCGTCGGCTGGATGGTCTACTTCAAGATGAAAGGCTGGTGGCGCGAAGTCCGCCACTTCCCCGAATTGGATGTATTGATCGTGATGGGATCGCTCATTCTGCCGTGGCTGACGGCGGTCTTCATCCGCATGGCGGCCAGCGATATGGCGGACTGGACGCGGATCGGTCAGGCGTTATCCGGCTGGTCAAATGTCCTGCCGGTGATGAGTGTGGAGCAAATCGGCCAGTTTGTCATCGGGCTGATGGCCTTCCTGCCGATGGCGTTGATTGCGATAGCCGTCGGCCTGTCGTGGAATTGGCGGCGCTGGTTGATCGCGGCGGCGGTGTTTCATGTGCTGTTCGCGCTGTTCTTCACCACGATCTTCAGTAACATTCAGGGCTTGGCGAGCGGTATGGTCTACAGCCTGCAATACTGGATGGAACAGCAAGGCGTGCGGCGCGGCAGTCAGCCGCAGTATTATTACACCAACATCATCATGCCGATGTACGAATATCTGCCGGTGATCGGCTCGATGCTGGCGATGATCGCCGGTTGGGTGTTCTTCTGGCGCAAGCGCGGGCGCTATGACGACGAAATGCTCGCGGCGGCTGAGGGCGAATACGCGGGCGATCAGTCCGCGATTGATGACCGCACGCCCATCGTGCATCTGACCAAACAGGAAGTCGAAGAAGCGCAGACGGCGCGGTTTGCGGCGCAGGAGGCGCTGACGCATAAGATATGGCCGGTCTTCTGGTGGCCGGTTTTGATCGTGCTGGGCGTCGCGTTGACGCTGTTCAGCCTGCTGATATACGTCGGGCAGAATGTCCGCGTGCTGGGTGTGCTGACCGTCGATCATCGCTTGCTGGCGTTGTTTGGCGTGCTGGTGGTCGTCGTCGGCGTGGTCGGCTTCTTGTGGACATGGCCGCGAGCGATTGAGACGTTACGCGGGCAAACGCATCTATCGCCCGGTGATCCCTTCGCGGAGGTTGCCGACGAGACAATGGAGCGTCAGGGCTGGCGGCTGGACTATGTGCCGTTTCTGCTGTTCGTCGGCTGGTGGGCGATCTTCAATCTGTTTGGCTATACGCTGGCCGGTGAGAAGATGCCGTGGCTGGGCACACATCTGACCGTGCCGTTGATCCTGCTGGCTGGCTGGTACTTTGGCCGCATCATCGAGCGCATCGACGCGGCGCGGTTCGTCAACAACGGCTGGCTTTTGTTGCTGATGTTGCCGTTGTGGTTGGTGGCGCTTTTCCAGATGATCTTGCCATCGCTGGGCGGGCAACCACCCTTCACCGGCACATCACAGATCGCGCTCGGCTGGACTTATAGCTGGCTGGCGGCGGCGGCAATATTCGTCGGTTTCAGCGCCGCGATTGGTTGGCTGGCGATGCGCTACACCGGCTGGAGTCATGTACAGCGCATGTTGTCGCTGGTGGTCTTCGTCATGCTGGCGGTACTGACCACCCGTACAGCGTGGGTTGCCAACTACATCAACTACGACCTGCCGACGGAATTCGCGGTCTACGCGCACGCCGGGCCTGCCAATAAGTTCGTCACCGATCAACTGCTGGAGATGAGCCTTCGCGTCACCGGCGGCACGGATATGCGCGTGATGTACGATCACAGGTTCTCGTGGCCGGGAAGCTGGTATCTGCGCGATTTCAGCGATAGCGGCGCGATTGAGTTCATCGGCGCGAACACGCCGACACAGCAACAACTAGAGGATGTGGTCGCGGTACTGGTCGGCTCGGACATGAATCCGCGTGTCGAGCCGCTACTGGAAGACGCCTTCCAGCGCTTCGATTATGTGCGGATGTGGTGGCCGATGCAGGACTACTTCAACCTGTCGGCCAGTGACATCAACAACATTCTGGACTTCACCGACTCCACCGAGAACCTGAAGCGGCGCGGCCTGTTTGATATATGGTGGGCGCGGGATTATACGCGCTACGCAGAGGCACGACACGAGCAGGGCTTCACCTTCTCCAATTACACGTTAACCGATTGGCCGGTTAGCGACCCGCTATTCGTCTATATCCGCCGCGATGTCGCCGCGCAGGTGTGGCAATACGGCATCGGCGACTCGCAGGTGTTGAACCCGTTCACCGAGATACAGCCCAACCTGTGCATCGAGAACTACGTCCAGATTCCGGCGCAGACCATCTTCACCGACTCGCAAAATCCGCTAGTGCGTCCGATGGGGTTGACGGTGGCCGATGGCCTGCTGTATGTTGCCAACGACAGCGACGCCGGCGCACGCATCAACATCTTCACCTTAGACGGCGAACCGGTGGAGACATTCGGCGAGTTCGGCGGCGCGGAGCAAGAAGGCGCGTTCTTCAACCGTCCCAACAGTCTGGTCATCGCGCCGGATGGCGGTATCTTCGTGGTTGATACGTGGAATTTCCGCGTCCGCGCCTTCGATGCCGACCGCGAATTCATCACCGCATGGGGGCAACCGCAAACTGACGGCTTCGATGCTTCGCAACTGCCCGAAGATGGCTTCTGGGGGCCGCGTGACATCGCGCTTGATCCGGATGGTAACGTGCTGGTATCCGATACCGGCAACAAGCGCATCCGCGTTTATGACCCCGACGGCACGTTCCGCTTTGACATCGGACGGGGTGGGGCTGGTTCCGGCCAGTTGAACGAGCCTTCCGGCATCGCGGTTCACCCTGACGGGCGCGTGTTCGTCGCCGACACATGGAACCAGCGCATCGCCGTGTTCGACTCGTTCACCGGCGGCTTCATCGAGAACTATGATCTGCGGGCATGGCGCGAAGGCACGGGCAACCGTCCGTATATAGCGCTCGACGTGGAACGCGACTTGATCTACGTGACCGACCCCGATGATCGCCGCGTGCTGGTACTCGACATAAACGGCGACTGCATCGGCTCATTCGGCGGACGCGCTGACGCCGGTGTTCCGAGCGAGTCGCAGTTCTCCGATATGGGCGGCATCGCGGTTGATGAAGATGGCAACGTCTATGTCGCCGATACCGC
>REDR01000074.1 GCA_007693385.1 Anaerolineaceae bacterium
GCAGTGGTTTTGCCGTGTGCTTCTAGCTTGCGGCAAAAAATGTCAACGGAAAATCACACCGCATCGTAGCGGACGATCACCTTGCCATTGTTGCGCCCGCTTTGCAGATAATCCACCGCATCGACCACCGCTTCCACGCCGACGAACGGCGTCGGATCAACCTGCACTTTAAGCTCGCCGCTTTGCAACAGGCCGACCAACTTCATCAGATGTTCCACCAGATGATCGCGTAGATAGTGCATCAAGAACATGCTACGGATGGAGGCTGATTTCCACAGCAGTGATGTGTAGATGCGCGGCGCGTTGACGGTTTCCGGCTGTCCGGCGTATTCGGTGATGTAGCCGATGATGACCAGCCGCCCGCGTGTCGCCAGATGCTTGACGCACGTATCGAACATGCCACGCCCGACGGATTCATAGACTAGATTAACGCCGCGTGGATATTCCGCTTTCAGCACCGCGTCGAGGTCTTCCTCTTTGTACTGCACCACACGATCACAGCCGATGCTCCGCAAGAACTCGGCTTTCTCCGCGTTTCCGCATGTGCCGATGACGTGATTGCCGGCCAGCTTCGCCAGTTGTACCGCGATGTGGCCGGTGCCGCCTGCCGCCGCCGTGACCAGCACCGTCTCGCCGCTTTTCATTTCGCCTTCGATTTCCAGCCCGAACGAAGCGGTCAGCCCGCTAAGCACCAGCGTCATCATCTCCGGCGTGATGTCGGGTACGGGGATGGCGCGGGTGGCGTCGAGCGTGTAATACTCGCGGTAGCCGCCGCCCATCGTCAACGCCATGACCGGCGAGCCGACCTGAAAGTTGGTGACGCCTTCGCCCACCGCCACCACTTCGCCGATCACCTCCGCGCCCAGATCAAGCGGCGGTTGCTGGCCGGGCGTGTACAATCCGGCGGTGATGTTGCGGTCAGTGGCGTTGACGCCCGCGTAATGATTACGCATGACGATCTCGCCCGCTTGCGGCGCTTCTAACGGCGTCTCTACGATTTCGGTCACAGCGCGGAAGTCACGGCCTAGACGGGCGGCGACTAATTTCTGATACGTTGCCGGTAATGTCATAACTCTATTTCTCTTTTCTCCAAAAGGCGATCAATTCAATAACCAAAAAGACTTTTGCATCCTTTCAAAAGTTCTTGCCAAAAGTTTTTGGCCTCACCTTTTTGAAAAAAGGTGAGAAAAAATCATATACTCGCTAGGTGACGATGCCCTGCGTCACGCCCATGAACAGCGCTTCGAGGTCGCGGACTTCTTCGCTGAAGCTGTAAATCAGGATGTCGGCTTGATTCAACTTCTGGTTGATGAGCGCTACGCCGTCGTCGTCGCCGTTGAACTGGATTTGCACGCGGGAGCGCCCGCCCTTCGGCTCGATGATGTCTACATCCAGCACGCCGACGATGCCGCCCACCACGCCGCGCACCTGTTCGGCGACGGCTTGATCTTTGACGGTGACGACGATCACGCGATGCGGCGTCAGACGTGCCTTCATCTCCGCCATGTCGCCCTGCATAATCATCTTGCCGCCTTCGATGATGCCGATGTGCGTGCAGATGTTTTCCACGTCGGCTAAGATGTGCGTCGAGAAGAAGATCGTCTTGCCCATCTTCGCTAGCTCGACCATCAACTCGCGGATTTCAATGCGGGCGCGTGGATCGAGGCCGGATGCTGGCTCATCGAGGATCAACACCTGCGGATCATGTGCCAGCGTCCGCGCCAGTGATAGGCGCTGTTTCAACCCTTTACTCAGCTCATTGACCATATCTTCGCGGCGGTGGCTTAACTCGACCAGTTCCAGTAGGTCGGCAATCAGGCGGCGGCGTTCATCGCGGGCGATGTCGTAGCACGCGGCGAAGAAATCCAGATATTCCCACACGCGCAGATCATCGTACACGCCGAACTCGTCCGGCATATAGCCGATCATGCGGCGCACCTTCCGCCGCTCCGCGCCGATGTCGTGCCCGCCGATGGTGGCCGTGCCCGATGTGGGGCGGGTGAGCGTGGTCAAAATCCGCATGGTGGTTGTTTTGCCCGCGCCATTCGGCCCGACGAATCCATAGATCGCGCCCGGCGGCACGGTGATAGATAAGCCATCTACCGCCGTGAATTTACCGAACGTCTTAACCAGTTCCCGCGTCTCGATCATATACTGCATACCCGCTTGACCTTTGATTGACCGTCAGAAATAACTCACGACTCCCGCGCCCCATTATAGCGCAAAATGGCGCAAATCGGACGCGAGATAACCGAACAGAAATTCTTATGCGATTCTGATGTTAGACCGCTTGCCGTGATGCGTTCATCTACCTATAATAGATAGTCTCGGAAAGTATGTGTGGGGCGGTAGATGTCACCGACGGACGAGATTAAAGCACGTTTGGATATTGTCAACTATATCTCGCAATACGTCCCGCTTAAAAAGGCCGGGCGCACTTATAAAGCCTGCTGTCCTTTCCACAACGAGAGTACCCCCTCATTCAACGTAGACCCGGATCGGGGATCGTGGCGATGCTTCGGCGCGTGCGGCGAAGGCGGCGACATTTTCAGCTTCGCGCAGAAGTATCACGGCTGGGACTTCCGGCAAGCGCTGGAAGAACTGGGCAAGCTGGCCGGTGTGGAAGTCCGCAAGCAGAGTCCGCAACAGCGCGAACAAGACGCCCACCGCGACCATCTGCGCGGCTTGATGAAAGCCGCCGCCGAGCTATTCCACGCGCACCTGACCGAGCCGCAGAGCGAGCAGGCGCGGCTGGCCGCCGCCTACGCCCGCCAGAAGCGCGGCTTCACCGACGAGACGATCACCGCATTTCAGATCGGCTTCGCGCCGCACGGCTGGTCGAATACGCTGGACGCGCTGACCGCCATCGGCTATGACGTGGCCGACTTGATCGCGGTCGGGCTGGTCATCAAGAACGATCAAGGCCGCGTTTATGATCGCTTCCGCCATCGCCTGATGATCCCGATACGCGATGAACGCGGGCGGGTGGTCGGCTTCGGCGCCCGCGCTTTGAATCCCGAAGACAACCCGAAATATTTGAATTCACCGCAGACGCCGCTATTCGACAAGAGCCGCATCCTGTTCGGGCTGGATACCGCCCGCCGCGCCATCCGCGAGAGCGAAACGGCGGTCATCGTTGAGGGCTACATGGACGCGATACAGGCGCAACAGGCCGGATTTTACAACGTCGTGGCGCAGATGGGCACCGCGATGACCGAGACGCAACTCGGATTGATCGCGCCGCGCTACGCGAAAAAGATCATCCTTGCGCTGGACGCCGACGCCGCCGGACAGAACGCCGCCCGCCGCAGTCTGGAAGTCGCCCGCCAGACGCTACAGGCCGACTATGCCGGGCGCATGTCGGTTGATATGCGCGTGTTGCAGATGCCGGACGCTAAAGACCCCGACGACCTCATCCGCGAAGCGCCGGAGATGTGGCAGGCGCATCTGGACGCCGCCTTGCCGGTGGCCGATTTTGTCATCCAGATGGAGGCGGCAGGGTTGAGCGATGACGCGGGCATTCATCAACGCGAGGCTATCGCCCGCCGCCTGTTGCCGATTCTCATCGCGTCGGAGAGCGACATCTACACGCACGAGAACATTCAAAAGCTGGCGCTACGACTTCGCATACCGGAGAAAAAATTGCTGGCATGGGCGGGTCAACAGCGCGAGCAAATGTTGCGATCCGCCCCGCCCGCCGCGCCGGATCATGCCGCGCCGCCGGATGGCGACATGGTGGAAGTCTCCGATGATGACTTTTACAGCGACGTTGAAGCCTACCGTCAGATGCAATCCGGAGAGATGCCGCCCGCATCGTCCGCGCCGCCCACCGCCACCGATGACGACGATCTGACGCCGATCCCGCGCCCGTCAGCCGTGCCGCTGACAGCGCAGGCGGCGTCCGGCGACAACGTGCAGGAGGGCTATTGTTTGCGGATGTTATTCCTACATCCCCCCGTGTATTATCAAATTAATCGCCGCCTGCGCGAAATCGCGGCCGGGGATGATGACCTACTGGAAACCGCCTTCATTGATTTCGGCGTGGCTGACTTCACGCGGCACGATTACCGCGCCCTGATGCAGATGTTCCTGTTCGGCTTGCGTCAGGCGGAGGCCGAATTGCTGGACTTCATGCGCGAGACGCTTGACCCGGCCATGCGTGCCGAGCTAGAGCGCCTGATCGACGATGAGCGCGTGACCGTCTCCCAGCGCGTCAACAGCCGCTTTGACGCTGACCGCGAGCAACTATGGAAACAACATAAACGGCGTGCAATGCCCGCCTTTGACCCTGAAAAAGAAGCGATTTTGAAGGCGCTAGAGTTGCGGCGTGCCCGGCTCAAGCGCGAAGTTGACGCCGGTCGCTTTGCGATGATCGACGCGCAACGCCAGCGAGACGAGGCCGCCGCCGCGCAAATCAGCGCCCAATTCATCATCATCCGCCGCGCACTCGAACGACTCGACGGTGCGCTGGCCGATCAGCGCCGCAAGTTTGCTTGAACGATTGACGAGGATATTATGGCGAATAAGAACAACCGCAAAAATACATCCGGCATCGACATTGACGACCTCAACGATGAATTTGATTTTGAAGACGACGAAGAATCTACTGACGACATTGACGACATCGACGAAGTAGAAGACGAGGAAGAAGAGGACGAAGAAGAAGAGGACGAGGACGCGATCAACGAGCGCCGACTGGACGCCATCTCAATGGCGGATGATCCGGTGCGGATGTACCTCAAAGAGATCGGGCAGGTGCCGCTTCTGGATACCAACCGCGAAATCTGGCTCAGTATGCAGATGGCGTCCGACCGCCTGACGCAGAAGTTGATCGACGAGTTATCGCAGGTGAAAGAGGGCGAAGAACCGCTCGACGGCCTGCCGAAGATGATCGACGTGGTGAAGCTGGCTTATCGGTACGTGGCCGATAATTGGTCGCAGGTGCTGGCGATTGCCGTCGATTATCCGCAGGAATCGCCCGACATCCGCGACCTGATCGACGAGGTGCAGGCGGTCAATAGCGACTGGGACGTGACCGAAAAATCTTATGTGCGCCGCTATCTGCGCCAGAACGATTGGGGGCGTGATGATCGCTGGACGGAATTGGCGCGGCGCATCTTCGATGTGATGCACGGCCTGTTCTTGATCCCGTTCGACCAGCAGATCGCGCTACGCGCTCATGTGCGCGAGAACGACGGCCAATTGCCGCCGCCGGAATTATTCGAGCGCTGGCTACTGCAAGATGAAGAATCCGTCGATGAATTGCCGCATCATTTCGAGAGCGTCGAGCTAAAGTCTGAGGCGGCGGCGGAAGCGCTCACCCGCGCTAATCTGCGGCTGGTGGTCAGCGTGGCGAAGCGCTACATGGGGCGCGGCATCAACTTTCTCGATCTGATTCAAGAGGGCAATATCGGCCTGTTACGCGCCGTCGCCAAGTTCGACCACACCAAAGGCTTTAAGTTCAGCACTTACGCGACATGGTGGATTCGGCAGGCGATCAGCCGCGCCATCGCCGATCAAGCGCGGACGATCCGCATTCCGGTTCACATGGTCGAGACGATCAACCGGCTGATGCGCGTCCAGCGCGATCTGCTACAGCATCTCGGCGCGGAGCCGAGCGCCGAGCAAGTCGCGCTAGAGATGGAATTCCTGACGCCGGAGGAGACGGAAGCCATCAAGCTACTGCGCGAAAACGGCACGCAACTCGACCCCAGCTTACAGCGAAAACTGCGCCGCGCCGCGCAGAAAGTCCGCAAGATCATGCGCATCAGTCAAGAGCCGATGAGCCTTGAAATGCCCATCGGACAGGAAGACAGCAGTCTGCTAGGCGATTTCATCGAAGATGACAAGATTATGGGGCCGGTGGATGCCGCCAGCCGTCAGCTACTCAAAGAGCAGATTCGCTCCGCGCTGGGCGTGTTGAGCGAGCGCGAGCGCGAAGTGCTGGAAATGCGCTTCGGCCTGCGTGACGGGCAAGACCACACGCTAGAGGAAGTCGGGCGCTATTTCGGCGTCACCCGCGAGCGCATCCGCCAGATTGAAGCGAAGGCGCTTCGCAAATTGCGCCACCCAACGCGCAGTCGCCAATTGCGCGATTATCTGGAAATGTAGCCGATTGATGGTCATGCAGACGCTCAAATTCTGTCCGGTGTGCGGCGATGAACTGGGCGAAAAAGCGGACGGCGGACGCTTGCGCCCATCGTGCGCTAGTTGCGGTTATGTGCATTACGTCAATCCGGTGCCCGGCGTCGGCCTGTTGATTGAGATGGACGGCGGCATTGTGCTGATCCAGCGCAAGAACCCGCCGCACCGTCTGGAATGGACGTTGCCTAGCGGCTTCGTTGAGGCGGATGAAAGCGCCGAAGAATCCGCCATCCGCGAGGCCGAAGAAGAAACCGGCCTCAAGACTGAAATCGTGGAGATGATGGGCGTCAACTCGTTTCCGGAGGGGCCGCCGGTCAGTGGCATCATGATATTCTACCGTCTGCGCCCTATCGGTGGCGAATTGCGCGGCGGTGATGATGCGCTGTCGGCGGCGGTGTTTCAGCCGGACGAGGTGCCGCTTTTGCCCTTCCGCACGCACCGCGAGATCATGGCCGAATGGCTGGCGGTGCAGGCTGATAATGACCGCGCCCGCCGTGAGACTGACCCGCCCCGCGCCGATTTTTTCATCCGGCCATTCGAGCCTGCCGACACCGACGAGGTGATCGGCCTGCTGGCGACCATTCCGGCCAACCGTCAACTGAACGAGGCCGGATGGTCGGCGGTGGCTTTGCGCTTGCGCGAATCGCCGATGCTGGAAATGTTCGTCGCGCAGACGCACGACCAGCCGCAGATGCTGGTCGGTTGCGTGTCGCTTTCGGTGGCGCGGGCGCTGACGCAAGGCTACGGCATGATTAACGATATGGCCGTTCTGCCGACGTACCGGCGGCGCGGGGTGGGCGCGTCGTTGCTGGCGGCGGTCTTGCGGCGTGCCAATCAATTGAGTCTGGCCTCTCTGCTGGTCAACACGGAACGCGCCAACGATCAAGCGCAGGCGTTTCTGGTGGCGGCGGGATTCCAGCAGACCGGCATCATGACGCTGAAAATCCGCTAGGCGCGGGTGGAATTCATCCGGCCTTTATTTGCGAGTTGCGGGCGTAAATGTTATAAAATCCCCTCATCGCTGGCTTAAAGCACGATTGGATGATGAATCATGAAACGATTATTCCTGCTGATCGCAATTGTGATGATGATGAGCGCGGGGACATTGGCCGTCCTCAGCGCGGAGGAAGAAGACGAAGGGCGCGGCACGCTGATTGATGTGCTGGCCGGTCTGGTGGTGGTACGCATTGGCGAATTGCCCGATCTGGACGGGCAGACGGTGCGCGTCGCCGCCATGAACGCTTACCCGCCATTCAACGACATCAACGTTGAAGGCCGCGCCATCGGCTGGGATTATGATTTGATGGATGAGCTATGCGCCCGCTTGAATTGCACGCCGCAATTCGTCGAAATCGCGTGGGCGGGGCTGATTGATTCCGTCGCTGATGGTACGAACGATATGGCGGTGAACGGTATCACCATCATTGATGAACGCCGTGATCGGGTGGACTTCTCCGACCCGTATATCACCTTGCGGCAAGTGCTGGTGGTGCGGATCAACGAAGAGCGCTTCAGCAACGCGGCGGAATTCGCGGCGGACGAATCGTTGCGGTTGATGGGGCTGACCGGCACGACCAATCTCGCCGCCGCCTATGATCTGCTGGGTGAAGATAGCCCGCGTGTCATCGAGACGGAAGCCGAGTTCGAGAATATGATTGTCGCGTTGATCGCTGGCGAGACGGACGCCATCGTGATGGACGACGTGGCCGCCCGCCGTTTCGTCAATCAAACGCCGGACGCCATCCGCTTAATCGACGAGACGATCAGCGATGTCGAAGAACTGGCGATGATCTTCACACGCGGTTCTGATCTGCTCGCGCCGTTTAACGCGGCGTTGGCTTCCATGCGTGAAGACGGCTCGCTGGAAACTCTGCGCGATTTCTGGTTCTTCCCGGATGAAGACGACGAAGAAGACGGCGACGAATAACGCGCAAAAAGGCGTAGCACACGCTACGCCCTTTTGATTTTGATGTTACGGCGTGGTCGCGCCGTCCAGCGCGGCCAGCATATCCTCAACGCGGCTGAACTTCAGGCGGGAACGCCCCACCGCCGCGCCGCGCTCTTGCTCGATGCGGTCAATCGTCTGCCAGTCGGCGAACGTCACCACGCGCACGCCCTTGGCGCTGAGGTGCGCGTCTACCGCGTCGCGGGCGGCTGTCTGCGGCTGGTTGAGCGCATCGCCGCGCATATCGTCCAGCAGTTGCTCCACCGTCTCGACGGCATCCGGCTTGTTGGTGCCGATGATGCCTGACGGCCCGCGCTTGATCCACCCGACGACGTAATTGCCGGTTAGTTGCTGGTCAGCGCCGTGCGCGGTCAGCACGCGGCCTCTGTCGTTGGGGATGATGCCCCACCGATCATAGAACGGCACATCCGGCAACGGCACGCCCAGATAGCCCACCGAGCGAAACACCAGCCCGACGGGGACGGTGTACGTCTGGTCGGTGGCGCGTGGCCGGATACCGCCGCGCTCGTCCAGATATAGCTCGTTGCGTACCAGCGTGATCGACTCGACACAGCCTTCGCCGTTGATCGCCGTCGGTGACGCCAGAAAATGCAGATATAGCCGCTTGCGTTTACCCTGTGGCGGACGCTCTGACAATTCGCGCATGATCTGCACGTTTTTGACGTCCTTCTTGTCGGCGTCGGGGCTTTCGATGTACTTCTGGCTGATCTCGTCGAGCGTGATTTCATCATTCTCGATGATGAGGTCGGCTTCTTCCAGTTCGCCCAACTCTTTGATTTCGGGATTGGTGAAGGCGGCCTGTGCCGGGCCGCGCCGCCCGAAGATGTGTATTTCGCGCACGCGACTGCGCGCCAGCGCATCGAGCGCGTAGTCGGCGATGTCGGTTTCGCGCAGTTCGCGCTCGCTCCGCGCCAGAATGCGGGCGACATCCATCGCCACATTGCCCACGCCGATCACGGCGACGCTCTCCTGCGATAGATCAAACTGAAAATCACGATATTCGGGGTGACCGTTATACCAGCCGACGAAGGCCGTCGCCGCGTGACTGCCGGGCAGGTCTTCGCCTGCGATGTTCAGACTGCGGTCAGACTGTGCGCCCACCGCGTAGATGACGGCGTGATAGAACTGGGTCATGTCCGCGTAGGTCATGTCGCGCCCGAACATCACATTGCCATAGAAGCGGAAGCCGGATTTTGCGGCGACGCGCTCGTAATTTCTGGTCACGGATTTGATCTTCTGATGATCCGGTGCGACGCCGCCCCGTACTAACCCGAAAGGCGTGGGCAGTTTCTCGAACATATCGACTTCGACGCTGACATCCTTCTGCTTCAGCAGATGATCGGCGGCGTAAAAGCCGGAAGGTCCGCTTCCGATGATGGCGACGCGCAACGGTTGTGAGGGGGTACCAATAGCCATAAGATGCTTTCTCTCGACGTATAAATTCAACAGATACAGCGCGATTATAACATGCGCTAATCGCTATAATCGCGTGACAGATGTCATCACAGCCGCGATGCGATGTGACCGGCGATATAATGCGCCACCGCCATGATGCTCAACATCGGATTGACGCCGGGCGCGTTAGGCAGGGCGCTTCCGTCGGCCACGTACAGCCCGCGCACCTCCCAGCTCTGGCCGGTGGGATCAACCGCGCCGCGTGCCGCATCACCGCCGATCCGCGCTGACGACATCTGATGAGCGCTGAATAGCGCGAAGTCGTTCGGGCGCAGGCCGCGCCGGTCAAGCGACGCCAGATAATGATCTAACGCGCCGTTCGCGCCGGTGCTGGCGTGGAAAACCGGCCTATCGTTATGCGGTGAGGCGACCTCACGCGCACCCGCCGCCGCGTGAATCTTCACCGATTCTTTGAGGCCGAATAGCAGATGCGCCGCGTCGTATTTACTCAGGCGATATTTGACCGTCGGCTGGCCGTAGCGGTTGACGCTGACCTGTCCGCCGTCACGGTCACGGGTCAAAATGATGATGTTGCCGGTATGCGGCAGTTGTTGTACTACGCGCTTATGTTGACGCGCCCCCGTCCACGGCGACGCCTGCCCGTTGAGTCCCGGATGCGCGGGCGCGTTCTCCAGCCAGACGCCGTAGCCGTTGCCATCCAGATTCTTGAAGTCGATCACCACACGGGTTAGCGGTGCGCCGCGCCATGGGAATATCTCGTCATCGTAGAGGCCGGTGGTGACGGTGGTCGGATGCAGGCGCAAATTCGCGCCGATGTTGGGGTTATTCAGGCCGGAGCGTAGCATGATGGCGGGCGTGTGGATCGACCCGGCGCCGAGTACCACGACCTTCGCTTTGATTGTGACGTTGTGGGTGATGCCGTCGCTGTCGGTCACGGTGACGACTGCCCCGCGCACCGTCCCGCCGTCGTGCAGGATGCGGTCTACATGGCCGCGCACGATGATCTTGGCGCCCGCGTCGTAGGCGTCGCGCAGGTATGTTTTGGTCGTGCTTTGCTTCGCGCCGAATTGACAGCCGTAATTGCAAAAATCACAGACTTCGCACCCCTTGACGTTGCGTGGCACGACTTCGCTAGTGTATCCCAGCGCGGCGCATCCGGCGTCTAACTTCTGGTTGTTGGGGTTGGCTGTGCTCTCGTCGGTGTTGATGTTGGTGCGGGCGATGACCGCATCGAACGAATCCTGTAGGGCTTGCCCCGTCGCACCGCTAAAGCCGAGAACTTGCTCCCATTCGCGCAGGACATAATCCGGCGTGCGGAAAGAGGCCGTCCAGTTGACCGTCGTGCCGCCGCCCAGCGTGCTACCGGCCATGATAGCTATGGTGCTATCTTCGGACATCAACGCGCCGCGCTTCTCGTACATGGTGTTCATGCTGGTTAGCTCGTCGTTGGGCATCTGATGATCGGCGTAATAGTCGCCTTTTTCGACCACGATCATCTCATGACCGGCCTGTGCCAGCAGACCGGCCACCACGCCGCCGCCCGCGCCGCTACCGATGACCAGCACTTCGGTTTCCAGCGTGGTCGGCTTGTCGATCACGTGCGGGCGGATGGGGTCGGGTTCAGGATCGACGGGGGGCGGTGTGCTGTAGCGCAGGGCGCTCCATGTCGGGTTCGGCTGATCGCCTTCGCGGACGGAATAGAACAGGAACGCCGCCAGCCGCTTGAACGTCAGAAAGCCGGTGCGGGCTAATTCGTGGCGGCTGGTCGCCAGCTTGAACAGTAAATCCTCACGGATGGGGAGCGGCATATCTTTGATTGGCGACCAGTGTCCGGCGATCAAGCCATTGAACAGGCCGTTATTCAGCGCCCGCAACAGGAATTTGATCTTGCGCCGCTCCTCGCGGGTGGTGATGCGCTCGTAGGCGATTTCCATCAGATTGGGCAGGTTGATGTCGTCGGCGCTGGCGCGGAACAATACCGGATCGTCGCCCCCTGACGGCTCTAAAGACGGGATCAGCGTATCGCAGATGTAATAAAGTGTTTTTCGTTCTTGATCGTTTAAGAATGGCATTGTTTTATCCTTATTGAGTCACGTCGGACGGAAAATACCGAATCCGCGTTCGATTAATTCGATTATAACTCAAAAGGCGATGACGGGGGGATAGTGTGCGGCGGGGAGGATCGCGCCTGATTGTCGCTAGAAGTGATTCGGGAGTGCATGGGAGTCGAACCCACCGTAGCCTGCTTAAACAACCTACCGCCGATTTTGAAGACCGGGACGCTCACCGGAGCGCACGCACCCCCCTACAGCGCGACGCACGCGCTAGCATACGCGCAGTATAAACATCGTCGCAGGGTGCGGTCAAGTGGGGTTGCGTACCGGTTTAGCGCCTGAACATGGTCAAAACGTCGGGTAGTCGCGGACAGAATGATCTATAATAAAAACTGACGTGCGCTTACAATGGCGGGCGAATCTGTTGAACCGGAAGGCGGCGAACATAGCCGCTAAGGGGAGCAAAACATCATGGCGTATGGTCGCTTAGATGTCTATTGGCCGAACGGCGAATTCAAAAGTTTTCTGCTGGAAGCCGATAATACGTCTATCGGACGATCTTCAGGTTGCACGGTGGTACTCGATACCGACACGATCTCGCGTTATCACACCCGCTTACAGCGCGAAGACGAACGCACATTCATCGCCGACATGGAATCGGCGAACGGTACATTCGTCGATGGCGTGCAAGTGCCCAACGGCGAATCGCGGGAGATGTTCGGCGGGGAGGAAATCCAGATCGGGCAACTCCGCATTATCTACATCGCCGCCGACGATCAACCGACGGTCAGATTGCAAGAATCGGAGGAGACACAGCGCTATGAACGCGGCGATCACGGCCTGCGCGTCGATGTCGTCGTGCCGGAAACCGGCATCCCGCCCGGCTCACACAAATCAGTCGAGATCAATATATCCAACGTCGGCGATGAGGAGCAGACGTATCATGTCAGCGTGACCGGACTGCCGTCCGGTTGGGGGCGTGTTAATCGCCCGACGGTGCGCGTCCTGCCCGATGATGTGGCGCAGGTGTTACTCAACATTAAGCCGCCGCGCCAGTTCGATTCCAGTCCGGGCGATTATCCGCTAACGGTGATCGTCGCCCCGTCTGATGACCCCGATAAGGCGGTAGAAGCCTATGCGCTGGTCGAGATTCTGCCGTATAACGCCTTTGCGATGGCGCTGACGCCGCGCCGCGTCACGCTGTATGATCGCCTGAGCGTGGTACTTTACAATCAGGGGAGCGCCCCGCTTCCGGTGCAGGTCGCCGCCACCAGCGCTGACGATGCGCTGATCTTCGACATCGAATCGCCACAGCGCACGCTCGCGCCGGATGAGCGCGTCACGGTGCGCGGGGAGATACGCGCCCGTCGGCGGCATATCATCGGCCAGCCGCGTGAATACCCGTTCGATGTGCTGGTGCGCTCCCGCGATGCGGCCGGATTTCTGGCGGCGATGCGCGGTAAATTCGTGGAGGATGCGCTGTTGCCGCGCTGGTCGGGGTATGCCATCGGCGGGTTGGTGCTGGGCGTGGTGATGTTGCTGGCGTTCGCGCTGGCGCTGATCTTGCAGATTGACACGGCGCGGCCAGCTATCGCGCAATTCGACGCCGACGCGGTGCAGATCACCAGCGATCAACGGCTGGGGCTACGCTGGCAAGCGCAGAACGCCGCCAGCTATACCGTGCGCGTGAATGGCGTGGATGTGCTGGCGAACTTGCCCGCCTCCACAGTGGAAGCCAGCATCGACGCCGCGCCCTATGCCGGTCAGCGCATCGAGATTGAGTTGATCGCCAATGGTGAGAACCGGAGCGATAGCGCCTTCGTCAGCGTGCAGGTGTTGCCGGGGTTGCGCCGCGTCGCCTTCGACATTCAGCCGTCGGTACTGGTGCGACACGTCATCACGTCGATCTCGCTCGGCTGGCAGATTGACGGAGCGCTACGCACCGAATTAGAGGGCGCATCCGCGATTCGTCGCGCCGCCGATGTGCCGGTAGAAGTCGAGAGCAGTTATGGCGCGTCGGCGGAACTGAGCTTGCAGGGCTACGTTACCGACGATTTTAGCCTGACGCTGATCGCGCATGGCGTCGATGATCTGGAAAGGCGCTGGTCGCTCAATGTCGATGTGATCGACCCGACGTGTGCGCCGACCCTGCCGGAGTTCAAGCTGTACGAGCGCCCCGACACCGCCGCCAACGTGGTGCGGACGTATGGCTCTGCGCCGGTTGATCTGATTGTGGATCGCATCGACCCGACGCAGACGTGGCTTCGCGTCCGCATTGAGGGCGGTCAACGCGCATGGGGGCAACGCGCCGAATTGAATTGTGAGGATACTTTCAGGCCGGAGGATTTGTTGATCGAAGTGCCGCAGATGCCAGAACCAACCCAACCGCCGCCGACGCCGGTGCCGACGCCGACGGAGGACGCCGAATGATCCGCTTTTTAATCTCGCTGTTACTCGGCCTGTTAGTCGGCCTTGCCTTCGGGCTGGGGCTGGGCTGGGGCGTGTTCCCCACCGAGACATACGGCAATCCGGCCTCATCATTGGCGCAACAATATCAGGATGAATACACCGCGATGATCGCCGCCGGTTTTCAGGTGGACGGCGACACATCCGGCGCGTTAGAGCGGCTGGCGGTGCTGGGCGTCGCCGATGTGCGCCTGCACGTTCAGCAAGTGACCGAGCGCTACATCGACGCTTCGCGCCGTCTGGACGACATCTATAATCTGGTTCTGCTGGCTGACGCGCTCGGCGTATTGACCGAGAAGATGGAGCCGTATCGCGGGGTGATCGCACCATGACCGACCCGACAACCACCCGTGACGACGCGCTACGGGCGCGTGAGCAAGCCCGCAAACGGGCGGATAAGCAAAAGACGCGCAGGCGCAGTCGTTATGACCGCCCGCGCCAGACCATCATCTGGACGGTGTTATTGTTCGGCGTGGCTGTCGGGCTGGTCTCCGGCCTGTATTACGCATGGATCATCCAGCCACTCAACGAAGCGGAGGTCGCGCCGTGGCAACTACGCACCGCCCGCGATACCGACGACTTATTGCCGGATCGTGACGCTTACATCATGGCGATTCTGCTATCGCACGAACACGAGCCGAGTCTCGGGCAGACCGTCCAGCGTTTGATCGACCTGCGCCTATCCACCGACGACCCGATTCAATACGTCGCTGATCTGGCCTGTCGGCTGGTGCGCGGCGGCTACGTGGATAGCAACAGCCACCGCAACGCGGTGCGTAGCATGATGCGCTTCTACCAGCAACAGGGCAAATCCGGCTGTGCTGACCAGCTTATTTTGATGGATGGCCGCGACGTGCCGACGCCGACCACCATCGTCGTACCCACCGCGACGCTAGTCCCGCCGGCCACCAAGACGCCCGCGCCGCAGACCAGCCCGACGCCGGAAACGATCATCGAGAGCGAGCCGTTCGTCGCGCCGCCCGCGCCCACCGGTTCGTTTAACATCGTGGTATTCGAGCCGTTCTGTAACCGGCAAAATAGCGGCGTCATTGAGGTGATCGTGCGCAACATCGTCTCCGGCGAGGAGTTGCCCGGCTATCCGGTGCGCGTGACCGGCGACGGCGTGGATAGCACATTCTTCACCGGCATGAAGCCGGAGCGCGGGCTGGGCTACGCGGATTATCGCATGGCGGCGGGCGGCGTCTATAATATCGAGATGCCGGGACTCTCCGCGCCGACTTCGCGGGAAATCCGCGCATTGGATTGTCTGGATGACGTGAGCGGTGCGCCCGCTATACGCTCTTATCGCATTGTGTTTGCTGGAAATTAAATGAGTGAGTAGAGGCAATTTCTAACGATGGACGACCACGACACACAGATCAACGACACCGAACCCAACGACAGCGCGACGCCGTTTGACGTGCGTAATCAGGCGGAGGAGGCGCTCCAGCGTTTTCAGGAGACGCTACGCCAGCGTGCCGCCGAGCGCGACGACCTGCCGCAATTCGCGGGGGCGGTGCGCCTGCGCCTGCTGGTTGATGGTGCGCCGATGGTCGAGTACGTGCTGGAAAGTGACGGCGATGCCGTCATCGGGCGATCAGACCTCAAGAATCCGCTACAGCCGCACATCGACCTCAGCGAGCAGGGCGCGTATCGCATGGGGGTGAGCCGCCGCCATGCCATGCTCCGCCTGCGCGATGGCCGCCTGCATCTGGTTGATCTGGGTAGCCGTAACGGATCGTTCATCAACGAAAATCAGCTCATGCCGCATCAACCGATGATGATCGCGTCTGATGACGAGATACGTCTGGGGCGGATGGTGCTACGCATCGACGCGGAAGAAGCCGCCAGCGCGTGATGGTCGCTTCCGGTTGAATGCGGCCTAGCGCCGCTTACAACCCCAGAATTTCGGTGATCTCGATGCTGGCTTTCTTGGCGGCGAATAGTACCTTAGCGATGCGGGCGTCTTTATCGACCAGCACCGCCAGCGATGCCCGCCCCGCCGGATACACCACCATCACGCCTTCTTCGCCTTCCATGAGCAGGCGCTCTAGTTCGCCCTGCGCCAACCGTTTCAGCGTGCGCTCCGCCAGCCCGATTAACGTGGCCGACATCGCCGCTACCTGCGGGCTACTGGTCGGGTTCTCGTGCGGGTTCTCTTCGTCGCCGGGCGGATAAGCGGCCACCAGTAAGCCGTCAATATTGACGATCACCGTCGCTTTTACGCCGTCAACTAGCGTGTATAGATTCCTTAGTTTGTCTTCTAAGGCTTCACTGCGATATTGTTGGGACATAACGCCTCTCTCAAGTCGGTGGAAATAAGCCACCATCAAAGTATAGCCGAATTGTTACAACCCCTCAACAACCTGTTTGTTGTGGGCGATATATCCGGCACATCAAGCGGCGCGTGATTGACAGCTTGGCGCGTGGCTGTTAACATCAGCCGTGACTCATAGGGAGTGGGGGAGAGAACCGGCTTGATGAACCCACAGCAACCGCCGAAGGCTCGGAAAGGTGCTACATCCGGCAGGCACGCCGCCTGAAAGATGAGCGATGAAGTCTGTGCATCATGACACGCTCTTTCCGGCAGGCGAAAGGGTGTTTTTTGTTATATCTCGACGATTAGCAGTCAATTCTGTTTTAACGTGATGTATGAACGATGGAGAGGCCGAATATAAAATGACCACAACAGACAACCCCGCGGGCATCCGCGCCAAACGCACATTCACCAATCGCCGCTATCTGGACGCCATCGACGACCATATCGTGCTATTCGATGGCGCGATGGGCACCAGCATCCAATCGTATAATCTGACGCCGGACGACTATGGCGGCGTCCAGTACGAAGGCTGTGTCGATTATCTGGTCATCACCCGCCCCGACATCATCGAAGCGATTCACCGGTCTTTTCTTGATGTCGGTAGCGAAGTGGTGGAGACCAATACTTTTCGCGGCAATCGCTGGACGCTGGCCGATTACGGGCTGGGGGAGCGCGTGCTGGAGATCAACCGCGCCGCCGCACAGGTCGCCCGCCGCGCCTGCGATGCGGTGGAAGCACAGACCGGCATCCCGCGCTTTGTGGCGGGGAGCATCGGCCCTTCCGGTAAATTGCCCAGTGGCGACGATCCCGACCTGAGCGACGTGACGTTCGATCAGCTTTCCGACCTGTTTTACGAGCAGGCGCAGGGGCTAGTCGAAGGCGGCGCGGATTTACTGCTCATCGAAACCAGTCAGGATATTCTGGAAGTCAAGGCGGCGGTGCATGGCATCAACCGCTATTTCGAGACCGCCGGTGTGCGCGTGCCGTTGCAGGTGCAGATCACGCTGGACGTTAGCGGGCGGATGCTGTTCGGCACGGACATCGCCGGGGCGCTGGTCACGCTGGAAAGCCTGCCGGTTGACATCATCGGCATGAATTGTTCCACCGGCCCGGAATACATGCGCCAGCCGATTCAGTATCTGGTCGAGCGCTCATCGTTGCCGATCAGCGTCTTACCGAATGCTGGCCTGCCGATCAACGTGGACGGCGAAGCGGTGTATCCGATGGAGCCGGGTCCGTTCAGCGAAATGGTGGGCGAGTTCACGCGCTGGGGGGTGAATGTGGTGGGCGGCTGTTGTGGCACGCGCCCCGACCATCTCGGCAAGCTGTACGAGAAGATCAACGGCCACAGTTACGCCGATTATCTGCAAAAGCGAGCAGAAGCCGACATCGCCCGCCAGAAACCGACGCCGCGCACCCCGATGCACGAGCCGCAGGCTTCCTCCGCGATGACCGCCGCCCGCATGATACAGGACCCCGGCCCGACGTTGATCGGCGAGCGCGTCAACAGTCAGGGGAGCCGCAAGGTCAAGCGGTTGCTACTGGAAGACGACTACGACAGCATCGTGCAGATCGCCGTCGATCAGGTCGAAAACGGCGCTCACATGCTGGATGTGTGCGTCGCGCTGACCGAGCGCGACGACGAGCGCGAGATGATGGAGAAGGTGGTCAAGAAGCTGGCGATGGCGGTCACTGCGCCGCTGATTATCGACACCACCGAAGCCGATGTCGTGGAGGCGGCGCTGGCGGTGTATCCCGGGCGCGGCATCGTCAACGGTAACAATCTGGAAAACGGGCGCGAGCGCATCGATGCTATTCTGCCCATCGTCAAGAAACACGGCGCGGCAGTCCTCAGCATGACGATTGATGAGGTTGGCATGGCGCACACCCGCGATCACAAGCTGGCCGTCGCGGAGCGCATCACGCAGATCGCGGTGGCGGAATACGGCCTAGCGCCGGAAGATTTGATCTTCGATGCGCTGACCTTCCCGTTGACCACCGGACAGGAAGAACTGCGTAACGATGCCATCGAGACGCTAGAGGGCATCCGCTTGATTAAAGAGCGCATCCCGGGCGTGATGACCGCGCTGGGCATCAGCAATGTGAGCTTTGGCGTCAGTCCGGCGGCGCGTGGCGTGCTGAATAGCGTGTTCCTGTACCATGCGGTGAAGGCCGGTCTGGATATGGCGATTGTCAATCCAGCCCACATCACGCCGTATGCTGAAATACCGGAAGATCAGCGCAAGATCACCGAAGACTTGATCTTCAACAGCGACCCCGACGCCTTGCCGCGCTTCATCCAATACTTTGAAGAGAATACCGTCGAGATGGCCGGACGCGATGCGGTTGACCCCACCGCCGACATGACCACCGAGCAGGCGCTCCACTGGCAGATCGTCCACCGGCGCAAGGAAGGCGTTGAAGCGTTGATCGACGATGCGCTGACGCGGCAGGACGCCGTCGGCGTGCTGAATAACGTGTTGCTTCCGGCGATGAAAGAAGTCGGCGATAAGTTCGGCGCGGGCGAGTTGATCCTGCCGTTCGTGCTACAATCCGCCGAAGTGATGAAGAAGTCCGTCGCCTATTTAGAGCGCTTCATGGAGAAGGTGGAAGGCTCGACAAAAGGCGTCGTGGTGCTGGCGACGGTGTACGGCGACGTACACGACATCGGCAAAAATCTGGTCAAGACCATCCTCAGCAATAACGGCTATACCGTGTACGATCTGGGCAAGCAGGTGCCGGTCAATACCATTGTCGAGAAGGCGCAAGAATACAACGCGGACGCCATCGGGCTATCGGCTCTGCTGGTCAGCACGTCGAAGCAGATGCCGCTGGTGGTCAACGAACTGGCGCGGCGCGGGCTGGAATTTCCGGTACTGGTGGGCGGCGCGGCCATCAACCGCCGATTCGGGCGGCGCATCCTGTTCTTGGATGATAGCGGCGAGCCGTACCCGCCCGGCGTGTTCTATTGCACCGACGCCTTCGAGGGGCTGTCGGTGATGGATACGCTCATCAGCGCGGAGCGCGATGACTTCCTGAATCAGGTCATCGAAGAAGCGTATGCCGAATTGAACAAGAAGCGCCCTAAACGTGCCAACGTCGCCACGTCCGCGCAAAAGACGGTCAAGCCCGCGCCGAATGTGCCGACGCCGCCCTTCTGGGGTAGTAAGCTGGTGGAATACATGCCGCTAGAGATCGTCCTGCAACACATCCACAAGCCGGAATTATTCCGCTTGAGTTGGGGCGCGAAGAACGCACGCGGCGCGGAATGGGAGAAGATTCAGGCGGAATTCGAGGCGCGTCTGGAACGCATGGGGCGCGATGCGCTACGCCGCAAGACGCTACAGCCGCAGGCGGTGTATGGCTACTTCCCGGCCAACAGTGAAGGCGACGACCTGCTGATCTACGATCCGGCGCGGTACAGCGCGGACGGCGGGCGCGTCGAGGTGGCGCGGTTCAAATTCCCGCGTCAGCCCGGCGGCGAATATCTGTGCATCAGCGACTACTACGCGCCATCGGATAGCGGCGCGGTGGACGTGGTGCAGTTGCAGGTGGTCACGGCGGGCGCGGTGGCTGATGAAGAATTCGAGCGCTTGCAGGGCGCGGATAACTACAGTGAGGCGTATTTCTTTCACGGGCTGGCGGTGCAAACGGCGGAGGCCGTCGCCAACTACATGACGGCGCATGTCCGCCGCGAGCTAGGCATCGCTGACAATGCCGGCAAGCGGTATAGCTGGGGTTATCCGGCGTGCCCTGATCTGGACGATCACGCGATTGTGTGGTCGCTGTTGCCCGCCGAGCGCGAGATTGGCCTGAAGTTGACGGAGAGCTTCCAGATTGTGCCGGAGCAAAGCACGGCGGCGATCTTCTCGCATCATCCCGATTCAAAATATTACAGCGTCGGCAACATAGACCGCAGTGAGCAGATATTGGGCGGTTAGATCGGCGTTGCGCCCGATGCGCCATCAATCAAGCTGGAAATAGTGCAGGCTATCGCGCATGGCCTGCACTTCCCACATCTCCAAGACCATCGTCGGCGGCGGTTCGATTTGACGCAATAGCGGCAAAATCTGGTGATAATCCAGCACGCCATTCTGCCAGTCAAAACCGTGATGCTCGTCCATCACGCCGTTGTTGTTGTTCATGTGCGTGTGCACCAGATGCGGATGCAATGCGCCGATCCAGTGGTGCAACGGGAAATCCGCTTCGCCGAATACCTCCGCGTGGCCGACATCCAGACACGCCCGCAGGTTGGGGTGGTTCACTTCGTTGAGGATGTCGCCGATGATCGTCGGCTCGAATTCCCACATATTTTCTAGCGCGATGACCACGCCGTACTGCTTGGCGATCTCTGCCAGCGAATACCAGAACGGCACGTTGCGCTTATGCCAGCCCTCACGATAGAAGGCGTTATGAAGCGACCCGATGAAGTTGGCGTGCAGGACGACCAGCCCGATGTTCAAATCCGCCGCGATGCGGATGGCGTGCTGGTAACGGCGGGCGCATACATCGTTAATCTGCTGGTCTGGACTACCGGAGACTAAATCCATAAATGGCCCGTGCAGGGTGATCGGCCCGCGTATCATCCGCAAGATACTGCGATACGTGGCGACCTCATGTTCCCAGTTGCCATCTAGCACATCAGGGTAAGCAAAAGCCATGATCTCAATGCCGAGATCATATTCCAACGCTAAATCAATGCAATCTTCGACGTTGTGGCGGTCTGCGGTTAAAAGCACTCGGTCAGTCACATTCTGCCTCACTTTGACAACTGGTTTTCTACATTCTACACTAAAAAATAATCTACGCTTGTCCGGCACTTGTATAAAAGTGTGGTATGCGGTGGGCGCGGGCGTAGGGCGCTACGCCGCTACAGATTTCGCGTTGAGTGTTTGTGGGGATACGTTGCCCCCTGTATCGCTATCCCCAATGTATGATATACTCGGTTTATCGTTCGGATGACCTACTTTAAGGAGTTAATCACATGGTCAGCAGATACAATCAGGGTATCGGGGTGACCCGCTCTTCTCTTATGTAGCGGCTCGCCGTCGCGCTCCACCCCACGCAATCCCTTCTCACCAGCTTTCTAAACTGACATTTCACCACGCCCGCCACCCCGTCGGGTGGTACAATGCGGCTATGCCGATTCGTTGTTCGATTATCAAACACATGACGAAGTGAGAAGTGATGACTGATACCTACAATCCACAAGAAATTGAACCCAGATGGCAGGCGACATGGGAACGCGACGGCCTGTATCGTTCGCGTGTTGATTGGAGCAAGCCCAAACACTACGCGCTGACCATGCTCCCGTATCCTAGCGGCGACCTGCACATCGGCCACTGGTTCGCCATGACGCCCTCTGATGCCCGCGCCCGCTACATGCGGATGAAGGGCTATAACGTGCTGTTCCCGATGGGCTTCGACGCCTTCGGCCTACCGGCGGAAAATGCCGCGATTCAGCGCAACATCCATCCGGCAAAATGGACGTATGCCAACATCGAACGGATGCGCGGCCAACTGCGGAGCATGGGCGCGATGTTCGACTGGGAGCGCGAGGCGGTCAGTTGCGAGCCGTCGTATTACAAATGGACGGAATGGTTCTTCAAGAAATTCTATGAGGCGGGGCTGGCCTATCGCGGCGAAGCGATGGTCAACTGGTCGCCCACCTTGCAAACGGTACTCGCCAACGAGCAGGTCATCGACGGCCACGACGAGCGCACCGGCCAGCCGGTCATCCAGAAGATGATGACGCAATGGTTCTTCCGGTATACGCGCTACGCCGACGAGATGCTGGACTTCAGCGAGCTAGACTGGCCGGAGCCGATCAAGATCATGCAGACCAATTGGATCGGGCGCAGTGAGGGCGCTCAGGTGGTCTTTAAGGTGGATGATACCGCCGACGAGATTCGCGTGTATACCACCCGCCCCGATACGCTGTGGGGGGCGACGTTCATGGTACTCGCGCCGGAGCATAAGCTGGTGGATAAGATCACCACGCCCGACCAGCGCGAAGCGATAGACGCCTACCGTCAGCAGGCGGCGGGCAGTACCGAGATCGAGCGCACCGCCGAAGACCGCGACAAGACCGGCGTATTCACCGGCGCGTATGCGATTAATCCGGTCAATGACGAGCGCATCCCGATCTGGATCGCCGATTATGTCATGGTGACGTATGGCACCGGCGCGATCATGGCCGTGCCGTATGGCGATCAACGCGACTTCGACTTCGCCCGCAAATTCGGGCTGAAGATCGTGCCGGTCGTCCAGCCGGAGGGCGTCGAAGAAGTCCCCACCGCCGACAATCTGACGGCGGCTTACACCGGCGCGGGCGTCATGATAAACAGTGGCGCGATCAACGGCACGGTACACAACGGCGGAAAAGGCCGTAAGAGTCCGGCCATCGCCGCCGCCATCGACTATCTACAGGCCAACGGCATCGGGCAGGAATCCGTGAACTACCGCCTGCGCGATTGGCTGGTCAGCCGTCAACGCTACTGGGGATCGCCCATCCCGATGATTCACCGCGCCGATGGGACGCTGGAAACTGTGCCCGACGATCAACTGCCGGTTGAGTTGCCGCGTGATGTCGAGTTCACGCCGTCAGGCCGTAGCCCGTTGACCTACTACGAGCCGTTCCTGAATGCCACCGACAGCGCCGGTGATCCCGCCCGCCGCGAGACCGACACGATGGATACGTTCATGTGTTCGTCGTGGTACTGGTACCGCTACCTGTCGCCGCAATACGACGCCGCGCCATTCGATCCCGAAGAGGCCGCCTACTGGCTACCGGTCGATGTGTACACCGGCGGCGCGGAACATGCCACCATGCACCTGTTGTATGCACGCTGGTTCAACAAGGCCATGCGCGATCTGGGCATGTTCGATGAGGCGGCGCAGATCATGCGCCAGAACGGGCGCGACCCCGAGGGGCTGTTCGATGAGCCGATGATGCTACTACGCAATCAGGGGCAGGTACTCGGCGCGGAGCGTCCCGGCGATTACATACTGGCGACTGGCCGTTATGAGGGCGATAAGCTGTTCGCCGATCATGTGCGCGTGGTGGACGGCCCCAACGACGTGCCCGCCGGATTCGAGGGCGTGTTCGGCGAGATACGCAAGCGCACCGAGAACGTGCTACAGGTCGATATGACCGGTGTGCGCCGTATCGTGGAAGTGGTCGAGGGTGCGACGGTGGAAATCCCCGACATCGAAGGCAAAAACGACGTGAACCAACTGCGCCATCATCTGGAAATCATGCGGATGTCCAAGAGTCGCGGTAACGTGGTCAACCCCGATGAACTGGTAGGGCAGTACGGCGCGGACACGGTACGCGCTTATCTGATGTTCGCCTTCGACTGGGAGAAGGGCGGCCCGTGGGACCCCAACGGCATCAAAGGCGTGGTCAACTGGCTGAACGATGTATGGCAGATCGCCATGACCACCGCGCCGACCACATCCGGCGACCCGAACGTGAACCGCGACGTGGAGCGCAAAGTGCATCAGGCGATTGACTCCGTGCAGAGCAGTCTGGAGCGCTTCAGCTTCAACACCGCCATCGCCGCGCTGATGGCGCTACGCAATAATCTACAGGCGTTCATCAAAGGCGGCGGCATCGGTGAGGCGGCATGGCGCGACGCGATGAGCATCATGCTCCGGCTGATGTCGCCGATCACGCCGCACATCACCGAAGAACTGTGGCATCGGCTGGGCTTCGCCGATAGCGCACACGGTAGCGTGCATCAGCAGGCGTGGCCGGTCTATGACGCCGACAAAGCGCGGGAAGATAGCGTCACGCTGGTGGTGATGGTTAACGGTAAGCCACGCGGCGAAGCACAGGTCGCACCCGACATCAGCGAAGAAGAAGCGACGCAGATCGCGCTGACGAACAGCGACGCGCAACGCTTCATAAACGGCAACCAGCCCAAGAAGATCATCTTCATTCGTGGGCGCAAAGGACAAGAGCCGAAGGTCAACATTGTGGTATAGTGCCGGATGCGGTTGGGGTTACTGGCGGGCGAGACGTGTTCCGCCCGCCGCTAACGTGTCTTTGAGGACGATGAGGCGTGGATGATAAACGAAAATATCGACTGACAGACCATGCTCGTGAAGAAGCCGAACGGCGTAGTATCCCGTTGGATGTGCTGGATTCTGTGATGAATACACCCGATCAGATCGTGGTGGCACATTCCGGGCGCAAAGTCTATCAGTCCCGAATGGAAATTGACAGTAAACTATATTTGATACGAGTGATTGTCGAAGAAGCCGACCCGTTAGTGGTCATCACCGTTTACCGTACCAGTAACATCAAAAAGTATTGGAGTGATGAATCATGAAAGTAACCTATGATGCGGTAGTAGATGTTCTGCGTATTGTCCTGAGCGATCATCCGGTAGACGAGAGCGACGAAGATAAACCGGGCATCATCATTGACTATGATGCACAGGGGAGTGTCGTCAGCATAGAAATTCTGGATGCGTCTAAACGCGGTATCAGTCCGCACGGCGTCGAGTATGTGATTAGAGGATTAAAGGGCGCATGAAGTCACCATCCGGAGAAAACACATGATTAAAGAGCATGAACAGGTGGTGCTGACTGCCGATCTCCCCGAACATGATCTCAAGGCGGGTGATGTGGGTGTGGTTGTCCACATTTACGGCGATGGTGAAGCCTACGAGCTGGAAATCTTCGCGCTGGATGGTGGTCGGACGCTGGATGTTGTGACCGTTGAGGCGGCTCAGGTACGCCCGATAAGCCGCCGTGATGTGTTGCATGTGCGTGAGCGCTCCACATCCTGAACCGCGCCGCGCCATAAAAACGGTTGGCGTGATAGATGTAACGATGTTAAAATCTCATAAACTTAAAGAGGCGCACGCACACAGGCCGCCCGCGCCCGAAGATATAAAAGGTTAAATCCATGCGGATACTCATTATTTCCGACATCCATGCCAACTATGTCGCATTCGATACCGTGCTGGCGCACGCCAAAGGCGACTGGGATTATGTGTGGTGTTTGGGCGATGTCGTCGGCTATGGCCCGTCGCCGAATGAATGTGTGGAGCGACTGCGCGAATTGCCGCATCTGTGTCTGGCTGGCAATCATGACTGGGCGGCGCTGGATCGTCTGGACATCCGCACGTTCAACCCCGACGCCAGCCGCGCTGTGCGCTGGACACGGGACGCGCTGACCGATGAAAACACGCGCTGGCTACAAGCTCTGCCGACGACGTTTGTCATCGGCCAATACACGCTGGTTCACGCCAGCCCGCGTGAGCCAATCTGGGAATATATCCTTGAGCCACTGGTCGCCGCGCTGAACTTCCCGCACTTCGAGACGCCGGTCTGCTTCGTCGGCCACACGCATCAGCCGGTCATCTACGAGCGCACCACCGAATTAGGCGATACGGAAATCCGTAAACCGCGCTACTTCGAGCCGGTCAAACTCAACGGCCAGCGCATGATCGTTAATCCGGGAAGCGTCGGCCAACCGCGTGACGCCGATCCCCGCGCCGCTTATGCCATTCTCGACTTCGACAAAGGCATGTTTGAGCATCGGCGCATCGAATACGACATCGCCAAAACCCAGCAACGGATGCGCGACGTGAATTTGCCGGAGCGCTTGATCTTGCGTTTGGAACACGGCTGGTAACCGCTTTATGGCCGAATTGCGCGACTATCTAGCCCGCATTTACAGCTTGAGTGACTTGCAAGCGAAACCGGATGATTACGTCAGCACGTCGGCCTTAGCGGACGCGATGGGCGTCACCGCGCCCGCCGTCAATCGCATGGTGACCAAGCTCAAGGAGAACGGCTATCTGCATCACGAGCCGTATCAGGGCATCAAGCTGACCGACGCCGGACGGCGCGAAGCGCTGGGCAAATTGCGCTATCAGCGCATCGCGGCGGCCTTTCTGGTCACGGTAATGGGCTTCGGCTGGCATGAAATCGAAGAAGAATCCAGCCGGATGAGTGGCGCACTCAGCGAGTTAATCGCGGGGCGTATGCTGGCGATGGCGGGCAACCCGACCCGCGACCCGTTCGGCGAGCCGATACCGGCGGTTGATCGCACCGTGCCGCCTGCGGACGATACCGCGCTGGCCTCTGCGGAGGACGGCCAACAGGCGATCATCACGCGCATCAAAACCCGCGAGTCGGATCGTCTGGAATATCTGGCCGCGCTCGGCCTGTGGCCGGATGCGTCAATCACCATCATTCACAAAGCGCCGTTTAACGGGCCAATGCAATTGAAGCTGGCCGAAGAATATCGCATCATCGGCCATAATCTCGCGGAGTTGATCTGCGTGCGTCCGCTAACCTGAGCGCCTAGCGCAACGTCACGCGCCAGCCGTTCACGTTGATGAGTACGCCGCCTTCCAGCATGAAAAGCGCCGGTTCGACCAGCGCTTCCGGCGCGACGAAGCGCAACGGCTCGCCCACCGGCACATCATCGAAGAAGATCGTCACATCGCCCGTCGCCGCGTCGCGTTCCAACCGCAAGCGCGGATCAATCGCGTTGACCGAGCGCTGAATGATGAACACCTGCTCATCCCCGTCTATCAAATACAGGTTCACCGTGTTCAGGTTGACCACGCCGACGCGCACGCCGACGCGCAACGCCGGATCATTGACACTTTGCAGATAGAACCCGAAGTACACATCATCCAGATCGGTGATGGAGGGGTTGTACGTGGTGAAGGCGATGTCGGCTTCCATGCGCCGGATGCGGGCGGGGGCGCTGTTGCCGTAGGCGGTATCCAGCACGTCGCCGTCGATCATCACCACCAGATCATCGCCGCTTGATGCGTCGGCGATGCCCATGCGCCAGCCACTTGTGCCGCTTGCGGGGGCGAATTGCTCCGTCGTCCAGTCGAACGAATCCGCGTCTAATCCGGCCAGCAAATCCAGCAGACTTTGTGTGCCCTGTATGCCCTGCGGCGGCAGTGTCGGCGTCGGCGTGATGGTTGGCGTCGGCGTATCCGAAGGGGTGGCGGTGACGGTGGGTGTCGGTTCGTCGGTTGGCGTCGGCGTGGCGGTGTCGTCCGCCGGTTCGGTGGCGGTGGCGCTGGGCGCGGGTGAAGGCGTGGCGCTACTGGTCGGCGTCGGCTCGGCGGTGGGCGTGGCGGATTCCTGCGTCGCGTCAAACACGCTGGCCGGATCGGTGACGACGATCACCGCCTCGACTTCGGTAGCGGTGGCTTCCGCGTCAACGATGGCGGGCAGGCCGTCGTCGGCGTCATCGTCCGCGCCGAAATCGCCCAGCAATACCAGCGCCACGCCGCCCAGCACGATCACCGCCAGCAACAGCAGGGCGATCAGCCGGAAGGGGATCGCACGGGCGACGGGCATCGGCGCGGGGCGCTCCTCGTCGTCGTAGCGCTTGCCCAGATAGATCGCGTCTTGCGGTTCGTCCTCGTCGTGCAGGCGCGGCGTCGGCTCGTCGGTGGGCGGCGCGGGGAATTCGGGGGCGCTGTCGGTCAGGTCGTACCAGTGGCGATATAGCTCATAGGCCGGATGGCGGTCAATGAACATCGCTTTGAATAGCTCGTTGAAGCGCTCTAGCTTGGCGCTACGCCGTGCGGATTCGTCGGTGTAGACGCTCAAGAATTGTTCATACGTCTCATGCCAGTTGGTCAACTGCGCGTGATACGGCTCACCGAGTTCGCGGGCGGTGGTTTGCGCCGCTTGCCGGTGCGCGTCGCGCACGATGGCGGGCGGTTCGGCGGGGCGACGTTCAATCGCCTGCCGCATCTGCCGGTAGCCGTTGTGTAGCTCGGCGCTGATCGCGTTGAGGTGCGTCAGCCAGCCGATATAGCGCGATAGCTTCACGTCGGCTGAGCGTTCCGCAGAAGCCGCTAGATTCAGCGCTGAATCCAGCCGCATACCGGCATTCTTGAACTCGGCATCCGCCCACAGGCGCAGGGCGGCCTCGAATTCGCGCAGGCTTTGCGCCGCATCCTGTAAGACGCGGGCTTCGGCGTGTTCGTTGAGCGTCCGCCGCACGGAGTCCACCGTTTCCAGCGCGGCGGGCTGATGGATCGCGTTCAGCGCGGCGGATGCGTCGTTGATCTGCCGCCGCCGCTCGATGAATTCCATCAGCGCGAGCGTCGCCGGATGTCGTCCGCCGTAGTCGCCTAGCGTCCGCGCCGCGACTTCGCGCCAGAAATCGGCGTCTTCAAGGTTTTCGTCGTGGGCTTCTATCGCGCCGAGCAACACCGCGTTGAAGAAGAAAAGTTGTAGCGCCGGTGTACTGTGGCGGCGATAAGCGTCGATCAAGCCCTTGCCCATCGCTTTGAGGTACGTCTCGCGGGTGGGCATCTGCATGGCGAAGCGTTCACGCTCGCGCAATTCGGCGTCGGTGTATAGCGCCTCCGTCGCGTCGAGCGCGGTCTGCGTGCGGGCTTTGTCGGCCACGCCGCCGCGTTCGATCCATTCGCGCACGATACCGGCCAATTCGCGCAATCGACGGGCGGCTTCGCGTCCGATCTCGTCGTTGGCGATCTCTAGCGCACGCTGGCCGAGTTGCTCCGCTTCGGCTGGCCGCCCGCGATCAAACGCCTCATAGCCATCGGCCAGCGCCCGCCCCAGCCCGCCGAATAGCGCGTGACGTTGCACATACGCCGCGCCCGCCACCACTGAATGCAACTGATTCAGCCATCCGGCCAGCGTCGGGCTGACTGTCTGCACGCCGTTTGCGGCCTCATCCAGCGCGGACAGGCCGCCATCACGATCACCGATGATCGCGCAATCGGCATAGCGCCGCCATTCTGCCGCCGTCGCTGATACGCCGGATACCATGTTATCCAGCATTTCGTCGGACAGCCGTCCGGTATAGGCGCTCAACTGGCGGGCGGCGGAATCCAGCCACGCGGCCAGATCGCTCCCGTCGGCGGCGGGCACGTATGTTTGATACGATTGCAGTAATTCGTAGAGCGCGTTCAACCAGCCGCCCAGCCGTTCCCATAGCGGGCTGGTGGGGTCGATGGCGCGACTGCCGTCCAGCGCGACCAGCGCATCGCGTGGGCTGGCGGCGGCCTGCTTGCCGATGACGTGCATATTGTCCGCCAGCGCCATGCCCGCATTGATGGCACGATCCAGCGCATTGAGTGGCAGGCGGCGGTTGGGCAGGCGCTCCTGTACCATCAACGTGGATAGCCGCTTGTTGAGCAATGTCAACTGATCGACCACCGCGCGGTATGCGTCGCGCAATTCGGCCATGTCCGGCGCGAACCCGCCGTCGTCGGTTTGTCCGCGTCCGGCGATGTCGTCCAATAGCGCGTCCGTCTCCTGCAAGATACGGCCTGCTTCGGAGACTTCCACGCCATCGCGCTTGAGATCATCCAGCGCCAGAGTCAGCCGGTACAGGTTGGGGCGGAGCAGTAGCACGTCGGTCATGCGCGATGAGATGCGCTCCGCCAGTAGCCATTGCGTCTTGCGGGCCTGATCGTCCGGCGTGTCAGTGGTCAGCAGGGTGGCGGCAGAGGCGATCATCTTGCCTTTGAACATGAAATCCACCGCGTCGGCGACGGCGGGCGGGTTGGCGTCCAGATCGGCCTCCAGCATCAACAACGCGCAATCCAGCAATAACTCGACAAGGCCGGTGGTATTCGTACCGGCTTTGTCGCGCAATTCGTTGAGCAAATCCGCCGCTTTCGGCCAATTGCCGCCGGTCATGTAAATCTTCACCGCGTCCAGATCGGCCTCAACCTCTAAATCGCGCAGGCGGTCTTGAATCTCGGCCTGCGATTTGCGCGTGGACGGATAGCCCGGGTCGAGTTGCGCGGCGGGTTGCAGGGTGTGGTTTAGCCCGCGCAATTCGACTTTGCTCAGATGGCGGCGCAGGCGCTCGTTGACGTGGCTCAGCACGTTGTCGCGTTCGCGCTCTAGCGGGCGGCGATAGTCGGCCAGATCGCGGCGCAGATCGTCGGCGCTGGCGTAACGGTGTTTGATGTTGGGGTGTAGCGCTTTGCTGACGACGCTCTGTAAGGTGCGCGGGACGCGCTCCGCGTCTTCGCCGAAATCGACGTGAAAATCGGCTGGTGCGTCGCGGTTGATCTCCGCCCGCTTGCCGCCGGTCAGGATGAAATACAGCAACTCCCCGACCTGAAAGACATCGGTCTGGCGGCTGATGCCCTGCGGGGTGGCGGTGTCGCCCTCCAGAAAGACCGCGTTGCCCCAGTCGATCAACTTCAGCCGGTATTGTTCGCGGCTCCAGAATAGATGCTTGGCGTCCACGTCGTTGTAGATCACATCTTTGCTGTGGGCGGCGGTCAACAAGTCGAGCAACTGGTCAACGATGACCAGCATCTCAAGCTGGGGCAGGCGCTCGCCGCTACGCGAGAGCGTCAGCACGGTATCGGCTACGATCATCCCGGCGGCGCGTTCCACCACGATATATTGATGTGGTTGCCCGCCGACGAAGAATTGCCCTTCGTCTAGCACTTCGGTCAGCACCGGATGGCCGGCCAGCCGTTTGAGCGCCTTGCGCTCGTTGAGGATGCTGACCTCCTGACCGGCGCGGATGGGGGGCGCGTCGTTGGGCGCGGGGCGCTTGACCACCACCGGACGATCATCAGCACCGGTGTCTATCGCCCGCAATGTTTCGCCACTGCGCCCACGCGGGTAGATGTAATCGTAGCGATAGCGATTATCAAACAGGCTGTCCGCCATGTGTTTGTTTCTCCGTTACATTTATTTCGTGCAGTTGGCCTTCCGATACTGCGCTCATCGCCGGTTATCATCGGCGGCACAGCACACGAAAAAGCCGGATTGCGCGTCCGGCTGGTTGCATCTGCCCTTGTGCGGGATGACAAAGGCGGGATGAAGCGTGCTAAATTTGATCAACCGGATTTTCGGCAGGCGGGGGCGGCACGGGCAGGTCTTCATCTGCCGTATCTTTCCAGCGTTCGCCCTCCTCGACGAGCATGACCGGAATGCCGTCGCGGATGGGGTATTTGTAGCCGCTATCCGCACAGACCAGCCAATAATCGCGCACCAGCTCAAGCTGTCCGGGGTCTTCGCCTTTACTCTTGTCCTGCACCGCAACCGGACAACGCAACACCGCTAACAAATCCGCGTTAACTTTGGGGGCGTTCTCATCCGACATAATGGGCTGTCCTTTCAAGATTTGTAATTTAGCACAAGTATAGCTATCGGATGGGGTGCGGTCAACATCGCCCCGTTGTTATGTGTCGATATGCGGTTAATATTCACTTTGCGGGCGTATGCGGCAAACATTAACATTTGATACCGCGCACTTGTGACAGATGTCACTAACCACCGCGCCTGACCTGCTCTATACTACGGATACACTATTCCCTATCAACCGTGATGCAGACCTAACAAGGTCGGTCAACGAACGTTTTTGAACTATGTTTTAGACAGGCCGCTGACTTGCCCTCAAGCGGCCTGTTGCCGTTTTGACGATTGTTCAGGCGTTGAACTTCCACTATATTAAACCCGAATTGTGATGTTGATGAGGTCGGATAACTTATGCGTATCCAGCGCTTTTTAGACTCAAAGTGGTTGTTGATCGTGTTTTTGCTGGCGCTTTTCCCGTTGATGAGCGTCCGCGCTCAGTCGTCGCCCTCCGGCGTGGTCGAGCGCTTCATGGAGCTATGGGGCGATCAAGCCTACGAAGAAATGTATGATCTGATACACGTCAACCGGATCAACGGTGAGCCGGAATTCCCGCAGGAGGTTTTCGTCCAGCGTTACCAGCAACTTGAGAACGCGCTGGGCGTGGTCGGCCTGCGCTATAACATCCGCGAAGAGCGTATTCAGGGCGGGTCGGCCAGCATCGAATATGACATCGTGCTACAAACAGAGGCTTATGGCGACATCGCCGACGGCGAGCGCATCATGCGGCTGATCGATAGCGGCGGGCGCTGGCGGGTGGCGTGGTCTACACAGGACATCTTCGCCGGACTCACCCGCGACGCGGAAATCCGCGTGCAGAGTCAACCGGTGCGGCGGGCGACGATCTATGACCGTAACGGCCTGCCGTTGGCGTTTGATGGCGGTAGCACGGTGGGGATGCGTACCGCACGGCAGAATATGTCCTCCGAGCGTCGCTGTGCCACCGTGCTGGCGGGCATTATCTTAGAGCCTATCGCCACCATCGAAGCGCGTTGGGCGAGCCTCAACCCGGACACGATCTTCTTTCTGGCGGAGATGCCGCCGGAGTTCTACGAGCAGAACAGCGCCGCCCTGCGCGATGCTTGCGGCGTGACCAACACGTTCACCAGCCCGCCGCATCGCCTGTATTATGGCGGTAGTGCGCCGGTGCATGTGACCGGCTATGTGAGTCCGGTGCAGAGTGGCGCCGAAGAAGCGCGTTATGGGCCGGGACAGTTGATCGGGCGTAATGGCGTTGAGGAGTTCTATAACGATCTGCTGGCCGGTCAACAGGATCGCGTGGTGCGTATCGTCGGGCCGAACGGGACGACCATGCGCGAATTAGCCAGCGCCGCCGGATCGCCGCCGGTGCCGGTGCAGGTCAGCATTGACCGCGAGATTCAGCTGATGGCGGCGCGGGCGATGAACGACGCCTTCAACTATGCCATCACCAACTGGGGCGGGCCGGGCATATCGCCGGGTGGCGCGGCGGTGGTGCTAGACGTGCGTAACGGCGATGTGCTGGCGATGGTCAGCTACCCGATGTTTAACCCGAGCTTGTTCAACCCCTCCGGCCTGACCGTCGAATTCGGGACGGGCGGCGTCGAAAGCGGACAGGCCGCCCTGCAACGGGTTATCAACGATTCGCGCCGCCCGACGGTCAACCGCGCGACGGCGGAGCAATACGCGCCCGGCTCGACATTCAAGCTCATCACCGCCGCCGCCGCCCTCAACGAAGGCTTGATCGCGCCGGATGATCCGTTCATGTGTGATCTGATGTGGGATGGGCGGGATCGTGGCGATACCAGTTCGCCGCGTCCGGATTGGCGGGCATTCACTGACGGCTTCGACGCGACGGGCGAAGTGAACGCCGCCGAAGCGTTGATGGCGTCGTGTAATCCGTTCTTCTACGAGATGGGGCTGGAACTTTACCGGCAGGTGGGCGGTTCGGCCATCGCTGATTATAGCCGCCGCATGGGGATGTTGCAGAATTACTTCGGCGGCGTCCTGCGCGAAGCCGCCGGTGTGGTGTCGAACGTGTCATCGCCGGATCAGGCGGTGAATGAGTCAGTTGGTCAGGGTGATGTGCGCGTGCCGCCGATGCAGATGGCGGTGATGACCGCCGGACTCGCCAACGATGGCCTCATCTATCGCCCGCGACTGGTGACGCAAATCGGCGGCTTTGACGGCGCGCCGGTGCAGGAACAATTCGCGCCGGAGTTGCTGGGCGATATGGACTTTAACGCCGGTGTCATCGAAGCGATACAGGAGGGGATGTGCGGCACGACCACAGAGGCCGGATTGGGCACGGCTTACGGGCGTTTCGTCAGCGCCAATAACGAATGGAGTTTTGTCGATGTCACCGCGCCGTATAGCTCCTGTGGCAAGACCGGCACCGCCTCCACCGCGATTGATCCGTATGCGTGGTACGTGGCCTATGCGCCCGCCGATGAGCCGGAAATCGCCGTCGTGGTGATGGTCGAGCAATCGCTGGAAGGCTCGCAGGTGGCCGCGCCGATTGTGCGCCGCATTCTCGACGGCTACTTCGATGCGCCGCCCGCGTCATTCCCTGAATGGTGGAATGCTGAATCGTTCCAGCGCTTGCAGATTTCAATCGAAGAAGTGCCCGACGATTTAGACTAATCAGGAGGCAGGATGACCGATAAACAACTGGTGCGCTGTGTATCGTGTGATGGCTACGGCTGGTTTGAAGATGAAGACACATTTGAGGCGGTAGATTGCGACTGGTGCGACGGTAGCGGCTATGTCTACCGCGACGCGAACGGGGTAGATAGCAAGATTCCGCAGGCGGATTATGCCCGCATCGCCAGCCGTCTGGAGACGCTGGACGCCCAGCGCCTGCGTGAACTGGGCTACACCGGAAGCGCCAAACATCCCGACGATCAGGCGGTGCGCCGCGACGACGACTAGATCACCGAGCCGGGCGCCGGTGGGCGCGTCGGCGTGGGCGGCTGGCCGATGCCGAGCGCTTCGATGACCGGCAGGCCGAAGTACATCAACACCATCGCGGTGATGGCGATGATGGCGATCAGCAACAGAAAGACGCGGTAGAGCGTCCAGCCATCTTCGTTTTCTTCGTCGTCGTCCATCTCATCCGGCGGCACCGTCGGCGCGGGGATGACGATGTAAAAATTCTCATCTTGGTCATATTGTGGTGTGTTGAACATAGATCATCAGCCAATGTCGCTCATTTGAGTTTCCATTGTGCCATAGCCGCGTTAGTTTTGAATAAGACGCGGCGAAGATGTCCGCCGGTCGGCAGACATCCAACGAAAATCTATCGGGCATAGCTCACTACGCCCCTACAATCGTCAACGGGAATCTATGGGGCGCAATTGCGCCCCATAGCGTTATCTACGCATTACGGCGGCGACGCACGAACAGCAATAACGCCAGAAACACCGCCAGCCCGCCACCACAGATGAACGGCAAGAACTCCTGTATTTGATCGGTGAATGTTGCGCCCGGATCAGGATCATCGACTTCAACGATCTGCACCGGCGTCACCGTTGGCACCGGCGTATCGGTCACGTCGGCGGTTGCGGTGGCCTGCGCGTCGCGTGTGGCTTCGGCGTCGGCGGTGGCTTCGGCGGCCAGCGTCAGGCCGATAGCAGTGCTTTCCGCGTCGCGTGTGGCTTCGGCGTCGGCGGTGGCTTCGGCGGCCAGCGTCAAGCCGATGGCGGTGCTTTCCGCGTCGCGTGTCACTTGCGCGTCGGCTGTCGCCTGTTCGTCAGCGCGGGTTTGCGCGATGCTGGTGGCCTGCGCGATGTTGGTCGCCACCGCGTCGGCGGTGCCCTGTGCTTCGATTTCGGCTTGCGCGTCAGCAGTCGCTTGCGCGTCTAACTCAGCCTG
>REDR01000071.1 GCA_007693385.1 Anaerolineaceae bacterium
CGATCTCTAAAGGTACGCTGTACAACTATCTGCGGCATCAGGGCGTGGATGTTGGGAAAAAGTCGTAGGTTTTTACATATGATTTTCAGCCTCCTTCCCACCTTCACACATCAATCAGGCCGCGCTGGATGGCGACTGTCACCGCCGATGTACGGTCAGAGACGCTCAGCTTGCCGTAAATGTTCAGCAGATGCGTCTTAACCGTCGCAGTGCCGATGTGGAGCTTTTGCCCGACCTGCTTGTTGGTCATACCACCGGCGACCAGCGTCAGCACGTCGATCTCACGTTCGGTCAACGCCTCCGGTGATGGCGTGTGGTGCGCCCGTGCGATCATCTCCGCCGGGAGCAAATTCTCGCCACGCATTGCTGACCGTATCGCACCGTGCAGATCTTCGCGTGGGATGTCTTTTAGCAGATAACCCGCCGCCCCCATCCGCACCGCGCCGATTAGATCGCGGTCACTGTCGTATGTGGTCAGCATCAACACCACCGTTCGCGGATGGCGTGTTTTGATGCGATGCGTGGTCTTGATGCCATCCATGCCCGGCATCCGTAAATCCATCAGCACCACATCCGGCTGATGCACGTTGACCAGATCGAGCGCTTCGGCGCCGCTGGCCGCCTCGCCGATCACGTCGAAGTCGGGCTGATCGATCAACATACTGCGGATTCCCGCCCGCACGACGGGATGATCGTCTACGATGAGGATGGTGGTTGTATCTGACATATTTATGCTCCTGCTATCGGTATCTCTAAGTTGATCGTCGTGCCCGTGTCCGGCGTGCTATCCAGCGTCAGATGAGCGTCGATGGCGGCGGCACGCTCGCGCATCCCGATCACGCCATACCGCCCCGAAGCACGCTTGCCGGTGTCAAAGCCGACGCCATCATCTGCAATATCAACCAATAATTTTTGCGGCGTAAAGGTCAACGTGATGAAGGCATTATCGGCTTCGGCGTGCTTGCGAATGTTATTCAGCGCTTCCTGCACGATACGCAGGATCATCTTCTGCACCGTCTCCGGCGGATCATACGGTACTCCGACGATCTCGAAATGCGCTTTAATACCCGCACCGTCCGCCCATTCGGTCACGATGTCCGGTAGCACATCGGATAGGCCGCCGTTGTCCAGCGCTTCGGGGCGCAGTTCGCGCACAAAGCGCCGCGATTCGTCGAGACTAACTCGTGCGGTGCGCGTAGCTTGCATGATGTGGGTGTGTGCCCGCTTGTGGTCGGATGGCAACGCGCTCACGGCGGACTCAAGGTGCATCACCACGCTGATGAACCCTTGCGCTAACGTGTCGTGAATCTCGCGGCTGAGGCGCTGGCGCTCCTGCAAGACTCCGGCGCGGCGCTCAGCGTCAGCCAGATCAGCGCGGGTTTGTGTCAATTCGCGGATCAAGTGCTTGCGCTCGATGCTCTGGTCGGCGACGGAATTCATGTACAGGCTGAATAGCACCGCCATCAGCAGGAAGCCCGGGAGCAGTAACGACGATGAAATCTCACCGCCTTCGCCCACCGTCAACGTCAGGAAGGCCAGCAGAATCGAGCCAACCACCGACCACGGCGGCAACATATAAAAGAAGAGAAGCGGAAACAACGCAAACGCCATCATGCCGTATATGCTGAAATCACGATAGACGATCACCCACACGCCCCAACCGATGCCGAAAACCAGCGCCAACCATAGCGGGCGAACTTCCCAGTACGCGATGCCGCGCCAGATGAACAACCCGTACCACAGCGCCAGCAACACGCCCGCGCCCATAATGAACGCCTGTTCCGTCGCGCTCTCCGCAATGCTCAGCGCCCGCACCGAGCAGAACAGCAATAGCACATAAAATAGCCCATGCACGCCGATCACCCAGCGATCCCACATATCGACTTGTTCCGCGTTGATCTTTGACATCTGCACCCCGCTTCATCTCGGTTATCGTCGTCCTGATTGTATCAAACCATATCACGCCCGCGTCGCAAATCCACCGAACGGTTGATGTCCTGAATGGGGCGAAATGGTTGAATGTGAGTGTCCGTTCGAGTGAAAATGATGGAGAGAGTGTTATGAACCGTATCGTGAAACTGCTGATGCTTGGTATGTTTGGTCTACTGGCGATGACCGCCTTCGCGGAAGATGGCGAGGGCGATCTGCCGCCGCTCGATGCTGATGATCCGATGGCGATGATGTTTCTGCTGTTCGACGATGATTTTCGGGCGACGAACTTCCGCACGATGGATCGTTTCTTCCCGTCTGTGACCGTCGAGGCTGGCGGTGACATGTCAGATTTCGCCTATGACCTGCGTGACCTGCCGGAAACGTATACATTCGATGGCGAGACCGGCGAGATCACCGAATTTTTGACGCGCACCGAGACAACCAGCTTGATTGTTCTGCAAGATGACGCCATACGCTTTGAGGCATACTATCAGGGTTGGGATGATAGCAGTCCGGCTACGTCATGGTCGGTGGCAAAGTCGTTTGTGTCGGCGCTGGTGGGCATCGCGGTTGATGAAGGGCTAGTCGATAGCATCGACGACGCCATCACCGATTACGTGCCGCGCTTGTTGGGGAGCGGTTATGAAGGTGTGCCGATCATCGACGTGTTAACAATGTCGTCCGGCGTTGCCTTTGATGAGAACTACGACAATCCGAACGCCGATGTGAACATGATCTTCATCCAGATGATGGGCTTCGAGCGCCCGATTGATGACTACATCACCTCATTAGACAGCGAGCGCGAGCCGGGCATCTACAACAACTATGTCAGCTCCGACACGCACGCGCTGGCGATGTTGCTAGAAGCGGTGACGGATACGCCGTTGGCCGAATTGCTGGAGATCAACATCTGGCAACCGCTAGGTATGGAGGCCGATGCGTTCTGGAGTACGGATAGGCACGGGCAAGCCATCGGGTTCTGCTGTCTGAACGCCGTCCCGCGTGATTATCTGCGCTTCGGCAAGCTGTATCTCAATGAAGGCCAGCGCGACGGTGTGCAGATCATCCCGCGTCAATGGGTGATCGATTCGGTGAATCCCACCGCGCCGCACCTACAGCCCGGCGACAATCCCGATAGCTTCTGGACGTTCGGCTATGGCTACCAGTGGTGGATTCCCGAACAGCCGCAGGGCGATTTCGTGGCGATTGGTGTGTGGGGACAGTATATCTATGTTGATCCTGCCCGCGATATTGTGATCGTCAAGACATCGAGCGACTATTTCTTCGATGAGAACGACCACGAAACAATCGCGGTATTCCGTGCCATCGCCGCCGATTTCGCCGGTGAATCATAGATAAACCTGCGTGGCCTGAGTCAGCAACTGGCTCAGGTCGTCAATTAGAAGGAGAGAACATGCTGGACAAGATCGACGCTTACATCCGATCAAACGCGATTGCTGTAGCAAACGCCTGACGCGCTGGCTTCGGAACAAGCGGGTATGCATCCTCCGCTCACAGGATGCCGGGCAGACGGACGGAAGTTTTTCGATCTGCCCCAGCATCACCCACATTTTCACGGCGCGTACAGCACAACCCATAACAAGATCAGCATATTGGCAATAATCGTCACCCTTAACCATGTCGGGGGGATGGTCAGCGCGATATAGACCACAACCAATAGCTTGATCGTCGTGCCCACTATCTGACGTTGTGTGTACCGACAACTCATATCGCGCAGAATGACATAGCTGACGAGTGCGACGAGTGCGACGGAACAGGTTATCTCTAGCATGATAATCTCACTTTACGCCGCATCGCTAACGACGATGTGCTTTCTTGCTTCCGGCTGAAGATAATTTCGCTTGCGACGAGTCACGATTACATTTCTCGTATGCTTACAGCATCGCATGTTTTGGACACGACAACACCACACAGCCGATGAGTTCTCAGGCCATCATTTTAGACAGTTGATAACCTACCCGATTGACCAGTTGAATCGCATCGCGCAGGCGGAGAATATTATGACTTTCGTTATGCTTTGTATCCGACTATCGCTACTGACCCGGCCGCTTTGCGACTGGTAAAATTTATAATGGCGTAAGTCGCAAAGGATGATCTGATGTCGGATATAACGAAATTGTTGAATGTCGTCGGGCCCGGCCATCTCAGTTTTGGCGGCGTGCGGATGGCTTTAGTAGACGTTGCGGGCGGCTTCTGGGGATTGCGACGTCAGATTGAAGCGGTGGTTGGTTCGCGTCTGGCAAACAACATCCTGCAACAGACCGGCGTTAATGCCGGTGCGGATTTTGCCCGCGCTTTTCTGCTTCGGGAGGGGGGCAAACGTGATGAAGAGGCGTTACGGGGCTGTATCGCCGCATATCAAACGGCGGGTTTCGGTGCGTTCACAATTGAATCAATGCAATGGCCGTTAGGCCGCGCAGTTATCACCGCGCATGATTCATTTGAGGCCGCCCACCAGCACCCGACGACTAGCGGCGATGCCGACGCGGTATGCGTCTATACCACCGGAATTCTGGTCGGCTTTGCTAACGTCATCGCGGAGCGCACCGATATTGTCTGCGTCGAAGTGAGCTGTCAGGCGCATGGCGCGGAACATTGTCGCTTCGAATTGACGACAGTCACAACCGACAGCGCCGCGATGGGGACGATTGTCAGTTATGACCCTGACCCGTTCTTGAGCCAACAGATCAACTTGCTGGAAATCCTATTTGACCGGATGCCGATGGGCATTGCTATCTTCGACGATCAATTGCGCCTGCGGCGGTGCAACCTGACATGGGCGAATTTTGTACAGCAGTACACGCAAACCGGCATTGAAGCGGTTGTGCCCGACGTCCACCTCAAAGACCTGCTTCCGCAATCCTACGACATCATGAAAGCCCTGTTTGAGCGCGTTCTGCAAGGGGAGACCATTCAGGAGCCAGCATTGGAACTCATCAACGAGGGCATTGTATCGTACTGGGATACCGTGTTGACGCCGCTTAAAGTGGACGGCAAACGATCCGGCATATTGGACGTTACTACCGATGTTACCAGCCAGATACAGGCTGAACGCGGTTTACAGCGAGCTTTAGACGATTTGCAGGCGGCTTATGATCTGGTCGAACAACGGATCAACGAGCGCACCCGCCAATTGACAACATTATTGAGCGTGCAACAGGCGATCACGCGCCGTCTGGATGTACAGACGGTGTTGCAATTGGTCGCTGATGAGGCACGCCGTCTGACGAATACATCGTTAAGCGCGGTCTATCTGCTGGAGGGCGATACCTTGCGGCTAGTTGTGTTGTCCTCCGAACACGATATAGGCGTCAAAATCGGTGAGCGTGTGCCGGTGGCAACATCGCTAGCCGGATTATCGCTGGAAACCGGCCAAACATATCGCGTGACGAACCTGCCGGACGATTTACAAGTATTCGCTAGCGTGCCGGGTCGCGCCGGTGTTGAGTCGCTCATCATCGCGCCGTTAATCGCTGAATCAGGGGCGTTGGGCGTGCTCGGTGTCGGTAACAAGATTGACGGATTGCTGACCGAAGAAGATGAGCGCATCATGTCCATGATGACGCCCGGCGTTGTCATCGCGCTGGAAAATGCGCGGTTATATGAGCAAATTGAGGAGACGGCGGCCTTAGCGGAACGCAACCGGCTAGCGCGTGATTTGCATGACGCGGTGACACAAACGCTATTTTCCGCCAGTCTGACGGCGGAGGTTCTGCCGCGCATCTGGGAACGTGATCCGGTGCAAGGTCGCCAACGTCTGGAGAAATTGCGCGAACTAACTCGCGGGGCGCTGGCCGAGATGCGGACGTTACTTTTAGAACTACGTCCGTCCGCGCTGATCGAAACCGATCTGCGCGATCTGTTGCGCCAGTTAGCGGAAGCGTTCACCGGACGGACACGTATTCCGGTCACGCTTGATCTGATGGGCGAGCGCAACATCCCGCCCGATGTGCAAGTAGCGCTTTATCGCATCGTGCAGGAAGCGCTGAACAACATCGCCAAACATTCGGGCGCGAAGGCGGCGGCGCTGATGCTGGATAACACGTCGCATCATCTGCATTTGACAATCAGTGATGACGGTTGCGGTTTTGATACAACATCTAATCAGGTGATGAAGCTGGGACTGCGTATCATGGCGGAACGCGCTGACGCGATCGGCGCTGATTTCAACATCACCAGCACGTTAGATGACGGCACAACCATAACCGTTATCTGGATAGACGAAGAGAGAAAACATGACAGAGATTGATAAGATTCGTGTGCTGATCGTGGACGATCACGCGGTTGTCCGTAGCGGATTGTCCGATTTTGTGCTGGCATTTGATGATCTGGAACTGGTCGGCGAAGCCAATGGTGGCAGGTCGGCTGTTGATTTGTGTGGCCGCCTGAAGCCGGATGTTGTGTTGATGGATATGGTGATGCCCGATATGGACGGCGCGGCGGCAACACAGGCGATCCGCCAGCAGAACAGCGATATTCAGATCATCGCCCTGACCAGTTTCCGCGAAGATGGATTGGTACATGCGGCGCTGGAAGCTGGCGCAATCGGCTATCTGCTGAAGAATGTCACGGCTGAGGAACTGGCGGCGGCGATCCGTTCCGCACATCATGGCCGCCCAACCTTAGCGCCGGAAGCGACGATGGCGTTGATCCGCGCCGCCACCAAACCGCCCGCTCTCGGCTACGATTTAACCCAGCGCGAGCGTGAGGTTCTGGCGTTGATGTGCGCCGGACACAATAATCATTCGATGGCCGAGCAATTGGGCATCAGTGCTTCGACGGTGAAATACCACGTCAGCAATATCATCACAAAGCTAGGCGCTAACAATCGAACGGAAGCGGCAACGCTGGCCGTTCAACACGGGCTGGTCAACTGACCAGCCGATCACCTGTCTTTTCGGGCTAGATGAAACTCCCCGTACAACGGATAACAACGGGGAGTTTTTGCGTTTCAATAGGACTATAGGAGACGACACTATGCCTGAAAACAAGCGTAAATCCATATTGATCGCAGATACCGAGCCACGAGTCCGGCAGGCGCTTCGTTTGCTATGCGAGCAAGCGTTGGAGATGGATGTAGTCGGCGAAGCACGGTTCATCACGGAATTGTTCGTGCTGGTTGAGGCATTGCAACCGGATATTGTGTTGCTGGACTGGTATCTGCCCGGTCAGCGTTCGATCACCGCCGAGCTATTGTCTGATCTGCGGGCATTGTGTCCGGTTACGATCATCATCACCGGCATACATGCCGAAGCTCGCGCCGATGCGCTGGCGAGTGGTGCGGCGGCGTTCGTTCACAAGGGCGATACGCCCGATAAGCTGGTCGAAATTCTAAACGCCCTGCACTAGCGCATTGCGCCGCATACAGATGATCGATGAAGTATAGATTGTGGCGTACCCGTCTCGTAACGTCATGAAAGAAGAGGGGGAAAAATGGAAGAGATACTAGAAGTTAGAAAAAACCCGATGTCGATCATATTCTTGCTGGCATCAGTGGCGGTATTTGCTATCGCAAGGACAACAGACCCGGAGAATGTGCGATTCTTGGCGTTTGATTCCGCCGAATTACCGCATCGGTGGTACGCATTCGTCACGTATGGTTTTGTGCATGTCGATTGGAATCATATCATCGTCAACATGCTGATTTTGATATGGATCGGCGTGTGGGTAGAGCGCTTAATTGGTTCCAGAAAATACACCCTGCTTGTGTTGATTGCAATTGTTGCCGGAGGACTCAGCTTATTCGTGCGGGATACCGCCGGAATCGGCTTCAGCGCGGCGGCGGCGGCCATCATCTTCCATTATCACTTCGCGTTTCCTTGGAAGAAAGAACTGCCATTCCGCATACCGAATATCGTTCTGCCCGTTGTACTGCTGGTCTTATCAGTCGCGGCCATCATATTCGGATGGCTACCGTCAGTAGGTCATTATCCGCATATCGCGGGCGCATTGGTCGGGCTGGGGTTTCTCTATGTCTTTCGCAAATCGCATAATCCTATAGACGATGACACAGAAGAAGGCGGATCGGTGGCGGATTCACATCCGCTTGATATTTATAAGGCGCAAGATGCAGGGCATTTCTTTTCACCGTTTAACCTCAAGTGTGATCCGATGGAGCGCCTATTACTCATCAATTTTGAAAACGACCCGGATACTGTCTATGTCGGCTTTGAGCCGCAAATGTTCGATGATCCTATCAAGGGCTGTGGCTTGTTGGTGATTGCATGGCGGCACGATGGCATGATTGATGTATACCATCAGCCGACCCTCAATCTCAAGCGCGAAGAATACGACATCGTAGGCAAAGGGCTGTGTGATTTTATCATCCATCCGTTTGATGGCGGGCACTTCGCCATTAATGAACGTGGCGTGGATTTATCGCTGACATTTGAAGATAAGACAGGTCGCCCAATCACGCTATATATCCACGAACACAACTCAAAACGCCGTAAGCCGTTCGGCCTGCTCGCGCCGTTCCCCAGCGAAACAGAAAAGCCGCCATCTTTACCACTGGCGTTGCTATATGATTTCTATTTTGTCCGTAGGGGGCAGACCGATGTCGAAGTGACAATTGACGGCAAAAAGCATCAGCTTGACCTTTTGCCTGCTCCGATTGATAGTTCGCGCATGTATTTCATGCGTTACGCATCCGATCCGTTCATTGTGTTGTGGAATCAAAACCATGAAGGGGCGTTATTGTCGCTTCCAATTGATGATGATGTCGCCATTGATGCCGATGCTATCTATGAAATTTCCGAGAATGGCGGTCAGCCAGAAATCAGCGTCATGCAAGCTCGATCAGATCGGCATGATGTACGCTTCCTGTTCAATCCATCATTCCCGAATGTGGTTAACCTTCGGGATGGCGTACAGGTCGGGGGCAACTTCACCATTGATCTTGAAAAGACGATGGGGCGAATTGAAGGACATTATCATATACAACGCACCGGGGATGATGTGGAAATCGAAATTTGTCCGACAGGTGGCTGGCAACCACACCTGAGCAAGCTCTCGTTACGGTTCATGTTCACTGTTGTGTCGGTCTTCAAAGAGTGGCCGAAGTCTTATCAATGGCGGGCTACAATTGATGTGAGTGATCCCGCTGTGCCCGCGATGCGCTCACGCTGGCGGCGGCTGACGTGAATTGAGAAGGATAATACCCCTACCCTCTGAAGCGCATCAATGCCGGATGAGGGTAAGCGGTTCCCCCATCATTGCCATGCTAATCTCCAGCAATGATCGACACCACTGAAGCATGAACGAACGTGCCGTCTACAAGCTCATACCAGTTTGGATTTTCACCTACAACCTCCCCTTGCACATCACGCAGGATAACCAGTGTCTCTCCTATATCTGCTCGCCTGA
>REDR01000104.1 GCA_007693385.1 Anaerolineaceae bacterium
CCACCAACGTTACACGGATTTCATATTTCATCACGGCAAGCGGCGCGTAAACTGTGCTAGAATGGATGATGTTTTATTATGTTACCATCCAACAGAAAATAATAAACTAGGCGAACCCTATGGACGTTTTTGCCCTGCGAGAACAACTAACTCGCGATTATTCCAACTATGCCAGCAGTTTCATTCAAATACGCGACCAGCGCCTGTACGACACCGTTCATCAGAGCCTGCAAGACGGCATCTTCTGGCCGGATCCGCTCATTCAACTGAACCCCAGTTTCGAGAGTGGCGGCACGGTGCGCGAACTGGTGGCGGATGGCATCCTGCATGAAGAATGCAACCGTATTTTCCTGAAAGACAAGAGCGATGGCGGGCAAACGTTGCGCTTTCATCGCCACCAGCGACAGGCCATCGAGATCGCCCGCGACGGCCACAACTACATCCTGACCACCGGCACCGGCTCGGGCAAGAGTCTGGCCTACATCGTGCCGATTGTCGATCATGTCCTGCGTCGCGGGCGCGGCAGAGGGATTCAAGCGATCATCGTCTACCCGATGAACGCGCTGGCGAACAGTCAGGCGGGCGAGCTGGATAAATTCCTGAACGAAGGGTATCCCAAAGGTAAAGCGCCGGTGACGTTCGCCCGTTATACCGGACAGGAGAGCGAAGAAGAGCGCCAGCACATCATGACGCATCCGCCCGACATCCTGCTGACGAACTACGTCATGCTGGAACTCATCATGACGCGCCCGCGCGAACGTGCCCTGATTGAACGGGCGCAGGGCTTGCGCTTCCTCGTGCTGGATGAACTGCACACGTATCGCGGGCGACAGGGGGCGGATGTGGCGCTACTGGTGCGGCGCGTGCGCGATCGGCTGGAAACGCCGGAGCAGAATATGCTATTCGTCGGCACATCAGCAACGCTGGCAAGTGAAGGCCATTATGATGAGCAACGGGCACAGGTGGCCGGAGTCGGCGCACAGATTTTCGGCGCGACGGTTCTGCCAGAACACGTCATCGGGGAGACTCTGCGCCGCGCTACGCCCGACAGGATTGATCCGGCGGCACTCAAATCAGTGGTTGCTCAGGGGGATGATCTGATTGCGCCGACGGATTACGCCGAATTCGTGGTTCATCCGTTGTCGGCATGGATTGAGAACACCTTCGGCCTGCAGGAAAAAGATGAGCGTCTGACACGGCAAGAACCGCGCAGTATCCAGACCGCCGCCGAAGCACTGAGCGCGTACACCGGAGTAGATGAGGCAACATGCGTAAAGGTCATCAAGAACTGGCTGATGGCCGGTTATCGGTGTGAGCCGCATCCGGAAAACGGGGTCGCTCCTTTTGCCTTTCGCTTGCATCAGTTCATCAGTCCGGGTGATACCGCCTATAGCACCATCGAACTGGAAGATGTGCGCCACATCACGCTACAGGGACAACGCTATGTGCCGGGCAACCGCGAAAAAGTGCTGTTTCCGCTGTGTTTCTGCCGTGAATGCGGGCAGGAATACTACACGGTAGGGCTGACGCGAGATGAAGAAGATGGCCGCCGCTATGTAGCGCCGCGTGACTTCCGTGATCGGCTGAATGATGACGAAGTAGAGGCCGGTTATCTGTACATCGGCTCGCATAAACCGTGGCCGGAAGATGTAGAGGAACTGCTCGAAAGCGAGCGATTGCCGGACGACTGGCTAGAAACACATCGCGGCGGACGGCGGGTGCGTCCGCATCGGCGCGATAAACTACCGCATCACCTACGCCTCGCGACGGACGGAGCAGAGGATGAGGCGGGACAAGCGTGCGTCTACATGGCGTCACCGTTCATGTTCTGCCTGAACTGTGGCGTATCGTATGCGGCGCGGCAGGGAGATTTCGGCAAACTGGCGACGCTGAGTTCGGAAGGGCGCAGTAGCGCGACGACTCTGCTGAGTCTGTCGGCGATTCGCTCGCTGAAGGTGAGTGATCTGCCGCAACACGCGCAAAAGCTACTCAGTTTTACCGATAATCGGCAAGATGCTTCCCTGCAAGCCGGTCACTTCAATGACTTCATCGAAGTCAGCCTGTTGCGCGGCGCGATTTACCGTGCGGTTGAGGCGGCCGGTTCTGCTGGATTGACGCATGAAATCATCGCCGAAAAGGTATTTGAAGCGCTGAATCTGCCATTTGCGCTGTACGCCAGTGATGCCTCATGGAAGTTTCAGGCGGAGCAAGAGACCAAACGCGCACTGCGACAGGTGCTGGGCTATCGCATCTACCGCGATCTGCGGCGGGGTTGGCGCATCGCTCTGCCGAATCTGGAACAATGCGGATTGCTGGAAATCGGCTACACCAGTCTGGATGCGGTGTGCGCGGCGGAAGAGGTGTGGGCGGATAAACATCAGGCGCTGGCGACAGCTTCGCCACAAACGCGCATGAGGATCGCCAAAACGCTACTGGACTACATGCGGCGGGAACTGGCGATCAAGGTGGATTATCTGGATAGCACGCATCAGGAGCGCATCCAGCACTTGAGCAGTCAACGGCTGGTCGATCCGTGGGCGATTGATGAAGATGAGCGGATGGAATACGCCTCGACGCTGATCCCGCGCCCGTCGAGTGGGGATGATGGACGCGGCAATTATACCTACGTTTCGGCGCGGGGTGGTTTTGGCATCTATCTACGCCGTCCGGGGACGCTAGAAATAGCGGAAAAAATGAAATTAGAGGATACGACAGCCATCATCGGCGGGCTTTTGGAAGGACTGCGGGTGGCAGGTTTGGTGGAAGTGACGCGCACGCCCCAGAACGAAAACGACGTGCCCGGCTATCAGCTGGTGGCTTCGGCGATGCGCTGGTATGCCGGAAGTGGCGAACGTGCTTTCCATGATCCGATCCGTGTGCCCAACGAATCGCAGGAAGGGGGGCGACCGAATGCCTTCTTCGTTGATTTCTACCGTCACGTGGCCGGTTCGCTAGCGGGACTGGAAGCGCACGAACACACCGCGCAAGTGCCGTATGACGAGCGCGAAAAACGGGAGAAACAGTTCCGTAGCGGGGAACTGCCGATCCTGTACTGTTCGCCGACGATGGAGCTGGGGGTGGACATTGCCGAGTTGAATGTGGTCAACATGCGCAACGTGCCGCCAACGCCCGCCAATTATGCCCAGCGCAGTGGGCGTGCCGGACGGAGTGGGCAACCGGCGCTGGTCTTTACGTATTGTTCGAGCGGTAGCCCGCATGATCAGTATTTCTTCAAACGACCGGAGCGGATGGTGGCGGGAGCGGTCGCGCCCCCGCGTCTCGATCTGAGCAATGAGGACTTATTGCGGGCGCACATTCACGCCATCTGGTTGGCGGAAACCGGTATCGACCTGAAGGATACGCTCAAGGAAATTCTGGACATGGAGAACGATCCGCCGTCGCTCCAGTTGTTGTCGGAGATTCGCCAGCAGGCGGAGTCGGTGAACGCACGGATGGCGGCACGGCAACGGGCGGAACGGGTACTGAAGACGATCCCGGACGTAATCGACGGCGACGGATTGTTAGAAATCACCATGCAGAACGTGGTGCGGGCGTTTGATGCTACCTGCGAACGCTGGCGCGGGTTGTACTGGTCGGCATTGAAGCAGGTGAAGGCGCAGGAAGCGGTGCGGCGCGATGTGACCCGTGCCTCAACCGATAAACGACATGCCGACCGCTTGCGTCGTGACGGACTGGCACAACTCGACCTGTTAACGCAATCAAGCAGTCTGGCGCAGTCTGATTTCTACAGTTATCGGTATTTCGCCACCGAGGGCTTTTTGCCGGGCTATAGCTTCCCACGTCTGCCGCTCTCGGCATTCATTCCGGCGCGTCGTTCCACACAGAAAGATAATTTCCTGTCGCGGCCGCGCTTTCTGGCGATCTCGGAGTTTGGGCCGCGAGCGATGATCTATCATGAGGGTTCGCGCTACCTGATCAACCGCGTCATTATGCCGATAAACGAGAATGAAGATGGTCTGCTGATGACACAGATCAAACAGTGTAACCATTGCGGCTACGTGCATCCACTGAAGTCCGGCGCGGATTATGACCTGTGCCAGCGGTGCGGGATGTCGCTCGATCAGCCGCTACAATCACTATTGCGCCTGCAAAACGTGGTGACAAAGCGCCGTGATCGCATCAATGCGGATGAAGAAGACCGATTGCGTCTGGGCTACGAAATCCGTACCGGCGTGCGCTTCAGTGAACGCGATGGAGCGCTCGACATTCGCACCGCGACGGTCGATCATGGCGGTGATGTCATTGCCAACCTGACCTATGCACAAACGGCGACATTGTGGCGCATCAATCTGGGCTGGGCACGGCGCAAGAACAAGAAGCAACATGGCTTCGTGCTGGACATCGAGCGTGGCTACTGGGCGAAGAACGAACAGAATGAAGATGACAAAGATGATCCGATGTCGGAGCGTACCAAACGGGTGATCCCGTATGTGGAGGATAGCCGTAACTGTCTGCTATTTGAGCCGGGTATCGGGCTGGAAATCGAGCAGATGGCGTCCTTGCAAGCGGCGCTCAAGCGGGCAATTGAGGCGGTGTTCCAGCTGGAAGATAACGAGCTGGCGGCCGAACCACTGCCGGATTATAGCAACCGCCGGGCCTTATTGTTCTATGAGGCGGCGGAAGGTGGCGCGGGTGTTTTGCGGCGATTGGTGGATGAGCCGACGATATTATCGGTGATAGCCCGCAAAGCGTTAGAAATCTGCCATTTTGAACCTGAGACCGGCGCGGATTTGCGGCGCGGTTTGCGTGCGCGTGAGGACTGCGAAGCGGCTTGCTATGATTGCCTGTTGAGCTATGGTAATCAGCGCGAACACCGGTTACTGGATCGTCAGACTATCCGCGATGTATTGCTCCTGCTGGTACAGGCGCGGGTGGATGCTAGCCCGACGGCGAACAGCCGTGAGATACATCTGCAAAGATTAATCGCCCGATGCGACTCGGATTTAGAGCGCGACTGGTTACGGTTTCTGCACGGGCGCGGCCTACGATTGCCAGATGCGGCGCAGGAGTACTTCGAGGCGTGCCGCACACGTCCTGACTTCGTTTATAACAGTGGCGATGTGTATGTGGCGATCTATATTGATGGATCGCATCACGATTATCCGCGACGGCAGGAACGCGATCGCCAGCAATCCGATTGCATGGAGGATCATGGCTATCGTGTGCTTCGCTTCGGTTATCGTGATGACTGGGAGGCCATTCTAGCAGAGAATCGACACATTTTTGGAGGCACGGGATGAGTGCAAAATCTTCGTTTACAGTTGGATCACTGGTGCGGGCGCGTGGTCGCGAGTGGGTGGTCTTGCCGGGTACAACTGATGAGATGATTCATGTGCGGCCTTTAGGGGGTACGGATGACGAAGTGACCGGCATTTATACCGTGTTGGAGCAGATCGAACCGGCGCAATTTGCCCTGCCTGACCCGTCTCAAATCGGCGATTATCGCTCGGCGCGACTGTTACGGACATCGGTGCAACTGGGGTTCCGTGCTAGCGCGGGGCCGTTTCGTTCGTTCGCCCGCATCAATGTCGAGCCGCGCCCTTACCAGCTTGTCCCGCTCCTGATGGCGCTGAAGCAGAATCCGGTGCGCCTGTTAATCGCGGATGATGTCGGCATCGGTAAGACGGTGGAAGCGTTACTGATCGCGCGTGAATTGTTGGATCGTGGCGAAATTGACGGGCTGGCGGTGTTATGTCCGCCACAGTTGGCTGAACAATGGCACGCCGAACTGCGCGAGAAGTTCTACATCGAAGCTGATCTGGTGTTATCCAGTACCGCGACGCGATTAGAGCGTCATTTGCGCATCGGGGAATCGCTATTCGATCGTCATCCGTTTGTGGTGGTCTCGACCGATTTCATCAAATCGGAACGGCGGCGCGATGAATTTCTGCGTACCGCGCCGGACTTGGTGATCGTGGATGAGGCGCACACCGTCGCCCATACCACCGATAAGCGCGGCGGTAAGCATCAGCGTTATGAGTTGGTGGCGTCGTTGGCACAAGACCCGAACCGGCATTTACTGCTGGTGACGGCGACACCCCATAGCGGCAAGGAAGAAGCGTTTCGCTCGTTGTTGGCGATGTTGAACCCTGAATTTGATGATCTGCCGGATGACCTGTCCGGGCCACAAAACGAAGGATTGCGGCGGGAGTTGGCGCGGTATTTCGTACAGCGTCGGCGCGGTGATATTCGCGCTTACATGGATGCGGTGACACCGTTTCCGGAGCGTGATGTGACCGAGCAAACATACAAGCTAAGCGACGAATATCGACGGCTGTTCGAGCGCGTGCTGAAGTACGCGCGCGAGTTGGTACGGCAACCGGATGCACATTATCGCCAGCGCGTGCGCTGGTGGTCAGCGTTGGCGTTGTTGCGTTCGCTGGCGTCGAGTCCGGCGGCGGCGGCGGCGACGTTGCGCAGTCGTGCGGCGACGGTCTCAGCGGATAACGAAGTGGATGTTGACGAGATAGGTCGTCGCACGGTGCTTGATCTGATGACGGATGACGCCGCCGAAAGCATGGACGTGATCCCGGGCGGTGATACCAGTGAACTAGAAGCGGACGCGCAGAAGCATCACCGGCGGTTGCTGGATATGGCGCGGGCGGCTGAGGCGTTGAAAGGGTCTGCCGACAACAAACTGACGCAACTGATAGCGATCGTGAAGGATTTATTGCGAGCGGGGTATAACCCGATCGTGTTCTGTCGCTTCATCCCGACGGTGGACTACGTGACGCAAGCGTTACGCGGCGCGACTCGTGGCGTGGAGATCGCGGGGGTGACCGGTACGCTACCGCCGACGGAGCGCGAACAGCGCGTGATGCAGTTGAGCCAGTCGCCCAGCCGTGTGCTGGTCTGTACCGACTGCCTGAGCGAGGGGATTAACCTGCAAGCGGGGTTCGACGCGGTTGTGCACTATGATCTGTCGTGGAATCCCACGCGCCACGAACAGCGGGAAGGTCGGGTGGATCGTTACGGCCAACCCAGCGACCGCGTGAAAGTGGTGACTTACTACGGGGTGGATAACCAGATCGACGGGATCGTGCTGGATGTTCTGCTACGCAAGCATCAGAGCATCCGCAGTTCGCTAGGCATCTCGGTGCCGGTGCCCGGCAACAGCGAAGACGTGGTAGAAGCCATCTTTGAGGGCTTGCTATTGCGTGAAAATGCCAGCTTGAACCAGTCGGCATTGCCCGGCTTTGAGGCGTACATGAAGCCGCGCCAGATGGTATTGGCGCAACACTGGGAGGCGGCGGCGGAACGCGAGAAGCGCTCGCGCACGATGTTCGCGCAACAGGCGATCAAGGTGGATGAAGTGGCGGCGGAGCTGGCGGCGGCGCGGGCGATCACCGGATCAGGTGCGGATGTGGCGACGTTCATGAAAGAGGCGATCACGATGCATCGCGGCGTGGTGACGACCAGCGCGGCGCGGACGGTGGGCGGCGGGGAAACGGTGACGTTCGATCTGACCGAGACGCCGCGCGGTCTGCGCGACATGCTCGGGGTGACGCAGTTCACCGCTCGCTTTGAGCTACCGGTGCGCGATGGGCAACGGCATCTGACACGCACGCATCCGCTGGTGGAATCGCTGGCGACATACGTGATGAATACCGCGCTAGATACGGTGGCGCTAGAGGCCGACCAGCCGCGAGCCCGTCGTGCTGGCGCGATTCGCACGACAGCGGTGAGCCAGCGCACCACGCTGTTACTGGTGCGCTTCCGTTACCACCTCATCACGCGAACCGACACCGACGAGCATCAGCTACTAGCGGAAGATAGCCTGACATTGGCATTTGAAGGCACGCCGTCGTCGGCGTTGTGGCTGGATGCGGAGGCCGCCGAGAATCTATTACAGGCGGAACCATCGGCCAACATTCATGCACAACAAGCGGCGGAATTCGTCGGGCGTGTGGTGGACGGATTTGATGCGATTGCACCCTATTTGAACGACATCGCACAACAACGCGGCGAGGAATTGCTGTCAGCGCATGTCCGCGTGCGCGAGGCGGCATATCGGCGCGGCGAGCGTCGCCCCCAGCATCGCGTGACGGCGCAACTGCCGCCGGATGTGCTGGGGATTTATGTGTTTTTGCCGGTGATGGGGAGGAAATAGCCGACATGCCAAAGCCAAAAGACACCTTCACCACCATACGCACGGAAGGCGCTCTGCTCCCCGCTGATTTGCTCCAGCGTATCAGCGAGGAAGACCACGCTCACGGCCAGATCGACGGATTGACAGCGGAGAGCTACCACCGTCCGGGCGAGAAGCTGAACGAGACGATCAATCGCTCGTGGAATGCGCTGAAGGGGGCATGGGCGAGCTTCAAAGCGGCGCAGGAACGCCTGCCGGAAGATGATTCCGGCACGCGCATCACCCGTGATCGCTGGCTGTTGCCGCTATTCCGCGAACTGGATTACGGGCGGTTGCCGGTCGCCACCGCGCACGAGATCGACGGGCGCAGTTATCCGATTTCGCATGGTTGGGGCGATGTGCCGATCCACCTGATTAGCTATAAGCTGGAACTGGACAAACGCACGGCGGGAGCGGCGGGGGCGTCGTCGGCCAGCCCGCACAGCCTGTTGCAAATTTTCCTGAATCGCAGTGAGCCGCATCTGTGGGGGTTCGTCAGCAACGGCTACAAACTGCGGATACTGCGCGATAACGTCAGCCTGACGCGGCAAGCGTATGTGGAATTCGACCTCGCGGCGATGATGGAGGGCGAAGTGTACAGCGATTTCACCCTGCTGTGGTTGCTGTGCCATCAGTCGCGGGTGGAGGGGGAGAAACACGCCGATTACTGGCTGGAAAAGTGGATGCGGTTGGCACAGGAGCAAGGCACCCGCGCCCTCGATCAACTGCGTGACGGCGTGGAGCAGGCGATTGAGGCGCTGGGGCTGGGCTTCATCGAATATCACGCGAACGCCGAATTGCGCGATAAACTGGCCGACGGGGAACTCAATCCACAAGATTATTACCGTCAACTGTTGCGGATGGTGTACCGTCTGCTGTTCCTGTTCGTGGCGGAAGACCGCGACCTGTTGCTGAACCCGGACGCGCCCCCTGCCGCCCATGAGCGCTATACGCAATATTACGGCACGCGCCGCCTGCGCCGCATGGCGGAGACGTTCAAGGGCACGCGCCACACCGACTTATTCGAGAGTCTGCGGCTGGTGATGCGGCTGTT
>REDR01000026.1 GCA_007693385.1 Anaerolineaceae bacterium
CCCGCGCCATCTGCGCCCGCCGTTTCCGGCGTCAGCTTGTCGGCGCTATCGGAGGCGTTGCTGAATATCGTCAGCGACAAGACCGGCTATCCGGCGGAGATGCTAGAGCTAGAAATGGACATCGAAGCCGATCTCGGCATCGACAGCATCAAGCGCGTGGAGATACTGGGCGCGATGCGCGACGAGTTCCCGCAGTTGCCGGACTTGCCCGCCGAAGACCTCGCGGAGTTGCGGACGTTGCAGGAAATCGTCGATTACATGGGCGATCAAATGCCGTCCGGCTCGAGCAATGGCAAAGCGGAGATCGCCAGCCCAAAAGCGCCCGCGCCGGAGAAAGCCACTAACGGCGGGGCGACTCCGGCGCTGACCCAACTGGATCATGATATTCCGCGCACGCCCACCGCGCTCAAGCCGTTGCCGCGCCCGGACTTCATCGCGGTTGATCCGCCCGCCGATGGTGTGTGTGTCCTCACCGACGACGGCACGCCGTTAACCGGTATGGTGGCGGAGGGACTGAGCGCGAAGGGCTGGTCGGTGGTGGTTCTCAGCTTCCCGTCGGATGTGGTCGGGCGGCAGAGCGCTATCCCGTCGCATGTCGCCCGCGTCACGTTGAGCGACATGGCCGAAGTTCGCATCGAAGAAGCGCTCAAGACGATCAGCGACGGGCACGGCCACATCGCCGCGTTCGTCCACATCAGCCCATCCAGCCACCAGCTCGGCGCGAACGGCGACCTGTTCGTTTCGGCGGAAAAAGCGCTGGTCAAACACGCCTTCCTGCTGGCGAAGCACCTCAAGCGCCCGTTGAACGACGCCGCCGAACGCGGTTACGCGCTGTTCATGACGGTGGCGCGACTGGATGGCGCATTCGGCACACGTGACGGGCGTTATGGCGCGGTCAGTGGCGGGCTGTTCGGCCTGACCAAGACGGTTAATCTGGAATGGGCGGGCGTGTTCTGTCGGGCGCTGGATGTATCCGCCGGACTGGACGACGCAACAGCCGCCGCGCAGATCATCGCCGAGATGCACGACCCGAATCGGGTGCTGGTCGATGTCGGCCTCAGCCAGAGCGGGCGCGTGACCATCGTCGCCTCCGCTGTCGTCTAAGCAGAATCCGGACGATGGTAGGTCGAAAATAAGGATTTAGTTGAAAAGGCGAACAATGTTGTTCGCCTTCTGCACGCAAGGGGAAGAAAACTTTATGAGCGACATCACACCGACATCTGTCTTCGTCGTCAGTGGCGGGGCGAAGGGCATAACCGCCCGTTGTGTGGAGCATCTGGCGGCGGTTTACGGATGCCGCTTTATCCTGATGGGGCGCTCCGCGCTGACGCCAGAACCGGCATGGGCGGCGGACGCCACCGACGAGGCCGCGCTCAAAAAAGCGGCGATGGCGCATCTACAGGCTAGCGGCCAGAAGCCGACGCCGCCGGAGGTCAACCGGCTGAGCCGCGCCGTGCTATCATCGCGAGAAATCCAGCAGACGCTGGTCACGGTGCAGGCCAACGGCGGGGCGGCGGCCTACATCAGCGCCGACATCACCGACGCCGACGCGGTGCGCGAAGCGCTGGACGGCGCACAGGCGCAGGTCGGCGCGATCACCGGCATCATTCACGGCGCGGGCAATCTGGCCGATAAGCTGATCGAGAACAAGACGCAGAAGGATTTCGAGTCCGTGTACGCCGCGAAGGTGGACGGGCTGGAAAATCTTCTGCAGGCCATCCCGAACCAGCAGATCGCCCATCTCGTCCTGTTCTCGTCGGTGGCCGGATTCTTCGGCAACGTCGGGCAGGCCGATTACGCCATCGCTAACGAAGTGCTGAACAAAGCCGCGCATCTATTCAAGCGGGCGCATCCGGCGTGCCATGTGGTCAGCATCAACTGGGGGCCATGGGATGCCGGGATGGTCACGCCGCAACTGAAAGCCTATTTCGCGGAGAACGGCATCCAGTTGATTCCGGTCAATGTCGGCGCACATCTGCTGGCCGAAGAACTGGCGCGGGTGCCCGCCGATGACGCGGTGCAGATCGTCGTCGGTAGCGGCATCGCCCCATCGCAGACTCCGCTAGGCGGTGACCTCAAGACGTACACCATCCATCGCCAATTGACGCTGGAAGAAAGCCCGTTTCTACAGGATCACGTCGTAGACGGCAAAGCGGTCTTGCCGATGGCGAGCGCGTTTAGCTGGATATGTAACACCGCCGCCGGATTGTTTCCCGGATATTACGCCTTCAGCTTTGAGGACTACCGCGTGCTGAAGGGCGTCGTGTTTGAGGAATCCACCACCGATCAATACACGCTGACCATCACCGAGCTGAGCAAAGCTGAAGACGCCATCGAAGTATCGGCGAAAGTGTCCAGCCAGCCAGCAGGCGCGAAGTTGCCGCGCTTCTATTACAGCGCCCGCATCAAGCTGGTGCGTAAAAAGCCGCCGATGCCGCCGATTGATAGCTTCGACCTGACGCCGGTTGACGACCTGCCCGGCCATCAATTCTACGACGACTACACGCTGTTTCACGGCTTCGCGTTCAAGGGTGTGGAGCGCGTGCTGAGCATCACCGAAGAGCGCGTCACCATGCAATGCCGCCTGCCAGTCGTCCCCACCGCCTATCAAGGGCAATACCCCGTCGAGTCGTTCAACTACTTCATGACCGACATCGGCTTGCAGGCGATGGGCATTTATGCCAAGTGGCGTTATGGCGCGGGGAGCTTGCCGCTACGGGCGGGCAGTGGCGAGCATTACGCCGATGTGGGCTGGGGCGATGAGTTCTTCGTCACGCTGGACATTCACAGCGCCGCGCCGACTGGATTAGTGACCACCATCCAGATACACGACAAAGACGGGCGCATGTACCAGACGGTGCGCCATTCCGAAATCACCATCAGCAAGAACTTGAACGACCTGTTCCGGCGCAATAAACTGCCGAAGGTGTTAGGCTAGACCGCGAGCATAAGAGAGCAATCGCACGATCATGATGAACCCAATCGCCATCACCGGTATCGCTTGCCTGTTTCCCGGCGCGGATGATCCCCGCGCTTTCTGGGAAGTGCTACGGCGCGGCGAGCGCACCACATCGGACGCCACAGCCGATCAACTGGGCGGCGACCCCGCCGCATTCCACGATCCGGCGCGGTTGCGTTCCGATACATCTTATTTTCTGCATGGCGGTTACATCGCCCGCGCCACGCTATCGCCGGAGGGGTACAGCCTGCCCGCGTCCACCGTCGCCGATATGGGGATGGCCTTCCGCATGGCGCTACACACCGCCCGCGCCGCGCTGACCGACGGGCGCTATCTGGACGATGACGGCGGCCTGATGGCACGTTATCGCGCCCGTAGCGGCGTTATCATGGGCAATCTCGCCATGCCGACGCCGCATTCCAACCGGCTATTCACACCGGTCTATCAAGCGCTGTTCCGCAAAGCGCTAGCCGACGCGCTCGACCAGCCCGCGCCGCCACGCCACGATGCGCCAGACTCCGACACCGCGACCCTGCACGGCCTATCGCCCGGCTATCCGGCGGCGGTGGTGGCGTCCGCTTTCGGGCTGGGGCTGGGCGGCTTCGCGCTGGATGCCGCCTGCGGCTCGTCGCTGTATGCGGTCGGGCTGGCGGCGGATTACCTCAATAGCCACCGCGCCGACCTGATGCTGGCCGGTGCGGTCAGTTCCGCCGACCCGCTTTTGATGAATCTCGGCTTCGCCCATCTCGGCGGCTTCCCCGCATCCGGCGGCGATAGCGCCCCGCTCGATCAGCGCTCCGGCGGCTTGATCGCGGGGGAAGGCGCGGGTCTAGTGGTACTCAAGCGCTACGCCGATGCGGTGCGCGACGGCGATCATATTTACGGGCTGGTGCGCGGCGTCGGCCTATCCAACGATGGCGCGGGCAAACACATCCTGACGCCCAACAGCAAAGGGCAGATCACCGCGTTTCGCCGCGCCTACGACGACGCGCAGATTGACCCGTGCGATGTGGGCTACGTGGAATGTCACGCTAGCGGCACGACAGTCGGTGATCGCACCGAGCTAGCGTCAATGGCTGGCTTTTTCAGCGATCCGCCGCGCATCGGCAGTGTCAAGAGCAATGTCGGCCACCTGATGACGGCGGCGGGCATGGCGAGCATCATCAAGCTGATTTTAGCGATGGCGCATGACGAAATCCCGCCCACGATCCGCGTCGAGCAACCGTTAACATCGCCCGATGGCCTATTCGATGGCGGGCGGATCGTGACGCGGGCGCAACATTGGCCGCCGGATAGCGCCGCGCCGCGCATCGTCGCCGCGAATGCTTTCGGCTTCGGCGGCGTCAGCGCCCATCTAATTTTGAGTGATAGCGTAGTAACACGCGATGAGAGAGAGACCGTGAGCAACCAACCGCAACACACACAACCCGCACGTATGGCGATCACCGGCATGGGGGCGCACTTCGGCGACTTCGACACGCTAGATAGCTTCGCCCGCGCCCTGTTCGATGGGCGCACCGCCTTCCGTGATTTACCGGCCAATCGCTGGAAGGGGCTGGAACAGCACCCCGACATCCTGCGCCAGTTCGGGCTGGATACCGGCAGAACACGCGGCGCGTATATCGAATCGTTCGATCTCGACTTCATGGCGATGCGCATTCCGCCCACGCCCGCCGACGAGCCAATCCCGCAACAGTTGATCTTGCTCAAAGCCGCCGACGCCGCCATCCGCGACGCCGGACTGAACGCGGGGGCGAATGTCGCCGTCATCGTGGCGCTGGGCACGGAGTTAGCGCTCCATCAGTACCGCGCCCGCGCTGATCTCAATTGGCAGTTGCGCGACCTGCTGAACGCCAACGCCGGATTATTGCCCGCCGAGCAAGAAGAAGAATTGCGCCGCCTGCTCAAAGATAGCCTGCTGACCCCGGCGCAGGTCAACCATTACACCAGCTACATCGGCAACATCGCCGCCAGCCGCGTCGCGTCGCTGTGGGATTTCAGCGGCCCGGCCTATACCGTCGCCGCCGAGGAGAACAGCGTATTTAAGGCGCTGGAAATCGCGCAGATGATGTTCGAGAAGCGGCAGGTTGACGCGGTAGTGATCGGCGCGGTTGATCTGGCCGGCAGTCTGGAGAATGTCCTGCTCCGCAACCGTCGCGCCCCACTCAGCACCGGTGATCCGGTCGCCGGATGCGACGCTGAGAGCGACGGCTGGCTGATCGGTGAGGGCGCGGGCGCTGTCGTGCTGACCCGCGCTGATGCGGCGGGCGAGAACGCCTACGCGGTGATTGACGCGCTGGCCTTCGCCGGTGGTGGTGGGGTCGCGCCGGACGCCTTGCCCGCCACGCCGGACGCCGCCGCCGTGCAAAGCGCCGCCCGCGCCGCGCTAGCGCAGGCCGGAATCACGGCGGGCGATGTCGGCTATCTGGAACTACACGCGAGCGGCATCAGCGCGGAGGACACAGCGGAGATCGACGGCATCACCGCCGCCTATCGCATCGCCCGCGCTGGCGACCAGCCGCAGACCGCCATCGGCGCGGTCAAGGCCAACATCGGCCACACCTACATCGCTAGCGGCATGGCGGCGCTGATTAAGACCGCGCTCAGCGTCGGGCATCGCTTCATCCCCGCCATCCCCAATTGGCGCGGGCCGAAGAAGCCGGAATCGTGGGCGGATACCGCGTTCTGGGCGGCCACGCAGTCGCGCACATGGTTTGATGAACGCCGTGTCGCCGCCATCAGCAGTCTGAGCGCGGACGGCACCGCCGCCCATCTGGTACTATCCGGCGTCGCCGAAACACGCCGTCAGCCGGATTATCTGCGCGGCGGCTTACCGGCGCTTGTGCTCATCGGCGGCGATTCGCTCGACGCGCTGACCGCGCAACTCAGCGCGTTGAAAGCGAGAATCAGCACCGACGCCGACCTGCCCGCGCTGGCTGACGCCGTATTTGCCGAATATTCGGCGGCGTCGCGCTATGCGGTGGCGCTGATCGCCAAAAACGCCGACGCGCTCCGCGCCGAGATCGACCACGCGCTGAACGGCGTGCCGTCCGCGCTGGCGGCGGGCGAAGACTGGACGACCCCCGCCGGTAGCGCCTTCGCCGCGCATCCGGTAGGCGCTGGCGGGAAGGTCGCGTTCGTGTATCCGGGCGCGTTCAACAGCTACCCGAAGATGGGCTATGAACTGTTCCATCTGTTCCCGCACACGCTGGAAAGCCTGCGCGAGATTAAATCCGATCTCGGCGAAGCCGTCGCCGAGCGCTACCTGTACCCGCGCAGTCTGACACGCCCCGACGCCCGCCTGACGCGCACCATGAAGAACGCCTTCGCCGGTGATGCGGTCGCCACCATCGAGAGCGGCCTCAGCTTCGCGCTGGCCTATACGCGGGCACTGCGCGACGTGTTCGACATCCAGCCGTCCGCCGCTTTCGGCTACAGTCTGGGTGAAGGTAGCATGATGTGGGGCATGGGTGCGTGGCGCGATGGTGACGCCGGTAGCGCCACCTTCCACGACTCGCGCCTGTTCACAGACCGCCTCGTGCCGCCGATGCACGCCATCCGCGAAGCGTGGGGCATCCCCGCCGATGCGCCCGTCGAGTCCTTCTGGGCGGCGCATTTCGTGGCCGCGCCCGCATCCCGCGTTAAGGCGCTGGTCGAGCGCGAGAGCAAAGTGTATCTGACGCACATCAACACGCCGCAGGAAGTGATGATCGCCGGTGATCCGGCCGCGTGTGAGCGCGTGCTGGCTGAACTGGACGCCGACAGCATGAAAGCGCCTTTCAGCGTGGTGATCCATGCCGATGTGATGATGAGCGAATACCGCGAGTTCTACCGCCTGCACGATCTGCCGGTCACGCCGGTGGATGGCGTCGATTTCTACAGCGCGGCGGACTATGCGCCGGTCAAGCTGGAGCGCGGCGTCGTGGCCGCCAGTCTGGGGCGCATGGCGTGCAAGCCGGTTGATTTCGCCAAGTTGATCGGGCGCGTATACGACGACGGTGCGAGGGTGTTCCTTGAGCTAGGACCGCGTAGCACCTGCGCCCGTTGGGTGAACGAGACGCTGGCCGGTTATCCGCATGTGGCGGCCAGCATCGACAACCTCAGCGCGGACTCGCGCACGTCGCTCGTGCGCCTGCTGGCGGCGCTGGTCGCCCATCGCGTCCCGTTGAATCTCGCGCCGTTGTACCATGCGCCCGCGCCGGTCAACGGGCGCTCATTAGTGCGACCGGTGACGCTCGGCGGTGCGGATGTGTACGCCGCTATCGTGGGGAACGCGCCCGCCATCATCGAAGGCCGCGCTTCCAGCGTGCCACAGGCGACGCCTGTCGCCGCTTCATCGTTGCCGATGCCGGAGGCGGTGCATAGCGTACACGGTGATTTCTTGCGTGCCCGCGCCGAAGGTCTGCAAGGTCTGGCGGAGCTAATCCGTCAGCAGATGGCGACGCCCGCCGCGCATCAACCGGCAACCGTATCACCCGCGCAACCACAAACGCCGCAACTACCGCCGACGCCCGCGCCGAATCCGACGCCCGCGCCGTCAGTGGTCGCCGGTCATCAACCGCTTTACACGTATGAGCAAATCGAGACGTTCGCGCTCCGGCGCATCGCCGATACATTCGGCGAGCGCTACGCGATTTACGACGGCAGACGCGCCCCGCGCATCCCCAACGGCGACCTGTTGCTGATCTCGCGGGTGGTCAGCATCGAAGGCGAGCGCTATAAATCCGGCGCGGGAACCAGCGTGCTGACTGAATACGATGTGCCGGTGGATGCGTGGTACTATCAGGATTCGCCGTACCCGACCATGCCGTACAGCGTGCTGATGGAAATCGCCCTGCAACCGTGCGGCATCCTATCCGCCTATCACGGGCCGACGTTCGTCTATCCCGACGCCGACCTGTACTTCCGCAATCTGGACGGCGACGGCACGCTGATTAAAGACCGCGACATGCGCGGACGGACGATCACCAATCGCGTCGCCATGCTCAGCCATGCCGCCATCGGTGGCTCTATCCTGCAAAAATACAGCTTCGAGCTATACGACGGCGACGAACTATTCTACAAAGGCACGGCGGTTTTCGGCTACTTCACGCAGGAATCGCTAGCCAGCCGCGCCGGACTGGACGCCGGTACATCGCGTGATCGCTGGATCGACACCGAGCAACCGGCCAACGTCATCAGCTTGCGCCCGCAAGAAATCGGCGACGGCTATCTGCGGCTGGGTGACGGCCATCTCGATCTGGTGCATGAGATTCGCGTCGTGCCGGATGGCGGCCACTACGGGCGCGGTTATGCCGCCGCCCGCACCGACATTGACGCCGGTATGTGGTTCTTCAAGAATCACTTCCACGAAGACCCGGTGATGCCCGGCAGTATCGGCGTGGAGACCATGGTCGAAGCGCTACAGGGCTTCGCCATTCAGACCGGCCTCACGGCGGAGATGCCCGACGGACACTTCGGCCACACCGACTCACGGGTGACGGACGGCGGGCATAAGGTCGCATGGCGCTATCGCGGGCAGGTTCTCGGCACGTTCCGCGCCACGCACGTTGAGGTCAACATCAAGGACATCCGGCGGAGCGCCGACGAGATCGCCATCATCGCGGATGGCAGTCTGTGGCGCGAGAATCTGCGAATCTACGAAGTGAACGATCTGTCCTTAGTGATCCGGCGGTGAATGTGATATGGCGGAACTGGTAAACGATGATCGCTCCCCGCGTGCGATCCGCTTAGGGCGCATCGCCGCGCTTTTGCGAGTAGCGGCGGGCGTGCTGGGCTGGCTGGCCGTTTTTCTGGCGCTGGCTGGCCTGCTGGGGGGCATCACCGGCGGCGACCTGTTCGATCTGCTATCCCGCCTGATCGCAGGGTATGACGGCGCGGCGGATACCGCCTTGCTGGTCATGATCCTGCTGATTTTAGCCAACCTCAGCGCGTTTCTGGTGTTGATGATCGGCGTCGGGGCGGGCGAGTTCTGGTCGCCGCCGGTGCTGGCCGGATTGCTGGCTGTTAATGTCGCGCTGGTGCTGTGGCTGGGGTTCATCCCCGCGTTGATCCCGATTGGCTTCGCCGCTTACGCGCTGGCGTTGATGGCGGGCGACATCGGCGCGTTTCGCGTCAATCCGTTGATGCTCAAAGAAGTGCGCGAACGGATGCGCGGGGCGCGGTCTTTCGTGGTGATGACCGTCTATCTCGGCCTGATGAGCGCCTTCGCGGTCATCATCTACTTGATCGAAACACAAAGCGGGTCGGCTGTCGGCACGTCCGTCACCGGCGAGCTAGGGCGCAATCTGTTTCGCGGCGTGGTCGGCCTGCAATTGTTCTTGATCGTGTTCATCGCGCCAGCATTCACGGCGGGCGCGGTCAGTAGCGAGCGCGAACGCAAGACATACGACCTGCTACAGATCACATTGCTTCCGCATCAGTCCTTCATCATCGGCAAGCTAGAGTCGGCGCTGGCGTATATCTTGCTCCTGTTGTTGGCCGCCGTGCCGCTACAGAGCATCGCGTTTCTATTCGGCGGCGTCACCGAGCTAGAATTGCTCACCGCGCTAGCGGTGCTGGCGGTGACTGCGATCACGTTCGGCACCATCGGCCTGTACTTCTCCACCACGCTAGACCGCACGCTGACGGCCAGCACCCGCGCCTACATCGCTATCTTCATGCTGACTATCGCCGTGCCAATGGTCATCATCGTAGTGACCAGCGTATTCCGGCAATTTTTCGTGACGGCGGTAGGGTCATCCGCCGTGTTGCAGGCCGGTATCATCTATCTACGCGGCTTCGCGGAGAGCTTAAATCCGGCGATTGTCTTGTTACAAACACAGGACTTGCTGATTAGCAATCGCGGCAGTATGGGCTTCTATACCGAGCCGATCTTCGATGGCGTTCTATTGACCGGCGTGCCTCTGCCGTCGCCGTGGCTGGCGCTGACGATCACCTATCTCTTGATCTCTGCCGTGATGATCGTGTTATCGGTGCGGGGCTTACGTGACCGCGATGCCTGATAGCCCATCCGCCCGCGCCGAAGCCTTCATCAATGCCGCGCATGAGCGCCTCAACGCGCCCGCGATGGTCGCCGCGCTCATCCACGAAGGGCGCTTGATCTACACGCTAGAAGCGGGCGAAGCGCCGGACGGCACGCCGGTCACCGCGCAGACCGCCTTCCGGTTGGGCGCGTTGACTCACGCGCTGACCGCCTACGCCATCACGCGCCAATTCGCGGCGGGGGCGCTGACGCCGCAGACTCCCGCCGTCGATGTCGTGCATAGCTTTGATCTGGGCGCGGACGGCGCGACAATCGGCCACCTGCTGACGCACACCGCCGGATTAGGCACGGCGCGGTCATTGCGGGCGCTGGTGCGCCATGACGCGGTACAACCGGCGAGCCGTGCCATGCCGACGCTGGCCGAACATTACGGCGGGGCGCTCCATGCGCGGACGCGGGCGGGCGAAAAATGGTGCTTCTCTAACGACGGTTACGCCGTTCTCGGCCAGATTCTCGCCGACATCACCGCGCAACCGTACGCCGACGCCATGCGCGAGACGGTCTTCGCGCCGCTAGGCATGGCGCACGCCGGATTCAACGCGCCCACCATCGCGGGCGGCGGACGTTACCGGCGGCGTCCGGTTAATGCCGTGCTGGTTCCGGCGCTGGGGGCGTGTGCTTCGCTGGATGATATGGTACGCTTCGCCGTCGCGCTGTTCGATGCGCCGCAGATGACCGCGCCACACCATCAACTTGACCCGCGCCTGCCCGCGATGGGCTACGGCCTGCGCGTGGAGGAAGTCGGCGGCCAGCGCATCGCGTGGCTAAACGGTCAAATCGGCGGCTTTAGCGCGGCGTTGTGCATCGCGCCACAGACTCAAACCGCCGCCATCCTGATGGCGAACAAACGCACCGACGGCGGTCTGGGCACGGTGGCGCGGCGGGCGGTTCTCGGCTTGTGCGGCCTGAGCGATGAGCCACCGCCAGCCGATGACTCCGCGCCGGTGACTTCGGCAGACCTGCGCGGCTACTATGCGCCGTCGGCGGGTTTGCTGACCAACGTCGAAGTATGGAGCGCTTACGGTGGCGGCGTCAACGTGGCGCGGCGCGGCGCTGGCTGGGCGCTCTCTGCACAGATCGACCCGATGGAAAAACGTGCGCTGACGCCTGCTCATCCGCCGGATGGCTTCCGCTACCGTTCGGCGGGCGGGCATCCGCTAATCGTGTTCGACATCGACGCGGCAAGCGGGCGGGCGCGGGCGCTCCACATCGGGCTATTCACGCTGTATCGTCGCCCGCGCTGGCACAGTCTGGGCTGGCGTTTAATGCTGGCGACGGCGGCGCTGTTGCTGGCGTTCGGGTTGCTGGTCGCCGCCATCATCGCCTGATGCCCCCACATTTTAACGCGAATCGGCATGTTCACCTATTTTTAGTTTATAATTTAGACTCGTATTCACCTGAATTGTTCTATAATGTGAAAAGCACTGTCTACTCATAAAAATAAGCGTGGAAAAGACGATGGCGAAAGCAAATTTATTGATCGTAGAAGACGAGCCTAATCTGCTATTGGGCATCCGCGACATCCTCGAATTGGACGGTTACGAAGTGCATACGGCGCGGCACGGTCTGGAGGCGCTGGAAGTGCTGAAGGGCATGGGCGAAAAATTGCCGGATTTGATCGTATCCGACATCATGATGCCCCGCTTGGATGGTCTGGAATTCTTGCAGGAAGTCCGCAAAGATTCGCGCTGGTTGATGATCCCGTTCATCTTCCTGACCGCGAAGGGCAGTAAAGAGGACGTACAGGCCGGTAAGCGGCTAGGCGTTGATGATTATCTGGTGAAGCCGTTCGACGCTGATGATCTGCTGGTGGCGGTGGAATCCAAGCTGACGCGGCATCAGGGCATCCGGCAGGTGCAAACGACGCAGATCAGCGACATCAAGCGCAATATCCTGACCATCCTCAACCATGAATTCCGCACGCCGTTGACGCTGGTCGTCGCCTACGCCGATATGTTGCGTGAGGGCGATGTCAACGACATGGAGGAGGGCGAACTGCTCAGCTTCTTGAAGGAGATCAACAACGGCGCGGATCGCCTGCGCCGCCTGATCGAGAACTTCATCATGCTGGTTGAGATCGAGACCGGCGACGTGCAAAAGACGTTCGACTGGCGCAAACACCCGATTGACGACATGAGCGTGATTATTCGCAGTGTCGTGCAACAGGCACTCAGCGCCCCGCGCAACCAGCATCAATGCGAGCTTGAGATCAAAGAGCCGTTGCCGGTCATCGTGGGCGATAGCGAATACATGCAGATCATACTGACGGAATTGATCGACAACGCCATCAAGTTCTCCAAAGAAAAGCCGCAAATTCGCGTCGAAGCCTTCGCACAGGATGGCAACCTGCACATCAATATTATCGACTGGGGACGCGGTATCCCCTCCGATCAAGCGCATCGAATCTGGGATAAATTCACCCAGCTTGACCGCGAATTGCACGAAGATCAAGGTTCCGGCAGTGGGCTGACCATCGTCAAAGGGTTGGTTGAGGCACACGGCGGCCAGATCAGCGTGCAGAGCGAGCCGGGTGTGCGGACGTGCTTCACCCTTGTTTTTCCGCCCGCCGCCCACGAATAGCCTAAACATGCTATAATGGCGGGGGTCGATACGAAAAATATGAACATGAAAGGATGATAGCTCGATGGCCTCTTTTTTCCAGAAAGTTAGCACACTGATTAGCGCCAACCTGCACGGCATGGTAGACCGCGCGTTGGAGGCGAACTCCGTCAAAGTGCTGGATCAATACATCCGCGATGCGGAAGGCAACCTCAGCGCCCTTGAAGATTCCGCCGCGACAGTGGGCGGCACCGTCAAGACGCTCAAGCGCAAGTATGAGGAATTCGCCGCCGCCGCCGAGAAGCTGGACCGCGACATTGACACGCTCATCATGCGCGGCAAAGATGATCTGGCCGCCGCCGCCCAATCCGAACTCAACACCAAGCAACAACTGGCGCAGGAATACTATGAGCAGTGGCAAGACCAGAAGAAGCAATACGAGCAAATGCTGATGATGCATCGCCAGCTACAGGGCAAGATGACCACCATCCGGCAGGAGCGCGAGCATCTGATCGCCCTCATGGAACTGGCCGAAGCTAAAAAGGTGACGACCAAGACCATCCGCAGTCTGGACGGACTGGCGAGCATGGGCGACAGCGAGATCAACAGCATGGCCGACAAAATTCGTGGTCAGCTTGACCGCGAAGACGCCCGTCTGGAGATGGCGACGCGCAATGTCGCCGCCGAGATCGACGAAGCGGTGCGCGGCAGTGAAGTCGATATGCAATTGGAAGAGCGCCGCCGCCGTCTGCTCGGCAGTCAGGGCGGTGATTCCGGCGCGAGCGCGGGCGACGTGGACAGCGCCGCCAGTTCCGACAGCGCCGATTCCAACTAGGTCAGGTCTCATACGCGGATAAACATATCCGATGATGTGTGTGTAGCGGCGTAGCGTGCTACGCTCGAACACGCTTAATGCCCCGCGTCCTCTTCGGCGTGGGGCGTGTTTTTATTCCGCCGCCGCAGATACAACGACACCAGCAGACTCAGCAACAGCACCGCCACCGATGAGATCAACAATTCGCTGTTGAGGCTGTATTGTCCGGCGTAGATGTCGCCTTCCACGCTAGCGCCCAGCGCCGCGAAACCGTATGCGGTGGCGATGTTGCCCAGAAATGTCGCCCCCATATACGCGCCGAACGGCATGGCGATATAGCCAGCTACCAGACTGGTCATATCAAACGGCAGGCTGGATAAGCGCATCGCCAGAAGCGACTCGAACGAATTGCGCCGCAAGAAGCGCTCGATGCGCCCGCTCACACTGCGCCAACCCGGAGCCGGGACGACATCTAATGTACCGATCTCCTTGCGCGTGAATAGCAGGCCGAAGTAATACGGCAGGATCGCGGTCAGGTTCAGGCCGATCATGCAATACACGAAGCCCAGCCCGACGCCATAAATGCGCCCGCCTAGCATCACTAAGACCGTCACCGGTACCAGCGTGAACGGACGCGCCACCACAAACACGAATATGAACAGAACCGGCCCGTACCAGTTCTCCTGCATCGTGTCTTCCAACACGCCCAAAAATTGCAAGAAGTTGAGATCATTCCGTCGCATCACATGCAGGATCAGCGCGATCATCGTCAGCCAGAACAACACCGCGATGATCTGCATCCAATGGCGTTTGATCGCCCGTCCAATAATTGTCATAAATGCCGGAAAGCCCATATCAACCGTCCTATGATCGTGACCACAACCAGCGCCCCCATCGTAGCGAATAACGGGACGATGTGTGCGGGAAATAGCAAAAACGCGGTATAGAAGGCCACCGTCTCCCCGCCTTCGATGATGCCGTTCGGCATTTTGACGGTGGTCAACGTGGCCTCTCCCGTCGTGTGACGTTCCAGTATAGCAGATAGCATCATCCACGAAGCGCCGTTGACGTAGAAGGTCGCCAGCAACCAGATGCAGGCCAGCAACGCGCCGCGCCCGCCATCGCTCAAGGCCAGCGCCACCGGAATCGCGGTGTATACCACATGATCGAGTAGCGTATCCAGATAGCCGCCCATCGCGCTCTGTTTGTCGTGTCGGCGGGCAATCGTGCCGTCCAGACCATCCAGAAAGCGATTGACGCCCCACAGCAATAACGCCGCCGCATAAGCGCCGACCAGCGCCGCCCCCGCCGACAGCAGACCGAATCCCAGCCCGACCACCGATACCACCGTCGGCGATAACCGCGCTCCGGCACGATCCGCCACCGGCACCAGCACCGCGTCCTTTATCTCGCGCAACGCATTATCAAACATCCCACACACTCCTCACATCTTGATACAATACATCTCACTTCTGCACATCGTCTTTATAGTTGGCTTAATAGACGCTTTGAAACAATGGATTCTTTAGTTTCGACGATTTTTTGGGTACGATTAGGTGCATGATGACAATTAGGACAGATGAGTTCTGCCGATGGTGCATGTAATACCACTCAAAACGCCCACAGCCGCCCATGACGGGCACGCCCGCCCGATCAACCTGCGGACTGATCTCGGGCAGTTGGCCGACCTGATGGAACTGGCCTTTGCCGATACGATGGATAGCGGCGGACGCGCCGCGTTACAGGAGATGCGGGCGCTCAGCCGTCTCGGGCCGGGCGCGGCTTTTCTCGCCCGTATGAGCGAATTGGGGCGCGGCGTCAGTCTCGGCTACGTCTGGGAGGAGGACGGGCGCATCGTCGGCAATGTGTCGATTTATCCCGCCGACTGGCCGACGCAGTTCGGCATGACGTACATCGTCGCTAACGTCGCGGTGCATCCCGATTATCAGGGGCGCGGCATCGCCCGCCATCTGATGAACTGCTCGATGCGGATGATCGCCGAGCGCGGCGGAGATCGCGCTATCTTGCAGGTTGATTATCACAACCACCGCGCCCGCCATCTGTATCGCTCGCTTGGATTCGTGCAGGAAAGAACGTTTGTAACGTGGCGGCGTTCCGGCTATGGCGAAATCCCCCAACCACCGCAGGCCGATGTCTATATCCGGCGGCGGCGGCGCTCCGAGTGGCGGCAAGAGATGGCGTTGGCGGAGCGTGTGCGCCCGCACGCGCAGGGCGGGCTAGGCTGGATGCGCCCTCTGCATGTTGGCCTGTTTCAGCGCGGCCTGTGGCAGAACATCAAAGACTTCATCAATCTCGGCCATATCGAACGACTGGTCATCGTCGAGCAGGACACGCCCGACATCGTGCGCGGGTCGGCATGGGTGGAAACCGCGTTCGGCATCAACGCCCGCCTCACGCTGATGGTCGATTCAGCGCATCGCGGCATTTACGATGATATACTGTTGAATAACATCGTTAAACGCTATGGGCGCGGCGTGATAACCTGCGAACATCCGCTTGATGATGTGGTGACCGATGGAACGCTGGCGCATTATCGTTTCCGTCGCGGGCGGCAAACGGTGCATATGCGCTGGGAGCCGGACGTTTGAATTAAACAACACGACAAAGGATAAAATTCAACTATGCCATTGATTAAAGAGAGCATTTCAATTGATCGTCCGGTGACCGCAGTCTTTCAACTGGTGGCCGATACCACCAGCCATCGTGAATGGCAGAAAGACATCACCGACGCGCACTATACCGAGAACAAATTGCGCGTCGGCGCGATGATGACGCAAAACCGCAGTAACTACGCGCTCGGCTGGCGGCTGGACTTAAACGCCGATGTGACCGACTATGTGCCCAACCGCCTGATCGCCTATAAAGGCGTGCTGGGGCGCTTTCCGGCGACCGGGCGCATCGAGTTTGAATCCAGTGGCGCGACGACTACCGTCATCGAACGTGTTGATATACGCATGGGCTTTCTGTACGCTATCTTTTCGCCGTTCATCAGTGGCGCGGTGAAGCGGCGCACCCGTCAGGCGCTGGCCGGCCTCAAAGCGATGGCGGAAAGCGCCCGCATCGGCGCGTAGCGCCGATAATCGCTAATTGCTCGGCGTCGCCTTCTTCGTCGCTTTTTTGGGCTTCTCCGCGTTGCGGATGGCGGCGACAGCATCATCAAGCTGACGGCGGAACCACATCCGCACGTTGGCGTCCAACACCTGACGGCGCATCGCGTCGGCGCGGGTTTCGCGTTCGGCGGCGCTCATTTTCAGCGCTTGATCCATCGCCAGCGCGGTAGAGTGGATGTCGAAGGGGTTGATGACCAGCGCGTGTTCGCCCAGTTCATACACCGCGCCCGCGTTCTCCGACAGGATTAGAACGCCGTTGCGCTCGTTGACCAGTGCCCCCTCTTTGGCGACAAGGTTCATCCCGTCCGCGATGGGGTTGACCAGTAGCACGTCGTATAGTTGGAATGCGGCGATAGCGCGGGGGTAGTTGTTGCCGACGATGATCCGCACCGGCTCCCAGAACGAGTCGCTGAATTCGGCGTTAATCATGCCAGCTTCGGCCATCACCGCTTGCAGGTAGCTTTGATATTCTTCAACGTCCATGCGGCTGGGCACCAGCAACATCAGCATTTGCACCTTGCCGCGATATTGCGGCTTGGTTTCCAGCAATTCGCGGAACGCTTGCAGGCCGCGCAAGATGTTCTTGCTCGGCTCGATGCGATCCACGCGCAGGATTATTTTATTGTCCGACGCGATTCCGGCCAGCCGTGATTTCAGCAAGCGTGTTTCCGCTTCTTCGGTGAGCGTCTGCAACTTGTCCACATCAATCGAGATCGGGTAGCTGGCCGCGTGAACCTTGCGCCCCTGATATTCGATGGAGTTCCGACTGCCGCGTGAGTGCGCGTCCGGCAAATGAAAGCGGCAGGTCTGCACGAAATTGAAGGCGTCGCGCTCCGTCTGGAAGCCGATGCGGTCAGCATTCAGCAGGCTGTCGAATATCGGCGTCCGCATCTCCGCCGGTAGCAGTCGCCATGAATCCGGGCCCGGCCACGGGATATGAATGAACGGCTGGATTTGCACTTTCGGATTGTCGATTAAGCCGCGCAAGAAATACGGGAACAGATACAGGTGATAATCCTGCGGCAAGACCACCACTTGACGCTCGGCGGCGTTGACGTGCGGCGCGACGGCTTCCGCTATCACACGGTTGATCGTCTTGTAGCCGTCGTGCCACGCCGCCCACGTCGATTTGTCGATGTCGGGCTTGCGCGGGATGTTCCACATCTGATGATGGATGAACCATAGAAGCGGGTTGGCGATGACGTTGTAATACAGGTCATAAGCCTCTTTGGGTAGGCGTACCAGTTGCAGGCGCGTGCCTTCGATCTCTTGCGGCTGATCGTCGTGGGCGATTGCCCATTTTTCATCGTCCTCGCTGAGCGCGGCGGCCACCCACAACACATCGTAATGGTCGATGACTCCCGCCAGCGCGGTGACTAATCCCCCCTGCCCGCGCTGATGGCTAAATGTGCCGTCTTCCTCTTGCTGGAAGCTAAAAGGGCCGCGATTCGACACGATAATCACCAGCGGACTCTGTTCATCTTTCATATTCAAACGACTCCTAATTTTAGTATCGTAAGCGGGATTAAGCGTACCAGACGTTTATAAAACCCGCGTTAACAGGGGCGCGATAGCGGGACGTAGCACGCTACGCCCTGTCTTATCATTCTGGTTTCGGGCGGGATGCGCTATAATGCGGCGGTAACGTGCGAACAATGAACAAGAGGACTCTATGGCTGATCCGCAATTGATGCAAGCATTCGATTTCACGGCGGACGAGCTACGCGCAAATCAGGCCGGGCAACTTTCCCCGCGCCAGAAAGACATCTTAGAGCAGACCGACATCCAGCAGACTCTCGACATCGGCTGTGCCTTCGCGGTGGCGGTGGGTGTGGGGGCGTTGCTATTGCTGGCCTGCGCGTTGCTGTTCAACGTCGGCGCGTTGATCGCGTCGCTGGTCAACATCCTGCCGTTGATCGGCGCGGCGGCGGTGGCGCTGGTCGTCGCCGTCATCGTGTTTCAGGTGCGCGGCCAGATGGAACGGCGCAATCAGCCCGACGTGGTGACGCTGGAGGGTGCGCCGCAGATACGCGAAGAGGAGGGCGGCTATAATGCCCGCTACTTCCTGACCGTCGCGGACAAGACATTTCGCATCCGTCCGGAGATGTACGACGCGCTGACGCTCCGCCTGCTGGATGAGGACGGCCAGCCCTTGCCCACGCCGGAAATCTTCCGCGTTTATTATGCGTACCGCTTCGATAAAATCCTTTCGGTGGAATCCTTAACCGAATCTTAACCGGTCTCTCGCGTTTGCCGCCGTGAAACCGCACACACGGCGCGGGCGGGGTATCTTGTCAAAGGGCGCGATTCAGGCTAAACTGAGGGCATCTGTCAACTTTATGGAGGTAAGGTTTTTTACTTTTGGCCGATATGTTGGCCGGAAACCTTATAATTGTATGGACGTAGCCCTATGCGCTCTATCGCGCAACCCTCACGCGTCATCCGGCGAACACTGCCTTATGGCGCTATTGCATCGGCCTGATGCTTGTTTGATCGAAACATTCGAGACATTCCACATCTTCCCTTCACATTTCACGTGAAGCGCTCCTGACGACGCGACCACAACTGACGACATCACCCACTGGCGGCGGTCACTCATGCCATGTTATCGGATGAACCGACTCCAGCCCCCTTCGTTTATCGCGCAGATGTTTATTCTGGCGCGGCGCGTATTCGCTTTCTCATTCACCGCGCCCGCCATCCCGTCGAAAGGACACCCGTCATCATGACGCAATATCAAATTATCAACACGCAATCGAGACACGCGCCCACCATCGCGGCGATCAGCTATTGTGATGATCCGGACGATGAGACCGTATTCCACGCGCATCACATCCGGGCGCACGTTCAGCGCTTCCCGCAGGGGCAATTCACCGCGCTGTGTGAGGGGCGCGTGGTCGGCTATGCGACCACCATGCGTACTAACCGCCCGCCGTCGGCGCGTCCGTTGCCATGGCTACAGGCCGTCGGCGATATGCGCCTGAGCGCTCATCATCCGCGTGGCGAATGGCTGTACGGCGTTGATTTCTACGTGCATCCGGATTTCCGGCGGCGCGGCATCGGCAGTGCGCTGTATCGCGCCCGCTTCGATCTGGTCAAGCGGCTCGGTTTGAAAGGCTTTTACGCGGGGGGGATGCTGGCCGGTTATCATCGCTACTGCCAGCAGATGACCGCTAGCGACTACGGCGAGCGCGTCCGCCGCCGCGAGATCACCGACCCGACAATTACCATGCAGATGAATCGCGGATTCAGACCGCAGGGCGTCATCGAGAATTACGTCAGCGGCTTACCGGCGTACAGTAGCGCCATGCTGATCGTCTGGGACAACCCGACGGCGACGGGTGTCAATTAACGCGGCAGGCAAAAAGGGGACGTAGCAATCGCTACGTCCCCCTACATCGCGCTAGATCGTCGGGAAAATCAGATGATGATTCTCCATCCGCACCATTGCGCCGTGTTTATCGTGTTGCCGGTCAACGGCGTTTAGTTGCCGCTGTTTTGTCCTTCTTCCAGATCGAGATCACTGCCCGGCAGGTCGAACAACTCGCCGAATTCGATGGCGCCCGGATCGGGTGCGCGGAAGTCGGGGCGTGCCGACGGTAGATTTTGCACGCTGTCGAAGTCGAACAGGAACGGGCTGTTGGACGGGATCAACGCCAGCGTGATGTTTTCCGATAGGCGCTGGATGTACTCGTACTGCACCAGAATCGGATTAGCGGCGATTTGCTCACTGATGAGCGAGAGCGCCTGTGCCTGCGCCTGAGCGCGTAGCACCGTGGCTTCGGCATCACCGCGAGCTTCCTCGATGCGGGCGCTAGCGATACCACCGGCTTCAATACGGCGCGTTTCCGCCTCAGTGGTGGCGCGTTGCTGGCGCTGTTCCGCCGACACCTTCGCCTCGATCTCTTCGATGAACTGCTGGCTAAAGCTGATGCTACGAATCTGCAAGTCGTCCAGCAACAGACCCTCGCGGGCGAAACGCACGCGCACCGACTCTTCCGCGTCCAACTCTAGTTCCTCGCGGCTGATACCGTAGATCGCTTCCGCGTTGTAATTGCTCACCGCGTTACGGATCAGGTTACGCACGGTAGGCCGCACGAAGCTCTCACGATAGCGATTTTCCCAGTTCCGGTGAATATCGTTGACCTGATCTGTATCAACCGAGAACAGCACGGTCACGTCCAGTTCAACTTCCTGACCGTCCAGTGTACGGGCGATGATTCCGTCATCGTTGCGGTTCTGCACCGCTTCCTCGCGTCCGCTAGCCATCGTATATTCCTGACGACTGATGTCGTAGATCGTGGCCTCCTGCAACACGGGGATGATGATATGCGTTCCTTCGCGGCGTGGTTCACTGAGTTCACCGCGTATCGTCTCAAAGACGACGGCGATCTGCTGTGGCGCGACGACGATCACGCCCTGACTGATGATGAGTAACAAAACGCCGGTGGCTAGACCGACAACCGATAGGACGATGCCGCTACGGACAGGCCGGTTTTGCGATGCTGAGATGACAACCATCCCGACACCGGCTAGAAATACTAGAAATGCAAATAGCGCAAATGTACCGATGAGTGTGCTGATTCCACCACCCATAATCGAGTAGACTCCTTTTATAACAAAAGCAACGACTGCGTTCGTATGTTAAACGTGTTGATTATAGCATACGTGTGTTTGAGATTGCTTAGTATCTGCGGTGTACGCCCTAAATTTTAGGGGATTGGTATTCGCAGACCAACTATACAGGGGCACGATATGCCGCCGTGCCCCCTGTTCGTGTGTCATTTCTGCGGTGCGGTGCGCCGCTATACCAGCAAGCGCATCGGATTTTCCAGCAGAGTCTTCAGGTCTTCCATGAACTGAGCGCCTTCCGCGCCGTCGCTGATGCGATGGTCGATGCTCAGTGTCGCGCTCATGATCGTCGCGACTCCCAGCGTGCCATCTTCCAGCACAACCGGCTTCTTCTTGCCCGCGCCTACCGCGATGATACCGGCTTCCGGCGGGCTGATGATCGCGCTGAACCATTCCACATTGTACGGCCCCAGATTGCTGACCGTGAACGTGGCGTTGCGCGTGTCGTCCGGCTTGATCTTGCCCTGACGGGCGCGTTCAAACATCGCTTTGTTGGCCTCCGCCAGATCGCTCAACGAGCGCTTGTCGGCGTCGTGCGCCACCACATTGACCAGCCCGTTATTGGGTAGCGCCACGCTGATGCCGATGTTGATGCGCTGGTGGCGCACCAGTTTATCGCCGTAGTAGTGCGTGTTCAGGTTCGGATAGCGGCGCAGAGCCAGCGCGATAGCCTTCACCACCATATCGTTGACGCTGATCTTGATGCCTTCGGCTTCCAGCTCGGCATTGATGCGCTTGCGCGTGGCGAGTAGCTCATCAATCGTGATTTCGCGGTTGATGTAAAAGTGCGGGATGTTCATGAAGCTGTTGATCGTGCCGTCGGCAATCGCCCGCCGCATCCGGCTGATGTCTTCGATTTCGACATCCTCCTGCGGGAGCTTGCCCCATGTACGACTGCTGACCGTCGGCGCGTCGCCATCACCCGCCGCCTGTTTCGCTTTAGATGGCTTGGCTGGCGATTTAGCGGCGTCCGGGTCGAAGTTCTCTACGTCCGCCTTGACGATGCGCCCGCCGGGTCCGGTGCCCTTGACGCGGCTCAGGTCGATGCCTTTTTCCTCCGCGATGTTACGCGCCAACGGCGACGCCTTCACGCGCCCGTCCTCAGTGGTCGATGCGCCCGCGTCATCGTCGGCTTCTTCTTCGTCGGCTTCTTCTGCGGGCTTTTTGTCGTCGTCGGCTGGCGCGTCGTCTGCGGGTTTGTCATCGCTCGCGCCCGCTTCGTCCGCGTCGCCGATCTCGCCGATGACCGCCCCTTCTTCTAGCTCCTCGCCGACTTCGGCGGATTGCGCGATCAATACGCCATCGGCGGGGGCTTCGACTTCCATCGTCGCCTTATCCGCTTCAACCTCCGCGATGACCTCGCCTTTTTTGACGGTATCGCCGACTTCTTTCAGCCAGTTGAGTAATAAGCCTTCCGTCGTGAGTGTAATTGCTTGCGCCATGACGCTCCTTTCATGGGTGATCTGTTATGCCAGTGACCTGTAAAAACGTGTCGGGCGTGTCCGCACGTCGCCCTAGACAATGCGCTTAACCGCCTCCACCACTTTATCTTTGTCCGGCAAGGCCATCAATTCGATCTTGCGGGCGTAGGGCAGGGGGACATCCATCGACGTGACGCGCTGAATCGGGGCGTCCATATAGTCGAACATATCTTCCTGCAAGCGGGCGGCGATCTCGCTACCGAAGCTGTACATCGGCAGGGATTCTTCTACCACGACGGCGCGGTTGGTCTTTTTGAAGCTCTCATATACCGTGTCCATATCTAGCGGACGCAACCAGCGCATATCGACTACTTCACATTCTACCCCATCTTTGGCTAATTCTTTAGCCGCCGCTAACGACCATTCCAGCCCGCGAGCGTATGTTATCAGCGTGACGTGCTTGCCCTCGCGCTTGACTTCCGCCTTGCCGATGGGCAGGGTGAAGTCGTCGTCCTCCGGCACCGGGCCGGGCTTCGGATACAGCGCGATGCTCTCCGTGAACAGGATCGGGTTCTCGTCACGGATGGCGGTCTTCAACATCCCTTTCGCGTCGGCGGGGGTGGCGGGGCAGGCCACGTATAACCCCGGGAAGTGGGCGAAGATCGGCTCCGGCGTGTGCGAGTGGGTGGCCGTCGCCTGATTGCCCCAACCACTGGCGGCGCGGAAGACTAGCGGCACTTTGAACATGCCGTCGAACATATAGTGTATCTTCGCCGCGTGATTCACGATGGCGTCCAGCGCCAAAAACGCGAAGTTGATCGTCATGAATTCCGCTACCGGACGCAGACCGGCCATCGCCGCGCCCACCGCCAGCCCGCCAATCGCCATCTCGCTGATTGGCGTGTCCTTGACGCGCTTCTTGCCGAATTCATCCAGAAAACCGGCGGTGACGCGGTGCGTGCCCTGCCATTGGCCGACTTCCTGCCCCATCACGAATACGCGCTCGTCGCGCCGCATCTCTTCCATCAACGCCTGACGCAGAGCTTCACGCATCGGTAAATTTTTGCTTGCCATGTTTACTCCTTAACCTATCCGGTGAAAGGCCTCAGCCGTCCTCACTCCACGTATACGTTGCGAATCAATTCGTCGTAACCCGGCTCCGGGCTGTTCTCCGCGAATTCCACCGCTTCCGCGACGGTCTTTTGCGCTTCTTCATCGAAAGTGTCGAGTTGGCTCTCGACGTTCTTATAGTTCTCGGTGATGTAGCGCCGCGCCAATGTGATCGGGTCGCGGTTCTCCTGATACTCTTTTAACTCGTCGGCGAAGCGCTGGTCGTAACTGCGATCAGAGACGCCGTGCCCTTTGTAACGGTAGGTCAACACTTCGATCAATACCGGCCCGTTGCCTTCCCGCGCATAATCGACGGCGGACTTCACCGACTGATACACCTCAACCACATTCTGCCCATCGACGCGCCCGCCGTCCTTCATGCCATACGCGATAGCGCGTTTGTGCAGTTCCGGCTGGCCGGACGAGTCTTCGATGCGTGTGCCCATGCCGACGAAGTTATTCTCGATGATCCACACAATCGGCAATTTCCACACCGCCGACATATTCAGCGACTCGTGGAAGTAGCCGTTATTGGTCGCGCCGTCGCCGATGAACGAGAGCGTCACCGCGCCGGTTTCGTTGTACTGCTGGGCGAAGGCGATGCCCGCCGAAAGCGGCAGATGCCCGCCGACAATCGCATAGCCACCCCAGAAGTTATGGTCGATAGACGCCAGATGCATACTGCCGCCCTTGCCGCCGCCGACGCCATCCACGCGCCCCATCATCTCCGCCATCAGTAAGTTGGCGTCGATGTCACGCGCCAGCGCGATACCGTGATCGCGGTAGGCGGTCATCACATGATCGCTCGGTTCAATCGCGCCTAGTGCGCCCACGCCGGACGCCTCATGCCCGCTATACAGATGCATGTAAACGCCGGTGATACGCTTCTGCGAATAGAGATCATCGCACACCGTCTCGAATTCCCGGATGAGAACCATTTGACGGTAAAATTCTAACATTTGCTCTTTGGTCGGTTTCTTTGCCATGCGAACTCCTCACTACGCCGCGCAGTCGGCAGACCGGCGGCTCATCGTCTGACACTTTGCGCGTCAAGTGTACACTACAGGTCGTTAGATAATCAAACTGTGAGAGAAAATCGGGTTTGATTCGGATTGTGGGCGCCATTCATCAGCAAATTGTAGCGGCGTAGCACGCTACGTCCTACGCCCGCCTATGTGGGATTGTCCCGCCGCGCTTTATGACGCGCCCGCGCTCTCGTCGGCGTCCGTCGCGTTGATCTCGATTCCGGCGTGTTGCGCCAGATCATCCAGCGACATCTGCGCCGCGCTCTCATCGCGGGAGGTCGCGCCACACACCAGACAACCCGGATCACGCTGAACATCCACCCACACCGCGCCATAGGGCGGCGTCTGCGTGCCCTCGATGATCTCCAGCGCGGTATTGGCGAGTATCACCGTGTTGCCCGGCAGATCGCCGTCCGTGCCCAGCAGATAGCGCAGGGCGATGTCGGCCTGTGCCGACGCCACGCGCACCACATGAAGCCACAGCCCCGGCTCGGCCTCTAGCGTGCCCTCCGCGCCGATCATGCCGTAGTCCAACGCGCCGCCGTCGTCCTGCCCGATGGCCTGCAATCCTTCGCGCAGTTCCGCCGCCCAGCACGCATAGCACGGCCCATCATACGGACGGATCAGCACCGCGTCGCCGCCCTCGCCGCGCTCATACACGCCCGCGTAGACGGCGGGCAGATGCCGCGCCAGACACGACTCATTCAAGATGTACTTGACCTGCTCGCCATCCACGCCGACGATCAGCAAATCCAGCCCGTTGAGCGCGTCCATGTGCGCCTCAATGCGCCCGCGATGCGTTTCGATGCGGGCGTCCGGGTTGCGCTGGCGGATTAACTCCGCCACCACATCGACCTTCGGCTGGCCGACGGCGCGATGGTCGGCCACATGGCGCACCACGTTATGCGCCTCTAGCGTGTCGTCGTCTACCAGCACGAAGCCGCCCACGCCACTCATCGCCAGACTTTGCGCCACGAAGCCGCCGCCGGAGCCGACGCCGACCACGCCTACCGTCTTTCGCGCCAGCTTCTCTAAGTTGCTGTCGCCGATCAAACGCGCTACACGATCCCACATCATGATGATTCGTCCTCCGTCGGGATGGATTGCTGTCCGGTTTCTGCTGTTGATTCGGTGTCGTTTGTTGATTCTCCTGCTTGCGGCGCGGGGCGGATGCCGTGATGGGTTTCCACCGCTTGAATATAATCGACCAACTTCTTATCCGTCGTCCACACGAAATCGGGCGCGGGTGCGGCGGGAGTCGCGGTCTGCCACCATGCGGGGAATACATCGGCGATAGCCTGCCCCGCGCCCAGATTGACGAATGGCGCGAGTCGCATCTGTGGCGGCGCGTGCGGGTAATTGTACGGCGTGGCGACCAGATAAATCTGCTCCGCACCGTTCAACCGCGCCGCGCTGACGCACACTTCTAGCGGCGGCTCGGCGTCGATGTCGGCGAGCAGTACCGTGATGGCGAAGTCACCGGCTTCCAGCGCTTCCCATTCGTCGGCGGAGCGGTCTTGATCGTTCAGATGCCACGCCACCGGCGCCAGTTCTGGCAAGTCCGCGTTCTCGACAACAATCGGCGTTATCGGCTGGAAAACGCCCCAATCGCGGTGAACATACCACCAATCGACGCGCAACGCGCTCCCGTCGCCCTGATCGACCAGCACATAATTGACATCGGCGGGCGCGGGGTCAATGGTGGCCGGATGCTCCAGCGTGACGATGGGCACCAGCAAGAAGGGCGCATCGTCCGGCGCTTCGTCCAGCCATTCCAGCGCGGTCTGCAAGTCGCCGCCACTCGGCGCGATCATGTGGCCGGGTTGCTTGTGCCAGTCGCCCAGATAGCGCAACGGCACATCCCATTCGCGCCGCTTGCCGAACCAGCCGCGCCCTGATTTGCGGCGCTCCATCTCCCAATTTTCGCGCCACCACCACATGATTTCATCCTGTAGTTCGTCGCCCTGCTGGAAGGTGTGCAATTGCCGCACCGCGCTAGCATCCGGCGAGATGGTATCCAGCACACACAGCGCGGCCTGCTCGCGCCCGCCGATCATCAGCCCGACCATCGCCTCGCCGGTTTCATCCTCCACGAATGTATTGGCGGCGATCTGCATTTTGTCGATCACCCGTTGCGCGATGTGCAGACGGGGCACCGGCGGACTCTTGCGTAAAAGTCTGTTCAGCATGATAAAACCTACCTTCGCTCCGGCGGGTTACTGGCCGACTCTTCGATTCCCGGCCATTCGTTCGTCACGCGCCACGTATAATACGCATAAACCCACTGCACCGCCCACGCGGTCACCGTGACCGCCGTCGAGCGTGATGGATTCCAGCCGTAATTTTCGCCGTCTTTGGGGTTGAACAGGCACAATTGCCCGTCCTCATATTGATGTTTTTCGCTGTAGATCGGCGGCGATAACACGTAGGCTTCCGCCGGACGGCTGGGGTAATCACGCGGGTATAGAATCTTGAGCGTGTGTTTCGGCTGACGCAAACGCGCCAGATTGATGTCCACCACGCCGCGCCAGTACAGCAGTTCATCATCTTCGGGGACGATCAAGCGGAATGTATCCTTGAAAACCGCCCGCATCGCTTCGACTTCCAGCCGTAGACGGGCAGAGACTCGCCTGCGTGTCCCCCACCAATTTTCACTCATAATCGCTTCTCAACTCTCTTTAAGTACGACAACGCATACTTATCACACAATACGTAAACGGTCAAAAGACGGTTGCATCGCCCGCACATCACCCCAGCGCGAAATCGACCGCCGCGCCCGCGTGAATCGCGGTGGTGTCGAATAACGGCAGGGCGGTATGTTCCGCTTTGACCAGCAGGCCGATCTCCGTACAACCGAGAATGACGCCCTCCGCGCCGCGTTCAGCCAGCGCGTCGATCTGCGTCAGGTAATCGCGCCGCGATCCCTCGCGGATGACGCCATGCACCAGTTCATCGAATATCACACGGTTGACCATCTCGCGCCCGTCAGCCTCCGGCAAAAGCACCGTCAAGCCGTGCGTCGCCGTCAGGCGGCCTTTGTAGAAATCCTCATCCATCGTGAAGCGCGTGCCCAGCAATCCCACCCGCGACAGTCCCGCGTGCTGGATGGCTTGCGCGGTGGCGTCGGCGATATGGATGAACGGGATCGGCGCGGCAGACTGCACCGCGTCCGCGACCTTGTGCATGGTGTTGGTACACAGTACCACACAATCCGCGCCCGCCCGATGCAATGCGCCGGCCGCAGACGCCAGCTTTTCGCCCGCCTGCGTCCATTCACCCCGCGCTTGATGCGCCTGAATCGCCGCGAAATCTACCGACACCATGACGCACGCCGCACTATGATAGCCGCCGAGACGCTCGCGCACCATGCGGTTAATCAGCGCGTAGTACACCGCCGAAGACTCCCAGCTCATGCCGCCGATCAACCCGATTGTTTTCATCATCCGTCACACCCTCCCCGCGCTCAAACGCGCTTTTTGTCACCGCCGCCCAGCGAACGCCGCGCCGCGCCACCGTCGCGGATGGTCTGCACCGCCTGATAGAACGTCTCGTCATAGGCGCGTGTCTTGAGGACAACCGGCATCGGCACGGCATGTCCCATGATGATCGCCTGCTGTTTGGTATCCAGCCGCGCCAGCACTTCGCGCAATCCGCCCGCGCCACTGACGCCATTCAGCACCGCGCTGATGTCGCGCTCGTTGTCTAGCAAGGCCGTCACCCGCGTGCCGATCTGACTCATCACTTCTTCGTCGATCTGGCTGGGGCGCTGGTCAACCACCAGTAACGTCACCTTGTATTTACGCATCTCCCGCGCAATCACGCCGAAGATCGTCTGTGAGGCCACCTGCGGATCAAGGAATTTGTGCGCCTCCTCGATGACGATGAGCAACTGCGGCGGCTCCAAACTCGGATCGCCCAGCGCTCGCTCGATCTTCTCCACGTATTGCTGATGGACGCGCCGCGTGATGTAATTGGCGACCAGCATATAAGCATCCAGCGAATTACCGTACCGCCCGAATTCCAGAACGACGGTGCGCTCTTTCTGCACCAGCAGATCAAGGATGCTGGTGATCGTGTCCTCAACCGGCTCTTTGCTGAGGAAGTCCCAGCGCTCGAAGCGCTCCAGACGGCGTTGCAACGCGGCCAACGTGCTGGTCGTCAGCTTGGTATTCTCTTCTATTTCCAGCGCGTCATCGGGATCGCCAGCCAGCAACCGCACGATCCAGTCCCGCCCCCATAGCTTGCTCAGCGTGTAGGCGGCGTCGATCATCGCGTCGGATAAGTTCATCGTACCGGCCAACCCCTCAAGGTCACGCGGCTCGATTTCGCTATACGGCAGGCGCACCTCAAAATCATAGCGGGCTTTGCGCCGCCGTGAGCTTTCCGGGTCCAGCGTGATGATCGTCACGCGATCACCGAACAATTGCGCCAACCCTTTGACGTGATGGCCGTTCTCGCTGGTCACCTGCCAGCCGTAATCGTTGTGCATGTCGAAGATCAGATTCACGCCGATATTGCGGCTGATGATGCCCGATAGCAGGACGCGGGTTAAGAAGCTCTTGCCGGTGCCGCTTTTGCCGAATACGCCGACGGAGCGCTCCGCCAGTCGCCGCAGGTCGAGATTGACCTGTGTCGTCTCTAGCTCTAGCGGCGCACCGATGTTGAAATGCGTCGCGTCCTCCTCCCCGAACACGTTATTCACGTCGTCCTCGCTGGCGTTGTATGCCCGCGAGAAGTGGCCGGGAATGGTCTTGACCGGTAGCGGCTTGTCGTCCTCAATGGACAGCATCGGCGCGGCGTGGATGGTGCCATAAGCCACCGTGCCGCTATAGACCGCGTGCAGGTACGGGTCGCTCATGTCTGGCGGGCTGTTCTGGATGGCCGGATGCGTGGTGTTCAATTCGATGTCGGTCACCATGCAGAAGAAGCGCTTATGCTGGCCGCGCACCACCACATAACGCCCCACCGCCAGCGCCTCGACGCTTTGCGCCGCTTCCAGCCGGATGACCAGCCCGCGCCCCAGCGATCCGCCGACGACCACGCCCAGATAATCCGATGTATCGACGTGGAAGGCGGCCTCGCCGCCACGCGGGAAATATTCTTCAAGTGATGCCGGTTGATCGCTCATCAGTCGCCCCTCGCTATTGTTCGTCCGTCGAATCTATCAGGCGCGGGCTTAACGCCAGCCCGTCCACCCCCGCGCCTGCCACGCCGCATATAACGCCACCGAGCCAACCGTCGCCACGTTCAAACTGGCGACACGTCCGCGCATTGGCAACGTCAGCAACAGGTCGCACGTCTCGCGCACCAGACGGCGCAGGCCGTCGCCTTCGCCGCCCAATACCAGCCCGATAGCCATGTCTAGCTTGGTCTTGTCAATCGGGAGCAGGTCGTCGCCGATGTCCAGCCCGATCATCCACACGTCGCGCTCTTTCAGATCGCGCATCGCGTTGACCAGATTCGTCACCTGCGCGACGTGCAAATGCTCCACCGCGCCGCTAGAAGCGGCACAGACCGCCGGTGTGACGCCCACCGCCCGCCGATCCTGCAAGATGATGCCATGCACGCCCACCGCATCCGCCACGCGCATCAGACTGCCGACGTTCTGCGGGTCTTGCAACAGATCGAGCAACAGCAGGAACGGGCGCTCGCCGCGCTTTTCCGCCAGCGCCAGCATGTCGTCCACATGCACATAAGCATAAGGCTGTGTCCGCAGTATCGCGTTCTGATGATTGCCGCCACCGGCCAGATCATCCAGTATTTGACGCGGCACGCGCTGGACGGGTACTTCGCGGGTGGCCGCTATCTGCAACATCTCGCCGATACTGCCGCGTTCGTCCGCCTTATCATATAACAACAGGCGTTCCATCTTGCGGCGGTTGGCCTTCAGCGCCTCGATGACCGGCCAGTAACCGTAAATGTATTCCGACTTAGCCGCCATCGCTTAATCCGCCTTCCATAGTGTACCGTCGGGGCGGTCTTCCAGCGTGACACCCAGCGCCGATAGCTCGTCGCGGATGCGGTCAGACGTGGCGAAGTCTTTATTCTTGCGGGCGTCGGCGCGTATCTGGATCAACAGTTCGATCAAACCGGCTTCGCGTTTGGCGTCGGTATTGACCGCCGCATCCGTCGGGCGCAGGATGCCCAGCACATCGCCGCCCAATTCGGCGTATACGTCATGGATGGCGCGGAGCGTCTCCAAGCCGACGGGCACGGTGCCGTTCAGCAGGCTGTTGACATCGCGGGTGAATTCTTGCAGGGTGGCGACCGCCTTCGGCGCGTTGAAGTCGTCGTTCATCGCGCTGGTGAAATCCGCCCGCGCTTTTTCCACGCGCTCCAAAAAGCCGTTTCCGGCGTCGCCTTCCGGCGCGGTCTCCATCTGGCGACGGGTCAGGCGGTAGGCGTTGTTCAGCCGCTCCCATCCGGCGCTGGCGGCGTGTATCGCCTCCTCGCTGTACGTCACCGGATTGCTGTAGTGAGCGCTGAACGTGAATAGGCGGATGACCTCCGGACGGTGTACGCTCAGCGCGTCTTTGACGCTGACGAAGTTGCCCAGACTTTTACTCATCTTGACCGGCGTGCCGTCGAAGGCGTCCGGCACGTTGAGACTACCGACCAGCATCCAGTAGTTGGCGAAGGGCGCGTCGTTGGCGCTCTCGCTCTGCGCGATCTCGCATTCGTTGTGCGGGAAGATATTGTCGATGCCGCCGCCGTGAATGTCGAACGTCGCGCCCAGATATTTCTTCGCCATCGCGGAGCATTCGATGTGCCAGCCCGGAAAGCCTTCTCCCCACGGGCTATCCCAGCGCAAGATGTGATCCGGCTCGGCGCGTTTCCACAGCGCGAAATCCGCCGGACTGCGCTTTTCGTCGCGTACTTCCTCGCGCACGCCCTCGTCCTGTTCTTCCACGCGGCGATTGCTCAGCTTGCCGTAATCCTCATCTTCGGAAACGTCGAAGTACACACTGCCGTTGACCTCATACGCGAAGCCCTTGTCGATCAATTCTTCGATCATCTTGATCTGCTCCGGCACATGGCCGCTAGCACGCGGCGAAATATCCGGACGTTGCACGCCGAGCGCGTCCATGTCATCGAAGTAACTGCGCGTGTAAGTCTCGACAATCTGCATCGGCTTGGCCTGCAAAGCCCGCGCTTGCTTCAAGATTTTGTCCTCGCCGGTTTCCGTCTCGGTCAGGTGGCCGACATCGGTGATATTCTGCACGTACAGCACATCATAACCGCTAAAGCGTAACCAGCGCACCACCATATCAAACGAGATGTAGCTCTTGGCGTGGCCGAGATGCGCCACGTCGTAGACCGTCGGGCCGCACACATATATCCCGATCCGCCCTTCTTCTAGCGGCTGGAAGTTCTGCTTTTGGCGGCCAAGCACGTTGAAAATGCGGAGAGTCATCTTTTGTTCATCCTATTCACATTGCGTTAAAATACACGGGCGATATTATTGTAGCGTACAACAAGCACAATCAGAACGACAATCTGAAGCATCCGAATCGAAACGATGAATCATGGCGACAGACCCCATCATACCGCGCAAATGGAAACTATCGGCGCACGGAGCGCAAAACGTATTCGTCTGGGGCGAGCGCGAGCGTAGCGTGCATACGCTGATGAAAGCGTTCATCTGGGCGCTTTACCTGCCACACTACGCCGAACTCACCGTCGAAGTCCGCATCGACGACCCGCGCTATAAGCCGGATGTCGTCGCCATCCCGCCGCCGCCGTCCATCTACAGCGCCCAGACCGCGCCGCTTTTCTGGGGAGAGGCCGGCATGGTCGGCAAGCAGAAGATCGAAACGCTGGTGCGCCGTTACCCCGAAACGCATTTCGCCATCGCTAAATGGGCGACCAACCTGCGCCCGCACGCCGCCATCATCGAGACAGCGCTGGAAGATGTCCCGCGTTCAGCCCCGTTCGACCTCATCGCCATCCCGCACGACAGCAAAGAGCGCTTCATATCGCCGCGTGGCGAGATCAACGTCAGCCTTGATGATCTGGACGTGGTGCGCTTCGCGCCGGATAACTAGCCGCTATTCTTTCATCATCTTCTTCTGACGGCGCTCGACCTTGCGCCGCATCCGATTCCAGACGCCGGTTAACCCCATCGCTTTACGCATCTCTAGCACGGTGGCCTGCGTCATCGCCCGCACTTCGTTCGTGCCGTTCACGATGATCTCTTCGATCAAGCCGCTTTCTTCATATTGCGCCCGCCGTTCGTGCATCGGCGCGAGGAAGTTGTTGATCGCCGTCGTCAACTTGCCTTTTACTTCTACGTCGCCCACCTGTCCGGCACGATAGCGCGTCTTGAGGTCTTCGACTTCCGCTTTATCCGGATTGAAAGCATCGTGATAGTCGAATACCGGATTGCCTTCCACCGTGCCCGGGATGTCGGCGCTGATGCGCTTGGGATCGGTGTACATGCCCTGTACTTTCTTGGCGACGGTCTGCGGATCATCGCTGAGGAAGATGGCGTTATTCAGGCTCTTGCTCATCTTGGCCTGCCCATCCGTGCCGACCAGCGTCCCGCCTTCGCTCAGGAAGTCCGGCACGGGGAACACGTCGCCGTATAGATGGTTAAAGCGGCGGGCGATCTCGCGGGTGATTTCCACATGCGCCACGTTATCGCGTCCCACCGGCACCAGATGCGCCTTGACATGCAGGATGTCGGCCGCCTGCAAGACCGGATAGCCGAGCAAGCCATACGGCATTTCGATATTGGCGTTGCGTGCCATGTCTTTCAGGCTGGGCAGGCGCTCCAGCCGCGCCACCGTCACCATATTCTGGAACAGCGTGTTGATCTCCGCCATCTCCGGAATGGCCGATTGCAGATAGAATAGCACGTTGTCCGGCTCGATACCGGCGGAGATGGCGTCCAGCACCAGCGCCCGTGCGTTGCCGTCTATCTCGGCGATGTCCTGCGGCGTGTTCTTGGTGGTCAGCATGTGCAGATCAGCGATGATGAAAACGCTGTCATATTCATGCTGAAACCGGATGCGATTCGCCAGCGAGCCGACGTAATGCCCCAGATGCAATTTTCCGGTGGGGCGGTCTCCGGTTAAAATCCGTTTTCTTTCGGTCATGTTGTCCGTCCTGCTCTGTTCGATAAAAACAGGCCAAGCATAGCGCAAACTACCAGAATTTCTATGGGATTTATTGTACGTTCGCGGCGGATAACGTGTATAATGGGCGGCTAAAGCGGTTGCGGCACATTGCATTAACGATTATTATTTCGAATACGTGTGATCGTCACGTCGGCGCGGGCACAACCTTTTTTCATTAAGCGCA
>REDR01000043.1 GCA_007693385.1 Anaerolineaceae bacterium
GGCGACTGGTTGCCCGGCTTCGAGCTAGCCGTCAAAGACATCTTCCCGAAAGAGCCGGATGCAGATTAGGCCGGTTCAACATTCCATCCAGCATGGGGCACTTGCTATTCGCGGTTGATGTTGGTTACAATCAACCGCGTATTCTGTAAAGATAAATAAATCGCAGGAGAATTGCTTGTGGGCGCTCTAGGATCATTTACGTTTGTACTACACAGCCATCTGCCCTATGCGCGGCTGGCGGGGCGCTGGCCGCACGGTGAAGAATGGATTCACGAAGCCGCTAGCGAAACGTATGTCCCCCTGTTACAAACACTCTATGACCTGAAAGAAGACGGCGTGAAGTTCAAGTTGACAATTGGTATCACGCCGATTTTAGCGGAACAATTAGCCGATGAACTGGTTCTCGATCATTTCGACCAGTATCTTGATGACCGCATCGCCTCAGCCGTGCGCGATATGGCCTACTTTGGCGGTGAACCGGATGCTTCGGTGGACGAAGTACCGGAAGATGAGGCGGTGACGACAAAATCCGTCCGCACACTTTCCACCCACGACGAGCATCTGCGCTATCTCGCCGAATGGTACAAAAACTGGTACGAGAGCGTCAAACGCGCTTTTGACGAGCGCTTCAACCGCGACATCATCGGCGCATTCCGTCAGCTACAGGACGAAGGCTACATCGAAATCACCACCAGCGCCGCCACGCACGGCTATCTGCCCTTGCTTTCGCGTGATAGCACCATTCAGGCGCAATTGCGAACCGGCATCGCCAGCTATGAGCGCATGTTCGGCAGAGCGCCGCGTGGCATCTGGCTACCGGAATGCGCCTACCGTCCGGCATACGTGGACGCCGACGGCCAGACACGACCCGGCATCGAGACGTTTCTGGCGGAAAACGACCTCAAAGTGTTCTTCAGCGAGACGCACACCATCACCGGCGGGCAACCCGTCGGCGTGGCGGCGGGCGATGTGATCGGCCCATACGGTGACATCAAGCGCCGTTACGTCATACCGGCCTCACCGCAATACATCACACCCAAGCGCGACGTGACCACCTACCAGCCCTATTACGTCAGCGAGACGGTGCAAGGACCGGACGCGGAGGCGCATTCCGGCGTCGCCGTCATCGGGCGCAACAACCGCACCGGCCAGCAAGTATGGAGCGCCGACTGGGGCTATCCCGGCGACTTCGATTATCGTGAATTCCACAAGAAGGCCGGTACCAGTGGCCTACAATACTGGCGCGTCACCGGCGCGAAGACCGATCTCGCGCACAAAGACTACTATCATCCCGAATGGGCGGCCTATAAAGTCGAACAACACGCCGAGCATTTCGCCCATCTCGTCGGCGATCTACTGCGCGAATACTACAACGAAAACGACGAACCCGGCCTCATCGCCTCCAACTACGACACCGAACTATTCGGCCACTGGTGGTTTGAAGGCGTGCAATGGCTCGGCAAAGTTCTGCGGCATCTGGCGCAAAATCCCGACGTGGAATTGACCACCGCCAGCGAATACGTCGAGCAGAACCCGCCCGGACGGGTTCTCCACATCCCCGAAAGCTCATGGGGTGCCGGTGGCAATCATTTCACATGGAGCAACGGCGAGACCGGCTGGATGTGGGCGCCCATCCATGAGGCCGAAGAGCGCATGGAGAACCTCGCCCGCCGTTACGCCGATTCCGGCGAATCGGAAGTCACCGTTCTTAAGCAGGCCGCCCGCGAAGTTCTGCTGTTGCAGAGTTCCGATTGGCCGTTCCTCGTCACCACCGGACAGGCGCGGGAATACGCCATCCAGCGTTACAGCCAGCATCTGGAGCGCTTCAACAAGCTGGCCGATAGTCTGGACGCCGGCACGCCCGATGTCGCGCTGGCGCATGAGTTGTTTGAACTGGACAAAGTGTTCCCGGACATTGATCCGCGCTGGTTCATACGCTAAAACGATAGACGATTTTCGCGGATCGCCCGATGTTGGGTGATCCGCCACACCTTCAGAGGGGGGCTACTTGAAAGTTCTTTTCGTCAGCGCAGAGGCCGTCCCGTTTGCGAAAGTTGGCGGTTTAGCCGATGTGGTCGGCTCTCTGCCCAAAGCGCTACGCCGTGATGAAAACATCGACGCCCGCGTGATCGTGCCGGGCTACGGCTTCATCCCGCATCATCGTTACAACATCAGCCACCTGATGACCTTCCAGCTACCGCTACACACCGGCACCGCCGACGTGCGTATCTATACCACCGTCCATGAAGGCGTGCCGTATTACTTCGTGCAAGCGTGGCCGTACTTCGGCGATGAAGCCAGCGTCTACACCGACTGGGATTGGGACGTGCCGCGCTTCATCTTCTTCAACCAGATCGTCATGGGCGCGGTAGAAGCCATCGCCGAGCGCCTCGACTGGTTCCCTGATGTCCTGCACGTCAACGACTGGCACACCGGCCTGATCCCGTTCTTGATGTCCGAATCGCCCGATCCGCGCTGGGGACGTGTCGCCAGTCTACTCAGTATCCACAATCTAGCTTATCAGGGAGATCGCACCGGCGGCTATCTGTGGTCGTCCGGCATCCCGACGCGCTCGCATCCGTTCCTCAACGCGCACGGCCTCACCGACAACATCATGGCGATAGCTACCGCCTACAGCGACATCGTGACCACCGTCAGCCCGCGCTACGCCGAAGAAATCCAATACCCGTATCGCGGCGAAGGGCTTCAAGAACTGATCAAAGTTCGCCATGCCGATCTGTACGGCATCCTCAACGGCATCGACACCGAGCTATGGAATCCGGCCACTGACTCCGAATTAGCCGCCAATTTCGACGCCACCAATTTCACCGAGCGCCGCATCGCCAATAAGCGACATCTGCAACAACTGGCCGGACTGCCACAGAACGACGATGCGCTCATCATCGGCGTGGTCAGCCGTCTAGCATCGCAGAAAGGCTTCGGCATGGCGCTTCCCGCGTTGTGGACGTTCCTCGCCGGATACAACGCGCAGTTGATCGTTCTCGGCGCGGGCGATCCGCACATCGAGTCCGAGTTTTCGCGCCTCAATGATATGCTAAACTGGAAGGCGCGGGTCTACGTCGGATACGACGCCGCCACCGCCCAGCACATCTACGGCGGTAGCGATGTCTTTCTGATGCCCAGCCATTTCGAGCCGTGCGGCATCGGTCAGATGGTGGCGATGCGTTACGGCGCATTGCCCATCGTGCGCGAGACCGGCGGATTGGCCGATACGGTAGATAATTATGATGACGCCGACGGCGAAACCGGCACCGGCTTTGTCTTTCAATGGGAAGAATCGGCGGCGGTGCTGGGTACATTGCGCTGGGCATTGCGCACATTCCATGAACGCCGCGACGCATGGATCGCGCTACAACGTCGCGCTATGCAACGCGATTTTAGCTGGAAGAATAGCGCAGGGCAGTATACCGCCCTGTATCAAAAAGCCGTCCAGAGAAAGAGGGACAATTAAACATGAAAGTAAAAGCGATTATCCTCGCCGGTGGTGAGGGCACACGTCTGGAAATCTTGACCAAGAAACGCGCAAAACCCGCCGTGCCATTCGGCGGTAAATATCGCATCATCGACTTCACGCTCAGCAACTGCGTCAATTCCAATATTTTCGACGTGCTGATCCTCACCCAGTACCGCCCGCACAGCCTCATGGATCACATCGGCAAAGGCCGCCCGTGGGATTTAGACCGCAGTTTCACCGGCGGCGTGCAAATCCTCCAGCCGTATAAAGGCCAATACGACACCGACTGGTACGCGGGCACGGCGGACGCCGTATCGCAGAACATGAACTTCGTGCGGCATGGCCGCCCCGAATACGTGCTGGTACTATCCGGCGATCACATCTACGAGATGGACTACGACGTGCTGATTCAGTTCCACCGCGAAAATCAAGCGGAAGTCACCGTCTGCACCATCCGCGTGCCGATGGAAGATGCCAACCGTTTCGGTATCCTCGATGTTGACGACAGCTACCGCGTCAAAGATTTCGTGGAGAAGCCAGCCAATCCGCCCGGCAATCTAGCCAGCATGGGCGTCTACGTCTTTGACTACGCCGCGCTAGAGCATTACATCGCGCTTGACCAGCAAGTGCCGGATTCGCCGAAGGATTTCGGGCGGAGTATCGTCCCGATGATGGTCGCGGACGGGCGGCGCGTGTTCGCTTATCCGTATGGCGGCTACTGGATTGATGTCGGCACGGTAGAAGCCTACTGGGACGCGCACATGGATTTGCTCGCCCAACCGCCTTCGCTCAATCTCAATGACCGCACATGGATCATTCATACCCGCAGTGAGGAACGCCCGCCGGTGCGCGTGCAGGCCACCGCGCAGATCAAAGGCAGTCTAATCACCGATGGCGCGATCATCGCGGATGGCGCGGTAGTCGAAAACTCGGTGCTATCACCCGGCGTCTATGTCGGGCCCGGCGCGGTTGTCCGCGATTCCGTCGTCCTCAATGATGCCTACATCGAAGCCGGTGCGACGGTTGATCGCTGTATCGTCGATAAAATCGCGGTGATCGGCACACAGGCGCGGGTGGGTGATGGCGCGGTTGGTATCACCTGTGTCGGCAAGAATACGCATGTGCCGTCCGGCTATGTGATCGGCGGCGGGTGCATCCTCGACGTTGACCTGACCGCCGCCCACTTCGAGCAATTCGCCAACAAGACCGTGCCCGATGGTACGCATCTGGTCGGCAAGAGGCCGCGCAAGGCGTGATCTAAAACCTGAATGATGTGGCCGCGTACTGCGCGGTCACTCTGGCTGAACATACGCCCCGCCCGCCGACCAGCAAATCCCGTATCATCGGGCATAAGCGGGCACGGTGCTTCATGCTTTCGTTCTGGTCTTGATTCGTTCGGTTTGTTGCGCGTTGTTGCGCGTTCCCGCGCATCCTTCGCCTGTTGTTGCGCGAAAAAAAACGCGATGCGCCGCCGCAACAAACCACGACGACGCACCGCGCCCCATCTTTTCCGGTTCCGTCTCCGGTTCTAGGTGATGACGACGGAATTATCGCCGCCGAACTCGTTCTGCACGTACTGGTCGGCTGACCAATCGTTATGCCATTCGCCATCAACCAGATAGCGGAACTGATATTCGCGACCCGGCTCCAGCTTCACATCAATAGCGAAGCACTTGTCGGTCTTGCGTTGCTTCATTGGGTGCGATGTCTCGCTCCAGTCATTGAAATCCCCCACCAGAAACACCGTGCTGGCGTCCGGTAGCGGTTGTGTCTCGAACTTGACCTTGATAACCTTGCCTTTTTGCAATGCTTGTTTTTTCAACATGCTGACGATCTCCCTGCGTGTCATCTACACATTTTGATTCGCATTCTATCACAGCGCATCACCCGCCACAATTTACATCTGTCCTGTTTTACGCGGCGTTTTTTTGTGTTATTTGCCTAATTATCGGTGTTTAGCGTGCCATTTGTCATGTTAAACTGGTAACGCATAATTTTTCACGCTATGCTAGGATGTATCACTTGAACAAGTGACAATGGCAAAATAAACAATAGGAGTTTCTTTGATGGTTAAACCTGTAGCAACCGTCAATGTAGTACCGAAAATCCCGCGTAAACTCAAACGGCTGGAAGAGCTGGCGAGCAATCTGCGCTGGGCCTGGGATTTCGAGACGATCATGCTATTTCGTCGTCTGGATACCGACTTATGGATTGAGACCGGACGCAATCCTTCGTGGATGCTGGGGCTGGTCAGTCAAGAGCGCTTCAACGAAGCGCAAAACGATCCGTCTTTCATGGCGCATTATCAACGGGCGCTGGATAGCTTCGACGCTTACATGAGCAGTAAAGATACATGGTACGACAAGACCTATAACGGCAAGGAACGCCCGATCATCGCCTACTTCTCCACCGAGTTCGGCATCACCGAATGTCTGGCGAATTATTCCGGCGGTCTGGGCATCCTCAGTGGCGATCACCTCAAGAGCGCCAGCGATCTCGGCCTGCCTCTGGTCGCCGTCGGCCTGCTGTATCAAGAAGGCTATTTCCAGCAGTACCTCAACGCGGACGGCTATCAGCAAGAGAGCTATCCGATCAACGATTACGGCAATTTGCCCGTCACGCTCCAACGCGATAAAGACGGCCAGCCGATCAAGATCAGCGTGCCAATGCCCGGACGCGAAATACTGGTGCAAATCTGGAAGGTGCAGGTCGGGCGCGTCGCGCTGTATCTGCTGGATAGCAACCTGCCGGAAAACGAGCTAGAAGAAGACCGCAACCTGACTGACCGCTTGTATGGCGGGGATCGTCGCACGCGCATCCGTCAGGAGATCATCATGGGTATCGGTGGCATCCGGGCGCTGGATGCGCTGGGCTTGCGTCCGACCATCTGCCATATGAACGAAGGCCATAGCGCGTTTCTCGCGCTAGAACGCATCCGTCAGTTGATGGACGAGCACGGCCTGACGTTCGATCAAGCACGCGAAGTCAGCCGGGCGCATAACCTGTTCACCACCCACACGCCGGTACCGGCGGGGCTGGAGCGCTTCGGCTTTGATCTGATTGACGAACACTTCACCGACTATTTCGCGCAAATCGGCCTCACCCGTGAGCAATTCATCAACTTAGGCCGTGAAGATATGGGCGATTACGAGCTATTTTCTATGCCGGTGCTTGCCGTCAATCTGTCGTCGAATTCAAACGGTGTGGCGCAATTACACGGGCAAGTCTCGCGCCAGATGTGGCACTGGGTCTATCCCGAATTGCCGGAAAACGAAATCCCGATTCAGGCCATCACCAACGGCATCCACATGATGAGCTGGGTCAGTGGCGATATGCAAAGCCTGTTTGATCGCTACCTGAATCCGGCGTGGCGCACCGACGAGAGCAACCCCGAAATCTGGAAGGATGTTGAGGAAATCCCACCGGCGGAGCTATGGCGCACGCATGAACGCCGTCGTGAGCGTCTGGTCGCCTTCACGCGGGAACGCCTTCGCGATCAATTCGTGCGTCGTGGCCTGTCGCAGATGGAAATCGAAGGGGCTGACGAAGTGTTGAACCCCGACACGTTGACCATCGGTTTCGCCCGTCGCTTCGCCACCTACAAGCGGGCGACTCTGCTCATGCGTGACCTTGACCGGCTGGATCGCCTGCTGAATGATCCGGAGCGCCCCGTGCAGATCATCTTCGCGGGCAAGGCGCACCCGCACGACGAAGGCGGTAAGGCGCTCATCAAAGAGATCGTCCACGTCTCGCGTCTGCCGCAATTCCGTAACCGCATCGTGTTCCTAGAGAATTACGACATGCTCATCGGGCGCTATATGGTGCAGGGCGTGGACATCTGGCTCAATAACCCGCGTCGCCCCAAAGAGGCCAGTGGTACCAGTGGCATGAAGGTCATCTATAACGGTGGCCTGAATTGCAGTATTCTCGATGGCTGGTGGGCGGAGGCTTACTCGCCCGATGTCGGCTGGGCGATTGGTAACGGCGAAGAGTACGAAGAGGATAATTGGGCGCATCAGGATGCAATAGAGGCCGAAGCGCTATACAACGTGCTGGAACAGGACATCGTGCCGACGTTCTACGGGCGCTCCCGCGATGGCTTGCCCCGCGAATGGATTAACAAGGTCAAGGCGTCCATGCAGAAACTCGCGCCGTTCTTCAACACGCGCCGCATGGTACAGCAATACGCCGAAGACTACTACCTGCCGATGCACGAGCGCGTCAAGCGTATGGGCGAGCCAAACGGCCAGACCGCGCTGGACTACGCCGCATGGCGCATCAGCCTTGATGCGTTGTGGCGTAATGTAGCGGTGGAATCCGTAGACGTGGGCGCGGCTAAAGTGTCCACAGGTGGCGATGTGCCCGTTGAGGCGTCGGTACGTCTCGGCGACCTGACGCCGGATGACGTGACCGTGCAACTGTACTATGGTCAGCTAGACACACGCGGTCATATTCGCGGCGATGTCGGCCAATCGGTAGATATGGCGGTGGCGTCTGATGATAGCGGTGGGGTGTATACGTTCAAAGCGAAAGTCACCCTCAGCGAAACCGGCGACAAGGGGCTATCCGTCCGCGTGATCCCCAAACATGACCTGTTGCCGACGCCGTTCCAGCCCAACCTCATCACATGGGCGTAACAGTCGGTTAGTCTCGATATACTAAAAAGGGCGGTCTGCGTTTCGATGCAGGCCGCCCTTTCGCGTTTGTCCCAACTCGCGCCATGCTAGCGCGTCATTCTATCTCGAAGATCAGCACCGCCATCGGCGGCAATGTCTCCACCGGCTTATAATCCTCGAATCCACCGTCTGCTAAGTCCGGCTGGGCGATGGCTTCATCGACTTCGCCGTAGATCAAGCGCAGTGTCGCGCCTTCCGGCAAGCTATCCGCCGCTAGCGTCAGGCCGTAATTGTCGATTTCACGGTCGCGCAGGTTCAACACCACCAGCACCGTTTGTTCGTCCGCGTCGCGCAGGAAGCTGAACACCGTGCCCGCGCCGGATGTCACCGGAACGTATGACCCGCGCCGTAAAGCTGGCGTCGCGTTGCGTAGCGCGATCATCTCGCGGTAGTGATTCAGCAGGCTGTCGGGGTCGGCGTCCTGTACCGCGACGGTCACGCCGTCCGCCCAATCGTCGTTAATCGCTGACCATGGCGTGCCGGTGGTGAAGCCGACGTTGGGTAAATCGCCGTCCCATTGCATCGGCGTGCGGATTTCGGGGTCGGGCTTGGTGCCGGTCATGCCGATTTCCTCACCGTAGTAAACGAAGGGCACGCCGGGCAACGTCAGCAGGATATTGGCCGCCACTTTCGCCGCTTGGAAATCGCCCCGTAGCTGGCTCATTACACGGTTTTGATCGTGGTTGGTGATGAACGTCGCGTATTGTTGATCGGGGTACAGGCTGAGGATGGTATTCATCTGGTTGACCAGCGTGCTGGCGACGCCGAAGCTGGCCGCCCGGATGATCGCGTCAGCCAGATCGAACTCGAACACGATGTCAACGCCGGTCCCGGTGTACGGCGCGGCCATGATGCTACTACTCCACACCTCCCCGACGAGCAGGGCGTCGGGATTCACGTCATTGACGAAGGCGCGGAAGTCCGTCAACCATGCGCGGGTGGCCGGTGTATTTTCCTGATTGCGCCCTTCTATGATGATGTGCTTGATCGCGTCCAGCCGGAAGCCAGCCACACCGACATCTTCCAGCCAGAAGCGGGCGATGTCGTGCATCTCGGCGGTGACATCCGGATTGCGATAGTTCAAATCCGGCATCCCACCCCAGAATACGCCGTAATAATAGCGCCCGCCGCGTTGATGCCATACGACTTGATTATCCGGGCCGCGAAAGCCGGGGTCTTCTTCTTCCCAGATGTACCAATCGCCGAATTCGCCGTCGGGGTCATCTGCCGAAGCGATAAACCATGGGTGCTGTACCGAGCTATGGTTGACCACCAGATCAATGATGATGGCGATGTCGTGCGCTTCCGCCGCTTCTAGCAATGCTCGGAAATCTTCCATCGTGCCGTAGTCGGGGTTAATGTCGCGGTAGTCGATCACGTCATACCCGTGATAGCTGGGTGAGGGCGAGATCGGCATCAGCCAGATACCGCCGATTCCCAACTCTTGCAGATAATCCATCTTTTCGATGATGCCCTGTAGATCGCCGATGCCGTCGCCGGTGCTATCGTAGAAGCTCCGCACGAATATTTCGTAGAATACACGATCATTCCACCAGAACAGACCGTCCTCATCATCGCTTTCGGCGGCACTAACCGTCGATAGCCCTAGCGGGACGAGTAACGCCAGAATCATCAACCAACGAAACACAACTATCATCAAACGTCATCCTTCATCACTTATGCTGAATTTTTACCGGCCAGTATAGCACAGTCATTAACGCGGGCTAATGGTTCATCACAGGATTTCGGCGTATCACTTCGGACGCATCCCGTATTATGATATACTCCACGATGTAAGCGAATGAAAAGACATAAGGCTGAAACATGACAAAGAAAATCGCCGCACTGTTGTTCATGGCGTTGTTACCGATTGTCGCCGCCTGTGGTGGCGATTCCGCACAGGGACGGACTGCTGATGTCGCACAGGCCGAAGCGGGCGGTTTGATCTCTCCCACATCCTATCAATCGGAATTTGACGGGGTGCAACATCTACTGTTAGATGTGCGGACGCCGCAAGAATTCGCCGAAGGCCACATCTCCGGCGCGGTCAATATCGCGGTGCAGGACTTATCCCGTCGCCTGAACGAACTGCCGCAAGATCAGCCGATAGTGCTATATTGCCGTAGCGGAAACCGCAGTCAGGATGCGATGCGTATTCTGCACCGCGCCGGATATACGGCGGTCTACGATATGGGCGGCATCATTGATTGGGTCGCGCAGGGCTTCCCGACACAGCGTTAACGCCAGATCGTAAGCCACACAATTCAGAAATCTTCGCGCCGCCCGCGTCCATCGCTGGCGGTTTTTCGCGTCTGCTGTCGTTTATCCGCCGGATGGGGGAGGCGTAAGACGTTGCGCTGTGCCATAAATAGATGTGTGCCCGCCCGATATGTTGCCATAACCCCTAATGATTGGGCATCCTGACAACTTCACAGCCGACTTTGACGTATAATTCATCGTCGGGCGAAAGCCGACTAAACCGACGTATTCGGACGATATACGAGAGGGAAAAGACCAGATGCAGACGCTTATTTCTGTTGAAGATGTGACCAAGAATTACGGCGAATTCCGCGCAGTGGACAACGTGACATTTGATGTGCAGGGTGGGGAAGTCTTCGCCATGTTGGGGCCAAACGGCGCCGGTAAATCAACCACCATCCGGATGATACTCGACATCATCCGCCCCGACTCCGGCAAAATTTACATCATGGGGGAGAAGATCAGCGACAAGGCGAAGGACATCATCGGCTATCTACCCGAAGAGCGCGGCCTGTACCGTGATGTTAAGGTGATTGATGTCATGGTGTATCTGGGTACGTTGCGCGGATTGAGCGCGAAGGCGGCGCGTGAGCGTAGCATGGCGTTGCTTGAGAAGCTGGAACTGGCCGAAAATGCTGAGCAGAAGGTCAAAGAGTTCAGCAAGGGGATGCAACAAAAAGTGCAATTCGCGGTCACGATTCTGCATGAGCCGCGTATCATCATCGTTGACGAGCCGTTCTCCGGTCTTGATCCGGTCAATACGCGCTTGATAAAAGAGATGTTACTTGAACTGCGCGATCAGGGCACGGCGATCATCATGAGTACCCACCAGATGCATCAGGTGGAGGAGATGGCGGATCGCCTGATGATGATTAATCGTGGTCGGCGCGTGCTATATGGTGATGTGGCCGATGTGCGCCGTCAGTACGCCGAACACGCCGTCGTCGTCGAAGGAGAGGGCGACTGGTCAACTTTGCCGGGCGTGGTGCGCGTGCGCAAGGATAATAACAGCCGTGATGGGACATTGCTCTATCTGCGCGATGACGCCTCCGCCGATGATGTGATGTCGGCCATTGCTAGCTCGGCGGTGCATCGTATTGACCGCTTTGAGGTCGCGTTGCCCAGTCTGAGCGATGTGTTCATCGCGTCCGCCGGTGAGCATCCCGAAGACATCGAGCGCGAACAACGGGAGGAGGCGGCGCATGTTGGCTAATATCTGGAAAGTAGCCGGACGTGAGTTTCGCTACAATCTACGCAAGCCGTCGTTTCTTTTTTCCGCTTTCGGGACGCCGCTATTCATCTTTGCGATATGGTTTGTCATCTTCTTGATCGAAACTGGCGGTGGCGCGTCGCCTGACCTGAACAACGTTTTCGGTTATGTCGATCAAAGCGCGATACTTTCCGGTGAGACGTTGACCGACACGGTAGAGATTGACGACGACGAAAGCCGGACATACACATTCCGCCCATTCGCGGACGCGGACGCGGCGGAAGCGGAACTAGAAGCGGGTGAGATCGACGCCTATTACGTCATACCGGCGGATTACGAGCAGGGCGGCATTGTTCAGCGCTTCAGCCTTGGTGACATCCCCAATAGCGTAGATTGGGCGTTGAATCGGCTTGTGTCGTCACATCTGGGCGAGCGTGCCGGTGTTGATCCGGCGTTTATCCCGTTGCTGGGCAATCCGGTGGAGGAGATGCGCGTCACGTTGTTGGATAGCGGGCGCGAGTTCGACGGCGAATTTCCGGTCTTGCTGTTCCTGTTCCCGATGGCGCTGGGCATCATCTTCTTCATGTCCGCACAGACCAATAGCCAGTTTTTGATGACCGGCCTTGTCGAAGAGAAGCAGAATCGCATCATCGAGATTCTGGTGACGACGATCAAGCCCATCGAGTTATTGCTGGGGAAGGTCGTCGGGCTGGGCGGATTGGGATTGTTGCAGTTTACGGTGTGGATGGTGTTGATACTGGTCGTGCTGTTGCTCGCGCCGTTTGTCGGCTTGCTGTCGGGCTTTTCGATTGCCGATCTGCCCATCGATTTAATCTTCGTCGGGTTGATCTACTTCACGCTGGGATACTTCCTGCTGGCGAGTGCGTTGGCGGCGGTTGGTGTGCTGGTCGGCAATGAACAGCAGAGCAATATGTTCGTGCTGATTTTCATGGTGCCGTTTTACTTTGTGCCGCTCTTCTCGTTGACCACTTTCTTTGAAGCGCCGAATGGGGCGTATGTGACGTTCATCTCGATCTTCCCGCTAACGTCGCCGCTTTCGATGATGCTACGTATGGGGGTTGGTATGGTGCCGGTGTGGCAAATCGTGCTGGGTGGTGTCTTGCTGACGATCACCACGATCATCACCGCATGGCTGGCCGGGCGCATCTTCCGTTGGGGGCTTCTGCTGTATGGTGTGAAGATCACCCCTCTGCGACTGTTTAACGTCATGCTCAATCGCGCATCGAGTTGATGAGCGCTATCTGTCCGATCACGAAAGGGGAAATGCGGTGTTTGGTAGAAATATGCGCGTCGTGTTCATGTATGAATTGAAACAGAATGCGCGACGCAAAGGCTTTTTATTCACGTTATTCGGCGTGCCGGTCATCGGTCTGGCAATCCTATTCTTCATCATGCAGACGACGGGTGGCGAACCGTTTAGCGGATTAGAGGATATTGAATTCGACATGATGGAAGTGCAGGTCGCCGGTTATGTCGATCAAACCGGCGCGTTCGAAACGCCCGGCCAACTCGCGGAGGATAATTTGCGTCGCTTTGACACGTCAGAGGCGGCACGCGAAGCGCTCGACGCGGGTGAGATTGATGTGTACTTCGTCATCCCGCCGGATTACTTCGATAGCGCGGAAATCGAGTTCTACGCGCCGACGTTCTCGCTGGTGTTAATCACCCGCACGCCGATGCGCCAGCTATTCTATAGTCAGGTACTGGATAACGGCCTGTCGATGGAGACGCTGAGCCGCGTCGCCACGCCGATGAGCTTCGAGCGCATCCAGTTCAGCCTTGAGGAAGTCGGCGAGAATGACCGTCCGGTTAACGATGAAGCGCAACAAATGACGCTGGTCAACATTAGCGGCCTGTTGCTGGTCTTCACGGTGTTCAGTACGAACGGCTATCTGATGCAGAGCGTCATCGAGGAGAAGTCGTCACGCTTGATCGAGTTGTTGATTGCGGCGGTGCGGCCTACGCAATTGCTGGCCGGTAAGATTATAGCGCTGGGCGTGTTGGGGTTGCTGGTGGTCGTCGTGTACGTGTCGGCGCTGGTGCTGGGCGCGAGCATGGCGACGGATACCGGCGTCTTTCTGGATGGTCTGAGTGTTCCGACGCATCTATGGTTCGTCGGCATCATCTACTATCTGCTGGGGTATTTGCTGTATTCGGCGATCTTCGGGGCGATTGGCGCGGTATCGACTTCGCTCAGCGAAGGCTCCAGCGTGCTGTCGGTGTTCATCATCCTGATTATCCTGCCGTATATCTTCACCACGCAGTTTGTCAACGATCCGAACGGCTTGATGGCGATGGGCTTCAGTGTCTTTCCATTGACTGCACCGATAGCGATGATTATGCGAGCGTCGATCACGGACATTTCGATTTTGGAGCATGTGGTCATCATCGCTATACTGTCTGTCTCGACGCTGGGCATGTTATGGATGGCGGGGCGCTTGTTCCGTGTACAGACCTTGCTCAGTGGCAAGATGCCCGGCCCGCGTGAACTGCCGCGCTTGATATTCGGCGGCTGATATTCGAGTACGCGATAAGTGAGGAGGCGAGGCGATCATGGATTTAGGTTTAAGCGGTATGCGGGTGTTGGTGGCGGCGTCCAGTGATGGACTGGGCGCGGCTACCGCCCGATAGAAAGCATGATCTAAAATCAGCAAACGTAACCTTGACGAAACGGCGGATGCGGCATAAAATTCAGGTGTTTGCGGGTGTAGCTCAGTTGGTAGAGCGTTTGCTTCCCAAGCAAAATGTCACGGGTTCGAGTCCCGTTACCCGCTATGTATCGGCGCTTATGCGGAGTAAGCGCCTTTCTTTTTGCCATTGACGGATAATCGCGCCTTCCCGTAGAATGACCACATTCTAATAAACGATTATCCGCGTGATGCGCGGTGTCTTCATCTTCATTTTAAGGAGCAAATCACAGTGAGCGATTTTGTCATCGAGGCGGAAAATCGTACCGTCGTCGGGAAAAAAGTCAAGCAATTGCGGAATGATGGGCTGGTACCGGTGACTGTTTACGGGCCGAAGATTCAGCCGGTCAATTTACAGGTGCCGTATCGCAAGCTAGAGATCGCGCTGATGAACGCGGGCGGTACGAACATCATCGACATGAACATGGAAGGCCGCACGATTAAAGTGCTGGCGCGTGAAGTTCAGCGCAATCCGATCAAAGGGTTCATCCTGCACGTAGATTTCTTCGCCATCGACGAAGATAGCAAAATCGCGACGGCGGTGCCGGTGCAATTGATCGGCGAGAGTCCGGCGGTGACTTCGGGCAAGGGCATCTTGATGACCGGCGTCAACAGCGTCAACGTCGAAAGCCTACCGAGCAAGCTGATTAACATTGTGGAAGTCGATATTTCGTCACTGGAGAAAATCGGCGATTCGATCAGCGTCGGCGACCTCGATCTTGGTGAACATATCACCATCCTCGATGATCCGGCGGAAACGCTGGCACGTATCGCGCAGAGCGCGGCGGCGCGTCGTCAGGAGATGCTGGACGCTGGCTTCGAGCTGGATGAATCCGGCGAGATCATCATACCTGACACGGCGAGCGTCGAAGAAGAAGAATTCGACGACGACGACGAATAATTCCGATATTTTCGCGGCTTGTTGTGCCTTGACAAGCCGCTTGGATACGCTACAATGCTAGCGTATTCCACACTCGCCGAAGTGGCGGAATAGGCAGACGCGCTACGTTCAGGGCGTAGTTCCCGTACGGGAGTGTGGGTTCGACTCCCACCTTCGGCACAGAAACCCGACAACCGTCGGGTTTTTTTGATTCACGGCTATCTGTCTGATGATCTGGCGGATGGGCGCTCTGTTTGATGACGGGGTGCGTTGCTACTTTTTCAAGCCAGCCCGCCAGCGTTCCTGCGCGTAATCCTGCGGCGTGTCCACATCGCGCAGGATGCTATCACTGTCCACATTGACATAACGGATGTGATCGGCGTGGGCATTCATGAAGGTGCGTGGCGATTCATTGCGCGGCAAGTTGAAAATATCGCCCCAATGCCGCCGCCCGATGATGATCGGATGGCCGCGCCGCATCTGGTAGCTGGGCACGATGATCTGGTCGGTGTTTTCCGCGTAGGTGTTGAGCAACTGATACAGCACCTTGGGCTGTAGCTGGGGCTGATCGCCTAATACGAGCATGGCGGCGGCGATGTGGTCGGGCAATGCCCGCAGGCCGACTTTTAGCGATGATAGCATCTCGCCGGATTTGAAAGAGCGATTGTATACCGCGTTCACGCCATACGGCGCGATGGCATCTTTGACCTGTCGCGCTTCGTGGCCGACGACGACATTGATCGCGTCGAGGCGGGCGGCGTGTAGTTGCTGGATGATATGCTCGATCATCGTCGGTTTATCACCCCACGGCATCAAGATTTTGGGCTGTCCCATGCGCGTTGATAGCCCCGCCGCCATGATGACCGCCGCTACCGGACGCTGGACTTCGTAGACCGGATCAGCGCCACGATCTGAGCCGATGACGACGCTGTGCAGGCGCTGGGTGCGTAGCGCGATACGGGCGATCAAACGCGCCCGTGCCCGCGTGTTGATGTGCGGCGCGACGCGATTCAAGAAGGCCACCGTCCGCGCTCCTTCCGGCACATTACGCAAGCCGAGCGTCTCATCGCGGATGACTTGCGCCAGCCACGGCGAACGGATGCGCCCGCCTTTGGGGAAGCCGTAGCGGTCAATGATGGCCTGTGCGTTGTAGATGTGGTCGTCATCTAGTGGTTGACCGATGGCGGCCATTGATGCCACCTGTATCACTAGCGATGTTTCCGGTGGGATGACCGGCTCGTGCGAGAAGGGCGCTTTGAGGGGTAAACGGTTGGCGGCGTCCGCTTCGATCAACAGCACATCACTGTCTACCGCGTCCATCAGGTGCGGAATCCAGCTCGGTTGTGGCCCGTATACCGCGCCACCCTTTATTTTATCGTACAAAAACACAAAGCCGCTTTCGGATAGCGCCTGCGAGATGACATCACTGCCCGCGTCGGGGGCGATGGCACGCGGGAGCAAACCGAGTTGATCTTCTTCGATGCTGGTGGTGGTCGTCGCCAGTACCCGCCAGCCCATCTCGGCCAATTCGTGCCCTAGATTGAGTAGCGTTGATGTTTTGCCGCCCGCTCCGATAAAGGCGACGACATCGCCCGCCACGATATTAAACGCTTCGTACAGCTTCATCTCGCCCTCTCTGATGCTCGTTGACTATATGACGCCGACGCCGTTCGCCCGCAAATGCGCCACCACGCGATCCGGCGTTAGCGGCAGATGATCGAACCAGACGCCGGTAGCATCGTGTACCGCCGCGCAGATGGCCGGGCCAAGCGGTAAGAACGGCATCTCCGCCACGCCCCGCGCCCCCCACGGCCCGATAGGGTCGGGGTATTCCAGAATGACCGATTTAACCTCTGTCGGGATGTCGAGCGCGGTGGGGATTAAATAGGTCGAAAGATACGGGTTTTTGATGCGCCCCGCCACGCTGACCAGATTTTCCATGAGAACCCAGCCTTGCGCCTGTACGATAGCGCCTTCAACCTGTCCGATGACCTGTTGCGGATTGACCGCCTTGCCGACATCGTTGGCTGATACGACTTTGACGATAGCGATGTGGCCGGTCTCAATATCGACTTCGACTTCGACGGCTTGCGCCGCGTAGCCATAGGCGAAATTCGGCTGGCTCTTGCCGGTTTTCGGATCGTATGAGGTGGTCTTGGGTGGGCGATACATGAATTCGCCGATGGCTGGCCGTTCTTCGTCGTGCCATTTCTGGAGCGCGATCTGCGCCGCGCCGCGTAGCGCATTGCCAGCCATGAACGTTAAGCGCGATGCGGAAGCGCTACCGGATGATTCCGAGTTGGCGGTATCTGTCGGCGCTAGTTCAACTTTGTGCAGAGGCACGCCGACGGCCTCCGCCGCCATCTGCATGATGACGGTGTGCGAACCCTGCCCGACATCCGCCGCGCCCTGTCGCACGACCACGCGCTCGACCTGTGCCTTGCCGTGTAGCTCGATGCCCGCCCAGCTATGCTCGGGGAAGCCGAAAGCGTACCCGACGTTCTTAAATCCACAGGCGAAGCCGACACCACGCCGCCGCGCCGGATTTGCCGGTTGTGTGGTCGCTGTAGCGCGGATCATGTGGCCGTCCGCGTCCTGTTGCCAGTAGCTTTCTAACCCGCACGCCTCGATGACCTGCGGCATACTGACGCCGGGCGGAAGCGGCGTGCCGACGGACAGGATACTGCCTTCGCGGATGCTATTTTTCAGGCGGATTTCCACCGCGTCCATGCCTAGCGCCTGCGCCAGTTTGTTCATCTGGCCTTCCGCGCAGACGGCGGCCTGCGGTGCGCCGAAGCCACGAAACGCGCCGCACGGGATATTGTTGGTATAAACGCCGTAGGTATCAATATGCGCGTTCTCGATCTCATACGGGCCGGTAATCATCAGGTTGGCGTTGGCTAGCACTTTGGTTGATGTGTAATCATACGCGCCCGCATCGCCGACGACACGCGCCTCTACAGCGATCACGCGCCCGTCTCGCGTCGCGCCCCATTTCGCCCACATCCGCATCGGGTGGCGCTTATGATGATACTGGATGGACTCCTCGCGGCTCCACATGATCTTGATCGGCTTGCCGAGTTTCATCACGGCTAGCGCCAGCACGATCTGCACCGACATATCTTCGCGCCCGCCGAACGCGCCGCCGATGGCCGGATAGATGACGCGCACACGTTCTTCCGGGAGGTCAAGCGCGTGGGTGATCTGCCATAAATCCTCATGCGTCCACTGTCCGGCGACGATCACCGTGATGCGGCCTTCTTCATCCAGATAGCCCAGTCCGGCCTCCGGTTGCAGGTAGGCGTGTTCCTGATAGCCGGTGCTGTATTCGCCCTCGACGATCACATCGGCGCGTTGCCACGCGGCGGCGACATCGCCCTTGCGGATCAGCCAATGACACAGGATATTCTGCGGGTTGTTGGCGTGCAGTTGCGGCGCGTCCGGTTGCATCGCTTCTTCCATGTCGAACACGGCGGGCAGGTCTTGATAGTCCACGTCGATCAGTTGCGCCGCGTGCTCCGCCGTCCGCGCATCCTCCGCGACGACCACCGCGATCACGTCCATGTAACAGCGCACGATGTCGCCATCTGGCCGACTGCTCCCCGGCCCGCACATCACCGGCTGGTCTTTGGTGATGAGGCCGTACTCGTTGACGGGCACATCGGCGGCGGTGAATACCGCGACCACGCCGCGCAGGGCGGCGGCGCGTGATGTATCCACCCGTGTGACGCGAGCATAGGCGCGGTCACTCCAGCGCATTTTCATGTAAAGCTGGCCGGGCATGTCGATGTCGCCCGGATATGGCGTGTGACCGGTCACTTTGCCGCGCCCGTCGATGCGCTTCACGCTCTGGCCGATGTGTATGGTCTTGTCTTTTGGCATTGTGTTTCGCCTCTTGATTTTTCTGCCGCCCGATCTCAGGCGGTGACTACTTCTGTCGATGATTCGCCGGCCTGTACACGTCGCGCTTCTTGATGCAGGATGCGCCGCAAGATGGCGATGGTGGCCGCGTATGTCGGATCAACGCCGGTATAACTCAGGTTGCTAGAGCCGAGATTGTGGCCGCGTCCCATCGGTGTATCCGACGCATAATGCACGAAGCCGATGTCGAACGGGACGCCGTGCAGGTCTACGATTTCGTCCTGCGGGTGACGGTTGGGGCGGAACGCCTCGTAGACGGCGGATAGATACGGCCCGCCTTCCATTTCGATGTCGGTGTAGCCTTCGCGGTAGAAAACGCCCATATAGCGCGTATTCTGTAGGAACGTGCCCGGCACGCTGATCGCCTTTTGATTGTCCAGCACCATGCCGTAAGCCATGTATGGCGCGACATCCTGCGCGGCGAAGCAATTGCTGAATAGATAGGTGTTTTGCGAGTGTTCGTCGTGTATCAAGTTGGGGATCATCACATCGCCGACGCGCCCGTTGAGTGTGGCCGCCTTGCCCATCACATACATGCCCTGCAAGCTCCCGATGCGTTCGGTGATGCGGTTCAGGATTTCGTAAGCCGCCAACCCTAGCGGATAGTCAATATTGATGATGAGCGCGTCGCTATGCGCCAGATGTGCGGCGTGGTCGTCGCCGCATAAGCGCTCGTCCATCCAATCAAGCCGCAATTTTTTAACCTCGATGACCTGCGCGGCGATCTGAAAGCCGCTTTCGTTGGGCACGCGATACACGCCGATTTTCTGCTCATCGTCGGCTTGCTGGGCTTCGGCCTGTGGATTATCCGCTAGATATTTCTTCAGCACGTAATACAGGAAGTTATTCAGGCTGGTCTGCTTATGCTCGTTGATGATGGCGGTGTACTCCTCCATCAGTGTTTCATGACCTTCGGCCTGTATGTATTCGATCAACGCCTGCTTATGACGCAAAGCGAAGCCGGTCAACAGGTTGGGGATGGCGTGCGTATTGCTGGACACGAAATACACCGGACGTCCGTCCGCTTTAATGCCGTTCGCCAGCGCTTTCTCGTTGATTTCCTCCCACCAGTAGGCGGTGGCCTTGCGGTACGCGGCGGCGGATGAAGCCAGCGACTTGAGCGACAGGTGCTTTTTATCGGCGGCGATCTTGTGGAGCGTGCCGAAGAAATCATGCGCCCAGATCAACTGCAAGCGGCGGACTTCGCTCAGGGTGATGCTCAATATTTGTGCCAGCAAATCCGCTTCGGATTCACTGAGCGGATGCTCACGCTCTTGATTCTGCCGCAGGAAAAGCCGCGCCACTTCACTTTGTAGCAGTTTGTGTAGTTTGTTCCATTCGATCTGATACGCGGTCAGGATGGGCACGAGATCGTCAATATCGGAGCGACTGGCGATGAACACCGCTAGCGTGTGCTTGCCGTTGTAATGTGTGCGCCGCCGCCGTCCGGGGGCGTGTACCTGTTGCCATTTGCGGATGCGCTTATAGCCCGCGTCGATGAACGATTGCTCGATCTGCCCGATGACGATCTGCTTAACATCGGCCATCATCGGCGGCAGGCGCAGACTGCTGTAAGTCAATGCGGCGATGTCCGGCTGGCCTTCGCGTGCTTTGACATGAAGCGGCGATTCCATCGCCATGTGGCTCTCTTCTAGCGTCCTGATCTGTATCGCCTCACTGGAGCGTAGAAGCGAATAGTACGTCCGCATGTACAGCTTGATCTCTTCACTGCCGGTCTGTGGTACTGTCCTGTCCATAATCCCCCCAACGTGTCACTACTTGCGGTCAATGCGCCAAGATTAGCAGACGTGAATTAAGATGGGTTTAAATCGCGTTTGCCCGTCGTCCGGCAAGACGCACTCACTCCTCGCGTGCCCGCTTTTCGCGCTCGGCGGCCATCTTCCGGTTGAGTTGCTGGCGGCGCTTCTTGGCGCGGCGGACTTCCGCTTGTTTTTCTTCACGCTCTTTCTTGAGTTGCTTCTCGCTCACTTTGATCTTGCGTTTCGGCGCAAAAAGCGCGTAGATCGTGGCGAAGAAAACCATGAACAAGAAGAACATCACGCCGCCGACGACGTACTGCACGATTTCTTGATCGAAGCTATCCGACGTGCCCTGTATGCCGCGTAACCGTTCACTGTCGGCGAAAAAGCTATCGTACAGCCAGCTATGCACCGGCTCGCTGAGTATGAAAGCCAGCGCCGCCATCGCTATCGCCAGCAGGAGGCCGAGCACGGGCAACCACTTCGTAATGCTTTTGCGCTTGCTCATGCGGTTTTGATAATCTCTCTGGACAGATGACATGATGTGTTACTCCTGATTCTATGAATGTAATGAAATTTGATTATTCGCCGTTTTCGGGCGCTTTGTTGGCGTCTAATAGCGCCTGTATGATGCTATAGTAGCCGGTACACCGGCATAGATTGCCGCTGATGCTCTGTAGTGCCTGCGCCCGCGTCGGTTGCGGATGCTCTTCGAGCAGTTTCGCGCCGGACATGATGAATCCCGGCGTGCAATAGCCGCATTGCACCGCGCCTTTGTCGATGAACGCCTGTTGTACCGGATGCAGTTCATCGGAGTCGGCCAGCCCTTCGACGGTAATCACATCCGCATTATGAGCGCGGGGCGCGGGCACCATGCAGGCCATCACCGCCGCGCCGTCCAGAAATACGGTACACGCGCCGCATTCACCTTCCGCACAGCCTTCTTTAGTGCCGGGCAATCCGGCGTCTTCGCGCAGGAAGTCGAGCAATGTTTTGTCGTGGCCGCCGTCTAGCGTCACCGGTTGGCCGTTGATTGTGGTCTGGATCGGTGTTCCGGCGGTGTGGGTGGCTGTTGTCGTCGTCCCGCGCCCTTTGTGATCGCCCCATAGCATCGCCGCCGGACGCTCCCACGCGGGCGCGGCGCTATCATCGGCCAGCGCATTGAGTGCCCGCTTGACCAGCACGCGGATCATCTCCACGCGATAGGCCGCCGTGCCGCGTATATCGTCCATCGGGGTCGGTGTGTCGGCGGCGATAGCGGCGGCGTCGGCGATGATCGCCGGTTCAAGCGTCTGGCCGATCAACGCCGCTTCAGCTTGCGGAGCGCGGATGATGGTCGGTGCGACACTGCCGAGCGTGATACGAGCATCGCGCACCGTCTGGCCGTCTAGCGTCAGCACGACGGCCACATTAATCACGGAAATCGCCTGTGCGGAGCGTAACCCCAGCTTGAGGAATACGCCGCGCTGTTCGGCGGTCAAGCCGTCAAACGCGACGGAGACCAGCATTTCATCAGGGCGCATGACGTGGCGGCGATAGCCGGTGTAAAACTCGGCCAACGGTACGACGCGGCGGCCTCCGCTCCGTGATTCCAGCGTGACGCTCGCGTTCATTGCCAGCAGGGGCGGGATGGTGTCGTTAGCCGGTGACGCGGTGATGAGGTTCCCGGCGATGGTGGCGCGGTTGCGGATTTGCGGCGCGCCGACTTCCCAGCAGGCTTGCGCCAACGGGAGCGCCCGTTCTAGCAGGAGGTCGTTCCCTACGATGTCGTTATGCGTCACCATCGCGCCCAGATGAATACGTCCGTCGGCGTCGGCGGTGATGGCCGCCATGCCGGGCACCCGCGATACGTCGATCAACACATCGACATCAGGCCGCGCCCCGCGTTCTAGTTCCAGCAGTAGGTCGGTGCCACCGGCCACGATGCGGGCGCGTTCGCGGCTTTCGTCCAGTAAATCTAATGCCTGTTCTAACGATAAAACGGTGTGATATTCTCGCCACATACGCCTGTACATTGCTCCAGATCGTCGGTTAAAAAAGCGCCCGTTGTGGGCGGTTGGTTCGTGTATTCTGTCAGCTTGTCCCGCTTGCCGGTTCGATCTCTAATACGGTGATCGGGTTGACGTTGATGATGCAGGTGTCTTGATATTGCGTGCGCGTCTGCTTGCGTCGGTCATAGGTGTGGACGTGGCCGTGTAGCATATAGCGCGGCTTGTACCATTCCATGAAGCGCAAAAGCGCCTTGAATCCGGTGTGGGGCAGGTCGTCGGCGTCGTGGATGCCACGCGGCGGGCTATGCGCGATCAGTAGGTCAATCGGCCTGCCCATCGTGCGCTGTAATAGGATTTGCGGCCCCATGCCCATCACCATGCGGTGCATCTGGCTTTCGGTATATTGCACCGTGCCGTTATTGTACTGCATAGAGCCTTCCAGCCCGACCATTGTCAGCCCGTGAAAGTTGATGATGCGTTTATGCAGATCATCGCCGCCGGGCGGCTTCTCGTCGTAAATCTCATCATGGTTGCCGCGCACGTAATACAACGGCACGTTCAGCACGGATACCATGAATTCGAGATAGACCGGCGGCATGTCGCCACAGCTAACGATGCAATCAACATCGTTATACCGTCGGCGTAAATTGGCCGCGTTTTCCATCTGCGGCATAACTGTATCGCTAACACACAATATTTTGACCAAGATAAAAACCCTATTTTGCGCTCTTTTGCCTCATTTCTTCCGGTTTGTACCGCATTGGTTGGCCGGTACCGCCACGCCGCACCATGATGATTTCCGCCAATATGCTGACCGCGATTTCTTTCGGCGTCTCCGCTTCGATCTCTAGCCCGATGGGGGCGCGGATACGTTCCAGATCATCGACGGTCAGGCCGCGCTCCGCCACTAAATCGCGGACGGTCAGCGCCCAGCGTCGCCGGCTACCGATCAGGCCGATATAGGCGGCGTCGGTGGCGAGCAGGGCGGGGATAAGGTCGATATCGACGGGCAGACCGCGAGTGACCGCCGCCACGCTGGTTCGCGCTGAAATATTCGCATAGTCAGCTACCTGTGACGGCGGGCAGACCACATATTCATCGCAGTCGGGCGCGTGTTCGGGGTTGCAGAACTCAGCGCGATCATCGCACAGCGTCACATAGTAGCCCGCCCATTTGCCCAACTGTGCCAGCGCTACGCCGACATGCCCCGCGCCGATCACCAATAGATGCGGCGCACCCAACACCGGCTCGATGAAAATTTGTGCGGTGCCGCCACAGATGCCCGGGTCGCCGTCGGTCAGGTTGTTGAGCGTGTATGTCTGTAAGCTAGCTTCACCATCGCGCAGGGCTTGTAATGCGCTCTCGATAACTTTAGCTTCCATCGCGCCGCCGCCCACTGTGCCGACGATGCGCCCATCGGGATAGACTAGCATTTTGCTTCCGGCGTGGCGCGGCAGAGAGCCATCCGTGCTGATGACGGTGGCGAGCGCGGCGGATTCTCCGGCGTCAACCACTGCCGCTAACGCGGCAATCACGGCTTTGTGATCGTCTGCCATCATTCGATCTCAATCTCCCCGATTAACAGCCTGTCGGCGTCTACCGCCCATACATCCGATTGAATCGCCACGCGCTCAAACGTGAACGGATCATAGAAGCCGATCCCGACGATATAGCGCCCACGCGCTACACCTTCTAAGTCTACCATAATCTGCCCGGAAATAACGCCGTCCAACCAGTTAGCGGGCGGCAGTGTGCCCGCGCCGAGATAGCCGTCCATCTGCGCGACGGGTGGCGCGTCGATTTCGTCGTATAGATGCACGAACAGCTTATAATCGCCGCGTATATCCGCGCCCGCCCGCCACGCGGTATCGACGCGCAGATGACCGTTTTCGATCATCGCTTCTGCGGTCAGCAGATCAAAGCCGCCGTCTTGAAATATGGCGCGGGCTGGGCTGTCGTCTTGCTCCGGCGGCGCGGCGATGACCAGCCAGTGATGATATGGCATGTAGACGCCGCCTTCCGGTGTGATGTCGATGGTCAGCGTCGCGGAGTTCGTCGGCGGGATGCGTGTAGCGACTTCCAGCCATTGGCCGGACTGCTGGATGATGTGGCGCGTAGCGAGAGGCTGGCCGTCTACCGCGATGTGTAGCCTGCCGCGCTCGACGGGATGCAGGCGTGTAATCAGAATCAGGTCGCGTCCGTGAGCGTCCGGCGGCAATTCAAAGCGGAAGGATTCCGCTTCGTTGATGCGTCGCCCGCCATCGGTGACGCGGCACGGCGGCGTATCACACGCGATATAGTCCAGCGTGTAGAACTCGGTCATGAAGCCGGGCAGGTCGGGCGATGTGCGCCATGTGTAACCGGCGTCCGCTTCACTGGCTAAATCGGCCACGTCTATTTCAGCGATGATGCGGGCGATGCGCGGCGTGATGCTGGCCTGTCCCGGCTGGTCGCGCCGATCAGAGTCGAGCGTCGCCCAATCTACGCGATAAATGCCCTGAAATTCCGCGCCGAGCGCGACGTTATCCGCCGGATCATATTCTGCATAGAATCCGGCCAGCCGTTCACCGTAAAGCGGCGTCTCTACCAGATAATTCAGCCCGCGTGCGGTGGTATAGGCGGCGATGTAGTCGGGACGTTCGCGCAGTAGAAATTGACCGACAGCGCCGGGCCCGTGTCGCCAATAGTCCGCCGCGCCGGTGGTGGTTAGCCCGACCATATCGAGCGTCTGTCTTTCACCGACATAGCGCATCATGCCCACGTCATGCACCGCGATGACGGCTGAGGGGTCAGTGTGTTCGTTCAGCCATCGCGCCATCGGGAGCGGTTGCGCGACCACGTTCCCCACATTGACGCGATACAGCCGCAAGAATTCGGCGGCGCTGTGCGCCGTCATGAGGATGGTCAGCGCTACTGACGCGGCCAGCAGGTAGCGCGGCCACAACACATAACGGTTGCCGTGCCAGCGCATCAGCCCGCGCCACAGCGCCCAACCGCCCAATCCGGCAAGCGGGTAAATCAGCGCGTAGAGTGGCATCTGGTAGCGTTTGAAGTGCCAGAAGGCGGTGTCTAGCGTGGCGATAGCGCCACTGACGGCGACAAACCAGCCCAGCACGATCAGCGCAAGCGCCGGACGCGCCCGCACCAGCCACAGCCAGCCGATCACCGCCAGCAAGGATAGCGCTGGGACGATGAATTGCGTATCCACTGCGAAGCCCAGCCACATCTGGCCGAGATTATCCGCGATGCGCTCGAAGGCGATCCGCGCCGAAAAAGGCACCGCGCCGAGTATGGATTTCGCTTGATTGCCGGACGCTGACAGACTGCCGGTTATCAGCGCGTTGACCGCCGGTTGCGTCATGACCGCCAGCAACGGGACGGCCAGCCAGCGCCAATCGCCGCGCCGGTCTTTTGCCCGCCACAGTTTGACGGCGTAAATGCCGACGACGATCAGCGCCATGATGCTACCTTCCGGGCGCATCAACGCCAGCGCGCCCGCGCTCAACGCGATGGCGCGAATATCGCCGAACCACAGCGCGGCGAAGGTGGTCAGCGTCAGGGTGATGATGACGCCGGTTTCCATGCCGCTATGAAAGTGCCACGCCATCGCGCCGTGTGTGGCGAATAGCACGCCGCCGAGTATCGCCCAGCCCGCCGGAATCCCCGCGTCACGCCACAGCGCGATCAATACGCGCAGACTGATTCCCAGCATTACCGCGCCGACGATCAGCGCCCATATGCCCAATGCCAGCCCGCGAAAGCCGACCAGATAGCCACCGGCCAGCACGAACGGATATAAGAAGCTGGTCGCGCCGGATGAAGGCGGCGAACCGGCGTTATAGACGTATGGCGTGCCCTCTGCGATCCCCCGCGCATATTGAAAATGAATGTATACGTCATCCAGTGGCATGACGACATCGCCACCGCTGATTTGTATAGATGTTCCGAGATAAAACGCCAGAGTCAGCGCCGGAATCAACAGGCACAGGGCGCGGATCAATCGGTTAGTAGCCATAAGCGAAAATGTCAATGAACGAATGAATATCAGGATTAAGCGGATATAGTACCGGATAGGTTGCGCCCGCGTCGAGGTAGGTCTGGATTTTGGCGCGACATTCGTCGGGCGTGCCGCTAGCCGTCACCGCTTGAATGACTTCATCGGGCACTAGATGGGCGGCCTGTTCGATCTGTTGCGCGGATGGCCTTTCGGGTAGCGCCTGCTCGATGCGCTCGATGAGATCAGCGCGGACGCCGTTCGCCCGCATCACAAGCGGCTGTTGCCGGATGTATTGCGCCACCATAGGCCGCGCCCGTTCCAGCGCTCGCTCGCGCAGGGAATCCACCGAGCAGACGATCAACTGCGGGCGTTCGATCTGGTCGAGTGTTCGCCCGCCCTGTGTCGCGCCGATTTCGAGCTGATGCACCGCGTCGGCGGTGTACTCCGGCGTGACCAGATAGTTGAGTAGAACGCCGTCAGCGATTTCACCGGCCAGCGCCATCAACTTCGCGCCGGTGGCGGCGATGTATACCGGTACATGGCGCGGCGTCTGGCGTCCGTGCGCGGCGTCGATCTGCACATCGGTCAGATTAACCCATTGCCCGCGCATGGTCACCGTCTCACGCGCTAGCAGGCCGCGCACCGCCGCGACGACCTCACGCATGGCGATCAGGTATTTTTCGCGGCTGACACCGACTTTCGAGGCTAGCGGCTCGTGCCAGACGCCCAGCCCGCAGATGATACGATCCGGCGCGAGATCGTCCAGTGTGTAGAATGTGCTGGCAAGGGTGGCGGCGTTGCGCGTCCAGATGTTGGTGACGCCGGTGCCGAGATAGATGCGCGACGTGTGGGCGGCGTAGGCGGCAAGCGGCACGATGGCGTCCCGCGCCAGTCGGCTTTCGGCCTGCCAGACAGCATAAAACCCGCGTGACTCGGCGTATTGCACATACTTGATCGCGCTCTTTAGCGGGATGTTATCCTGTAGATACAAGCCGATCCGCGTCGTCACCGCTAAACCTCACGGTTGCGTATTTGCTGTAGAACCTCCATCAACGGCGTTAGATGTTTGCCGCGCTGAATGATGCGCGTGTAGTTCTCAAGGTCTTCGGGCAAGTCGATGTCTTGCAACATGCGGTCTGATTGATACACGTTGACTTCCGCGCCGGCGTCGCGTGCCAGTACCGCGTGACGCTGAAAGCTGTTATCGCCGTAACCGTATTGGATCAGGCCGGGCGGCTGGATGTACAGCGCATTGGTGCCGTCACGCTCGCGGTCTGTGGCGATGACCACGCTGGGGTGGGACTTGCGTCCCATCTCGATGATGTCGATCACGTCCTGCGCGGTGATGAGAGGTAAATCTGCGGGGAGGATGAGTATTGAATCACAGCGCCAACTGGCGACGACGGATGTCGCCCGCATCAACGCGGTATTGAGTTCCGGCGCGCCGCTTTCCTGTATGGTCTTTGCGCCGTATTCCCGCGCCAGAGCTAGCGCGGAGTTATCGCGGCTGATGACCAGCGTTCCGGCTACCTGCCGCACCTGTCCGACCACGCCCAACACATGGCGGAACATGGCCTCCGCGACTTTCTGCCGGTCTTCCGGCGATAGCATATCGGCCAGACGGCTCTTCGCCAGTCGCAACGGTTTGACGGGGATAATGACCCATGTACTCATTTCATACTCCAATCCGCCAGCCACGCGATGATGTCGTGTGCTAATCGCTGGCGTGCGTGTTCGTCGTCCATCAAGGTATTCAGCGCGTTCAATCGGATGTGCGCCGCATCTGTCGGTAGTTCTGGCGCGGCGTCGCGCTCGTCGTAAGCGAACCCGTTAATCAGGTCGCTGTAGTATTCAACCACCGTTTTGACCGATACATCAAGGCCAAACTCCGCCATGATCTTGGCCGTCGGCCCTTTGACCGCCCGCCCGCCGATCAACGGCGTCACCGCGATGCGCGGCACATCACGCCCGCCGATCAAGTCGCGCAGGCCGGGCACTTGCAAAATCGGCTGGATGGATAGCCACGGATTCGACGGGCCGATGATGATCGCATCGGCGCGGCTGATCGCTTCGCTGACTTCCGGCGTGATGCGGGCGTCTTCTATCCCCACAAACGACAGGCTACGTAACGCTGGTTGCCAGCGATGTTTGACGAAATACTCCTGAAATGCTAGATCGCCATGAGCTTGTGTATGGGCGATGGTGCTAACAGGGGAGTCCGTCATAGGTAGGATAACACACTTTATACCAACGCTTGCCGAAAGATCACGGGTGATTTGCGTCAGTGTCGCGCCTTCCCGCAGGCGTGCGGTGCGCGTCATGTGGGTGGCTAAATCCTGATCGCCCAGCCGGAACCACGGGCTTTCGCCATAGCGCCGCAAAGTTTCAAACGCGGTGAAGGTGTCATCAGCCACGCCCCAGCCCTGAGCGCGGTTGACCAGCCCGCCCAGCGTGTACATGATCGTATCTACATCCGGGCAGATGCGTAGGCCGTAATGCCAGAAGTCGTCGCCGGTGTTGACGATGATCGTCAGTTGTTGCGGCTTTAGCGTGTGGTAAAGTCCGTGTGCTAGCTTCGCGCCGCCCACGCCCCCGACGAATAAAACGATGTGGCCTTGATACGTCAAAATGCGTCCTTCCTGTGATCTGTCTGGCGGCTCTCAGCGCCAGATGGTGACATCGCCTAGCGGACGGCGCGTTTTACTACGCGCCTGCGCCGGATAGCCCACCGTTAACATGCCTTGCGGCAACCAGTCGGCGGGCAGGCTCAGCGCGTCGCGCACGACATCCGGGCAGAATAACGGCGCACACATCCAACAAGCGCCTAATCCGGCATCGTGCGCGGCCAGCAGAATGTTCTGTCCGGCCATCGCCACGCTTTGCACCGCCATCGTCATCTCATGCCCCGCCCGTCGCTTGTCGGGGTAGGCGTCCATGTCGGCCATCGTCGCGGATAGCAAGATCACCACCGGCGCGGATGTGATGCGCTGGTATGACCGCGCCACATCTTGCTGAATCACGGCGACGGGTAGGCCGTCGGCGGTCAGATCGCGTTGTAGGCGTTCGCCCATTTGCGCGGCCAGATGCGCCTTCTGCCCCGTCGATTCGATCACGGCGAAGCGCCACGGCTGGCGGTTATGCGCTGATGGTGCCCACGTCGCCGCCGTCAGTAATTCTAAGATCAACGGACGCGGGACGGGGCGCGGCTCATAGCGCCGGATCGAACGCCGCCCGAAGATGACATCGCGTAACTGCTTCCCTCTGGACATGCTCTCACACTCATCGTCCGCGCTTAACGGTAAAGGTCTTTTTCCGGTGGCCGGTTCAGGTCGCGGGCGGTGCTATGCTCCGTCGGCGGATAGCTCAGGCCGCGCACCAGCACTAGCGGCAGGCCTTCGTCGCCTTCACCGCAGACCAGATGCGCGGCGCTGGCGATCAGGTCGCCGTAACCTTGAAGGCTGATCGCCAATTCGCGCCCGAACAGGTCTTTCTGCCCGCGTAGATCGACCAGCGACGGTAAGCCCGCCGTCCCGATGGCGACGCCGATATTGCCCATGCGGAACGGCCTACCGTGCGAGTCGCTGATGACGACGCCGACCTGCACGCCTAGCGCTCGCCGTATGTGGTCGCGGATGGCCGACGCGCTGGCGTCGGGGTCTTCCGGCAGTAGCAGAACCCAGTCTGGCGCGTCCTTGACGTTGGACTGGTCAATGCCAGCGTTGGCGCTGATGAAGCCCAGCCGATGCTGTGTGACCAGCACGCCGCGAGCCTGCCGCGATATGCCGGTACTTTCCGCCAGCACCAGCGCGACGATGCGCGGGTCTTTGCCGGTACTCTCCGCGACTTCGCGGGCGCGTTCGTCCGGCTGTACGGTGTTCAGGTCTACGAAGCGGCCTTCGGCTTTGGATACGATCTTGGACGAGATGACCAGCACATCGCCGGTTTGAAGCGCCACCGCGTTCTGCTGTAGCGCGTCGTCGATGATCTGGTTCAGGTTGTCGCCCGCTTTGATGATCGGGACGCCGGATAGCGCTTTGATGCTGAGTTCAGTCAATGTTCGTGATGCGGATGCCCGCGCCCTTTACCCGATACGTCTTGTTGATGTAGAGCAAGACCGGCGTCAGCGCTTCCGCCGCCGCCGCGTTCGCCAATGGCCCGGCGTCGAAGCCGCGCAGACCGGCGGCCTCCACCAGCTTGATCGTCTCTTGCTTGGCGTCGGCGTCGTCACCACACACCAGCACATCGCAATTGACCGGTGCATCGGGGTCTTTGAGCTTCTCCGCGCTGACGTTCTGGAAGGCGGACACCACGCGCACTTCATCGCCCAGAATGGTCTGCGCTTCCTGCGCGGCGCTGTGGCCTGCGGGGATGTGTACCGTCCGCACAGCAGGCGGCTGTAACGGCACGGTGACATCGACTAGAATCTTGCCGCTTAGATGTGGTTTGACGCCCTCCAACGTGGCGCGATGGGCGCTATAGGGCACGCTGAGGACGACGATTTGCGCTTGTTGGGCGGCTTCGTCGTTGGAAAGCCCGATCATGTATTCCGCGCCGATTTGCCGGTTGAACGTGTCAGCGAAAACGGCGGCACGTTCCGCATCGCGTGAACCGATGATGACGCGGTAGCCCTTCAGCGCCCAGCGCATCGCCAGCCCACTGCCTTCTTTGCCGGTGCCCCCCAGCACGGCGATGGTCATCATTAAAGGGGAATTGTCTGCCATAAAAATATCCTGTTTATGAAATAGTTGACTGCGGTTGCTATCATATCACCCACAGGGGCGCACGGCAACTCAACTAAATGGAATGTTAATGATGGCGGGGGTATCCAGCGCGGCGAGTTCCGCACGGATGGCGGCTAGCACCGCGTCTTCATCGGATGTGTCGGCTAGCCGTAGCGTCATCTGTCGATCCGGTGCGGCGCGGTCTTTGCGATCAATGACGCGGGGGCGGTGGGTGATGCGTAGGCCGGGCGCGATGTCGTCCTGCCCGCGTTGCGCCTCCCAGATGCGCTCGATATGCGTGTCGGCGATGCCCAGCCGGTGGTAGATGCGTTCTACGAATTGATCGGCGTTGCTGTACAGGTCGGCGATGATTCGCGCCGCTTTGAAGCGGTCTGCGGTGGTGTAGATGAAACTGATCGGGCGGCGTGTCGGGTTGAGGATGGGTGGCGCTTTGGCGATCAATGGTGAGAGTGCCAGCCGGTAATATTGTTCGTCGGCGCGGGGGTGGTTTGGCTCGGACGGGATCATCTGATGGCGGTAGGCCAGTTCGACACCGCGCACCCGCGCATAGTAATGCACGCCGCCGCTTTGCTCCTTAAATGGCCGCCCACTGAGGAAGAAGGCGACGAATTCCACATCGGTATAATGCCGGATGCGCTTCACCGGAATACGATACCAGCGTTCGCGCTGTGCGGCTAAGAAGTCTTTCTTGCGGTTGATGACGCCGACTAGAACGCGCTCTTCGTCGTGCAAGATGCCCCCCTACTGTGCTATCCGCGCTTACAGGGTGCCCGGCGCGTCCTCGTCCAGCAATTTTTGCTCTAGCCAGCGCATCTCGTTGAGCGCCTCGTCGCGTTGACGCGCCAGCGCACGGTAACGCGCCATGTCGTCCGGCGTCATGCCTTCGGCGTCGTGGCCGTAAGCTGATAGCAGGCTGTGAATCTGCTGGCGTAGCGCCTCGTAGGTGGCGACTTTCTCGCGGTAGGCGTGAACCTGTCCCATCATGTCATCTGTTTGATCTGGCATGGTCATACAATCTTCCCGTCTCCGGTTTACTCAAAATTTCGACTCGTCCGGTGTGATGTGCCCGGACGCTTGAGTGCTTCTTTAGTCGGTGCGCCGTTTTTCTCGTCGTCGCCGTTCATGTTGCGCGTGGATGACACCACGTAAAGCGGGCGATCACGGGTTTCGTCGTAGATACGCGCCACGTATTGCCCCAATATGAACAGGAAAAATAGCTGAAACGCGCTGAGCATCAACAGTAAGACGATGGTGGTCGCTTGCCCGCCGAAGAAATCCGGCCCGCGCATGATGCGAAGCGTCGCCACTACCGGGATCGTCAACACGGCTAGAAATCCCAATATGCCGCTGAAGTACACCATGATCTGCAACGGGAAGTAAGAGAAGCCGGTGATGGCGTCCCACGCGAAGCGGATCATCTTGCGTAGCGGGTATTTTGTCTCTCCGGCGTGGCGGGCATGGCGCACGTAATCGACGCCGGTCTGCCGGAAGCCGACCCAGCTTGTCATGCCGCGTATGAAGCGGTTATGCTCGCGCATTTGCCGCAATACGCGCACGACGCGCTCATCCATCAGCCGGAAGTCGCCGGTATCAAGCGGAATATTCACATCGGTGATGCGATAGATCAGGCGATAAAACAGCTTGGCCGTCCATATCTTGAAGCGACTCTCGCCGTGTCGCTCGGCGCGGACGGCATACACCACCTCGTAACCCTCACGCCATTTAGCGATTAAATCGGCGATGACCTCCGGCGGGTCTTGTAGGTCAGCATCAATCAGGACGACAGCGTGACCGTCCGCGTAGTCGATGCCGGCAGTGACCGCGATCTGATGGCCGAAATTGCGGGCGAAGTTCAGCACTTTCACGCGCTCGTCCTGCGCGGCGATGGCGTCTATCAAGGCCAGCGAACCGTCTTGACTGCCGTCATTCACCATGATGGCTTCCCATGATTCGCCGGTGGCGTCCATGACATCGCGCAGGCGCTGGTACAAAAGCTGTATGTTGCCTTCTTCGTTGTAGATCGGTGTGATGATCGAAAATTGCGGTCTATCGGTCATAATCCGTCAAATGGCTTTCGATGTTATAGCGGTGTCCTGAACACTATTACTCTTTAAGCTGTTAGAACACCTGCGCGAATTTTGGTTACGCTTTTCTGTGATTATTTCAGGCGGGCAGGATGCGTGTGCCGGTTTCGCCGCGTAGGGCGCGAGTCAGGTTTTGCGGGTCGGTGATGACCGCCTGCGGCCCGCCATTCTGCACGAAATCGACGACGGCTGAAACTTTGGGCAACATGCTTCCCTGTGCGAAGTGGCCTTCGTCGATGTAGCGGCGGGCTTCGGCCAGCGTCATCTGGTCGAGATCGACCTGTTCCGGCGTGTTGAAGTTCAGCGCGACTTTCTCGACGGCGGTAGAGATGACGAACAGATCAGCCCGCAGGGTGAGCGCGAGCAGACTGCTGGCGCGGTCTTTGTCGATCACGGCGTACACGCCGCGCAACATGCCGGTTTCATCGCGGATGACGGGAATGCCGCCGCCGCCGCAGGCGATGACCACATAGCCGCCGAGCATCAAAGCCTGTATCGCGTTGATTTCATGCACGGCACGCGGAATCGGGGAGGCGACCACCCGCCGCCAGCCGCGTCCGGCATCTTCCATCACATCCCATCCCGCCGCTTGATAGCGCTCCGCTTCTTGCTGAGTCATGAAGCCGCCTACCGGCTTTGTCGGGTTCTGGAACGCGGGATCATCGGCGGCGACGATCATCTGCGTGACCACCGTCGCGCAGGTACGGTTAACGCCGCGTCTGCGTAGTTCGCTATCCAGCGCTTGCTGGAGCATGTAGCCGATGCTCCCCTGTGTGCTGGCGACGATAATATCCATTGGTAGCTCGTGCAGACCTTCTTTCGCGGCGATCTCGGCGCGGCGCAAGTTATAGCCGACCTGCGGGCCGTTGCCATGTGTGACGACGACGTGCCAGCCGTCCATAATCATATCGACGATGTGGCGGGAAGTCTGGTGGACGGCCTGCCATTGGCGCTCGATGCGTGGGTCTGTCGGGTCTTGAATCAAAGAATTGCCGCCGACGGCGACGATAGCTAACTTTTCTATCATGATCTATTTCCTGTCGTGTCAATATTCTGCGCCAACCTATACCCAGTGTAATCTAGCGCAGATGTTCGCGCAAATCCCACGCATGACAGGTATAGCGGCGCAGGCTGTAGCGTTCCAGCAAGATGAGGCCGGTGGGGTGCGGTGTGGAGACACGCTGTAACGCGGCGGCGTTGACGCATAGACGCGGCAAGACATCCAGCAGGGAATCCGGGCGGCTGATGACCAGCGTACCCGCTTCGGTATCGTCCAGAAATTTAGAGACGGTGAGCAATGTCGCCCGCGAGATTGCATGTGCGACCACATTCAAGCGCCGGTCTGGTTGAATGTCGGCGTCTTCCAGCACGCGGGTGATGATTTCGGCGGTGCGCTCGGCTTCGGAGTCGGTGCTATGGCGTATGCTGTGGATCGTCTTTTCGGCCAACCACACGGCCGCCTTATGCGCTTGATTATAGCCTAGCGTGGACAGATCACCGTCGGGTAGTCCTTCGCTTTGCGCGTGGGGCATCCAGTAAATCATAAATCTGGCCTATCGTGTCAGATGGCAAATATTACACGGCGCGACTCATTCGCGCTGAATGCGACGCACCCAATCGTCATATTCTGCTGTGTCGATGGTGCGCGTATCGCGCAGATGGCGAAACATGCGCTCTAGCTGATCTTCGACGATGCGCCGCCGTTTAGCATAGTAGACGGAGCGCTCGCGCGGTTCGCGTGGCTGTTTGGCGGCGATGGATTCCAGACGCTCGCGCATGGCGTCCAGCATACCGGCCAGTTCTTCGGCGGCGCGTTCTTCGCGGCGTCTGCGCTGGCCGAGCGCGAATACAGCCAGTACCGCGACCAGACACGACACGGAGGCGGCCACAAGGCTCAGCGTGGCGTCAACGCCGCTATTGGCGGCGATCAACGTCGCGGCACCAAAACCGGCAGTCCCTAAAATGCCCGTCGCGCCCATGACCTGTGTAAATCGTTTCATGACGATATGCTTTCCGTTTGTGTATGCATGGTGTCATTTTACCAGAAGATGCGGTTTTTGGCCGTATTTTCGCCGGATGCAGTGGTAGGCTATTTGATGACGTTACCCATCATCTCTTTGACGTAATCCAGTTCATCCTGATTGACGGTGTGTGCCATGCCGGGATAAATCCGCTTCTCGACGGACGCGCCCAACTCCGTGAAGATGTCGGCGCTCCGATGGACGCGCCCGACGGGAATATGGCTGTCTACGTCGCTACAGCCGAGAAAGACCGGCGTTGAATCCAGTCCGCCGTCATAACCGGCTAGCTCATTGTCCGCGCCGATTAACCCGCCACTCAGCGCGACCACGCCGCCGAAACGACGCGGATAACGCGCCGCATACTCCGACGCCAGACATGCCCCCTGCGAGAAGCCCAACAACATGATGCGCTCCGATGCGATACCGGCATTCATCACCCGCTTGACCAGCGCATCCACCGCCATCAGCGCCGAAGCCAGATGCGGCGCGTTTCGCGCACGCGGCATCATGAAGCTGTATGGATACCACGTATAGTTGGCGGCCTGTGGCGCGAGATAGGCGAAGCCGGTCACGTCGATATGGTCTATCAAGGTGAGCATCTGGTCGTTCTGGCCGCCGCGTCCGTGTAGCATGACCATCGCGGCGCGGGCTGTTTCGAGTGGCTGACCGCGCTCGGCGACGGGCTGGCCGTCGTGGGGGTGTTCGTGCTTTGTCATGTCGTTTTATCTCCTTCGATCAATCGCTTTGCGAAATGGTTATGACGCTCGACCAGCACCGGCACATCTAACGTCATCAGGACGCCATCGCGCACGATCACGCGCCCGTTAATCACGGAGGCGTCCACCGTCGCTGATTCGCAGAACAGCAACGCCGCTTTGAGGTCGTGTTGAGCGCCCGCGAACGCGATCCCATCCACGCGATACGCGACGAAATCTGCCGCCATGTCCGGCGCGATGTGGCCGATGTCGTCGCGCCCCAGCACCGCCGCGCCGCCACGTGTGGCGACGTTGAGCATCTCATCCGCCGCCATTCGTCCGGAGTCCGGCGAGCCGTTGATGCGCTGAAGTAGCATGGCGATGCGGGCGGTGTTCAGCAGGTGGCCGCTATCGTTCGATGCTGTGCCATCCACGCCCAGCCCGACATTCACGCCCGCGTCGAGCATTCCGCGCACCGGCGCGATGCCGGAGGCCAGCCGCATATTGGAGCAGGGGCAATGTGCTACGCCGGTGCCGGTGCGGGCGAATAGCGCGATCTCGTCGCTGTCAAGCTGGACACAATGCGCGTGCCACACGTCATCACCCACCCAGCCGATGTCTTCGACGTATTCGCCCGGCCTCATGCCGAATTGCGCTAGACTATAGTCGATGTCGCTGGCGTTCTCGGCCAGATGCGTATGCAGGCGCACGCCGTAGCTACGCGCCAGCGTTGCCGATTCGCGCATTAAGTCCTGCGACACGTTGAACGGCGCACACGGCGCGACGCCGACGCGCACCATCGCATAGCGTGCGTTGTCGTGATAAGTCTCGATGACGCGCATCGTATCTTTTATGATGGCGTTCTCGTCGCTTTCGATGATGTCATCGGGCGGCAGGCCGCCTTTGCTCTGGCCGACAGACATCGAGCCGCGAGTCGGGTGGAAGCGCATCCCGACATCGCTCGCGGCGCGGATGGTGTCATCCAGCGTCACATCGTTGGGGTATAAATACAGATGGTCGCTGGACGTGGTACATCCGGACAGGATCAATTCGGCCATAGCGACCTGTGCCGATGTGTAGATCATCTCGGCGGTGATATTCTGCCAGATGGGGTAGAGCGATGTCAGCCAGCCGAAAAGCGTCTGCGTCTGCGCGACGACCCGCGTCAACGATTGCGACATATGATGATGTGTGTTGACCAAGCCCGGGATGACGATGTGCTTATCCAGAATCAGTACATCGTCGGCTTCGGCATGGTGACGCGGTTCTAGCGCGTCGGTGCGCCCGACAAATGTGATGACGCCATCTTCCGCGAAGATCGCGCCGTCGTCTATCTCGCGCCGCTCATCATCCAGCGTGATGAGTTTGTGAATATTCTTGACCAGTAAGCGCCGCACGTGTTCCGCCTTTGCTTTATTCTTCCGTCTCTTGTGCGGCGATGCGCCACGCCGCTTTGATCGTATTCTGTAACAACATGGTGATGGTCATCGGACCGACGCCGCCCGGCACGCGGGTGATCGCGCCGACGATGCCCCGCGCTGATTCTAAATCAACATCACCGACGAAACGATAGCCGCGCTCGCTGTCGGGATCATCAATGCGGTTCGTGCCCACGTCGATGACCGTCGCGCCAGCTTTGAGCCACTCGCCCTGAATGTAATTGGGGATACCGGCGGCGGCGATCACGATGTCGGCGTTTTGCAGGACGGCGGGCAGGTCTTTTGTGCGGCTGTGGGCGACGGTGACGGTGGCGTTGGCCTTCAGCAACATCAGCGCTACCGGCAGGCCGACGATATTACTACGCCCGACGACGACGGCATTCGCGCCGCTAATCTCCGCGCCGATCTCTTGCAGAAGCACCATACATCCCGTCGGCGTAGCCGGTGTGAATAGCGGTTCGCGCCCCTTCATGCCCAGCGTGCCGATGTTGACCGGATGAAAGCCGTCCACGTCTTTATCCAACCGCACCGCCTCTAATATCGCCTCTTCGTCGATCTGGTCGAATAGCGGTAGTTGCACCAGTATGCCGTGAATTTGCGGATCGTCGTTTAGCGCATGGACGGCGTTTAGCACGTCATCGTGCGTGCAGTCCGCTGAAAAGACGTGGGCGACGGAGTGAATACCAGCCGCTTCACAGGCGCGGCGCTTCATGCGGACGTATTGCGCGGAGGCCGGATCACCGCCGGCTAGCACCACGCCGAGTCCGGGCGGGTGGCCGTGTTTGGAGGCGAAATCCGCCGTTTCGCGCTGAATGTCCTCGCGGATGCGCTCGGCGATGGCGCGTCCGTCAATGATCTTCGTCATGTTAGTCCCCCTTCGTGTGTTTTGATCGTGCGTTATTTGTCAACGCTTTTGAACAACTCATCTACAAAAATTTGCCCTAAGTTCGGCGGGAATCAGGTAACATAATAACAGTCAAATTATACAAAAAACACATCCGACTTTTAGCCGCCGGAGTGAAGGTTTATATCATGAAATATCCTGATAGCAAGCAGAAACAGCAGAACCGTTCCCAAGCAGAGACCTTGCACGGGCGCTCTGTACAGGGGCAATCGTTAGTGGAGTATGCACTCATCGCTGTGTTGATCGGGCTGGCGCTAGGGCTGGGGCTGGCATCAACGCAGGATGCGGTCAGCCGCGTTTTTGAGCGTACCGTATATAGCCTACTGGGTGAAGAGCCTGAACGCCGTGATGGGGGTGGCCCCGCCGATTTCTGGCTGACTGTCACATGGGTGGCGGAAAATCCGCCGGAACAGCGCCGCCTGCCAACGCGCACGCTCGCGCCTGCTAGCGCGACGCCCACCGAGATACCGTCCAGTGGGGACGATAACGGCGACAACGGCGACAACGGCGAGCCAACTGTCGAGCCACCCACGCCGCAACCAAGCCCTACACCGCTTGACATCGGTCACCACGCTCCATGGGTGGATACAGCCGATAATCAAAACTGGTACCGGCTGGGTAGTCCGGCATTTTTGGGTTATAGCCCATGGTTTGCCGATTATTATTCCGGCACGAACTTCAACGAATTCATTGAGGCGCGTCCCAACGGCGACCTATACGGCCAACGTGCCCGCTTCGTACTAGATTTCCCGAATCCGATCTTCAACGCATGGCAGACGGCGGATAACGCGCCATTTGCTGACGCGAACAACCAGTTCTCCGCCCGTTTCCAGCGCCGCATTTACGTGCCGCCGCATCAGGATGACGATACCGAGACACAGCCGGTAGACCTGCAATTCAACGTCACCGCGTCTGATGGTGTGCGCGTGTGGTTATTGCCGCAGATCGGGCCGAACGAATATGATTCGCCCGGCTGTACCGGCTGTCAGGTCATCAACGAGTGGACGAACGGCCTGAACTCTGTATCCGTGCCGCGCAGTGTGACGCCCGGCATGTACATGCTACAGGTGGATTACTATAACAACGGCGGCGACGCCATCTTGCAACTGGACATCAGTACCACGCGCAACCCTGACGACGCGCAGATCACCGGCAACGCGGATAACTTCACCGTTGTCGATACCACGTCGCAATGTAACTGGGGTCTACGCACCACCGATGATTCCAACTCGCTTGACCGCCTGTGGGATAAGCATTCGCAGGGCGATCTCGCGCAGAATACCGTGTGTTATCTGGAATTGCGCGGCTTCATCACTGTGCCCAATGAATTACCCGATCCGGTGTTCGTGTTCTGGGATGTGTGGGATTTAGCGGCTGGTCATGGCGCATGGCTGGAAATCGCGGAGTATACGGCACTCCCTGACGCGCCGTTCGCGCTTGACCGTGACGCGATCCAGTGGCAACGGATTGATATTCACAGTGGCGGCACGCGCAATTACAACTGGACGCGGCATGAGGTTGATCTGTCGGCTTTCAGTGGCCGCAATGTGACGTTCCGCTTCGCGCAGTTGACCGGCGGCGCGAATGATCGCCTGTGGCATATCGACGACATCGAAGTGAAAAGCGGCACAAATGGCGAATTCACCGCCGAGCCAATCGGCCCGGATACGCTGTTCGAGCTATCATCACCGTCGGATGCCGCCAGTTTCATCACCACCGGCCAGTGGCAATTGACCGGCAACAACACCCGCCCGGGTTCGACGTGCTGTTCGTGGGAATTACGCCCCGGCGGCGCGTATACCGGCCTGAGTACCGCGCCGACATCGCCGAACGCGGCGGGGCGTGTACAGGAAAATATGCGCGTCCATTACGTGCAAATCGTGCCGATGATCGACACGACGCTTTCGACGGAAGATCGTGATGGCGATACCGGCCCGCCGGTGCTGTCGTTCTGGCACGCTTACGACGTTGATCGTTATGTCGGGCTGGAAGTGCAATACCGCGCTGAAGGCAGTGACGAGTGGCTGGTGGTGCCCGGCGCGATACCGGATGAACCCGCCGGACGCCTGCTTGATGTGACCAACAATAACGACAACGCCTCACGCGACAACAACATCATGCGCCCGATGGATGTGACGTTGCAGTACATCGTCGATGCCAACGGTGACCCGATAGAGCGTTATCATCTGCGCTTCGCTATGCTGGTGCATGGCCTCAGTCCGGCAACCGGACACGGCGATTTCCCGTCGGTGGGCGCGGGCTGGTGGATCGACGACATCGACCTGCACCGTGAGGGCGACCAGCGTTTCCTCGACTATCCGTTCTATGATGCCGCCGAGCAAGGCGTCGATAACTGGCTGGCGACGGGGACATGGTGGCGCACGACTGAAGAATCTCGCGTTGGCGCTCACTCCTTCGCGGACAGTCCAAACGGCAACTTTCAGGCCAATACCGGCTCGCCGAATGACAGCTTGCATCTGATGACGGCGCATCCGATTGACCTCAACAACGACACCCCGAATAATCTTGATGCGGCGCTGAATCCGGATGGACGGGCGGGCAATACCGGCGGCATGGCCGAAAACCCGTATCTGACCTTCTGGCATAAACGTTTCTTGACCGATCAAGCTAGTATTCATGTTGAGTGGCGGCGCGTTGATGAGGACGACACCGAATGGAAGCCATTATGGGCGTACCGTCGCGGGATGGGCTATCATGATGACTGGGAAAGCCGCACACGGGTTAATGCCGCGTGGGAATACACGCGCATCAGCCTGCAACCAATCCTCGATCAGCTTGTGCGTCCGGGTGATGCCGATTACGATCCGGACGGTGACCTGACCGCCGATGATATTCACATTCGCTTCCGTCTGGAGAATTCCAGTACAGAGGTTGATCGTGGCTGGTTCATCGACGACATCCGGCTGGAAGAGTATAGCGAAACGTCGTTCCGCCTGTGGAGTGGTCCGAGTAATGACTTCGGACAGGGGCAGGATGTCATGTTCAATGCCAGCCCGGATAGCTTCGGCTGGTCGAATACATGGCGTTTGGGCGGCGATTGGCAACGCACGAACATCGACAGTCATTCCGGCGTATTCTCTTTCCATGAAAGCGTCGGTAGTGATACACAAGCGCCGTCGCACATCAATGACCCGTACACCCGCACCCGTACCGATACGTACAACATCCTTGAGTTGCAGACGATCATCGACATGCGGGCGACGGATGCCACGTTAGAGCCGACGCTGTACTTCTGGTCGCGCTTCTATGCCCGTTGGAGTGACCGGATGCGCGTTCAGGTATCCTATGAATTGCGGCCTGATGAATATTCTGCGATGGAAGGGCGTTGTCGTGGTGGCGTGCTGGCGCAATGTTTCGAGCGTGATTGGGGCTGGAGTCGCTGGTACGATGCCAGCACCAGTGCTTCGCAGAACAATTCGCTGTACGCGAGCTGGGACAGCAACGCTAGTGGTGATCGCCGCACGTTCTCGTGGCAACGCTGGCAAGTTGACCTGACCAGCATCCGCATCAACAACAGTAATCGCGTGTATCTGGTGCCGCATGACGGCGACCCGGGACGCCGCATCCGCATTCGCTTCCTGTTCGATGCGCTGAGTGGTAACGAGACGGACAAGCGTGACGGCTGGTATATTGACACGATCACCATTGAACCGCGCCGTAACCTGACCATTGCCCGCATCGCCGATCAGCCGTTCCTCGACGACGCCAACAATATGTTTAACTGGGTTGGCGAAGGTGGCTGGGGCATTGATCCCTCCGTGAGCTTACGCACGACGGAAGGTATCACCGCGCTCGGTTCGTGGACGGAATCGTGGTGGGACATGACGCCGGATTGTAACAATAATAATCCGCGTGGGCTTGGGACGGAAGACACGTGTGTAGGGTATCTGTTCGATAATGATGACTTCACTAACGCGCCATTGACCCGCATCGTATCGCAGGTCAATTACAATATGGGTCAGGGTTCGCCGCGCACGGGTATCCCTAACGACTTCTTCGCCGGACAATGGGTACTCAATACGCCACAGGTGGGCGCGGGCTTCGGCATCGAGCCGGGTGAATATCGCTTCACCGCTACTGCTGATGATGGTATGCGGATGCGCTGGCAGGAGATTGACGCCGCCGGTAATGTCATCGCTAATCAAGCCGGTTCGTGGAATATCATCAATCGCTGGCAGAATCAGGGCGATACAACCCGTTCCGGCACGGTCAACTTTGAAGAGGGCAAGCGCTACCGCCTGACGTTGCAGTATTACGAATGGGCGGGCGGGGCGACCATCGTGCTATCCGTCGATCAGGGGAATACTTTCTCCTTCGCCGATACGCCGCGCTTGACCAGCGACCCCTCGCAACCGGATGAGCCGCCCCTGCGTTACGCGAATTCGTCGTTGATCTCGGATGGTACGTTCGATCTGAGTAATACCGTCAATCCGGTTCTGGAATACAAGACAGCATATAAGATGCGCTGTGATTCGACGTTGCGCGTCGAAATATCGACGGATGGCGGCTTTAGCTGGGGACAGAGCAATCTGGGGCGCGGGAGTTTCGACAATCCCAATATCAACAATAACACGCGGCTACCCGACGATCCCTTTGGCTGGCGCGTGGTGCGCCACGACCTGTCGGATTATGAAGGACAGGAAATCATGGTGCGCTTCCGGCTTGACCGGCAGAACACGCCACACTTGAATGACCGTAACGGCTGTGGCGATAACCCGCCAGCCAACACCAGCGGCTACTACATCGGCGCATGGTTGACGGACATCATCATCGCACCGGTGGGCGTGTTGCCACCACCTGATCCGAACGCGCCTGATCCTACGCCGGAACCTGAACCAGAGCCTATCGCGTGGTCGTCACAGAATATCGGCTCAGGTCAGACAGGCAACGTCGTTGAGGACAATGGCACGTTCACCATAACTACGCTAGGTGGCGACATCTGGGGTAGTACGGATCGCTTCCACTACATGTACACCCCGCTTTCCGGTGATGGTGAGATAATCGCCCGCGTGACTAGCTTCACTGGCGATAACGGGTGGCGCAAAGCGGGCGTGATGATCCGTGAGACGTTGAACGCCAATTCCACCCACGTGCTGATGGCGGTGACCGGTGGCAACGGCAATGGCGTCTCCATGCAGTGGCGGCCCAGTGCTGGTAGCACTATGGACAGTGATCATGCTACTAGCGCGCAGACGATGCCGCATTGGGTGCGGCTGGTGCGTCAAGGCAATACGTTCACGGCGTATCACTCCAATGATGGCGTGACGTGGACACAGCAACACTCTCGTAATATTACTATGGGGGCGGATGTCTATATCGGCATCATGGCGAGTTCTCACAATACGGGCAATTCGGCGGTAGCGACGTTTACCGACGTTGAAGTGATCGGCGACGTTGGCAACTGATCGCCGCCGTCGGTTGTAACTGGTCGGCATGGCAAGGACTCAAAAAGCGCTCATCGGCATGGTGAGCGCTTTTTTAATTAAGCCTATATGGAATCACGCCGCTATGCTTGATAAACTGAACGTATCATCACCATAAAACAGTGAGGGACTAACGATCTGTGACCGTTCAAGAACGATTGGGTATGTTATTCATTCTGGTTGGGCCGGGCGGCGTCGGTAAAAATGCGTTGATGGGGCATGTGATGGCGAATATGCCTGACCTGCGCCAGCTTCCCACCGCCACCACGCGAAACCCGCGTGAAAGTGAGCAACACGGCGTCCAACATCTTTTCATCTCAGTAGACGACTTCCGCCAGATGATCGCCAATGACGAGCTTCTGGAACATCAGGAAGTGCATCCGGGCAAGTTCTACGGCGTGCCCCGCGCCACAGTAGAAGACGCCATCCAACAAAAACGCGATCTCATCGCCGATATTGAATTCAAAGGGGCGACGATCTTACGGGCGGCGTACCCCGAAAACGCACAGGCGGTCTTTATCGCGCCGCCCTCGCTAGAGGCACTGGAAGTCCGTATGCGTGAACGCGGCGACAGCCAGACCGACATCGACAACCGCTTTGACCGTCTGCCGTCGGAGATGTTCTACGCGCCCACATGCGATCATGTCATCGTCAATGATAACTTTGAGTCGGCCTGCGCCGAATTGCTGGCGATTATTCAAGTGATGCGCGGCGAAGTGCCCGCCGTTTCCTTCCCCAAGTACGCGGTTGAATATAGCGTTGAGGTATGGCCGGTGATGGGCACGGAGGCGATATTGCCGGTGACGTGTCGTGACCTGCCGCTAGAATCCGCCCTGCGTGATGGCGAGACGCCCGATATGGCCGCCCAGCGCCTGCTAGAAGCGATGTGGCCGCAATCTATCGACGTGGCAAATCTGTATTATGATGCGCCTAACGGCCTGCCGTCTGTCGATTTTGGTCTGGATGAAGCGATGCAGACCTATCACATTCGCTATCGTTATGCGTATCGACTGGAGCCGCAAATACTTGACGCGGACTCGTTTCGGCGGGTGCCGCTTGCGGAAATAGGATAAAGACCGATTATGACGTTACACGACATCTACCGTGAGGCCGGTGCGGAACTCGCCAGCGATGGCATCCCGTTGCATTTTGGCGATGTGGCGGGCGAATATCAAGCGGCGTTCAACGGGGCGGTTCTGCTGGATCGCTCGCATGAAGGCCGCATCGAGCTATCCGGCGCGGATCGCTTCGATCTGCTCAACCGCATGTCTACGAACGACACGCTGAACATGAAGACGGGCGAAGGCCGCCCGACGATCTTCACCAATGCCACCGCCCGCATTTTAGATCGCGTGCTGGTTTATCATCACCGTCCGGAGCGCCTGTTGATCGTGACCGGCGCGGGACGGAATACAGCCGTTGGGCGCTACATACAGTCCAATATCTTCTATGGCGATGATGTGCAGGTACACAACATACAGGGCGCGACGGCGCAATTTGAGATTCACGGCGCGACGGCTGATGATGTGGCGTCGAAATTCATCGCCGCGTCGAAGTTCATCGACGCGGCGCCCGACGCTGGATCGGACGCGCTGTATTCAACGACGGTGGACGGCTTCAAAGCCGATTTCATCCGCGTGAAGAAGGCGCTATATGGTGCGGCGTGGCGCGTGATCGTCGGGCAGGGCAACGCGCCCGCGATGTGGTCGGCGCTACGCGAAGCGGGCGCGACGCCATCCGGCGGGGTTGTCTACAACGCGCACCGCATCCGCGCCGGTCTACCCAGCGTCGGCACAGAGCTGACCGAGCGTTATATCCCGTTGGAGTTGGGGCTGTGGGATGAAGTCAGCTTCACGAAGGGCTGTTACACCGGACAGGAAATCATCGCCCGCATGGAGAGTCGTGGCAAGCTGGCGAAGATGCTGGTGCGCTTGCAGACGGCGCAAGCGGTGGCGAGCGATACGCCGCTATTCAGCGCGGGCAAGCGTGCGGGCGAGATCACCAGTAGCGTCATCGCGCCGGATGGCGAATGCTACGCGATGGGCGTGGTCAAGGCGGGCGTGGTCAACGACGGGGCGACCTTACACACCGAAGATGCGCCGTCTGCGCCGATTCATATCGGCGATATACTGGGTGTACAACCGCTACATGGCTAATCCCGCAGACGTAAACCGTCGCAGGGTTGCGGCGAAAAATCACGTTTGCGTTTATACTAAAGCTATTCGGGTTTCATCCACAGGAGGACTTATGAAATATTGGTCGAAGTTTTTCGGTTTGCTGGCTATCGGGTTCGGGTTGTTGGGCGGGGTCATCAGCGCTCAGGCCGGAGCAGTCGGAGAAGAGCAACAGGCGGAATTCAGGCCGCCGGTGATGGTGGTCAATACCAGCTTTTTGAATGTGCGTACCGGGCCGAGTACCGGCTACACGGTGTTAATCACGGTGACCGGCGGCACACAATTGCCGGTGCTGGGTATTGCGCCGGATCGCGTATGGTATCAGGTTTCAACGGCGGCGGGAGTCGGGTGGATTAACTCCGAGTTCGCCATCGGGCGCGGCGAATTCCGCAACGTGCCCACCGTTGAAGCGCCGGTGCCGGTAGCGGTTGGCGTGGATATGGCCGCGCCGGGGACGCCATCGCAGGCCGCCGCTTTCACTGGCGGGCGGGCATGGGGCGCTTCGGTGACGATCACGCATCCGGCACGCCTGCAACCGGCGATGAGTTCGCCGTCGCCCGGTCAGGCCAGCGAGAATCCATCGCGCATCTATACGCTGATGTCGTCCGCTTCGAGCGATGGCTCGGTGTGGTATCAGGTCGATATTCCTGAATTGGGCGCGGTGTGGATCGAAGGATCGAAGGCGCAATTGCGGCCTTACGCCTGCCAGATGACGGCGGTTGTGATGCTCGGTACGGCACGGCCTAACATGGGCCCGGATGGTTCCGGCACGCTGACCGGTCAGGTGGCATTGCCGCCCGGCGCGGAAGCCTATCTACTGGATGTACAGGGCATGTTCTTCAAGATCGAGCTAGCCGACGGCAACACCGGCTGGTTACGTCAGGAAGAAGTCGCGGTTCGTTCGGCTTCGGTCACGTCGGCGTATTGCGCCACCGGCGGCGTTGATAGCGGGATGACTGCCGCGCCGTCCGCTTCAGCAGATGCTCCCAGCGCGGATCGCCCGCCGGGTTCTACCCAACCGCTTGTCTCGTCAGCGCGGGTGATCGTCAACACGCCGTTCTTGAACATCCGTAGCGGCCCCGGCTCGCAGTTTCCGGTCATCACGTCGGTTCCGGGTGGCACGGTATTGGATGTGACCGGCTTTGCGCCGGATGGCGTGTGGTATCGCGTGTCCGGTAGCTTCGGCATGGGCTGGCTGGATAGCAATTTCGCCATCCTGCGCGGCGATGGTAGCCGCCTGCCCGTCGTCAATCGCTAGATCGTCGGTTACGCTGATCGCAATTCGATAGAATCATAATTTGATAGAAATGAGAACCCCGGCGCATGTCGGGGTTTTTATCTGCCCGCGTAAACAGTAGAATATCCCCCGTCCGCGTGGGCGGATAGCCGGTACCTGCTAACCCGGCTTGACAACGAAAACAGGAGACAATCGCATGACGCAAGTAATCACGCAACCGGAGCGACTCTCGGGGTCGTTCAAGTATCTCGGTTTCATCACTGGCTCAATCGTCGCCGTGCTGATTATCAGCAACATTTCCGCGACGAAGCTGGTGCAGATCGGGCCGATCATCACCGATGGCGGCACGCTCCTCTTTCCACTCGCGTATATATTCGGCGACATCCTGACGGAAGTTTACGGCTATAAGGCTAGCCGTCGCGTCATCTACACCGCGTTCTTCTGGGTGCTGGTGGCGGCGGTGATGTTTCAGCTTGTCGCGTTAGCGCCGCCCGCCGAAGAATACGAATTGCAGGAGAGCTTCGTCGCTATTCTGGGGCAGACGCCGCGCATCGTACTCGCCAGCGTGATCGCCTATTTCGCCGGTGAGTTCATGAATAGTTACGTGCTGGCGAAGATGAAGATATGGACGGGCGGGCGCTCGATCTGGTCGCGGGTGATCGGTAGTACGGTAGTCGGGCAGGCGCTGGATACGTTCCTGTTCATCACCATCGCTTTCGGCGGTCTGTTCTCGCTGGGGACGATGTGGGCGCTGTTCTGGAGCGTGTATCTGTTGAAAGTGTTCATCGAAGTGGTGATGACGCCGGTGACGATCCGCGTGGTGATCTGGCTGAAAGCGCGAGAGGGCGTTGACATCTACGATCACGACACGAATTTTAACCCGTTCGCCATCCGCGAGTTGTTCCGCTAGTCGTCGGGGAATTTCAATATTCCGGCGTAGGACGCAATTCATCGCGTCCTACGCTCGCGACCTTCTGTGATATTGTCAATAACCTGAAATACACCCCGATTCATCAACCCGTTTTGCCAGATCATGATAAAATAAATGGCATCAACCAATATCATGTGACAGTATGAGGGGGCATTATGGGGCGTAAACAGCCGCCTGACTTCCGCAAGGAAGAAGTGAATAACATCATGCAACGCTGGCGGGCGGCGGATTCGTGTTCGCTGGTTGGCGTGGGTAGCGTGGGTAAATCGAACTTATTGCAACATCTGGCTGACCACGACACGCACAAAGCCTTTTTGAACGTCAACAATCCCGACGAGTTCAAAGCGATCATCATTGATCCGGCGCTGATGGGGCCGTTGCCCTCCGGCGAAAATAGCGATCAGATACGATGCTGGGCGGGTTATGAGTTGATGATGCACCGCTTATTCATGGCGTTCTATCCGTTTGATATGCTGGGGCGCGAGGATGCCAAACGCTTTTATGAGGCGTATCAGTCATTACAGGATGGCACGAATCCGCTTTATGCTTACATGGGTTTGCGCTATTTTGAACTCGGGCTGGATTTCTTCATGCGGCGCGGCGTGCGGATCGTGTTCATGTTTGACGAATTTGAGGATTTGCTGAAGCAGATGCCGGTCAAGTTCTTCCAGACGTTGCGCGGCCTGCGTGACGCCAACAAGCGCCAGTTGAGCTATTTGACGTTCACGCGCTCGTCGTTGCCGGTGCTGGTCGATCAATTCGATATACCGGCGCTGGAAATCGAACCGTTCGTCGAGTTGTTCACCGACAATCTGCTGTATGTCGGCCCGTATAACCAGACCGACGCCCGCAGAATGGTCGAGAACCTGATGGGGCGCAATCAAAAATCATATCCGGAAGAGGTCGTGCGCTTCCTGCTGGATTCTACCGGACGCTATGCCGGTCTGTTGCGCTCCGCCTTCCGCGCATTGGATAAAATCGGCGAACTGGATAAAAGCAGTCTGATGAACGACGAAGCCCTGCGCCGACTGGCGAAGCAACGCGCCATCCGCGAAGAAGTGCGTACCCTGTGGCATAGCCTGACCGCTGTCGAGAAATACGTGTTGCGGGCGGTAGCTGAGGTCGGCGAATATGAGGATAGCGCGGGGGCGCGTCAGGCGTTGGAGATATTGGTGCAAAAGCGACTGGTACGCACTGACCGCACCGGCAACCGTGATCTGGTCATCCAGCCGCCTTTATTCCGCCTGTTTGTCGAGTCGAATCCGGGAGACGATGACTGATGATTGAGCCGTACCACGTACCGGCGGGCTTTCAACGCACCGAGACTGAAGTCGCCCGTTCGCGTTTCATCGCGTCGGTAGATTATGCTGAAACCGCCGAGAATGCCAAAGCGTTCATCGCGGGGATTCGCGCCGAGATGCCGGACGCATCGCATCATGTGTATGCGTTTCGGGCGGGCTTCGGCGCATCGGTCACGGAAGGTATGAGCGATGATGGCGAACCGTCCGGCACGTCCGGGCCGCCGATACTGGCTGTTTTGCGCGGTAGCGACATCGGCGATATTGTGCTGGTCGTGACGCGCTACTTTGGCGGTACCAAACTGGGCACGGGCGGACTCGTCCGTGCTTATAGCGAAGCGGCGCATGTGGCGATCAATAAACTCAAGACTGTGGAAAAAATCGAAAAAAGACTGCTGGGGATTGAAGTCCCCTACAGCCTTTTTGAGCAGGTAAAATTGTTGATCGCCCAGCATACCGGCGAAATTGAGGATGAAGCCTTCGCGGTGGATGTCACGCTGATGGTGCGCTTTGCGGTGCGCGACATTTCAGCGTTCACCGCCGACCTGCGTGACCTATCCGCCGGACGCATCACGCCGGTGCCGCTCGACTAACGTCCGGCGAGAATGGCGGCGATGTTCTTACGCGCACGTTCCAGCGCTGGATCACGCGGGGAGATGGCCTCCGCCCGCGCCAGATAGACTTTGGCGGATTCGTCCTGCCCATCTTCAAATAGATATTGGCCGACAATCGCCAGCAGGGGGACGTAGTTGGGATTTGCCGCCAAGCCCTGACTCAGATAGTCCATCGCGGTGTCGGCGTTGCCCGTCTCCCATAGCATCTGCCCGATGCTGAGTAGTAATTCGGCCTCTTGCGGGTGATGCTCGTAGCCATCCATCAACGTTTCCAGCCCGCCGGTCACGTCATTACGCAGATACAGCGCCCGCCCCAGCAAGATGTACGCTTCGACGAGCGACGGCGTGCTGTCGATCACGTCTTCTAAGAAGCGGATGTCGCTCCCGTTGATCGTCGCGCCGCCGGATACCTGCGCCTCGATCTCGCCCATTTTGCCCTCGAAGTCGGGGTCTTCGGTGGTCAGCAAAAGGCGGGCGATATCGGCCTGTGTCGCCATGTCGGACGTTAAATCCTGCGCTGTCACCAGCGCATCGGCGGCCAGCTCGTATTCTTCGGCGGCCATATACGCCACTGCCAGATTAACGTGACGGTCTACGCGCTCCGGCGCGGCTTCCGCCGCTTCTTCCAGCAGATCAAGCACGTCTTCAAAATCTTCTAAGATGTCCAGTTGATCGACCACAGCGCGGACGTATTCACCGGATTTATCGCGTTCGATCAATTCGCGCAGGCTATCGACCAGCTCATCGGACGCTTCCTCCGCCACATCTAACAGTAATTGCGTGCGGCGCTGACGCACCACCAGCGACTCCGGCTGTAGCTTGAGCGCTTCGTCGTAGGCGGCGATAGCTTCCCATGATGCCAGCGCTTCGTCGTAGTCTTCGGGGTCAATCAGGATGACGGACTGTAGCAGGCTCTCGTCGTTGAGCAGTTCCAGCACCGCGCCGTAATTGCGATACAGTGCGGCATTGGCCGCTTCCGCTTCGATGCCGCGCTGGAAGGTGTCCAGCATGTCATCAAGGCGACTGCCGCGCCGGTACATATCGGCCAGCGTCAGCCAGCCCATCGCGCTTCGCGGATGATCGCTCACCGCCTGCTCTAAGATGCTGTAGCCTTTTTCCGCCTGTCCCAATTGATATAGCGCGTGACCGATGTAGACGGCGGCAAACGGGAAACTGTTCAACGTGGCGATGGCGTCATTCAAAGCGGTGCTGACGTTTTCCATGTCATTGCGATAGCCGGGCAGTAGCGCATGGCCGATAGCGGTAGATGCCGCCCACGCACCGAATGACTCGCCGGTGGCCGCGCCCGCGCCCGCTAGATCGCGCATCGCGCCCGGCAGATCACCGTCCACCCATTTCAGCGCCATCAGAGAGCGCGTCAGGTTGGTTTGCCATAAGCCGATACCGCGTAGCAGGACGGCCAGCTTCTCGTCGGGCGCGGTGCTGGATTCATACGCATCGAAGCGCGGCGCAGACATGCCGACGCCGGTCATGATGTCTGTCGCCATTGTGACCAGTTGTGCGGTCAGTTCCGCCAACGTTTCGCCGTGATAGGTCAGCGTTAGCTGGCTGTTCTCGTCGTCTTCATCAACGAGATCATTCTCGACTTCCAGCACCAGCGACCAGCCCGCGCCGTCCCGCGTCAGTTCTGCGGCTACCGCGATGTTCTCGTTCAGGTTTTCCGGTTGCCAGTCCTCAATGCCGAATTGCGCGGTTGACCACGCGAAGGCGTCGTTATCGTCATCGGTGCGGACGAACAGCGTATAAGCCCGCGCATCACTCAGGCTATCCAGCAGATAAGCCAGCAAGCTCATCAGCCCGTTACCGAGCGCCGGTGAATCAGTATGGCGGCACGGCCACACGCCGACGCGGTAATGCTCACGGGATTGGATGCTCTGTTGCAGATTGCCGGCGGTGCCGAATATCGCGGTGGGGACGTTCATATTCATCTGGAAACGCTCATGCAGGGTGATGAGCCGGTTGACAAACTTCTCGCGCATGGGTCACTCTCACTTCTCGAAAAGATATAATGACATTAAGTTTAACCGGATACCGGCAGGAAAACAGGGCGATCCGTGCCGTTCAGCGTACACAAAAACGCCCCGTCCAACGAATGGCGGGGCGCGGATTCTGCGTTGCGGACGGGATTAGATGTCCAGATTACGCACGCGCTTGGCGTGGGTCTGGATAAAACTGCGGCGCGGTGGTACGGCGCTTCCCATCAACATATCGAAAACGCGGTCAGCTTCGGCGGCGTCTTCGATTGCCACCTGTAGCAATGTGCGCGTCTCGGGGTTCATGGTGGTATCCCACAACTGTGTGGCGTTCATCTCGCCTAGACCTTTATAGCGTTGCATCTGCACGCGGTCAGGGTTCTTGAAGCGTTTCAACGCGCTTTCCAGTATTTGCGCGTCGTTCATTCCGGCACGCGGATACAGATATTCGTGATCTTTGCCGTTTTTCAACAGGTAGATGGGCGGCTGGGCGATGTATAGATGCCCCTCTTGAATCAACGGTTGCATGTGGCGGAAGAAGAAAGTCAGCAATAGCGTGCGGATGTGACTGCCGTCTACGTCGGCGTCGGTCATGATGATGACGCGGCCATAGCGCAATTTCTCGGTGGTGAAGTCATCGCTGATGCCGGTGCCTAGCGCAGAGATCAGCGACTTGACCTCGTTGTTATCCAGCACCTTATCCAGACGGGCGCGTTCAGTGTTGAGGATTTTACCGCGCAGGGGCAAGATGGCTTGAAAGTGACGATCTCGCCCTTGTTTAGCTGTACCACCCGCCGAGTCACCCTCAACGATATAAATTTCGCTCTCCGGCCCGTGCGATGAGCAGTCGGCCAGTTTACCCGGCAGGGTGGAGCTTTCCAGCAGACTGGGGCCGCTACGCACCAGATCGCGGGCTTTGCGGGCGGCTTCGCGGGCGCGTTTGCTGGTCATGCACTTGTCGATGATGCGCCGTGCCTCGCGCGGGTTCATCTCCAGAAAGTCGTTGAAGGCTTCGCTAGTCACCTGCGATACTGCGCCCTGTACTTCTGGATTCAACAGCTTGACTTTGGTCTGGCTCTCGAATGATGGGTCGGGGTGGCGTATGCTGACGATAGCGGTCAAGCCTTCCAGCGTATCTGTACCGCCGAAGTTGCTATCTTTTTCTTTGAGCAGGTTTTGTTTGCGGGCGTAACGATTAATGGCGCTGGTCACTGCGGAGCGTAAGCCGGTCAGATGCGTGCCGCCGTCCGGTGTGGCGATGGTATTGGCGAAGGCCAGTTCCATGACGTTGCTGGTGTCGTTGTACTGCAACGCGATTTCCACGCCGACGGTGTACGGCTCTTTCTTGGAGTTCTCCGGCACGATGTCGATTTCGCGTTCGGCGTAGATCGGATCGTGTAGCGCGGTACGGTTGCGGTTCAAGAATGCGGCGAAGGAGCGCAACCCGCCCTGAAAGTAGAATGTTGATTCGCGGGGGATCGGCTTCACGCGCTCGTCACGTAGGCTGATCGTCACTTTGCGCGTGACGAATGCTGTTTCGCGGAAGCGTTGGAGCAATTGCTGGTAGTTGAATTCGTTGTGGTCGAGAATTTCAAAATCCGGCCTAAAGCGGATGGTTGTGCCGGTGGATTCGCCGTCTTCTAGCGGGCGCACTTTCTTCACGCCGCCCTGCGGCTTGCCGTGCCGGTAGACCTGTTCCCACATGAAGCCATCACGGTAAACCTGCGCGACGAGTTCCTCCGATAGCGCGTTCACGGCGGATACGCCGACGCCGTGCAAACCGCCACTGACTTTATACGCGCCGTTATTGAACTTACCGCCCGCGCCGACCAGCGTCATGACCACTTCTAGCGCGGATTTGCCGGTTGGCTTGTGGATGCCTACCGGAATACCGACGCCGTTATCGGCGATGGATACCGAGTAATCATCGTGTAATGTGACCATGATGCGATCACACCGTCCGGCCAGCGCCTCGTCGATGGCGTTATCAACCACCTCATGAATGAGGTGATGTAATGCGCGGCTGTCCGCACCGCCGACGTACATGCCCGGTCTGGCGCGGATATGTTCGATGCCTTCAAGATAAACAATACTATCTTCGTCGTACTGCGGCTGGGCAGGCGGTACGATTTGCTGATCCGTCATGTGCTTTCCTCACTGAGACTCCGGGTACGAAACACGCACGAAGCGGCGTGACTCTCTTCTTTAATTATACATTACTCTGAGTGTACATACAACATGCGGCGGCGCGGGTTAATTGCCCGGCGGCGGTGAGTCGAAGAACAGCGCCCACCACAGCGTCCATGCTTCGGGACGCGGCGGGGATGTCTCGACGGTGAAAGCGGGTGGCGGGGTAGCGGTAGGCGGCGGGGCTTCGCCAATCGGCGACAGGGGCACGACCAGCACTTCGCCGGGCCGCACCATCTTGCCTTCGCCGCGTGCCCATTGTTGCACGAAGGTATCGCTTTGCACCGCATCGCGTTCGGCGATCAGCGTGGCGCGTTCCAACCGCAGATATTCGACTTCGGCCTGTGCGTTGGCGTATATGTCGCGCTGGACGCGATTGGACGCGATGCGTGTACTGAAGTTGATCGCCAGAATCAGCCCGATAGCTAAAATCGCGGCGAACATCACCTGCAAGCCGGATAGTTGACCGGCTCGGCGGCGTGGCCGTTGCTTCTTCGGCTTGGGGCGTTGCGCTTGTTGGGTATCGGTTTCGCTCATAGTTGTGTATCCTATACGTCGCTCTATTGTAAATCGTTCCGGCTTCGCGTCAACTACTTATTGAAAATCGCTTCATTTGGCGCTAACATTCGGTTTTTGGCGATTTACTTTGTGGGGGCGCTTGCCCAACAAGCGAAGTTCCATAGGAGATAGATATAAAATGGATTTGTTTACCGAGAACGCTAGTAACGCGGCTATTCTGGCCGTCGTGGTCAGCTTCATCGGGCTGGCATTCGCGTGGTATCAACGCACGTGGGTGCTCAGTCAGGATGAAGGCAATGAAACAATGCGCCGGATCGCTTCGGCTATCCAGCGCGGCGCTCAGGCTTTCCTGAGTCGTGAGTATCGCGCTGTGAGCGTCTTTGTGGCGCTGGTGGCGATTGTTCTCGTCTTGCTCAGCCAGATTGACGGCTCGGGCATGAGCATCTGGACGGCAATCGCGTTCCTTTCCGGTGCGCTGGCTTCCGGTGTTGCCGGTTATGCCGGTATGTACATCGCGGTACGCGCCAACGTCCGCACCACCCACGCCGCATCACAGAGCTTGAATCGCGGTCTGCGCGTGGCCTTCGCCAGTGGTACGGTGATGGGCACGATGGTCGTCTCGCTGGCTCTGCTGGGTGTGGGTATCCTGTTCATCGTGATCTTCAACCAGATCGAAGACCCGAATTCCGCCGCGAGTGCGCTGGCTGGCTTCGGGTTCGGTGGTACGTCCATCGCCATCTTTGCGCGTGTGGGCGGCGGTATCTTCACCAAAGCCGCCGATGTGGGCGCTGACCTCGTTGGCAAGACCGAAGCGGGCATCCCGGAAGATGATCCGCGTAATCCGGCGACCATCGCCGACAACGTAGGCGACAACGTGGGCGACGTGGCCGGTATGGGTTCCGACCTGTTCGAGAGCTACGCTAGCTCGATCATCGCGGCGATCACATTGGCGACACTGGTCGGCGGTGGTATCGTCACCTCGTCGGCTGAAATCGGCGCGTCGGCCAGCATCGCGGCGCAGGCTTTCCCGCTTATGGTGGCCGCCGTCGGTATGATTGTCAGCATTGGTAGCACTTACCTCGTGCAGACCAAAGAGGACGCCACACAGGAAGACCTGCTGTGGAGCTTGCGTAAAGGCATCTACAGCGCTAGCGCGTTGATGGCGGTAGCTGTTGTGTTGATCGCGCTGTTGCTGGACATGGGCACGGGCGTCATCGTGGCGACGATTTCCGGTCTGGTCGGCGGCGTGCTGATCGGTTATTTCACCGAATACTTCACGGCGGATGCTTACGCCCCGACCAAGAGCCTCGCCGAGAGCGCACAGGGCGGTACCGGCATCGTCATCATTCGCGGTATGGCAATCGGCATGTTCTCCACGATAGCGCCGGTTCTGATCGTGATGGCGGTTACGCTGATCGCGGTTTCTGCGACTGGCCTGTACGGTGTGGCGGTGGCCGCCGTCGGTATGCTGTCCACGCTGGGCATCACGCTGGCGACTGACGCATACGGCCCGGTGGCTGACAATGCGGGCGGCATCGCGGAGATGTCGGAGATGGGCGAAGAAGTACGCAAGCGTACCGACGCGCTGGATAGTCTGGGTAACACCACCGCCGCCACCGGCAAGGGTTTCGCCATCGGTAGCGCGGCGATGACCGCGCTGGCGTTGATCGCCGCTTTCGTGACGGCGGTGCAGGGCGATAGCGTGGTGACGACCACCTTTGCGGCGGTTGTGACCGATCCTAAATTCGTGTCCGGTCTGTTCCTCGGCGCGGTTTTGCCATACATCTTCAGCGCGTTGACGATGCTGGCGGTGGGTAGCGCGGCGCAGGCTATCGTGCTTGAAGTGCGCCGTCAGTTCAAAGAGATTCCGGGCATCATGGAAGGCACGAGCGAGCCGGATTACGAGCAATGCGTCGGCATCAGCACCGATAGCGCCCTGCGGCAGATGATCTTGCCGGGCGTCATCGCGGTAGCCGTGCCGGTGTTGATCGCGGTTTTGACCATTATTGGTCAGGGTAACGTCATTGGCGATTATGTCGGCTCGGAGACGCTGGTTGGCGTCCTGCTCGGCTCGCTGGTTTCGGCGTTCATGCTGGCGGTGATGATGGCGAACGCGGGCGGCGCGTGGGACAACGCCAAGAAGTACATCGAAGCCGGTAATTACGGCGGCAAAGGCTCCGAAGCGCACAAGGCCGCCGTCGTCGGTGATACCGTTGGCGATCCGTTTAAGGATACGTCCGGCCCGTCGCTGAACATCTTGCTCAAGTTGCTGGCGATTGTGTCGCTGGTTCTCGCGCCGATGATTGCCAGTGCGCTCAATGATGTGGACGATGCCGCCGCCTCCGGCGATCAACCGGCGATTGAAAGCGTGATTGATGATGAGGTCGATGAACTGGAAGAAGTCGATGACGCCTCAGCGACGACGGACGAAGAAGCCGAAGAAGCTGACGCGGACGAAGAAGCCGACGACGCCGACGCTGAAGAAGCCGAAAACGGCGAAGGTGACAACGACGAGACGGACGACGCAAACGACGAAGAATAACGTCGGAACGCAGGTTCGTAGCTGAGTTTTTCAGAGTAGAGGTGCGGCATAGTCCGCGCCTCTATTTTTTGCGCTCATGACCAGCCATTGGCCGATTTGATGTATTCATACGCCGCCGTCAGCGCCTTGAATTTGACTTCCGCTTCTTCGGCGGGTAGCGTGCTGGTATCGGGATGATAGACCATCGCCCGCTTGCGGTACGCTTTCTTGACATCCTCTTGCGATGCACCGCGACTGACCCCCAGCAGGTTATAGCACGCGCTCAGATAATCGCCGATGCTCCCCGATGAGCGCGGTGGCCTTTGCTCCGTCGTTTCGCCTTCGTCGCTTTCGTAGCGCCCGCGCCATGTCTGGAATGTACTCCAGTCGTGCCAGTGGGTGTTGAAGTGTTGCGTTCGCTCTTGCTTGGCGCGGGCGGCGCGAAAATCCATATTTTTCCAGAAGGCCGGCGCACCGAAATCGGCGACCAGCCACTCGCCGCGAATGGCACGCGGGCGCACTGACTTGCGATAGCGGCGCAAGCGGTCAAACGTGACCTTCGGCCCGTACCATATTTTGTAATCATTGCCGCTATTGATCTGTTCCATGTGGACGGGGATGATCTCCGGCTTGCCGTCCTGCACGCGGTAGGCGTAGATGCGGTCATCGTTCAGCGTGTGCAGAGCCATCATCCACTCTTTGGGCTGAGCGCGGGCGTTGTCTTCCGGCAGGATTCGCGCATCGACGATGAATAGCGTGTTGATGCCGTTCTGTGTCGCGTCGGCCAGCGTCCGCTTCAGGGCGCGGGCGCTGGTGGCCTGCCCGATCATGTGAACGCGGATGCGGCTACCGCTCCAAAAATGCACCACGATGTCGGCATAGTTGCTGTTGAGCGATGCGTTCTGCACGCTCATTAACTTGTCGAATTTACCCTTTAGCCATTCTCTAAACGTCAGTGCCATAATATCCCATTGCGATACATACCGTCTCAAAATGAATATCCACGATGTCGGCGATATTCGGCGCATAGCCGCCGCCCATCGTGACCGCCACCGGAAGCCCCGCGCCGCGTAGCAAGTTCAGCACCAGCCGATCACGGGCGGCGAGTCCCGCTTTGCTGATGTTCAGCTTGCCCAGTCGATCGCCGCCGAAGGGATCAGCGCCGGATTGATAGATGGCGAGGTCGGCATCGGCCAGAAACAGCGCCCGTTGTACGCCTTCCTCCACCATTGCCAGATACTCGGCGTCTCCCGTGCCATCCGGCAGACCGATATCGAGATCGCTCCCGAATTTGCGATGCGGGAAGTTCTTCTCCCCGTGAATCGAAAACGTGAAGATGCTGTGATCTCCGGCGGTGATCTGCGCTGTGCCGTTGCCCTGATGCACGTCGCAATCGACGACCAGTACGCGCTGTACTAATCCCCGCGCTTGCATGTCGCGGGCGGCGACGGCGGCATCGTTGAATACGCAGAACCCTTCACCGTGATCGGTGCAGGCGTGGTGTGTGCCGCCCGCCAGATTGACCGCGATGCCGTCCGTGATGGCGGCCAGACACGCGGCGATGGTCGCGCCGGTGGAGCGCCGCGAGCGTTCCACCATTTCCGGCGACCACGGGAAGCCGATGCGCCGTTGTTCCGCCGCGCTGAGCGTCCCGCTTTTGACTTTGTGCAGATACGCCGCGTCATGACAGCGTAAAATCTGCGTGTCGGTGGCGGCGGGCGGCACACACATCTGCGCTCTGCGGCTGGCTTGCACGCGCTGGCGTAGGCGCGAATATTTGACCATCGGGAAGCGATGGCCGGGCGGCAGGGGCAACACAAAATGATCGGTATAAAACGCTTTCATATCTCTTGACGCTCACCGGATACCGGCATCTTCTAGCAATAATTCCGCCGCCACTTTGCCGGATAGCGTCACCATTGGCACGCCGCCGCCCGGATGCGTGGTGCCACCGGCGAAGTAAAGCCCGCGCACTTCCCGCGAACGGTTATGCGGACGCCGGAAAGCCGTCCATTTGCTATTGGCGGATGGGCCGTACAGCGCACCGCGCCACGCGCCACTCATGCGCTCTAAGTCGGCGGGCGTGTAGATCGTCTGCGATTTGATCTTATCGGTTATATCATAGCCAAAAGCGGCTAATTTGTCTAAGACGCGCCCGCCATAGTCGCGCAAGTCCAGCCCGGCCGATGTCGGCGGCATGTTGACCAGCACGAACCAGTTTTCACAGCCCGCCGGTGCATGGTCGGCGTCGGCCTTCGATGTGATGGCGACGTAGATCGTCGGATCGTCGGGCGCGGTCTGCGTCTTGAATATCGCGTCGAATTCCCGGCGGTAATCCGCCGAAAAGAAGATGTTATGATGCGCCAGCCCGCTATGCTGACCTTCGACGCCCAGCAACATGATGAAGCCGGAGCATGACGGCTGATAATTTCGCAGGCGCTCCGCCCGCGCGGTGATCGCCGGTGTTTGCGATAATAGATGCTGGTATGTGGTCGTCACGTCTACGTTGGCGATGACGGCTTGCGCCGCGATGTGGTCGCCGCCGGTGATCTGCACGCCGGTCACGCGATCATCGCGGACGGTGATCGATTCGACTGGCGTCTCGGTGCGGATTTCGACGCCGAGTTCTTCGGCAAGCGTCCGCATAGCGGCGGCGATGCGATAAATGCCGCCCTGCGGATACCACACGCCGCCGGTCAATTCGACATGGGCGATCACGTTCAGCGTGGCGGGCGCTGAATATGGACTGCCGCCGACGTATGTCGCAAAGCGTCCGAGTAGCTGGCGCATGTGCGGATGGCGCACGAAACGCCGGATAGCGCCGGACATGGTGCGGAACGGATCGACCTTTAGCCAGTCGGTGGGCGGCACGCGCCTGAAACTGCTGGGGCGCGGCGGGCGATCATAGATGAATACCGGGCCGGTGATGCGGTGAATGCGGGCGGCGTATGCTAGATAGGCTAGATAGCCCTCCACGTCACGCGGCTCTAGTCGCTCGATCTCGTTCGCCATGCGGCTGAGGTCGGCGTGCGCGTCGAAGATGACGCCATCCGGATAGAAATAGCGCGTGAGTGGCGTCACCGGAAGCAGTCGCACGTAGTCGGCGAAATCGCGTCCGGCTTCGCGGAATAAATCCTCAAAGACGTGGCGCATGGTGATGACCGATGGGCCGGTATCCCACCGGAAGCCGTCGCGCTCGACCTGTCCCATTTTGCCGCCGATGATGGGATTTTTCTCCAGAATGATGACGCGCTGACCGCGTACAGCCAGCCGGATGGCGGCGCTGAGTCCGCCGATACCGCCCCCGATGATGACGATTGGTTTTTGTGGCATGGTGTTGCATCCCGTGTGAATACGTGCGGTTATGTGGTGGGCTTGCGGCGCACGGTGCGCCCTTTCCAGCGCACGCCACCCAGCCGATAATGCCAGTCAATCGCTTGAATTGCGATGCGCGTCATCAGCAACACGGAAACCGGCATCAGCAGGACATCTAGCACGCGCTGATGAGTGAAGCGTGTCGTCAGGGCGCGGATGAGGTATCCCAGCGCGATCAACCCGCCCGCCGCCAGTGGCGACCACGCCAGCCACGCCCACGGCCACACGAACAGCAACCAGTGAAAGACTGTCGCCAGCAGAAGCGCGGCCACACTGCCGCCATATCCGGCCAGTATGTTCTTCGCGTAGCCGTCGCGCACTGAAGGCCAATCATGATACATGCGGCAGGTAATAGCACGGTTGCCGTCCGCCATGCGAAGCTGTAATCCTGCGCCTTTGACGCGCCGCGCCAGCGTCACATCTTCCAGCACGTTGTCGCGCACGCTCGCATGACCGCCCATCTTGTGATAGGCCGCCTGCCGCCACGCCATACACTGCCCGTTCGCCGCGCCGAAGATGCTCAACGGGATGTAATGCGCCCCGATTACCGGCAGATAGCCGACCACCACTAGCGCCATCAAAGGCACGGTCAGCCGTTCCGCCCATGTGACGGTGTGCTGTGTCGGCCATACGCTGAATAAATCGGCGTTGGTGCGTTGCATGTAGGCCACAGCCGCGCTTAACGCGCCGTGATGCGTCCAGCGCACGTCAGCGTCGGTGAAGATCAAGATGTCGCCGCGTGCCCGTTCCGCCATCTGATGACAGGCCCAATTTTTGCCCATCCAGCCATCGGGCAACGGCGCACCGCTTATCACGGTCAGGCGCTGGTCATCAATGTCCGCGAGGATGTCGCCGGTGCCGTCGGTTGAGCCATCATCCAGCACGATCAACTCGAAATCGGCGTAATCCTGTGCGAGTAGAGCGCGGACGGTCTGCGCGATGACGGGCGCTTCATCCCGCGCCGGGATCATCACCGAGACGGACGGGGACGCGCCCGCCGTCGGCGCTTCTCCGGTCTTTAGGCGCGGAAAAAACAGCAAATTCGATAGCGTTATCAGCAAGATGACGGTCAGCGCGGCGGCGGCGAATAGCGAGAGCCAGATCATACCGCGTCCCCTCCGGCGGATCGCGTCAGCAACTTGAGGCGCGGCGGGTCGGTTAATTCGGTGCGGTGGTTGTAGATCATCAGCAGTGTGATGATACCCATGGCGGCCAGCCATTCGACGGGCGCGGCGGTCAGCAACAGATAGGCGATGACGCAGGCGGCGGTGAACATCACCGCCCAGCCGCTACGGGTCAAGACCAGATACCAGAACGTCAGCGCCACCATAGCGACCAGTGGCATCTGCCACAGCGACAGGCCGATCATCATGCCGCCGGTTGTCGCTATCGCTTTGCCGCCCTTGAAATGCAGGAATGGCGAAAACGCATGGCCGAAAACCGGCGCGACGGCGATCAATACCAGCCCCGCGCCGGTCATGTTGAAGATATACGCGGCTAACCCAACCGGCGCCGCGCCCTTGCTGATGTCCAGCATCAGCGCCAGCCCGCCCCATTTGACGCCACCGGCGCGGATTACGTTGAACGTGCCGGGGTTGCCGTCGCCATAGTCGCGGATGTCTACGCGCAGGAAGGCGAAGCCCACCCACAGCGAAAACGGCATCGCGCCCGCGAAGAACGCGACCAGCACCAGCACGACATGCTCAACGCCCATCTGCCGGTGCTTTCCAGTAGCAATACAGCGCGGTGAACAGGATCGCCCCCATCACGACGCCGCCGACCAGCGCCGGGCCCGGTTGCTCCCAGAATAGCGCCTGTCCGACGCTCTGCAAGAACCACACCACCGCATAGACTGTCAGAAGCGGTGCGAGTGGTAGCGGTCGGCGATAGGGGCGGGCGGCGGCGGTGACGATGGCCGATACCAGCAACCAGCCGAAATAGTTCATCAACGGGATGCCGAAGTACGCACCGTCTACCGTCCATGTCCAGAAGCCCCACGCCACCATTTGCGGATCGAGAAATAAATCCCACGCGGTCATCGCGCCGGCGCTGATGAGGATGAAGCGGAGCGCGTTATCGCGCCCGCCGATGACTTGCGCTACCGCCCACGATGGCACCAGCATCATGAACCACGCAAGCGGAATCAGTAGCGGGACGTGGCCGACCTGCGGCTGTAGCAGATCGCTGTATACGTATTCGCCGAAGGGTAGGCCGGTTGATGAGCCGATGAACTCCGCCAGCCACGTGAGAATCGCCACGATGCCCAGCGTGATTAACGTGCGACGCATTCCCCAACCGTTGAACATGGCGAAAGTCACGGCGGTGAATTGTATCATCAGCGCGATGGTGATGGCCGTCGGGATGACTTCTTCGCCATACGTCCATTTGAGGATCGGCACGGCGATCATCGCTAGCATCCACACCACGACCAGACCGTATTGGATGCCGTTCTTGCGGTTGATGTTCCAATCTCTTGTCAGTTCGATTAACGCTGTCATCGTGTGTTGAGTAGCCTCTCCAAGTCTCCGTGTACTTCGAGCGCCGCGTTTCTGCCGCGCCCCTCAAAGATGGTCTGGCCGCTACGGGTGGATAGCCGCACGTCGAGATCGGAGCGCATGGTTTCATCAACGCGCTTGTGCATCTCGGTGCGGATTGGCGCTTTGAGCAGGCCGCCGGATTGACGCACCGCCGCTAGTTCGACGCGATGCGAACGGTCGGCGATGGTCAGATAAACGTGATCGTCGGTCAATTTCAGCGTCTCGACTTCCGCGCCGGTGTGCGTGGCGAACGGGTACAGCCGACCTTGAAAATAGAAGCCCATCAAGAAGCCGCGCCACACGCGCCCTAGCGATGGGATCAACGCCGCCGACGCGAACAGGCTGGTTAGCGGCACGTCGAAATGGTTGGATTGTGCCCAGACGTAGGCCGACGGGAAGTTCTGCCCCCAGTCTTTTTCCATGTAGCCGCGCCCGCCGGAGAAATCTATCGTCGTGCCATCGACGCGCAGTTCGCCTTCGATGCGATGATCGAAGCTGACGACACCGTGATAGCACTCCATGAACGGGAGCCACGCATACCAGCCCATCACGCCCGGCGATAGCCAGCTAACCGGCCAACCCTCGCCGCCGATGAATTTCAATTCGCCATGAATTCGCGCTTGCTCGTCGTCGATGTTGAGCGACAGGCCATCGCGCCAGAAGCGGCTATCGCCGACGCGCACATCGAACGACTCTTCGTGTGCGTAGAAAGCATCCGCCGGATATTGATGATAGGTGGCGTGGCCGTTCATGCCGTCTAGCACTTGTATGAAAGCGTGATCGTCGCCGCCTTCGCCTTTGAAGATGCCGGGAATCACCGCGTAGCGGCTTTGTTCGTCGGCGCTGATGAGCTTGTAGTACCAGCCCTCGAAATAGGGGCGGTCTTTGTTATGCCCGTGATAGATTTCCGGGCGCATTGTCTCGTAGATATAGCGACGCATCAGATCGTCATGCCCTCCGTTGTTTTTGCGCGAATTCGATTATGTGCTGGCTGACTGCCTCCCATGCGGAGGTATCCGGTAGCACGGTGTTATGTTCGGCCTCAACTTCATGATACCGCACGGTGGCACGAAAGCGGGAGATGAGCTTCTGCGTCAGTTCTGGCCGCACCAGCTCGTCCGCCGCCCCTTGAATCACCAGCGATGGCACGCGCACTCCCGCCGCGTGACGATAGGCGGCGTGTCCGGCGCGGCGAATCTCGGCGAACATCTTCACCGGAATGCGCGACCCGCGAATTTCTTCGCGTACTGCCGGATCGTCTAAATCGGCGTCCGGCATGAAGTTGTGGATGCCTTCCCGCACGTCGGGATCGTCGAAGTCGAGCGTTAGGTATTTGAATAACTGCGGCTGGGGCAGTAGCAAGCTGATGAACGGCAAAGCCGACCACGCAATATGATTGATCTTCCAGAATGGCGCGAACAGGATCAGCGCGTCGGGGCGATTATCGGATGTGGCCGTACTCTCGATTGCTAGCGCCCCGCCCATCGAATTCCCGACTAAGATCACCGTCTCATGCTCCTGACGCAGGCGCGATAACTCGTCGTTGATCGCCCCCAGCCAGTCCTCTTTGCGCTTGTTGACGATATCTTCAAATTCCGCGCCGAAGCCCGGCAGGAGCATCCCCCGCGCCGTCCAGCCCGCTTCGTTGAGCCGCGTCGCAATCGGGCGCATCTCCGCCGGACTGCCCGGGAAGCCATGCACCAGCAAGGCGGCGGCTTTCCCGCCGGTCAGTGTGAACGGGCGATGCGCTTCGCCTTGAAATGCGTTGAGTTTATCCGCCGCCATGTCGTTTCCTTGAACTTTTGTATAACGTTAGAATTTTCACAAGTGACGCTGTGTATAGCAATAGCGCCACGTTAAAAACGGCTGAGTCGCGCTATCAAAAGCTGTCATGAGAGCTTTTGCAAGCGGCGCTCTGCTATCATGGGCGCATGGACATGAGAAAAACTTCACGAATTGCAGGATTCTACAAACTAACGCCGGATGAGCGCAGACGCCACGTGCAAGCGTGGCTGGGCGATGACGCCGACCTGCCGACCGACGGCGGCCTATCCGCCGAACAAGCGGACGCGATGATCGAGAACGTCATCGGGCGTTACGGGTTGCCGTTCGGCATCGCCACCAACTTTTTGATTGACGGGCGCGACCATCTGATTCCGATGGTGATTGAGGAGCCGTCCGTCGTGGCCGCGTGTAGCAACGCCGCCCGACTGTTCCGCGCTGGTGGCGGCTTCACCACGTCCGCTGATGATCCGGTGATGATCGGGCAGATTCAGGTGTTGGACGTGCCCGACATAGCGCGGGCACAGTCAGCGATAACCGCGCACCGTGATGAACTGCTGGCCGAAGTGAACGCGGCGGGCGGGAGCATCGTGGCGCGGGGTGGCGGAGCGCGTGACATTGAAATGCGCGTGTTTCCGCAGACCGCCGTCGGCGCTCTGCTGGTCGTACATCTGTTGATGGACACCCGCGACGCGATGGGGGCGAACGCGATCAATACGGCGGTGGAGATGCTCGCCCCGCGCATCGAAGCGCTGACCGGCGGGCGCGTTAATCTACGCATCCTCAGCAACCTGACCGACCGCCGCAAAGCCCGCGCTGAGGGCGTCGTGCCTGCTAACCAGCTAGCCAGCGCTGATCTGAGTGGTGCGGATGTCGTCCGCGCTATCGTGGAGGCGGGAGTGTTCGCGGAGGTCGATCCGTACCGCGCCGCCACGCACAACAAGGGCGTGATGAACGGCATCGACGCGGTTGTGCTGGCAACCGGCAACGACTGGCGGGCGGTGGCGGCAGGCGCTCATGCTTATGCGGCGCGTGACGGCGCGTATACCAGCCTGACGCGCTGGTGGGCGGATGATGACGGCAACTTGCGCGGCAGTATCGAACTGCCGCTAGCGGTGGGCATCGTCGGCGGCGCGACCCGCGTGCATCCGATGGCGCAATTAGCGCTGAAAATTCTCGGCGTCGATTCGGCGTCGCATCTGGCGCGGGTGATGGCGGCTGTTGGTCTGGCGCAGAACTTCGCCGCGATCCGCGCTCTAGCTACCGATGGCATTCAGCGCGGTCACATGCGTTTGCACGCCCGTCAGATGGCGATGGCGGCGGGCGCGGGGCCGGAGCAAGTCGCGCAGATCGCGCAAACCATGATCGAAGAAGGCAACATCCGTCTGGAGCGTGCGAGAGCGCTCGTCGCGGATTTACAAAAGGAGTGAAATCAATATGACTGACAACGGCTTTAATCCGTTAATGCGGCCTGATCGTCAGGTCGGCATCGTCGGTTATGGCGCGTATGTGCCGCGTTATCGGCTATCCGGCGCGGAAGTTTCCCGCGTGTGGACGGGCGGGCTGGGTGGCACGCCGATCAAAGAGAAAGCAGTCGCCGGACTAGATGAAGATGTCACTACGATGTCTATCGAAGCCGGACGGAACGCGGTCGCCCGCGCTAACATCGACCCGCAACTGATCCGTGCGGTGTGGGTGGGGAGCGAGAGCCACCCCTACGCCGTGAAGCCGACCAGCACCATCGTCGCGGAGGCTGTCGGCACGTCAGCCAACATTCAGGCCGCCGACTGGGAATTCGCGTGTAAAGCCGGTACGGAAGCGGTGCAAGCGTCAATCGGCATGGTGGGCAGTGGCATGAACGTCTACACGCTGAGTATTGGCATGGATACCGCGCAGGGGCGGCCGGGCGATGCGCTAGAATATACCGCCGCATCCGGCGGCGCGGCGTTTCTCATCGGTCCGGCGGCGGAATCCGTCGCGGTGTATCAGGGTAGTTATAGCTACGTCACCGATACGCCCGACTTCTGGCGGCGCTCCGGCGAGACGTATCCTTCGCACGGAGATCGCTTCACCGGTGAACCGGCGTACTTCGGCCACATCACCACCGCCGCCGCCAAGCTGATGGAATTGATGGGCACGACGGCGAGCGATTATCGTTACGCGGTGTTCCATCAGCCGAATTACAAGTTCCCGTCGCGGGTTGGTAAGGTGCTGGGCTTCAGCGATGAGCAGATGGTGGATGGCTTGCTGGTCAACGACATCGGCAATGTGTATTCCGGCTCTTGCATGGTCGGGCTGACCGCGATTCTAGATGTCGCCCAGCCGGGTGAACGTATTTTGATGGTGAGTTATGGCAGTGGCGCGGGATCGGATGCTTTCGATCTGGTGGTGACGGAGCGCATCAACGCGGCGCGGCATCGCGCACCGGCCACCCGTGATTATGTCAACCGGCGCACGCCGATTGACTACGCCACTTATTGCCGTTTCCGCGATAAGCTAAAGGACTAGATACGATGCGCGAAGTAGCGATTATCGGCGTCGGCATGACGCCTGTTACCGAACATTGGTCAAGCGGCCTGCGCGAATTGGCCGCCGAGAGTTTACACGCCGCCTTGCAGGATGGCGCGGCGGGACGCCCGGACGCGCTGTATGTGGCGAACGCATACGGGGCGCTTTCCAGCAGTCAGGCGCATCTGGGGGCGCTGGTCGCTGATTTTAGCGGGCTGACCGGCATCGAAGCATCTACGATTGAGTCCGGCGATGCTTCCGGTGGCGCGGCCTTGCGTGCCGGTTATCTGGCGGTGGCGAGTGGCGCGGCGGATGTGGTGGCGGTGGTCGGCGTGGAGAAGTCGGCGGACGCCATCGGCGCGGCGCAGACGGAGTCGCGCTCGGTCAGTCTGGATGCGGACTATGAGGCGATTCACGGGTTGACACTGACCGCACAGGCCGCCTTGTTGATGCGCCGCTATATGTACGAACACGGCGTCGAGATCGGCGCGTTTGAGGGCTTCAGCATCAACGCGCACGCCAACGGCAAGCGCAATCCCCGCGCCATGTATCGCAACGCGATGCGGGCGGGCGCGTTCGCCAAAGCGCCGATGGTGGCCGATCCGGTCAATCTGTTTGATAGTGCGCCGGACGCGGACGGCGCGGCGACGGTCATCCTCGCGCCGCTAGAGCGGGCGCTGGATATGGTTGCGCGGCCAATTGTGATCGCCGGAAGCGCGGCGGCGACGGATACGCTAGCCTTGCATGATCGTCCCGATCCGCTATTCCTGAGCGCGGTGGCACGTTCAACACAATTGGCGCTGGGGCAGGCGCAGGCCACGCCCGATGATGTGCGCCTGTTTGAACTGCATGATGCCTTCACCATCCTCACCGCGCTGAGTCTTGAGGCGGCGGGCTTTGCGGAGCGTGGCAAGGGCTGGCAGTGGGCGAGCGACGACATCGCGCTGAATGGCCGTTTGCCGATCAGCACATTCGGCGGCCTGAAGAGTCGCGGCAATCCGGCGGGCGCAACCGGCGTCTATCAAGCGGCGGAGGCCGTGTTGCAACTGCGCGGTGAAGCGGGTGAAAATCAGGTGAGTGCCGCTACACAAGGCTCTCAGACCGCGCTCATACAGTCCGTCGGCGGGCTGGGGAGTAGCGTTTTCACCCATGTTTTGAGAGGCTTTGAGAGCTATCAAAGCGGCAGGCGATAGGTTTTGAGAGCGCCCAAGCGCTATACTGATGTCAACTTTGTTCCGTTTGTAACAAACGTGAGGAGTAAGTGAGATGCAAATTACACGTCATTGGCGTATGAAACCGACCCGTTACCGTCTGGAAGGTGTGCGTTATCAGGATGGCACGGTAGACTTACAGGGACGCGCCCGCCAGACTTATGAACCGCAAAACGAAGCGTCGTCGGTGCCGGTACAGGTCGAGCGTCAAAACCAGACCGTGCCCGCCGCCTAGCGCCGCCCACACGGGAAGGTGACTTATGAGCCATAGCACAAAGCCTGTCGAGATGGCGAAAGAGCGTTTCGCGTTCGCCGGTACGGGCGAAATCTACAGTTTTACGACGGTGCAGGCCGCGCCGGAGTCCTTCATGGCACATGCGCCGTATGTGGTGGCGCTGGTCAAGCTGGATGAAGGCCGTCTGATTACCGCGCAGATCACCGACATTGATCCGGACGATCCGCCGCAGATCGGCGAGCGTGTGGAGATGGTGACGCGCAAATTGACGACAGAGGGCGAACGCGGCATGATCGTTTACGGCTATAAATTCCGCAAGGTATTGCCGCCGCACACTGTCTAACCGCGTGCAGTTCACCAGACAATCCAATAACTAAAAAAAGGCCGCAGATTTGCGGCCTTTGTGTATAACAAGCTATGGAAGCGACCTATGAAATGATCTTGGCGAGGTCGCGCTCTTGCTTCCACTCGTACGCCAGCGAACTCTCGTTGTCGGCGTCGAATAGGTGCATGTTGTCCATGTTGAAGACGAAATTGGTCTTGCCGCCGATACGTGCTTCGGTACGCGGATCAACGCGGGCGATGAAATTCTTACCTTCTCTTTCGAGATACAGGATCATCTCGTTACCCATTTGCTCGATCACGTCCACCGTCGCTTCTACGTCGGCGGGGGAGATGCCGGGCGGCTGGTATTGCTTGTCGTGGATGTCTTCCGGACGGACGCCGAGAATCGTCTTTTTACCGGCGTGCGCCTCATACGGTTCGGTGCGTTCCTTCGGAATGTACAGCTTGAACACGCCCGCGTCGATGAAGAAGCCGTTATCGTCCTTGCCGATGGTGGCGTCGAAGAAGTTCATGGACGGGCTACCGATGAAGCCAGCGACGAACACGTTACGCGGGTTGTGATACAGGTTGAACGGCGAGTCGATCTGCTGTAGCTCACCAGCGTTCAAAACGCAGATGCGCGTACCCATCGTCATCGCTTCGACCTGATCGTGCGTCACGTAGATGAACGTCGTCTCGAGGCGTTGGTGCAGTTTACTGATGAAAGACCGCGCTTCGACACGTAGCTTAGCGTCGAGGTTGGAGAGCGGCTCGTCCATCAAGAAGACTTTCGGCTCGCGCACGATGGCGCGTCCCACCGCCACACGCTGACGCTGACCACCCGACAACTGACGCGGACGACGGTCTAACAACGGCGTAATGCCCAGACTTTCCGCCGCTTCGCGCACGCGCTGGTCGATCACCTGCTTGGGGGTTTTGCGGAGCTTAAGACCGAACGCCATGTTGTCGTATACTGTCATGTGCGGATAAAGCGCATAGCTCTGGAAAACCATAGCGATGTCGCGGTCTTTGGGGGCGACGTTGTTCACGACGCGGCCATCAATGCTGACTTCGCCTTCGCTGATTTCTTCCAGACCGGCAAGCATTCGCAGGCTGGTGGATTTACCACAGCCCGAAGGCCCGACAAAAACAACAAATTCTTTATCCTCAATATGAATATTTAAGTCTTTTACAGCTGTGATGTTGCCATAGTGCTTATATACCTTGTCAAATACGACGTCTGCCACAGGTCTACCTCCGTTTTTAAGTCTTGTATACAGATGTTTTGTGCATTTGTTCCCGTTATTTTTGTAAAATGTGCACAAGGATTTTGCAATGTAGATACACGCAAGCCCCTCAGCAAATTATAATGTAAATTCGGCTTTTTGCCAAAAGTCAACTTGGGAATTTTAATCAACGGATGGAAAAACATGACGAAAAGCACTAGTGCAGAGATCATCAGCATTGGCACGGAGATTTTATTGGGAGAATTAACCGACACCAATTCGGTCTATATCGCTCGTGTCTTGCGCGATTTAGGGATTGATGTTTACCGGATGCTATCGGTTGGCGACAACCGTCAGCGCATCGCCGACGCGATTGCGTCATCGCTGACGCGCTGTGACATTGTAATCACATGCGGCGGGTTAGGGCCGACGGTGGACGACATGACGCGGCAAGCGGTGGCCTCTGCAACCGGACGCGGGTTGACTTTTCACCAGACGCTACTCGACCAGATCGCGGAGCGCTTCGCCGCCTTCCGCGTGCAGATGACCGACAACAACCGCCAGCAGGCTTATCTGCCGGATGACGCTATCTGCATTGAGAATCCGGTGGGGACTGCGCCGGCTTTCGTTGTGGAGCAAAACGGGCGATGCGTCATCAGCTTGCCCGGCGTCCCGCGTGAGATGAAATTCCTGATGGAACACAGCGTCGTGCCGTATCTGCGCCAGAAGTATTCGCTAGGCACGATCAAAGCGCGTATCCTCAAGGCGGCCGGCATCGGCGAAAGTGCGCTGGATGAACTGCTCGGTCATGATCTACTGCAACGCGGCAACCCGACTATCGGCCTCGCCGCCCACATGGGGCAGATCGACATTCGCATCACCGCGAAGGCCGACGACGAAGCGCAGGCCGACGCGATGATCGCCACGATGGAAGCCGACGTGATGGCGCGGGTGGGTGATTTCATCTTCGGGACGGATGATGACACGCTAGAGGCGGTGTTGGTCGGCTTGTTGCGCGGTCAGGATGCCCGCGTGACCGTCGTGCAGGCGGGCATTGGCGATGTGCTGGTCGGCGCGTTGAGTACCGTTGAGCGTGGCGCGGATTGTATCGTCGCGCCGCAGATTTTCACCGATCCGGCCAGCTTACGCGCCGATTACGGGCTGGTTGATGATTTATCCCTGCGCGAATTGGCGCGGATTGTAGCACAGAAAGCGTGCGAAGCGACATCTGCGGCCGCCGCGCTGGTTGCGCTCAGCGATCCGACGGTGGCCGAAGGCGCGGATTCCGAAGAAGCGACGGTGATCGGTGTGTATACGACGGCGGGTTATCGTGATCGCGTTTATGGCTTCGGCGCACAATCGGATTTCGCCCGCCTGTGGGGTAAGTCGTGGCTGTTATCGACCACATGGCACGCGCTCAAGGAGTCGCACCATGTCGGTTAGCTTCTGGCAAAAGCTCGAGGCCGCCCGCGCTGATTCTGGCTCGGACATCCTGCTGAACATCCGGCCAGCCGTGACGCGCCTGCCGTCCCCCATCCGTCGCTATGATGATCCGTTTCTACCGTTCGGGCGGGCGGTTATCAAAGCGACGAGCGCTGTCCTGTGTGGCTACGTGTTCGACTTCGCGGCGTATCTGAGTATCGGCGCGGCGGGGGCGGTGGCGCTGGAACGCACGCTCAACGCGCTACCCGATAACCGGCTGGCGATCTTAGACGGGCGATTCGCGGGGAGTGCTTATGCGGATTTGACCGACGAAATCGCGTTCGTCAGCGATGGGCTGACTCTGGCCTCTGCCGAGCATGTGGCGGATTATCTGCGCCGCGCTGATCGTTGTCCGCTAGTGTACGGTGCGCCGTCACTGCTGGCGGATTTGCCGTCGTCGGCTGGCGTGTTCTGCCCGCCACAGATCAGCATCAAGGGCGTGGATGGGACGACACAGACGCTACGCATCGCCGGTGATGATGTGCTGTATTGCGCCAGTGGCGACGACTTCACCGATCACATCCGCGCCGCGCTGGTAGCGATGAACCGTGAGGGGGGTATATGAACGACTTATACGGGCGATTGTTGCATGATGGTCTGGTGCAGTTTGGCACGTTCAACGGTGCGCCGTATCTGCTGAATACCGGCCTGTTGCCGTCTTATCCGGCGGCGCTGGCTCTGCTTGCGGAACGCGCCGCGCCACTGATCGGGCAAGCCGCGCCGGTGGATCGGCTGGTGTGTACGGCGTCGGCATGGCCTATCGGGATGGCGCTAAGTTTGCGCTTGCGTCTGCCGTTGGTCTACAGTCTGGGCACGGACGCGGCGGGCGTGCATGATCTGATCGGCGCGTATGACATGGGGCATCCGGCGTGTTTGCTGGTCAACCTGTGGGACGGCGACGCGGCGATCCGCGAATTGATCGACAAGGCGCGGCGTGTGGGGTTGATGATCGATTCGGTGGTGGCGCTGTTCGGCTGGGCGGAGCGTCCGCTAGATGGGGTGGCGGTGCATGTGCTGGTTGATCTGCCGCAGATGGCGCGGGCGCTGGCTGACGGGGGCGAAATCCCGCCGGAATTGCGGACGGTATTCGATGAGGTATAAGGGGCGCACCGCCGCGCCCCTTATGATTAGCCGTTAATCGTTGTCGAGGCTCAGGAGCGACATGAATGCCTCTTGCGGCACTTCGACATTGCCGACCATCTTCATACGCTTCTTGCCCTTCTTCTGCTTTTCCAGCAATTTCTTCTTGCGCGTCACATCGCCGCCGTAGCACTTGGCTAACACGTCCTTACGCAGGGCTTTGACGTTGGCGCGTGAGAGGATTTTCTTGCCGACAGCCGCCTGAATCGGGATGACGAACATCTGACGCGGGATCAGGTCTTTCAGCTTGGTGATGAGCTTCTGGCCTTTATCGTAGGCGTGATCGCGGTGGACGATCAGCGAGAGCGCGTCTAGCGGCTCGCCATTGACCAGCACATCCATCTTGACCAGATTTTCGGCGCGATATTCTTTGAACGCATAGTCCAGACTGGCATAACCGCGTGACGCGCTTTTCAGTCGATCATAATAATCGACGATGATCTCCGATAACGGCATCTCGAAATGCAGGATGACGCGGGTAGCGTCCAGATATTCCATCGTGCCATAGACGCCGCGCTTCTTCATGGTCAAATCCATGATCGCGCCGATGTAATCCTGCGGCGTGTAAATCTGCACGTCCATCCACGGCTCTTCGATGGCTTCGACGACGCTTTCATCGGGCAGTTGCGCCGGACTGTCAATTTCGATGACGCTATCGTTATGCTTGATGACGCGATACTTGACGCTGGGGGCGGTCACGATGATGTCGATGTCGTATTCGCGTTCCAGTCGCTCCTGCACGATCTCCATGTGAAACAGCCCCAGAAAGCCGACGCGAAAGCCGAAATTGAGCGCCTGCGAATTCTCTGGCTCGTAGATCAGCGCCGCGTCGTTGAGCTGTAGTTTCTCTAGCGCGTCTTTTAGCTCTTGATAGTCGTCGTTTTCCGTCGGGTAGATTCCGGCGAAAACCATCGGCTTGGCCGGATCGTAGCCGGGTAGCGCTTGCGTCGCGCCGCCATCGCGTAGCGTGATGGTATCGCCGACACGACATTCGCGCACCGTCTTGAGGCCGGTGGCGATGTAGCCCACCTGACCGGCCTGCAACGAATCGATCTGTTGCATATTCGGGTTGAATATGCCGATTTCAATCGGCTCGAAGCGAGCGTTCGTCGCCATCAACTTGAGCACGTTCTTGCGGTTGACGCTCCCATCGAACAGGCGCACATAGGCGATCACGCCTTTGTAGGAGTCGTAGTGTGAGTCGAATACCATCGCCCGCAGGGGGACGCCGAGTTCATCGCGGGGCGGTGGCACGCGCTCGATGACCGCGTGCAGGACTTCCGCCACACCGATACCGCTTTTGGCGGAGATGCGTAAAATTTCTTCTTCTGGCACGCCGATCAAGTCAGCGACTTCTTGCGCGATGTCGTCGGGGCGGGCGGCGGGCAGGTCGATCTTGTTGATGACCGGGATGATCTCCAAATCCTGCTCCAGCGCCAGATAGACATTGGTCAATGTCTGCGCTTCGATGCCCTGACTGGCGTCCACTACCAGCACCGCGCCCTCGCACGCTTGCAAGGCGCGGCTGACCTCGTATGTGAAATCGACATGGCCGGGCGTGTCGATCAGGTTAATCAGGTATTCCTGACCTTGATATTCGTACTTCATGCGGACGGCGGAAGCCTTGATCGTGACGCCGCGTTCGCGTTCTAAGTCCATGCCATCCAGCAATTGATCCTGCATGTCGCGCTCGCTGATGGTGCTGGTTAGCTGGAGCATCCGGTCTGCAAGCGTCGATTTGCCGTGATCGACATGGGCGATAATGCAAAAATTCCGAATTCTTTTGTGATCCATATTGACGTTAAAATTCCTTAGCACTCTAGTCATGCCAACGGTAGGGATGAGGCACTGTGCCGTCCGCACGACGGATGACCGCGTGCGCTGGCTATCCTGTATTATACACGACAAGATGACTGTATTTGAGGCTATAACAAACCGGCGGGTGCATTTCAGATTGTTGGCAATATCGCATAGGCGAGCTTAGCACGCTACGCCGCTACCGGTTAATTTCCGCCGATGCCGGTCATCGTGGCGATACGTGCGTCGAGATCGTCGCAGGGGGGCGGCTGGTATCCCCACGCGAACCATGCCAGAAACTCGACGTTACCCGCCGGGCCTTTGATCGGTGATGTGGTCAGTCCGGCCAGCGCCAGCCCCTCAGAGAGCGCGAAGTCGATTACCTCGCGGATAACCCGCGCATGGACTTCGCCGGAGCGCACCACGCCGCCTTTGCCGACATCGGACTTTCCGGCCTCGAATTGCGGCTTTATCAACGTGACGAGATCGGCTTGCGGCGTCAGCCAGCCTTTGATGGCGGGCAACAGCAACTTGAGCGAGATGAACGACGCATCGACCACCACTAGATCAACCGGCTCGGCCAGACGCTCGACGTGGCGGGCGTTGGTGCGCTCCATGACGATCACACGCTCATCAGCGCGGAGCGTGTAGTCCAGTATGCCGTAGCCGACATCCAGCGCGTAGACGCGGCTCGCGCCATGCTGTAGCAGGCAATCGGTGAAGCCGCCGGTACTCGCGCCGACATCGGCGCAGATACGCGCTGTCACATCCAGCGTGAAATCGCGCAATGCGCCCGCCAGCTTATCGCCGCCTCTGCTGACGTAGGCCGGTTTGCTTTTCAGGGTGATTTCGTCGGCGTCGCTGACGCGAAAGCCGGGCTTATCGACCATCGCGCCATTCACGCTGACTTCACCGGCCATAATCATGCCCTGTGCTTTGGCGCGGCTGATGGTCAGCCCGCGCCGATGTACTGCGATGTCGAGTCGTTCTTTCTGGCTCATCGACGTTAACCTCGCGTCAGTGGGATGATGATTTCTAGCGGGTTGTCCGTCTCCGCATTGACGCGCACCACATCAGACGCTATCGGCAGATAACCCCGCGCATTAATCAGCACACTGTAGCGCGTGTCGAACTCTAATAGGCGGTCAAGCTGGAAATAGCCGTTGCTATCTGATGTGGCGATGACGTGGACTTGATCGTTGTTCCACACGAACGAACTCACGAAAAATTCGTCGCTGATGAAGATGACCGACACGCCCGCGAGTCCTTCGCCGGTGTCGGCATCAATCACCCAACCGTTGAGTTGCACGCCTTCGGTGACGGCGAAGGGGTCAATGGGTAGCTGGCCGACGCCGATAGCGGCTTCCGCTTCCGCCAGCACCACATTATTGACGATAATCTCCATTGTGTAGCGGCCATCCGGTAGGCTACCACTGGCCGAAGATAGCCGCGTGATGAACCCCTGACCGGTTCGGCTGTTCGACCATGGCACGGTTTCCTCGAAGAAGCGCGTGCCGTCTACCAGCCAGCGCATCGTCCAGAGCGTGCCGGGTTCCAGTAATTCCCAGTCAAATGTGCTGTACAGTTCCATGCGCCCGCTAGAGAATGTGCTGGCGGCGCTGGCGGTGGGGACTTCGGCGGGGCGGGTGGTACTAACAAAGCGCGTGTTATCGAACACAAGCGGGAATGCGCCCTCCTGTGCGCCGGCGATGGTGAACTCCGACAAGGTACTCAGCCGGTTGTTGATGAATAACGCCAGCCGGTACGGGCCCGGTTCAAGCGGCAGGCCGGGTTCCTCATTGGTGATACTCAGGGCGCGAGTGTCTGAACCATCCGGCGACCATACATTCTCTTCGCAGGCTAGCGGCGCATTCTGGTAATACCAGCAGGCCGTCCATGGTGTCCCGTCAACCATGTTGCGATGGATGAAACGCGCATTGGCGACTGCACCGGCGGGCAGGACGTTGTTCAGGCCGAACAGACTGCCGCTACGTTCATCCAGAATGCCGAACGAGATATTGCTGAAAGAAGGTGGCGGCTCGCCGGGCTGTGCGCCGATGTTGATGCGGGCTGTTCCGCTAGCGATGCCATCCAGAAACAGCGTGAACTCGTAGATGCCATTCGGCCAGACCTGCCCGCTACTGCCGATGTACCACAGGCCATCGCGCCCGCCACTCCAGCGTACCGGCGCAAGGCTGAACGTTCGGCTTGGCCTGTCGTTGATGGTCACGCGCAATTCATAGATGGTGTTGGGCGTCATGTTGCGGTAGTCGAAGAACAGATAGAGGCTGGTCGTGCCTGTCGGCAGATTGGCGGCGGCGGTGGTCGGCATCCCGTTGGTGATGGATGGCGAGAAGAACAGATTCGAGAATTCTGGACTGCCACTGGCGGCGGTGGTGGCCGCACGCTGGCTGATTTTCTCCACCTGTAGGCCGAGCGATGCGCCGCGCAAAAGCGGGCGGATGAAACGCGCCGGACGTAGCGCATTGATGAACGCGCCCAACGGCACGCATGAATCGGCGCGGTTGATGAGGCCGTCGTTGTTGGTGTCCTGTATGATGGGGCAGGTCACATCGGCGGCGGAGGGGATGATGGGCACGGTGGTCGGCACGGCGACCAATTGCCCCTCCAGATTGTAGACGCCGCCGCCGCTCATCGTGCCCGGGATGGTGGCGTCGGTCTTGATCCAAGAGCGATCCCCGCCGCTTGGTTCGGAGACGAAGCCGGTTACTGTGCCGCTAATGACGGTGATCGCGTCCTCATCGCCCAGCCCGGGATAGCCGATCACGGCGATGGTGTCATCCAGATCAATCTGGCCGGAGTCGGCGACATCGACGAACGGCAAGCTGAGCGTGTCCGGCTCGATGATGCGCCCGCTTAAATCCTGCGTGATGCGTAGAATCGCCAGATCAAGCCCTTCGTTGGCTTGCGCGACTTCGGCGTAGTAGGTGGTGATGGGCGGTTCACCCGGACGGATGGTGAGCGCGATGACCAGTTGATCGCCCGGGCAGTCCGGATTGGGGACGGTGTTGTGGGCGTTGGTCAATATCAGCCCATCGCGGCTGACCAGTGTGCCGGAGCCGACACAGGTGATGATGGCATTATTGCCGACGGTGCGCGTCTGCATCACAAAGACCGTCGCTCGTTGGATACGCGCCAGATCGAACAGTTCATCCGCTTGTTGGGCGCGGGCGTCCAGCGTCAGGCCGACGGCCAGCGCCAATAGCATAATCCATCTATAGAGCATATTTTAGAACTCCAAACTGCTCAGGAGGCGTTCAAAGAAGACTAAATCCGCGTCGAACGTGTTGGCATCACTGCGAAAGGTGACGATGAGCGCCTGTTCGCCGCGCCGTACCAGTACATCCCAGCCGATGACCACTACCGGCACAGTCTGTAGGAATTTGTTCGGCTCGTCATCGACAAACGTGTATGTCATGCGCGTGGCCGCCGTGCCGTCAGGCATTGTGTACGGTTCGATGGCCTGCACATCGTAGGAATTGAGGCGTAACGGACGCGAGATGTTCACCACGTCGAGGATATTGCGATTTGACGCGCTACCGCCTGCCGGTGCCAGCGTGATCTGAATGGTGGTCTTGTAACCGATGCGGCGCATATCGCGCAGGCGCACCACATAATCGCCGTCCGTGTCCAGTAGCCACGCCACCGGATAATCCATGCTGATGCCAGCCCGCACATTGTTATAAGGTTGCGTGGCGAAAATCGCCCCGTCGCGTAGATTCAGCCCGTACAGTAGGCCGACGACGATCAGCGCTACCGTCAGCAGGTGGCCGAGCCGGAATTGGCGTTCGGTGCGTTCGTCACGCCCTAGAATCTCGATGACAGCCATCCGTTATTCACCCCGCCCTTCGCGTGCTTCGCGTGATTGACGCTCGGACACGTTGAACAGAAACAACATGCTCAGCATACCGGCAAAAACCAATCCGGCGGAAAATCCCAGCCCGAAAAGTGGCCGCGTGCCGCCGACTCCCAGCACGAATCCGCCACTGCTGAAATTCGTGCGGAAGGTGATACCGACGCCGATCAACACGGCGGCGATCAACAATGTGAGTGGCAAGGTGTAATACAGCTTGGGTTGAAAGCGCAGTTCCGCCAGCCCATACGCCAGCACGACGGCGGCCAATAGCGCCAGCGATGTATTGGTGAATACGCGCAGGGCGACGACATCGGCATTCGGCGCGTCCACCCAGACGGCATACAGGTTCAACACGGTGATGTAACCGACGGCGGAGGCTGTGGTGAAGGCGATGGCGTCCTCACGGATGCGGTAAGCGTCCGGCCATGTGATGAAGCGTACCACCAGATATTGCAGACCGATTTGAATGATGCCCACCGTGAAGGCATAGCCGAGTATGCGATCAAAGACGCCGGTGAAGGTTAGCCACTGTGCGGGCTGTAGCCAGTCTAGTACCGGGATGGCGATGGCGTTGGCGGTCAGCGCACTGATGACCGCGATGCCCAGCAGATGCCGTCGTCCTTCGGGGACGCGGCGCTCCGCCCAAAGCGAGAAGATGCCCCATAGCGCCGCCGGAGTCAGCGCCAGCGCGATATTCAAGCCGCCGGATAGCGGGCGCGGCACGCCGAATCCGGCGATACCTACCGCGCCGTAGATCAACACGGTCAGCGCGAACAGCACGCCGAGTTCAATTGTCAGGCTACGCCACACGCGACGATAAGGATAGATGCTTTCTTCTTCGCGTGGTGGTGTGATGAGTTTTGCGCTTGTGTATTGGCTCACGATTTCCGTTCGTTAAAACTTGATTTATGGTAAACTGTCTAGCGATTTTCCGAATCCTAGCGCATCGTCTGTGACTAAGAAAGGCTAAAATGGCTGTTAAACGCTCGTTCGTCCTATGTGGCCTGTTATGTGGCATGTTGTTGTTCGCGTTGATGGGCTGTGCGAGTGGCGATGATTTTGAGCCGCGTAACCCCATCGTGTACGGTCTGACGTTACAACCTTCCGGCTTTGATCCGCATGTACACGCTTCAGCGGAATTGGGAATTGTCCTGCGGCAAGTTTACGATACATTGGTTTATCGCCATCCGCAGACAAACGAGATTGTGCCCGGTCTGGCGACAGGCTGGACGATTTCCGATGATGGGCTGGTGTATACGTTCATGCTCCGTGAGGGCGTCACCTTCCATGATGGTACACCGTTCAACGCGCAAGCGGTAGCGGCTAATCTGGATCGCATCATCGCGCCGGAAACCGGCTCGCAGAGGGCGCGTTTTATGCTCGGCCCGTATAGCGGCCATAATGTGCTGGATACTTACATCATTCAGATCACACTCAGCGAGCGCTTTGTCCCGCTTCTGGATTCACTGAGTCAGGTCTATCTGGGCATGGCTAGCCCGACGGCATTCAACGAATATTCACCGACGCGCTATCAGTTTCATCAGGTGGGCACCGGGCCGTATCGCTTCATCAAATTCACGCCGGGCGATGAGATCATCCTGCGGCGCAATGAGGCGTACACATGGGGTCCGGAATTCTATGATCTGGAGCTGGAAAATACCGTCGATCAAATCACCTATCGCTTTTTCACCGACGCGGCCACCCGTGCCACCGCGATAGAAAACGGCGAAGCGCACATCATGGGCGAGATTCCGCCAGCATTCGCGCTGACGCTGGCCGGTACGGATGCCGAGTTATTGCCGGTGGAAGTGCCCGGCTTGCCGTTGCAATTCATGATGAACACCGCCCGCCCGCCGACGGATGATCTGCTGGTGCGGCAGGCGCTCATCCACGCCACCAACCGCCCGCTTATCGTCGATACTGTGTATCGTGGCTTCTCGCCGGTGGCGTGGGGGCCGCTATCGCGGGCGACATTGCACTATAGCCGCGCTGTGGAGGGCACGTACCCCTATGATGTGGACATCGCACGGGCTTCGTTGGAAGCGGCGGGCTTCGAGTACGTGAGCGGCGTCGGCTTCGTGCAGGGTGAAGACGACGCCGAACCGCTAGAAATCATCGTGCTGGTGCCGCCGTGGGGTGGTCTGCCCGATGTCGCACAGTTGATGCAGGCGCAATGGCGCGAAATCGGCGTCAATGCGCGTCTGGTGCAGGTGTCCGGCCTCTCCGCCCTGCGCGAACGGGTGGAAAGCGGCGACTATCATCTGGTGGCGTTTGACAGCGCGGGCTTTGATCCGTATGTGATGAACTCTTTTTACGCTTCGGACGGCGCGAACAACTTCACCAATTACCAGAATCCGCGACTGGATGCGGCGCTCATCACCGCCGTGCAGGAGCTTTCGCCGGAGACGCGGCGCGTCGCCTATGCGGAGATTCAACAGTTCATCATGGGGCAGGCGTTGATCTTGCCGATCCGCGATTATATCAACCTCAACGCGACTGTGCCGACGATTGACCGGTTGATGTTCGATAGTTACGGCTGGTTCCCGTTGATGCACAATGTCGCCAACGTAGCGGACTGACGCGGCGAAGACTATGCGGCGGGTTCTGGATTTCGTGCTGGTGATCTGGCTGGCGGCGACGCTGGCCTTTATGCTGTTGCGCGTCCTACCCGGCGATGCGATCAGCGCGCAACTGGCGCTGAGTGGCGCGAGTCGCGCTGAGATTGAGGCGATACGCGACGATATGGGCTTATCCGCGCCGCTATCACGCCAATACCTGAGCTACATCGGCGGGCTGTTGCGTGGCGATATGGGCTACTCGCTGACCAGCACGTTACCCGTCGTCGAGGTGATCGCGCCGCGCCTTCTGCCGACGCTGATACTCGCGCTGACTTCCGGCGTGTGTGCGGCGGTGGGCGGCGTGTTAATCGGCGCGGCCTGCCTGAATACCGGCGGAGTCGGGCGCATCGCCCGCGCTGTTGTGAATCTGTCGCTTAGTCTGCCGATCTACTGGACGGGCACATTAGCCATCATCGTGTTCTCGTCGTGGCTGGGATGGTTGCCGTCGTCGGGCACACACGGCGCGGATCGTCTGATCTTGCCGGTGCTGGTATTGAGCATCCATGTCATGGCGCCGGTGGCGCGGGTGACGTATGCCAACCTGCGCCAGATACACGACGCGACGTTCGTCCGCGTCGCCCGCGCTAAAGGTCTGCCGGAATTACTGATCTTGCGGCGGCACATCCTCCGCGCCGCGCTCGGCCCGGTGATCGCGGTCATCGCTTTGCAAACCGGCTTCCTGCTCAGTGGGGCGGTCATCACGGAGAGCGTTTTCGCCCGTTCCGGCGTCGGTCAATTGCTTCTGGTCAGCACGCTTGACCGTGATTATCCAGTCGTACAGGGGATTGTCGTGCTGTCGGCGGTGTTTTACATGCTGGTCAATGTTATTGCGGACTGGTCAACCCGCCTGCTTGATCCGCGTATCGTGTCATGATGCGACGGGTACGCTGGCCGCATCTGCTCGTGTTGCTGTTCGTCCTGCTGGCGGTCTTCGCGCCGCAGATCAGCCCGCACGATCCCGCCACCATCCACCCGACCATCTTAGCGCCGCCATCATCCGCGCACCTCTTCGGCACGGACGCGCTAGGCCGTGATTTATTCAGCCGCGTGCTGTATGGCGGGCGACAGACTCTCGGCGTGGCGACTGTGGCGGCGGCGGTGGCGCTGGCTCCCGGCCTTCTGCTCGGCGTGCTGTGGGGGATCGCGCCGCGCCCGCTCGTCCCGTCGCTGACCGCGCTATTCAGCGCTCTGCTGGCGGTGCCCGGCTTGCTAGTGGCGCTGGTCTTGCTGGCGGTCATCGGGCGCGGTATGGGGCAGATCGCGCTGGCTGTCGGCCTATCGCAGATCGCTATGGTGGCGCAGGTCACGCGGGGGGCGGTGGTCAACGTGCGCGACGCCCCGTACATCGAGAGCGCCCACGCCATCGGCGCGACGCCACGCCACATCATCCGCCGCTATGTGTTGCCCAATATCTGGCCGGTGGTCGTCGCTTATGCCGGTGTGACGTTCAGCTATAGCGTGCTGAATGGGGCGGCGCTGTCTTTTCTCGGGCTGGGTGAATTGGGCGTGCCGGATTGGGGCGTCATCCTGGCGGAGGGGCGGGCGGTATTCAACGCCGCGCCGTGGGTGTCGATCTTCCCGGGATTGGCGATCACCGCGTTGGTGTTCGCGGTCAATGCGCTGGTGGATCGCATGTTGTGAGGTCAAATAAAAAACCCGCCTTAAGATGCGCTGGCGGGGATTTTTCTGCGGCCTGTCGCTGATTTTAGTCCGGCCAGATGCGGGTATCCATGAAGTGATCGAGGATGGTGACGAACATCAGCGCGAGCGGGCCAGCCGTCCACAGGAAATACTGGATGCCGTATTCCATCACGCCAATCGGACGCTCGCCGGGATCCGGGCTGAGCGCGGGCAGAGCGAACCAGATAATCAACAGGCTGATAATCACGCCGAGCGCGATAGACACGCCCCACACGATCAAGCGGCGCACAAACAATGAGGACATAACTTAACGTCTCCTACCGTTCCATCAACACGCGGCTATTGTAGCGCAATGCGGGACGGGTTGGCAAGTTACTTTATAGGCCGCGCTATTTTTATCCTGACTTGATAGGGCGTTCCCAAGTGTGGCGTTTTGCGCTACAATTCGGGTCAATGTCCCCGTAGTTCAGCGGATAGAACAACGGTCTTCTAAACCGTGTGTCGCAGGTTCGAGTCCTGCCGGGGGCGCAGACCAAAAAGGCGCAGTCTATACAGACCGCGCCTTTGTTGTTTTTCGTGATGGGACGGTTAGCCCATCATCTGGTTTTAACGCGGGGCGACGAAGACCGCCGTCGTGCGTTCCGGCACGTTCAGGATGCCGTCGGCGTATGTCGCTTCGCGCACGACGCTATCTTCGGATTCAGCCAGCACCGGATGCAACACAAATTCCATGCCATCCGGCAAGCCGACATCGAGCGATACATCATCGGGGCGCGAATTGAACACCACGACGATCATCTGGTGCGCGTCGTCGAGTATCGGCGCGTTCGGGATTAAATCCGACAGCGACATGACGATCACGCCCGGCACCTGATCCGGGCCGGTGTTGTGGAAAGCCACCCGCTCCTGTATCTGCTCCGCCGTTTGCAGGCGGAATAGCGGCGAGCTGTATCTGATCTGCAACATCTCGCGCATGTGGTTGACGGCGCTCACGATGTCGTCGGTATCCACCGTCAGGCGCTCGTCGCCCAGTAGCGGCGCGATGATGTCCCAGTTATCGCGGCTACTCGGTGGCAGGCCGCCGCCCCAGTTGTTGGTCTGATAGGTGAAGTCCAGCCGGTTGAACCAGTCGCCGGAGTTATAGCTGTCGCGGTCTAGCGACTTGGAGCGCAACATATCATCACCGGCATGGAAGAACGGCACGCCCTGACTGAGCGCCACCAGACTGACGCCGAGATTGTTCATCCGCACGCGCTGGTCAATGCTCAAGCCTTCCGGCGCTTTGTATTGCACGGTGTCCCATAGCGTTTCGTTATCATGCGCGGCGACATAGATGATGTTTTCCTGCGGCGATAGCGTGTAGCCCACCGGATTACCGTTGTAGCTGATGTCCGCACCGGTCACCGCTTCGCCTTGCGCGTTGATGAAGGTGTAGTCGCGCAGATTACCGGCCAGCCCCACGCGGATTTGATCGCTGAATAGCAACAGCCGCGCCATCTGCTCGGCATCCGAGCCGGGCGTGAATTCGTTGGGTTCGGTTGCCAATCCGGTGATGAAGCCCTGATGCTGTTGCCCATCAAACGGACTGCCGCCCCGTGCCGCGTCACGCAGGCGATCATTAAATACGCCGATGCCGGTGCCGCCGATGTTGAGCTGTGTCGCGTTGACGCCGCGAGCGTTGTTGGCAACTTCGCCGAAGTCCCAGCCCTCGCCGTACACGTAGATCATCGCGCCGTCCACGCCGTCATCTTCCAGCGTCAGGCCATCGAGCATCTCGCGCACTTCGATCATGTTATCCAGCATGTGATGCCCCATCAGGTCAACGCGGAAGCCGTCCACGCGATAGGCAACCGCCCACGTATGCAACGAATCGACCATGAAGCGTTGCATCATGTTGTGTTCGGTGGCGGTGTTCTGACAACAGGTGCTGGTCATCACGTTGCCGTTAGCGTCCAGCCGATGATAATAGCCGGGCACGATGCGATCAAACACGGATTTGTCGCCCTGTCCGGCGGCGTTGGTGTGGTTGTAGACGACATCCTTCACCACGCGCAAGCCCATCTCGTTGAGTGCTTGCACCATCTGGCGGAACTCGATGATGCGCTGAACGCCGTCCGGCTCGGTGGAATAACTGCCTTCCGGCGCGGTGAAGTGGAACGGATCATAACCCCAGTTGAACGGGTCTTGATCGCGTATCGGGTCGATGAGGTTGGTCTGCTCTTCGGAGTCCGGTGGGAACGCGGCCAGTTCTTCAAAGTCGAGCATCACCCATGTGTCTTTATCCTCGTCGATGGTGGCGATGTCGAACACCGGCAGAAGGTGTAGGTGCGTCAGGCCGGATTCAGCCAGCCCGCGCAGGTGACGGACGCCGTAGCTATTCGGCAGGGCGAAGGCGGCGAATGTGCCGACCAATTCTTCCGGCACTTCGGGATCGCTCACGCTGAAGTCGCGGACGTGGATCTCGTACACTGCGATGTCGTTAAACGACGCTAGCGGCGGCTTCTGCGCGGTCTGCCAGCCGTCCGGCATGAGTGCCGGATCGTTGTAGATGTCTACGATCTGACTGCGCGTGCTGTTCATCGCCAGACTGTACGAATACGGGTCAGTCACCATGTTGGTGACGATGCGCCCGACGGTTGGCGCGAAGACTTGTACTTCAAACAGATAGAATTGATACGTCCAATCCGGCTCGCCGGTGATGCGCCACACGCCGTTATCAGCGTCATGCGTCATGTCCAGCACTTCGGCCTCGTCCGTCGCCGAATCAGCGAATAGATGCAAGCGGACGTTCTGTGCGGTAGGCGCCCAGACCGCGATGCTCGGCGTGTCGCCGTCGTATGTCACGCCTAACGCGCCGTCATATGTGTATAGATCATCCAGCACGCCGGGAATCTGTAGCGCCGTCCCGCCGATTAGCTCATCGCCTTCGTAGGCGGCCACCGCGAACTGCCCGCGCAGGATTTCCGGCACGAGCGCGGCGTCGGCTTCGCTGATCTGTAGCGCGTTGAGTCCGGCCAGATGCGGGAATTTATCTAGCACTTGCTGGCTGAGTCCGTCGGCGTTCAGCGTCAATGCCAGCGATTCGCCGCCGGTGATCTGCCCGCCGTCGCTTTCCAGCGCGGCGTCGGCGGAGTAATGCAGGACGTAGCGCACATCGTCACCGTCGGGCGCATCCCACGCGACGGTCTGCGCGTCTACCCAATACGCCTGTGTCCGCCGTAGATTGACCGTGACCACGCGCCCCAATACCACCGGCTCGCCGACGCTGACCGTCAATTTGTTGTCGGATTCGTTGTACACAAATAGCACCTTTACGCCGTCTTCCGGCACGCTGAACGGGATATTGGCGCCATCACGCACGCCGTCCGCGCCGTAATTTATCGCCCAGCTCTGGCCGATGGCGACCTTCACTTCATAGTCGCCCGCCGGTATCAAGTCGGTGGCGAAGGTATAAACGCCGTCGCCGTCAGTATCCTGTAGCCATGCCCGCATACAATCCGGTTGCCATTCGCCGCTACAGCCCACCGCCGGATTGTAACTGCCCGGCGCGGTCACGATCTGGTTATTGACGCTATCCGCGACCCAGTTGGTGAAGTGGTCATAGTAGAAGGTCACGGTGGCGTCTTCTGTCAGCGATAGCGGGATGTCCGCGCCGCCAGCTTCGGCGTTGATGCCGTAATTTTCTTCCCAGCTACCGTCGATAGCGACCTTGTAAGCGTAATCACCCGCCGGTAGGTCGAACTCGCCGCGCCAGATGTCGAACTCCGGCAGATAGGTCAGCGCGGTGGCTTCACAATTCGGTTGCCAGTCGCCATCACAGCCGAGAACCGATTGAATCGTGCCCGGCAATACCACCAGATCGGGCTGTTCGATTTCTAACGGACGCACCGGCGCGTCAATCGTCAAACCGGCATCAGCGACGGATGGATCGCGGATTTCGGTTGAGCCATCGGTATTGATGGTCAGCACGTTGTCTTCGGTGTTGAACAGGAATACGACCAGATCGCCGTCGTCCATCACGTCAAACGGGATGTTGGCGCCGTCCGGTTGGCCGTCCACGCCATAGTTCAGTGACCAGCTCTCGTTAAGCGCGACTTTCGCCTCGTAGCTACCGGCGGGGATGGCGTCCGTCATGAAGGTGTAAATGCCATCACCTTCAGGGTCTTGTAGCCATGTCCGCAGGCAGGAGGGCGCCCAGTCACCGCCCGCGCCGAGATTGGACGGGCATCCCAGTTCGGTCTGGAAGCTACCCGGCACGTTCGCCACGATATGGTTGACGTTATCGGCAAACCATCCGGTTTGATGGCTGTACAGGAACATCACGGCGCGATCACCGTCTAAACTCAACGATACCGCCTCATCTTCGTCCCATTCGCCATCGACGGCGACGCTGTAAACATAATCGCCCGCCGGTAAATCCAACCGCGCCCGCCAAATCAGGCCGGCCTCGTCGAATTCAAACGCGGTTGCATCACAGTCGGCTTGCCATTCATCGCAATCGAAAGCGCTCTGGAATGTGCCGACAAGCGTCACCGTGTCCGGTTGTGCGGGGATGTCGTCATCCGCCGCCACGAATCCGGCGGCCAGTAAGAGCAGGACAAGAGCAGAAATAAAACGATATTTTTTCAAGCTGTATCTCCTTATGCAACTCTAATCAAAAGCAAACTCTACTTTACATGCTTCATGAAAAAGCGCCAATACCTTTCGTCATTAGAAAACAGGAGGAATCAAAACAACCTGCATGACGGCAGGTTGTTTGTGAGGGGAACGTCGCCTAGCTCTTGAGAGAGCGGTAATATTCGGTTAATCGCTCGCTGACCTTGCGTTTGGCTTTTTTTGCTTTGTCGGCCAGCGCTTTGTAATGGGCGATGCTTTCGCTACGCCGGCCGGTTTCATCCAGAATCCGCATGATAAGCAGGTGGATTTCCTCATGGCGTGGCGCGTCATTATCGGCGATGCTGGCCGCTTTCCTCAGTATCGTGAGCGCCATCTCGCTTTGACTGCGCTCGTACCAGACCTGCGCCATGCCGATCACGGCTTCTACGTAGCCGTCGCAAAACTCGGCGCGACGCTCCACGATCCAGCGTTCATTGTGGCTTTGCAGGAATGGCCCGCGATAAAGGTCGGAAGCGTGGAGCCAATTGACCATTTTGACCTCTTCATCGTCGGTGCGACGGGCGGCGGTCAGCGCTTCCACGAATTCCAGCACATCGTAATAGACCGGTAGTTCCGGGTTGAGCTGGTAATAGCCGTCTTCATGCACGAGTACATCGGCCTGTAGCGCTTTGTGTAGGCGACGCTTGGTGACGTGAAACACGTTGACGCCCTGTTCCGGTTCCAAATCCGGCCAGAATGCTTCGCAGATTTCCGAACGGGTGATGAGCGGGCGCTCCAGCATGAAGAAGAATAGCAAGCGCGGCAGATGGCCTTCCCACGTGTCGATCATCCGGCTATCGGTCATCACGAAGCCGGGACCAAGCGTGTAAACCTGTAGCGTCGTGTCGTCTTCGCGGTCCGCGTTGTCGTCCCCATAGAGGCGTCCGGTGATGATCCGGTCATCCTTGATGATGCTGGGGCGTCCCTGTGCCATCATGGATAGCCACGGCAGACGCGGGAGCGTGCGGCTGTTGATGATGATGCGAGCATGGGGTGGCAGGGCATTGGAGAGGCGTTCCACGAAGCGCTGTACTTCGTCAGCGCGATCACTGATGTCGTATTCGTCCAAGATCAGGAAGAACAGATCGTCGCTCAGTTCGCTGATGTCACGCACAAAAGCCGCCAGCACGGTGTCGAAATGGGCGATGGGGTCTTTGTGCATGTAGTGGGGTAATACGTTGGTGTGACGCCCGAATGAGGGGTGTTGGGCGGCTAGTCTGTTGAGCATGTTATTCAAAAGATATTTCAGGTTCACGTCGTCCGCGTTGATTGCGTAGTAAAATGTTTGTACATCCTCACTCAGCATCAATTGTGCGATGAGCAAGGAACGCAGACGACTGTGTGGGTGCAATAGTAATAACCGTGATTTCTGTGCCTCTTGCAGTAATCTTTCCTGCAATCTTAAGAGTTGTTGGTATTGTCTGGTCATGGTAGCTTGGTCTCTGTCGGATACGTATTCGGTTTTTATATGGTTGAGATTATAGCAAGGTTCGGCGCATCGCGCTAATTTTGTCTTAAGTGTGTGGGTGATATTACATGATTGACTTGCTAGCAATAATATGGGGAGGTAAAACGCCGGATGAACACACATGATCGAAAACCCGCCCGCCCGTTCGGGGTTACGCTGGCGATCTTGCTTTGTGTGCTTTTCTTCTCGGTGATCCCGTTGATCTCGGTGGGGTCGCGGGTGATGATCGAGCGTCATATCGCGGGGAATCAGACATTTATGATGCCGGATGGCTCGACGGTGGATGCGGTTTCCGGCGTGGATGAGGGCGGCGCACTGGATGATGACGCGGTGCGCGTGCAAATCGCGGTGAGCGTCGTGTTCATCGTCGTGGCTTTCTTCGCGTGGCGTGGCCGTTCAAACGTGATGCGCTATCTGTTCATGGCGGCGGTGATCGGTATTGCGCTGGTTTTGCTATATCAGAATTTCGTGCTGTTCCGTGATTCCGGCTTTGAAGGCGGGACGGGGGCGGCGTTGTTGGGGTTTGTACGGAATATCAACATCCTGTTCTTGATCTTGCTACCGGCCTATGTGGTGTGGTATTTGAACCGCGCCCCTGCACGCGCTTTTTATCGTGGTTATTACCTGAAGAAAGAGCTGGACTGGTTGGCGGCGCAAGATGAAGATTGATGGATTGACGGGGCGTTGACTTCACGCCCCGTCAGGTGATGGTCTTTAGCGTCGCGTTACTGCGACTCGGTCTCCATGCGGATTAACTCGCGGCGGAGAGTCTTGCCGATGGCGGTTTTGGGTAGCTCGTCAATGAAACTGATGCGGCGCGGGATTTCATAAGGTGCTAGACGGCTTTCGCAGTGTTTGACCAGTTCTTCGCTGGTCACGCTCTGGTCGGGCTTGAGTACCACCCACGCCTTGAGCGTCTCTTGCCCCTCTTTTTCCGGATGCGGCACAGCGGCCACGCCGACCTCTAACACCGCCGGATGATCTTTGATGGCGTTCTCGACGGCGGCGGGGTACACGTTGAAGCCGCCGATCAGCGCCATGTCTTTCTTGCGGTCTACGATGTAGAAGTAGCCGTCCTCATCCATGCGGGCGATGTCGCCGGTGTATAGCCATGTTTGGCCGTCGATCTCGCGCAGGGAATTCGCTGTCTCGGTGGGCATCCCGTGATAGCCCTTCATGATATTCGGCCCGGCCATAATCAACTCGCCGGGTTCACCGACGGGAATTTCGGTGACGCCATCTTCAAGGCTGACGATGCGGCAATCAATATCGGGCAAGGGCAAGCCGATTGAGCCGATACGGTTTTCGCCTTTGACCGGATTGACGTGGGTGGCGGTGGGCGCTTCGCTCATGCCGAAGCCTTCCATCAAGGACGCACCGCTAAGGCGCTCGAATTCGCGCTTGGTAGCGTCCGGCAATGGCGCGGAACCGCTGACGCATAGCCGGATGGATTTCAGGCTGACTTCGCCCGCCGTGACTTTCGGATGGTTGTTGATGGCGTTGTATAGCGCCGGTACGCCGTGAAATAGCGACGGCTTGAAGTGGTTGATGACATCGACAACATCATCAATGTCGCGGGCGTTGGGCACGAGTACGATCTTCGCCCCCATGTGAATGCCGACGCTCAAGACCGCCACCATGCCGAACACATGGAACATCGGGATCGCGCCGAGCATGATCTCTTTTTCGCCCGGAATATCATCAACGGTCAGGAAGGCTTCTTGCTGTAGCACGTTGGCGACTAACCCGCGATGGGTAGACATCGCCGCTTTGGAGACGCCAGTCGTGCCGCCGGTGTACTGGAACAGCGCCAGATCATTCGGGCTGACCGTCACTTTCGGCTTCTGGCCGTCGTACTTCTTGAGTAAATCCTGCAACCAGTAATCGCCGGATTTCAACGCTTCGACGCGGTGGCCTTCTTTTTTCTCTTTGGCGATGGTGAACAGGAACTTCGCGGCGGCGGGCAGATATTCCTTGATGTTGGCGGCGATGATGTGCTTGACCTTGGTCTTGGGCTGGATGCTCTTGACCAGATCATAGAACAGGGTGAGCGCCAGCACGATCTCGGCGTCACTATCGTTGATCTGATACGCCATCTTATCCGGCGGATAAGTCGGGTTGGTGGCGGCGACCACGCCCCCCGCTTTGAGGATGGCATAGAAGCCGATGCAGAACGCGACGCTGTTCGGCATGACGATAGCGACACGATCACCGGGCTTTAAGCCCAGTTCGACCAGCGCGACGGCCAGCGCGTCGGATGCGCGTTCCAGTTCGGCGTATGTTACGCCTTTTTCCAGCCGTCCAACCACCGGCAGGGCGGCGCTTGTGACCAGCGCGACGCTATTAGGTACCCGTTGCGCCGTCTCGCGCAGGAATTGCGGCAAGATGGCTTTCTCAGGATATTCTAAGGTGTTGGATACACCCTCATCATACTTCTTAACCCACGGACGATCTTTGTAAGTAATCATCTAATCTTTCGCTCCACTAAAACTTTTTTGGGGAGATTTCGTCAAACTACAAGTCAAGATTATAGCGCTATCGGGGGGCGGGGTCAATCAAGTGACCAATCTCGCCACGCTTCGGGCAGACGCGCCGCTTTGCCGTCACGGGTGATGCAGATGTGTTTGGTGCTACCCGTCACCAGCAGATCGCCGTTTTCGGCGTCGCGTATCTCGTAGGCGAAGCTCAGCCCGCGACTTTGCACACCGGTGAGCCGCGTCCGCAATGTGATGATCTGATCGTATACGGCGGGGCGCATATAACGCACGTTGACCTCCGTCACGGCGAGAAAATAACCGGCACGCTCTAGCTCGGTGACTGGATGCCCCGTCGCCCGCCCGAAGTCACTGCGGCCTTCTTCAAAATAGACGATGTAATTGCTGTGATGCACGATGCCCATGGTGTCCGTCTCGGCATAACGTACCCGTATTGTGGTATCTACAAAGTCCTTGTCGCTCATCTACATGCCGCCTGTCTGTGATATTGCCAATAATCCGAAACACACGTCTATAGTTTATCAGATGCTGTTGGTCAATTGATTTTATCGCCATTTATCCCTCATCCCCCGGCCCCTTCTCCCAAACGCTATGCTGGGAGAAGGGGAGAAAAACACGCTTTGAAGTCCCTCTCCCAACTGCGTAGCGGTGTTTGGGAGAGGGATTTAGGGTGAGGGCTTGATTCGCCAACAGTAATTTATCACGTTGGACAACATCCGCGCTTTGGTCTATTATTTGAAAAAAGTTTGAAAGCGAGATTAATGGGTAATCGGGAAATCGGCCAGCGTGGGGAACAGTACGCGGTCAATTATCTGCGCCAGAAAGATTATGACATTGTGGCGCGGAATTGGCGGTGTGTTTACGGCGAAATTGACATCATCGCGCAGGATGGCGCGGCGCTGGTCTTCGTTGAAGTGCGCACCCGTACCACATCACTTGATGATGCGCTGGTCAGCATCACGCCGCGCAAGCAGTCGCGGATTCTGCGGGCGGTTTATGCTTACCTCAACGCGCACGACATCCCCGACGATGCGGCGTGGCGTGTCGATGTCATCGCGGTACTGTGTGACCGCGCTGATAGCGCGAAGATTACACATGTGGAGGCGGCGCTTGATTGCTGGTGATTCTGCTAAAAAGCCGCTTATCACGCTGGTCGGCGCGACGGCTACCGGCAAGACCGGCGTGGCGATTCAGCTAGCGGAGGCGCTTGACGGCGAGATCGTCGGGGCGGATAGCCGTCAGGTTTATCGCCAGATGGCGATAGGCACGGCGCAACCGACGGCGGCACAACGCGCCCGCGTCCCGCATCATCTGATTGACTTCATCACGCCCGACGATAACCTGACACTGGCACGTTACCAGTCTCTGGCTTATGCTCAAATTGACGACATTCACCGGCGCGGCAAGATTCCGTTGCTGGTTGGTGGCACCGGTCAATACGTGACGGCGGTCATTGATGGCTGGTCGATTCCGCAGGTTGCACCGAACGCGATATTTCGCGCCCAGCTAGAGGCGTTCGCCCGTTCATCGCCCGCCGCCCGCGACATCCTATTTCGTCGTCTGCAAACGCTGGATGCGGCCTCCGCGCAGATTATCCACCCGAATAATCTGCGCCGTGTGATACGGGCGCTGGAAGTTTACGAAGAAACCGGCTCGCGCTTTAGCGATTTGCGGCGCAAAAAGCCGCCGCCTTACGCGATTCTGGAACTTGGCTTGACGTTAGAACGTCATACACTATATCAGCGTGCTGATGCGCGTGTTGATGCGATGGTCGAGGCGGGCTTCGTCGAGGAGGTGGCGGGACTGCTGGTGGCGGGATATGATCGGCATTTGCCCGCAATGAGTGGTCTGGGGTACAGTCAAATGGCGGCGCATCTGCTGGATGGCTTGCCGCTACATGGCGCTGTGCAAGATACGAAATCCGCCACGCATGATTTCATACGACGGCAGTTAACGTGGTATCGTAAGTATAGCGGTGATGTGCGCTGGTATAATGCGCTGGCGGTTAAGCCGCAAGCGTTGATACAGGTTTGTGCTGATTGGTTAAGTGAGCAAAATACCGTATGGGGTTCTTCAGGGTAAGAGAAAATCCGAACGCGATTTTTTACCTGCTGTTTCTGGTTATGCTGGCGATCTTCGCCGCGCCGAACGTGTTGCCGAGTTTGCTCGCCCAGCTTGTGCCGTTCGTGGACGAAGGCGTGCCGTGTTCGCGTTTGCGCGTCAGTCAGGATCGCGCTTATCATCAATCGTTACTGGGGCGGGCGGTCAGTGAAGAGCGTGGCGCGGATGTCGCGCCGTTCAGCCTGTCGGTCAGCACCAGCGCACCATCGGCGGCGGGGGGCGGTTCGGTGATGGTGACGATTGTCGTGGTCAATCGCTCGATTGGCACCGTGCCGATCATCATTCGTCCCGGTCAACTCGTAGACCCGAACGGGACACAGCAGGGCTTGGGCGTGGTAGTCGGCAATAATCCGCTTTCGCCACCCGGAGAGGTCGCGCCACAGCAGGCCAACATCGCGCCGGAGGACGTGCGCTTGCTTGGTCCGCGCCAGCGCTGTGTGCATCGCGTAGAGGTGACGACGAATGTATCGCAGTTCATAGACGGGGTGGCCGTCCGCGCTTTCTACCGCAATAACTCGGCGGCGCAGGCCACGCCCAGACGCAACTATGATTTCGCGCCGGTTTTCAACGATCAAGGGCTTTGGGTGGGGCTGGTGACCAGTCCGCCGTTCACCGTTCCGCGTGCTTCGGCACTCGCACCGTAAGAAACGCGGTATAATGGTATTGTATAGACAGTTTTTTTGGATGAAACGTCAGGGAATTTGAGAGATGTCCAACGACGATAAAAACGTAAATAAACCAGCACTCAAGATCATCGAAGGTCTTGTCAAAGGGCGATCTGCAAATAACGATAACGATTCGGTTGTCTATCTGCACAAAGCACAGACCATCATCGGGCGTGATGATGACTGTGATGTGATTGTGCTGGAGCGCGACGTGTCGCGTCATCATGCCTGCTTGCATATTGAAGGAGATAACTACTTCATCGAAGACCTCAACAGCAGGAATGGGACACAGGTCAATGATATTCCGATTACCGGTAAAGTCCCCATCTTTAGTCAAAGCGAGATTGTGCTGGCTGGACAATTAAAACTGCGGTTTTACAACCGGTTTGATACGATGAGTTTGAAAAGCGTCCCGACGGTTTTGGGCGGGCTTCTACGCATTGACATGCGTTCGCGCCGCGTTTTCATCGGTGATGACGAGATTCTGCCATCGCTCAGTTTACCGCAATATCGCTTGCTGGAATTGCTCTACAACAATCACGGGAACGTCTGTACCCGCGATGAAGTGGTGCAGGCGGTGTGGCCGGATGCTGTTGGTGAGGGCGTCAGCGAACAGGCGATTGACGCGCTGGTGCGTCGCCTGCGGGATCGTCTGGCTGATTATGCGGAAGACAAAGATTTCATCATCACGGTGCGCGGGCACGGTTTCCGTTTGGCTAATCCGTCGATGATTGAGGAAAATTAGTCCTTGCGTTTTTCCGCGAGCGATGTTAGTCTATAGCGCGTTGCGCCCTGCTATTTATGCGGACGTGCGCGAACGTATACAAACAAGAGATTTCGACATGACATACAGCGATCTGTTCAGCAAGAAGACGAAGAAGGCCATCACCCGTACATAGTCCGGGCGCTTTCGCTTTCCTGTCTCTGAACAGCGTAACGAAGTGAGCATCACCCGCCCGGTCTGGCGGGTTTTTTGTTTTATAGTGACTTGAGGACGATTGAAGATCATGCGACAACTGACCGCAACCAAGAAGGCCAAGAAGCATAGTAAACATCCAATCTTTTCTGGATTGCGGTGCGATTTTTGATCCCCACCGTATAGGCCAAGCCAACCGCCATCCAGAATAGGACGGCGGTTTTTTATTGAACATTTTCACGCTAGTTTATCGAATTGATCGTAGGAGAGAGAAAACCCATGATAACCAATCAGACAGCCAATTGTCCGGAATGTGACGCGACACTCAACATCCCCGCCGACGCTATGCAGAATGAATTGATCGCCTGTGCGGATTGCGGCGCGGAGCTGGAAATCATCAGCCTTGATCCAATTGAACTTGATCTCGCGCCGGAAGTCGAAGAGGATTGGGGCGAATGATGCGCGTTGGATTGCTGGTGACGCACATTCGCGCTGAGGAGAAAGCGCTCATCGCGGCATTTGAAGCGGCGGGCGTCCAGCCGGATGTCATCCTTGACCGTGACGTGAACATCGACCTGAACGCGGGCGCGGGGCAAATCGCGCCATCCGGCTATGCGTGGAGCGACTACGGCTTGATCGTCGAGCGTTGCGTCAGCACATCACGCGGGCTGTACTTGCTGGCGGTCTTTGCGACGTGGGGCATCCCCACCGTCAACGACTACCAGACCGCCGCCGTGTGTGCCGATAAAGTGCGCACGACTTTAGCGTTAGCGGAACAAGGCATCGCGCAACCGCAAACGCGGCTGGCCTTCACGCCGGATAGCGCCATCGAAGCGATTGAGGCGGTGGGTTATCCCGCCGTGCTGAAACCGGCTACCGGATCGTGGGGGCGTCTGTTGGCGCGGGTGAATGACCGCGAGAGCGCCGAAGCCATCATCGAGCATCGCCAGACGCTGGGCGATTACAACCACCACACGTACTACGTACAGGCTTACGTCGCCAAACCTCAGCGCGACATTCGCGCCTTCGTCGTCGGCGATCAGACGGTGTGCGCCATCTATCGCCACGCGGAACACTGGATCACCAACACAGCACGCGGCGGATCAGCCAGCAATTGCGCGGTGACGCCGGAGCTAGACGCGATCTGCCGTTCTGCGGCGCGGGCGGTGGGCGGCGGCGTGCTGGCTGTCGATCTGCTGGAGACACCGGCGGGTGATTTGCTGGTGAACGAGATCAACCACACGATGGAATTTCGCAATAGTAGCGCCCCGACTGGTGTGGACATCGCACAGGTCGCCGTCGCCTACATGCTGGAACAGATGCGGGTGATAGCATGATTCGGGCGGGCATCATTGGCGGCAGTGGTTACACCGGCGGCGAATTATTGCGCCTGTTGTTGTTTCATCCACACGTTGAAGTGACACAGATCACCAGTCGCGGGCAGGTCGGGCGCTATGTGCATACCGTCCATCCCAATCTGCGCGGGGTGACGACGCTACAATTCATCCATCCGGACGCGGTGCAACCGTGCGACGTGCTGTTCCTGTGTTTGCCGCATGGCGAATCCGCCGCGCAGATGGCGCACTATGCCGCGCTCGCACCGCGCATCGTTGATCTTTCCGCCGATTTCCGGTTGAATTCGCCGGAACTGTACGCGACATGGTACGGCGGTCAGCATCCGGCGCCGGACTGGTTAGCGCGTTTCGTGTACGGCCTGCCGGAACTCAACCGTGAGGCGATACGCGGCGCGACGCATGTTAGCGGGGTAGGGTGCAACGCGACGGCGCTCAATCTGGCGTTGTATCCGCTGGCGTCCGCCGGATTGCTGGGGCAGGCCAGCGTCGAATTAAAAGTCGGCTCGTCGGAGGGCGGCAACAGCCCTAATGCTGGTTCGCATCATCCGGCGCGTAGCGGCGCGGTACGCACTTACAGCGCGACGCGCCATCGCCACATGGCGGAAGTCCAGATGATGCTGGGCGCGGATGTGGCGGTTCGCTTCGCAGTGACCGCGATTGAGATGGTGCGCGGCGTGCATCTGCTGGCGCATGTTGACTTGACGGCGGCACAGGCCGAGCGCGACATCTGGCGGCTGTATCGTGGCGCGTACCGTGACGAGCCATTTGTGCGGCTGGTCGCCAGCAAAAGCGGCCTGCATCGCGTGCCGGAGCCGCGCATTGTGGCCGGTACTAACTACTGCGACATCGGCTTCGAGCTGGACGCGGACGGCGAGCATCTGGTGGTCATCGCCGCGCTGGATAATCTGGGCAAGGGCGCGGCGGGCAGTGCGGTGCAGTGTATGAATTTGATGCACGATTTTGACGAAACAGCCGGCCTGACATTTCCCGGCATTTATCCGTAAGCGTGATGTGTTGTTGATCGTATTGAGAGTGAACAGGGAGAACTAGCGATGAGTCAGGATATTCTGGTTGTGAAAATTGGTGGCGGCGCCGGTCTGGACTTAGCGCAGACTTGCGCTGATCTGGCGGAAGTGGCGCGTCAGCGTCCGGTGGTGATCGTACATGGCGTCAGCGCGATGATGGCCGATCTCGCGGCGGAGCGCGGCCTGACGGAGCGCATGTTGACTTCACCAAGCGGCCACCGTTCGCGCTATACCGACGCGCCCACCCGTGATCTATTCGTGCAGGCTTCGGGGCGCGTGGCGGAGCAAATCGGCGGTTATATGGGCGCGGGCGGCGTGCAAATCGCCCATCTCGCGGACTGCATCACCGGAACGCGCAAACGTGCGATCCGCGCTGTGGTTGATGGCCGTGTGCGCGTCATCCGCGATGATTATTCCGGCTCGATTCAATCGGTCAATACCGCGCCGATTCTGGGAGCGCTCGCGGCTGGTCAGGTGCCGGTCATCTCCCCGATGGCGCTGGATATGGCCGACGGCCTGCTGAATATCGACGGTGATCGGGCGGCGGCGGCGGTGGCTTCCGCGCTGGGTGCGTCGATGCTGGTCATCCTCAGCAATGTGCGCGGGCTGTATCGTCAATTCCCTGATGAGTCGTCGTTCGTGTCGCGCATCGCGCCGGAGCAGATCGAACGGGCGATGGATTGGGCACAAGGCCGCATGAAACGTAAAGTCTTGGGCGCACAGGAAGCGCTGGCCGGTGGCGTCCGGCAGGTTGTGGTCAGCGATGGGCGCATCCATCATCCGGTGACGGCGGCGCTATCCGGCGCGGGGACGGTGTTCGCCCCATGATTGCTTACGATGAAGACATCCGCACCACCGAAGACCGCCACACATCCGGCGCGTATTCCAAGCGCCCGTTAACGCTGGTGCGCGGCGAAGGCGTGCGCGTGTGGGATGATGCCGATAACGAATATATCGACGCGACAAGCGGGCAGGGCGTGGCGTTGCTCGGCCATGCACACCCGCAGATCACGGCGGCCATCAGCGCTCAGTCGGGGGCGCTCATCACCTGTCCGGAAATTTTCTACAATGATCGCCGCGCCGAACTTTATCGCCTGCTGGCGTCGGTCATGCCGGATGGCATGGATCGCTTCTTCCTGTGCAATAGCGGCGCGGAGGCGATGGAGGGCGCGTTGAAGGCGGCGCGACTGTTGACCGAACGGCGCGGCGTGGTGGCGGCGGTGCGCGGCTTTCACGGGCGCACATTGGGCGCTCTGGCGTTGACGTGGAACAAGAAATATCGCCAACCGTTCGCCGGATGGACGGCGGAAGATGTCGCCCATGTCGCCTATAACGATCTGGATGCGGCGCGGGCGGTCATCGGCGCGGAGACGGCGGCGGTGGTGGTCGAAGCGGTGCAAGGAGAGGGCGGCGTGCATCCGGCGGATGTCGATTATCTGCGCGGCCTGCGTCAGATTTGCGACGAAACCGGCGCGTTGTTGATCGTCGATGAAGTGCAGACCGGCTTCGGGCGTACCGGACGCTGGTTCGCGTTTGAACATGCGGACATCATCCCCGATATTGTGGCGCTGGGAAAGGGCATCGCGGGCGGCGTGCCGATGGGGGCGGTGGCGTGGCGTTCGGCGCTGGGCGCGTTGCCGCGAGGCTCACACGGTAGTACATTCGGCGGCAATCCGCTAGCGTGCGCGGCGGCGTCGGCCACCATCGAGACATTAGCGGCGGAGGACTTGCCCGCACATTCGGCGGAGTTGGGCGCTTGGGCGCGGGAGGAGATCAATCGGCGCGATTGGTCGGCGGTGCGCGAGGTGCGCGGGCTGGGCTTGATGATCGGCATAGAATTGCGCGGGCGCGTCACGCCGATATTGCAAGGGTTACAGGCGCGGGGCGTGCTGGCATTACCGGCAGGCTTGAACGTGTTGCGCCTTCTGCCGCCGTTGATTATCAGCCGTGATGAATTGCTGGCCGTCATCGACGCGATTGGGGATACATTGCATGATAACGCCTGAAACCGCCGAGCGCTTGCTGTACGATCTGGTCGCTATCCCCAGCCCGTCGCACGAAGAAGCGGCGGCAGTACGCTATCTAGTCGATTGGATGGCGGCGCAGGGTTACGATGAGGCTTACGTGGACGCGGCGGGGAACGCGGTGGGCATCATCGGGCGCGGTGAGCGCGAGATCGTCCTGCTTGGTCACATTGACACGTTCGGCGGATTCCCGACGCCACACATCGACGGAGCGCGGCGTTTGTACGGGCGCGGCGCGGTGGATGCGAAAGGCGCGTTATGCACGTTTGCCGTCGCCGCGTTGCGGGCGAGCTTGCCGGATGATCTGCGCGTGGTGGTGGTCGGCGCGGTGGAAGAAGAGGCGGCCACCAGCAAGGGCGCACGCCACATCGCCGCGCAATTCACGCCGGAACTATGCATCATCGGCGAGCCGTCCAATTGGGATCGCATCACGCTAGGCTATAAAGGGCGGCTGGTGTTGTCGTGGTCGTGGTCGGGAGCGCTGGCGCACAGCGCCGCCGATACACCCTCCGCGCCGGAACGCGCCTTCGCGTATTGGGCGCGGGTGCAAGCGTATTGCGCGGCGTTCAACGACGGGCGCGAGTCGCCGTTTGCGCGTTTATTGCCGCGTTTGCAGGCCATTCATAGCGATGACGATGGCGTGCATGGCCGCGCTGAGATGACCGTCGGCTTTCGTCTGCCGCCGGATTTATCGCCGCCGGATGTTCTGGACGCGCTGGGCGAAGATGGCGACGCCCGCATCGCGTGTTATGGCGCGGAGCAGACCGTCGTTGCGGAGCGTGATAGCGTGCTGACCCGTGCGCTACGCGGCGCTATCCGCGCTGAAGGCGGTAAGCCGCGCTTCGTGTACAAGACTGGCACCGCCGATATGAACGTGGTCGCGCCGGTGTGGGGATGCCCGATTGTGGCGTATGGGCCGGGCGACTCCGCGCTGGATCATACGCCGGACGAGCATATTCATCTCGATGAATACCAGCAGGCGATCAACGTACTGGCCGATGCGCTGGGGCGTCTGGGCGGATGATCGCGCTTAACGGCGTTGTGGCGGTTGCGGGCGCTCCGGTTTGGGCGGCATCGGGATGAACGCTGACGTGCGCCGGATGTAGGCGGCGTAAGCCGGGCGCTTCTTCATGTCGCGCTCTAGCAGTGCCGCGCCGGTGACGCGCATCAACAGGTAAGTCATCAGCACGGGTGCGAAGATGGTCAGCAAGCCCCACGGCGCGGCCACCGCCACCAGATACAGCCCCCACCACACCAGCGAATCGCCGAAGTAGTTGGGGTGGCGGGTGTAGCGCCACAGCCCGCGATCTAGTATCTTGCCCTTGTTGGCCGGATTTGCTTTGAAGCGGGCGAGTTGCCAGTCGCCCACCGTCTCGAAGAGCAGGCCGACCATCCACACGAAAACGCCGACGAGATCGAACAGCGTCAGCGTGCGCGGCCCGCCGTGAAATTGCGCGGCGAGCAACGGCGCGGAAATAATCCACATCGCCACGCCTTGCAACAGGAACACTTTGAAGAAACTGATCCACCACCAGTCTTCACCGTGCTTCTCGCGCCAGCGCTGGTAACGCGGGTCTTCGCCTTTGCCGATGTTGCGCCAGCCGAGATATAGCGTCAACCGCAAGCCCCAGACCGTGACCAGAATCAGTATGATTAAGCGGCGCACGCCCCAGCCGTTAGTCAGCGCGAAATAAGCCAGCGCGACGACCACGAAGCCCAGCCCCCACACAATATCAACGATGCTACTATCTTTGACCACCAGACTGATGAGCCAGACCGTCGTCATCAACATCAAGATGACCACTAAACCGCTTAAATAGACTCCGATGAATGTCACGATCATTCGCCTTAGAACTTTTGCTTTTGCCCCATTGTATCGCTAATATAGCTGATGTGCATGTGTGCGTTTTATGAGCTATCTCAGTGAGGAGAATACCCCGTGCGTCGTCGAATTGCCGCGTTAATCGTCCGCCTGTTGACCGCACCTTTTACGCTGTTATGGCGCTTGAGTGGCTGGCGCGGGGAGGGGCAGATGCCCGATGTTGATAAGTTCGTGATGATCGCTGTGCCGCATACGTCTAATTGGGACTTTTTCCACATGATTCCGCTTGCGATTCACTTCAAGCGCAGGCCGATGACGCTGATTAAGTCGGCGGTGTTTCGCTGGCCGTTGATCGGCTGGCTGGTGCGGCGGATCGGCGGCATCGCGGTTGATCGCTCGCGTTCGTCGGATTTCGTCAATCAAGCTGTGGAAGTGATCGCCGCGCACGAGCGTTTCGTGCTGGTGGTCGCGCCGGAAAGCACGCGGTCACGCGGCGAATATTGGCGCAGTGGCTTCTACTACATCGCGCTGAAGGCCGGAATCCCCATCGTGCCCGGCTATCTGGATTACCGGCGCAAGGTGGGCGGCGTCGGCCCGGCGCTGTATCCGTCGGGCGACATCGAGGCCGATATAGCGATATTGCGCCGCTTTTATGCCGGATACGGTCATGGTAAATATCCCGATCAGGCGACGCCGGTTCGCGTCAAACGTTGAGGCGATCAGCGCCGGAAGCAACGATCACAAACGCCGTGCCGGTGTGTGTTAGGGAGTCGTCGGCCACATTGCGAACAACGGCGGGCGGTGTCAATTTTACGTAGTAGCGCCTCGTCGATCTGCGTTGACCAGTAGCCGCGTGCCGCCCGCACTTCGATGTCTTCCGCGCCGTATTGCGTGAATTCTCGCCGCCGCGATAGCCACATATAAATATCGGCGCAGGAGATAGCGCTCTCTGTCGTTTCCAGATCGCGACTATTTTTGATGGTGCGTGGCGCGGCGGGCGGTAGCGGCATCTGTCGGCGGTTGATGATGGCGCGGGCGCAACTGAGCCAGTAAGCGCGACTGCTCTGGCGGGTGGGCGCGTTGACCAGCCGCAGGGCGGCATCCAGCCCGAGCGCGGCCACGTCATCGTCGGTCAGCATCCGCGCTAGTTCGATGCGCTCGTCGAGGTCGGTTGTCTTGATCGAATCGCGCAGGGCTTCCGGGATCGAATCCAGCGCCCGCCATTGTTCCAGCCGTTCGGCCAGATGGCCGGGGATTAATTCCAGATCGGCGACGGTGGGCGCGACATGTGCGTGAGTCAACACGCCCGGGTCGGCGTAGAACGACTTGCGGACGAGTTGCAGGTCGGCGGGGTAGACCGCGCCGACTTCACCGGCTTTTGAATAGCCGTAACGTCCGGCACGCCCGCCGATCTGCTGGAGTTCGCTCGGCTTCAGTGGGCGCACCTGTTCGCCGTCGTATTTCTCGACTTCGTAGAAGCACACATAATCCGCCGGTAGGTTGAGTCCCATGCCGACGGCATCCGTCGCTACGCAGATTTCCGTCTCGCCGTCCGCGAAGCGATCCGCCTGTTTGCGGCGCACTTCCGGCGGCAGAGCGCCATACACGACGGATACCGAGCGCTTGAGCGCTTCCAGCTCGCTTTTGAGGTGCAACACCATCCGCCGCGAGAAAGCGACGAGAATCGTGCGTGGCTTGAGCATCTCTAGCGGCCATGCTTGATCGGCGACTTTGATCGGCGCGAGGCGTTGATGATGCACGACGGTGTGCGGTATCTCCGCGCCGGTGACCAGCTTGCGAATGAGGTCATGTGTGGTATCGGGCGCGATGACGTGAATCTCCGGCGTCCGCGCTTCCATCAGGGCGCGAGTCCACGCCCAGCCGCGATCTGTGTCTGCTAGCATTTGCGCTTCGTCGATGATGATGCAGTCGCCGCTATTTTCTGGATTGAACATCTCAATCGTGGCGGCGGTGATCTGTGCGCCGGGAACCGGGATGTATTCTTCGCCGGTCAGCAAATTACACGGCACGCCGCGTTGATTCAGCCTGTCGAAAATCTCGAAGGCCAGCAAGCGCAACGGCGCGAGATACCAGCCCGCGCCCGCCGCGATCAGCGCTTCCAGCGATTGATGCGTTTTGCCGCTGTTGGGCGGGCCGATGTGGAGCGATACGTGCTGGTCGGCGCGGCCATCGTGTCGCCACGACGGGAACGACTCCAGCAAGCGCTGGCGTAGCGCTTCGCGTTCGCGCCGTTCCGCTTCGCGCTGGGCTTCGGCTAGCTGGCGCATCTGCTCGCGCTCGGCGTCGCGCTGGCGCTGTTGTTCGGCCAGCAGGCCGTCCAGCTTCTCGACATAATCGACATAATACGACGGCAAATTCCACTGGCCGCGCAGTTTGCGCCATGTCGGTTTAGCGTGCTTGATCCCCATGCGACGCAAGCGGCGGCGGATTGTGCTATAGCTGACGCTCTCCACAATCGCCAGATCACGCGGGCGCAGGATTTCGTAGGCGGTGATGGCCTCATGTTGTTCGCGGTCTTCGATGGCGGCTTCGATCTGATAAGCGGGGATGCGAAGGCGGCCTTCGGGATCGGTGAAGGTCATCAGCAAATCGTCATCTAAGGCGCTGTTGAGGGCACGAACTGACACCGCTAATCGCGTGGCGGCGCGTTTGACGTTGTACGAACGCGCAACTACCTGTGAGCGTAATGTGCTGGCATCTTTAGCGCCGGGGCGCGTTACATCGCCGCACAGTACCAGCATCGGCTCCCATTCGGCGTCGGGGATGCGTACCGCTTGCTGGGCGATGCTACGCGCTTTTTTGCTGTCCGCACCTTTTAAGATCAGCCACGTTGATTTGTATGGCGGCTTCTTCATCCTGACGCTGAATGACGCGATCGCTTTGTCGTCCAGCGCATGTTGGATGATCGCGTCGTCGAACGCCTTACTGATGGCTTCCTGCGGGGCGGTGTGGCCGGTTTCCGCCTGCAACACTTCGCATAGTCGCTCGACCTGCGTCTGATAATATCGCTGTGTCAGTACATGCTCAACGGTTTGTGCGCTGAGGCGTAGCGGATCGTAGATTAACCCGTCGATGCGGCCTAGCACGCCGACGCCGATCAGATCATCAACGATGCGCTGATCGTCCGTGCTGTGGATGAGCGCCGACTCCGTGAGGTAGCCTTGCTCGCTCTGTTCGACTTGCCGCACGATCTGGACGTAATCCGTCGCCGTCGATTCGGCCAGTTGATTCTGACGCTCGCGCCGTTGAATGTCGATCGGGCGATCCCGCAGGATGCCGCCGTCGGTTATGGCGGGGAAGCCCGGGTTACACCAGTCGCCCATCGCTTTGACCTGTTCCGGCGTGCATCGCTCGGGATCGTAGTAGAACGGGTCGAGCCAGCCGACATAACCCAGCGCAATCGCCCGCCGGAATGCCGGTGCGTTCTTCCGGCGGCTCTTTTCGATGTGAGGGGTTAGCTGTGCTTGATGGAGGAAGCCCTCCGGCACGCGCTCGATGATTGCCCGCAGTAGCTCCGGCGTCGGCCTCAATTTTGGCATTGATGCATTTTCCTAGTTGACTGACAGAACATACACGCGGATTTTATCACAGTTTCGGCGGTCATTCTGATGCGTCATCGTCGAATAGACGCGGCTGGGTGGCGATGTCGCCCCCGTAATGGGCGATCAATCGCCGCGTGAAATCGGTATGGCTTCCGGTGGCGACGGCGATTTCGGCGGCGAATCGTGCCGGATGCTTGTCCGATTTCTGGCGGTTACAGCGCACGCAAGACACCACCAGATTCGGCGCGGTGTTGCTTCCGCCCGCGCTCAGGCTGATGATGTGGTCTATCTCAAACGGCTGGCCGACTAGCTTCACGCCGCACCATTCGCAGTGCCCGCCACATTCGAGGATGCGATGGCGCAGGCTGGCGACATCAACGCGCCCCCGCGCATCGCATCGCGTCGCCCGCGCATTAATCGCCCGTGCGTATTCGTTTAACGCGCTCTCGTCGAGTAAATCCGCATAGATCATGTGATCGCATTCCCTGATGAAAAGTTGCTTTACGCCTTTTCTAAGAAGGCGTCATCTCCAGATAGTCCTGACGCACGGCGGCACCCTGCGGTAAGTCGAGAATGTCCATCATGCGGCTGATGCCGTCCGCTTTGTGTTGCGCGTCCAGTAGCGACCATGTGCGCGACTTGATCTCGATGAACATATCACGCATTTTCGGCTCGGTTAAGCTGTCAATGTTGATGTAATACAGCACGCCTTGATAGTGGATGTGCCAGCGCTGACGTTCTTTTTCCAACACCTGTACATCCGCGCCCTGAAAGTATTCCTGATAGAAGCGTAACGGACGGTCAGCAGGGGCGATGAAGCGCGAATGGGACAGCAACACGGCGGAGTTAAAGACGCGCTCTTTGGTCGGCATGGTGAACGTCAGGCGGGCGCGAACTTCGGACACTTCGCCGCGCTCGTCGATGCGGTCATCCTCACGGTAGCGCACGCGCCCCATATCGTGATCGTCGAACGTGAAATATGTGTCGTATTGGCGATAGTTCATCCGCTTCAACACTTCAACGTCCGGGTGGTCGAGTAATTTCTGCACGAGATCGGCGTCGTCGATACGTGCTTTCATCTGCACTTCAAAGCTCTCGGCGCGTTCCAGTCCGCCGACGGCTAGTAATTTGCTCACTACGTCGTTTTCGTGTGAGGACAGGAAATCATCAACCTTCTGCGCGAAGTCGTGCGCCTGCCCCATGATCTTGCTGAGATCGAGCGTCTGCAACTGGCGATCACGCATCAGCCAGCGCCCATGACACATCACGGACTCGACATCGGAACTCTTGCCCGCATATACGATCTGCGAGTAGATGGCGTTTTCGTCGCGCTGGAAATGCGGCCAATTGTGTACTGTGCTGGCCTGCATGGTGATGATGTCGGCGTATTTACCGGCTTCCAGACTGCCGGTTTTGTCGCCCATGAATAGCGCCCGTGCGCCGTCGCGAGTCGCCATCGTCAGCGCCTGGCGGGCGGGTAGCGCGGTGGGATTGTTGGTGAACGACTTCGCCAGTAGCGCGGCGGTTCGCATTTCCTCGAACATATCCAGATCGTTATTGCTGGCCGGGCCGTCCGTGCCGATACCCACCGTCAGGTGATTTTCCAGCATATCGCTGACTGGCGCGACGCCGTTCGCCAGCTTGAGGTTGGCCTGCGGGTTGTGCGATACGGTCACGTCATGTTCGTACAACGTCGCCATATCGCTCTTGTTGATGTGGACGCAATGCGCGGCCAGCACTTTCGCGTTGAGCAGGCCGGTAGTCTTCAGCCACGGCACGACGCGCAAGCCATGTTCCGCGAAGTTGTCTTCTTCTTCCTGTGCGGATTCGGAGATGTGAATGATGATCGGCACATCGTATTGCATGGCTAACTGGGCGCACAGCTTGAGCATGTCCTTTGTGCTGGAATACGGCGCGTGCGGCGCGACGGAGGGCGTGATGCGCTCGTGTTGATGCCACTTCTCGACGAATGCGCGGGCGGCTTCCAGACTGCCTTCATACGATTCGGCGTCCGGCGCGGGGAATTTGAGGATCGTCTGGCCGAGCAAAGCCCGCATTCCGGCCTGTTCGGTGGTCTCTGCGATGTCGTCCTCGAAGTAATACATATCGGCGAAGGTGGTCACGCCGCCCATAATCATCTCGGCGCAGGCTAATTTCGTACCCAGACGACAAAATTCTGGACTGACAAATTCGCGCTCGGTTGGCATGATATACCCCATCAACCAGACATCCAGCCGTAAGTCATCGGCTAGCCCGCGTAATAGCGTCATCGGGGCATGGGTGTGCGCGTTGATTAAGCCGGGCAAAATGTATTTGCCGTCACATGGTATGATTTCATCGGCGGTGTATTCTGCGCGGATGTCCGCGCTGGGGCCAATAGCCACAATCTGGCTATCCTGTATAGCGACTGCGCCATCGACAAAAACGTCATAGTTGTCGTTCATCGTCACGACAGTGCCGCCGGTTAGTATGGTGCTTACTTTAGTCATTTGGCCGGCTCCTTACTCGTCATAAATTTGACGGATTATACACCCGTTGTAAACTTTGTGCAGGGTGCTTAATAGCTCGTTAACCGTAGGAGATGCGCGTGATCAAACGCTTGCGTTCAATTTTCCCACTTGATCTGATGTACATTGTCGAAGCCAGCGTCGTGATGCTGTTCTTCGTGCAGGCGCTCCGGTACGCTATCGGCGCGATGTATGCTCGCATCGGTAGCGCGTCTATTTATCCGGCGCTTGATCCGGCTTTGATCGACCCGACCCTGCCCGGCCTGATTGATCCGGCGACTGTGACCGGTGAGTTATCGCTGTTCGCCTACATGATCGCGTTGACGCTGGTCGCGTTTCTGCTCGGGCGCTGGCATGTATTGATCGTCCCGGCGGCGGGTTTGGCCGCTATCGGGCGCTATGTGATGGCGGCGGGCGGCGGGACATTGCCGGACGTGACCGGCGCGGCGCTGACTATCGGCGCGGGATTCCTGTATATCGCGCTGTTGGTCAGGCATCGTGCTATTGCTCTGCCGTATGCGTTCATCTTCGCCATCAGCGCCGATCAACTGTATCGCGCATGGGGCGACACGCTCGATCCGTCGTGGTCGCCGCGTTATCTGGATATTCAATTGATATTGACCGCTTTCGTCGTCATTTTCGCCATTATAACATTTATCCGCGCTCGCTCCGCCTCTGCGACTAAGGCCACCGATGCCAACCCGCATCACGGCTTGATGACGTTCTGGGGTGGGGTGGCGCTGGGCGCGTTGCTATTCCTGCAATTCTCTCTGCTGGCGTTGCCTAATGCGATAGGCGGGCGTTCCGGTACGAACCTGTATACGTTGATCGTTCCGGCGGTGCTGATCGCTACATTATTGCCAATCATTCCGGCGGTGCGGATGCAGGCGCGACGCTTCATCAGCTTATTCGATAGCGGTCTGCGCGGCTGGGTCTGGATGCTGATGACCATGCTATTCATCGTGATCGGGACGCGGCTAGGGACGATCATCGCGGCGCTGTCGCTGGTGGCCGCGCAATTCATGGTCAGCATGATGTGGTGGTGGCTGTATCGTCCACGAGCGCGAAAAGAGCGCGACTTCAGCGCGTTGTGGGTGCTGGTCGGCGCGTTGGTCTTTATCGTGTTCGGCGTGTTCGACATCTTCACGTATGAATACGCCTACGTGCGCGACTTCGCGCCGCCGCTTGAGGCGCTGAATCCGGTCGTGCCGTCGCTCCTGCGCGGCTTTCGCGGGTTGGGGCTGGCGGTGATCTTGCTGGCGGTCTTCCTGTCGATCTTGCCGATGGTGTTCATGCAGAAGCGCATTGCGTGGGCGCCGGGACTTGCGCCGCGTTACGCGCTATCGATTCTCGGCGTGGCGTTGATCGCGGTGGTCAGTACCGCGTCGGTCTACTTCTCGCGCCCGCCGGTGGTGACAGCCGTCATCGAGCCGCAGGTCGCCCGCATCGGTACGTATAACATTCACGCCGGATTTAACGAGTTCTTCTACTTTGATCTGGAGATGATCGCCCGCACGATTGAATTTAGCGGCGCGAACGTCGTGTTATTGCAAGAAGTCGAAGCCGGGCGGATGACCAGCTTCGGCGTCGATCAAGCGCTGTGGCTATCGCGGCGGTTAGGCATGGATGCCCGCTTCTTCCCGACGAATGAGGGGCTTCAGGGGTTGGCGGTGATCTCCAATATCCCGATTGTGTTTGATGATGGCGTCCTGCTGACCAGTCCGGGCAGTCAGACCGGCTTACAGCGCGTGCAGGTGCTACCGGATGATAACGTTATCACGCTGTATAACACATGGTTAGAGCCGCTATTGGAGACCAGCGCCACGCAATCTATCGCGGAACTTGAGGCGGCGCAAGATCGCCAATTGACGGAGGTCATCGCCACGATTGCCGGACATTATCCCGACGGGCGACGCGGGCGGCTGGTCATCGGCGGGACGTTCAACAATATCCCCGATTCCGATTTAATCCGGCGTATGGCGGCGCTCGGCTTCGATGATCCATTCGCCGACCAACAGCCGGAACTAGCCGCGACGTTCAGCCGGACAGGGGTGCAGGCGCGGCTGGATTATGTGTGGACAACCGTCGCCAATAACTTTCAGGTGGTGGAATCCGGCGTCATCAATGATTTCTCGCGGCAGATCATCCCGCATCAGCCGTCCGATCATCTGCTAGCGATGGTCGTCGTCCGTCTGCGCTGATTCTGGCGCGGTGAATTGTAGCCGCCCCCTGCTGAGTAGATCGAGCGCGGTGGTGGCGGCGGATTGCGCGGCGGCGCGTTTACTGCGCCCGCGCCCTTCGGCCACGCTCTGCGCTCCGAGATGGGCTTCGACGACGAACTCGATCTCGTGTTCGGGGCCGTCCGTGCCAGTGACGTGAAATGTCGGGGTGATGCCGTGAACCGCCTGCGCCCATTCTTGAAACTGGCTTCGCGGGTCTTTGTTGATGGCGTCGTCCATCACGCTATCTTGCAGGGCATTGAAGCGCGGGATGACGAAATCGCGCACTGTTTCCAGCCCTTTGTCGAGATAAATCGCGCCGATCAGCGCCTCGAATGCGCGGCAGACGTTGGTTTCGCGTTCGCGGCCGCCGCTTCGCTCTTCGCCCCTGCCCATGCGTAGCGCTTCTCCGATGCGGCACTCCGCGCCCAGCTTGGCGAGCGCCTCCGTGCGTACCAGCGCCGCCCGCACCCGCGTCATCTCACCTTCGGTCATGTTCGGGAAGCGCCGGAACAGCATGTCGGCGACGATGAAATCGAGAATGGCATCGCCCAGAAATTCCAGACGCTCGTTATTCTGCACGCCGTCCGGCGCGTTCTCGTTAGCGTAAGAGCGATGGGTCAGCGCACGCTCCAGTACCGCGCTATCCTCAAATTGCACGCCGAGAATCGTCTGGAACGCTTCCGGGTCGATCAACGCCGGTTTATATTCGGTTGTATCCGTCGTGTTATCGTCCTGCGCCATACCTATATCTTTTTGAATATCAGCGAGGCGTTGTGCCCGCCGAAGCCGAAAGCGTTGTTCATGGCGACATCAATACGTTGATCGCGGGATGCGTTCGCCACATAATCCAGATCACAGGCCGGATCGGGCGTGTCAAGATGCATGGTGGGCGGCGCGACTTGATCGCGGATCGCCAGTATGCAAAACGCCGATTCCAGTGCGGCGGTCATGCCCATGCCATGTCCGGTCATGCTCTTGGTGGAACTGATCGCCACGTTATACGCATGATCGCCCAGCGCCATCTTGACCGCCTGCGTCTCCATCGGGTCGTTGAGTGGGGTGGCGGTGCCGTGTGCGCTGATGTAGTCGATTTGCTCCGCATTCAACGCGGCATCTTCCAGCGCTAGCTTGATAGCGCCACTCGCGCCGGAGCCGTCCGGTAATGGCGCGGTGACGTGGAAGGCGTCCGATGTGCAACCGTAGCCGACGATCTCCGCGAGGATGTCCGCGCCACGCTCGACGGCTGTTTCGTAGGCTTCCAGCGCCAGCACCGCCGCGCCTTCGGAAAAGACCAGCCCTTCACGGTCAGCCGAGAAGGGGCGCATCGCCCGTGCCGGTTCGTCATTGCAATGCGATGTCGCCCCCATGCGGTCAAACGCGGCGATGCCGATGGCTAAGATCGGCGCTTCGCCGCATCCGGCCAGCGCACGGTCTACGCGCCCCGATTGGATCAGCCCGTAGGCGAAGCCGATGCAATCCGAGCCAGTCGCGCAGGCGGAAGCCAGCGTTTGCGTCGGCCCATTCGCGCCGATGCCGATGCTGACCATGTTGCTACCGCCGTTGACGACCAGCATCGGGATGCCGAACGGCGACACTTTTCGCAGGTTGTTCGTGCGGTTGACCAGTAGGACTTGCTCCTCAAAGCTGAGCATACCGCCCACCGACGAGCCGACGATGACGCTGGTGCGGGCGCGTTCGCGCTCCGTGCTGATCGTCATGCCGGATTGTTCCCATGCTTGCATAGCCGCCGCATAGCTGAATAGCTGGTAACGATCTTTGCGCCGGATTTCGCGGGCGTCTACGTAAGCTCCCGCGTCCCAGTCTTTGATTTCCGCCGCGATCTGCACCGCATGGCCGGACGGGTCATAAGATGTGATTCGCTGAATGCCTGATCGCCCGTCTTTGATCGCCTGCCATGTTGAATCAACATCGTGTCCTAGTGGCGTCACCATACCCAAACCCGTTACGACGACTCGTCTTGTCATGCGTTCAATCTCCTCGAAAGCGGTGTAATAATTTGATTCTGGTTGTACCACAATCCCCGATGATCTGCTAGATAGCGTCGGTGTCGCCGCCGTTCGCGTCTGGCCGATAGTCTCCCTCAACCCACGCATCGCCCGCCGCGCTGACTTCTTTCTTCCATACCGGCACGATCTGTTTCAGGCGATCAATGCCATAACGCGCCGCCTCGAAGCATCCGTCATCGCGGTGCGCGGCGGAACAGGCGATCAGCACGGTGTTCTGGCCGACGGTCAGCCGTCCCAGCCGTTGCATAATGGCGATGCCCTGTACTAGCGGCCAGCGCTGGCGTATCTCGGCGGCGACCTGTCCCATCTTGTCTAAGGCCATCGCCTCATACGCTTCGTACAGCAGATAGTCGGTCTGCGGTGGATGCCCTTCGCGGGCGGTGTGGCCGCGCACCATGCCACTGAACAGCGCTACCGCGCCGGTCTGCGGGGTGGTGATCGCGTCAATGATCGCGTCGTGGTCGATGGGTTCGGTGGGGAGCGCCAGCAGTAGCGGCCAATCGCCCGCGCCGCCGCTCACCGGCGGGAAGAACGCCACTTCGTCGCCCGCGTTGACCGTATCGGTATCGGCGGCGAAGTCTCGATTTAGCGAAGCGATAGCGTATTCAACGTTAACATCCATGTGCGGGAAGCGCTCGACCAATGCGCGGCGCACGTCATTGATCGTCGCGCCTTCGTCCACGTCCAGAGTCAGGCGCGATGTTCCGGCGCGGTCTTTGAGCGTGGCGAATAGCAAAATGTTAACCTGCATCATCCACCTCTTCCGCGTGATAGTCGCCGCGCACACCGCCGCGCTTTTCCAGCAAGCGAATCCCGCCGATCTGCATGGCGCGGTCTACCGCCTTCGCCATGTCGTACACGGTCAGCGCCGCCACATTGACGGCGGTCAGCGCTTCCATCTCGACGCCGGTCTTGCCGGTGGTGCGGGCGGTGGCTTCGACGCGCACGCGATTTCCCGCGTGGTCGATGCTCAGTGTCACGCTGATCTTATGCAGGGGGAGCGGATGGCATAGCGGGATTAACTCCGATGTGCGCTTGGCGGCCATGATTCCGGCGATCCGCGCTACGCCGAAAACATCGCCTTTCGCCATGTCGCCCGCTTCGATTAAGGCCAGCGTTTCGGCTCGCATGTAGATATAGCCTTCGGCGACGGCGACACGGGCGCTATCCGGTTTATCGCCGACATCGACCATACTCGCCCGCCCGTATTCGTCGAGATGTGTCAGTTTATCGTCCATTTTCGCGTGTCGATTCCTATCTGCTCATCGGCTTCGTAGATTGCATTATAACGCATCCGTCGGCTTGTTTTGCGGGTGCGGTATGTGTACACTGTGTGTACAATCGATTCATTTCACCGATTAATTCAGGGAGAGAATGGCCTGTGAGCCTTTTTAATCGCGGACTTTCAAAGACCCGCAAATCGTTTTTTGGGCGCATCGCCGCCATGCTGGGCAGTAGCGAGATCACCGATGAAATCTGGGACGACATCGAAGCGATTTTGATACAGGCTGATCTAGGCGTGAATACCACGCTGACCTTGATTGATGACCTGCGCTCGCAGGGGATCACCAAGCAAGAAGAGCTACAAGTCGCCCTGCGCGGTTCGTTGCAATCGCTCCTGCAATTCCCGCCGCCATTGGACGTTAGCGGGCGCGAATTGTCGATTATCTTGGTGGTCGGCGTCAACGGAAGCGGCAAGACCACATCTATCGGCAAGCTAGCGCATCGTTTGATGCTGGGACGGCGCAAGGTGATGCTGGCGGCGGCGGATACTTTCCGCGCGGCGGCCATCGACCAGTTGAAACTGTGGGGCGAGCGCGTCGGCGCGCCGGTCATCGCCAACAAGCCGAACAGCGATCCGGCGGCGGTGGTGTACGATGCGACGGCGGCGGCTAAAGCGCGGGGCTACGAAATTTTGATTGTGGATACCGCCGGACGCCTGCACACCAACTATAATCTGATGGAGGAGTTAGCCAAAATCCGGCAAGTATCGGGCAAGGTGGTGCCCGGCGCCCCGCATGAGGTTCTGTTGGTGCTGGACGGCACCACCGGACAGAACGCGCTCCAGCAGGCGAAGAAGTTCAAAGAGATGATCGATGTGACCGGCGTCATCGTCACCAAGCTGGACGGCACGCCGAAGGGCGGCATGGTGTTTTCCGTGTTTAATGACCTGCAATTGCCGGTGCATTACGTCGGGCTGGGCGAAGGTATGGACGACATGGTGCTGTTCAATCCGGAAATCTTCGTCAAGAGTTTGTTCGACGAGAACTAAAACATGGCTTCGGATTACCAGCAGATCACCAGTTTTCAGAATAGTCGCGTCAAGCAGATCAAGAAATTGCGTGACAAACGCGGGCGCGAACGTGAATCGCGCTTCGTCATCGACGACGGGCGCGATCTGCGGCGGGCGCTGGCTTGTGGCTATGCGGTTGATTATGCGCTGTACGCGCCGCAATTGGGCGATCTGCCGCCGGAAGTACCCGCGCACGCGGTCTATGCCGTCACGCCGGACATCATGCAAAAGGCGGCTTACCGCCAGAACCCGTCAGCGATAGTTGCTGTCATGCACAGCAAGCCATCGCGCCAACCAGATGATGGCCGCGTCCCGTCCGATGCGCTGGTGCTGGTGCTGGTCGGCTTGAATAAGCCGGGCAATGTGGGCGCGTTGTTGCGTACCGCCGACGCCACCGGATGCACGGCGGTGTGGCTGGTGGATTGCGCGTTGGATCGCTATAACCCGAACATCATCCGCGCCAGTACCGGCGCGTGCTTCATGGACAACATCTACGAATTGACGGCAGACCGCGCTCTGGCGCATCTGCACGCGCACGATTACCGCATCACCGCCACGCTGGTTGATGGCGATGTCAGCCTGTTCGATGCCGATTTAAGCGGGCGTGTCGCGCTCGTCATGGGTACGGAGGAGGACGGACTGAGCGCGGAGTGGGCGCTGGCCGCCGCGCAGAAGCTGGTTATCCCGATGGCTGGACGCATGACGGACTCGTTGAATGTTTCCGTTTCCGGTGCGCTGTGCCTGTACGAAGCCCTGCGTCAGCGCCGTGACAAATTGTGACCGGCGGAATCGCTTTCATTTTTTGAACGATTCGAATGTATGCCGGTTTAGATAAGGGCGGAAATAACGATGAGTAATCATGTCAACAAACTAAAGCAGATACAAACGCAGGTCGATCAGTTGATGCAACGGCTGGAAATCGACGCGAAGGCCGCAGAAGTCAGCGCGTTAGAAGCGGACGCGGCAAAGCCTGACTTATGGGACGATCCCGACGCGGCGCAGAAGATCATGCAACGCATGTCAAAACTGCGGGAGTTCATCACGCCATGGCAGAAGCTATCAGCGCAGGTTGCGGATGCGCTGGAATTGGCCGAATTAGAGGGTGATAGTCTGGATAGCGAGATGGAGCAGGAGGTCGTCGCTATCTCGGAGATTGTCGAGAAGATGTCGTTTCAGGCGATGCTCTCCGGTGAATATGACGACGGCGACGCGATTCTGGCGATCCATGCAGGGGCGGGCGGCACGGACTCGCAGGATTGGGCGGAGATGCTGGAACGCATGTACATTCGCTGGGCGGAGCAAAACGGCTACAAAGTCGAGATCATCGAGCGTAGCGACGGCGACGAAGCTGGCATCAAAAGCGTGACGATGAGCATTAAAGGCGCGTATGCTTACGGCTATCTGCGTAGCGAACAGGGCGTGCATCGTCTGGTACGCCTCAGCCCGTTCGACTCGGCCAGCCGTCGCCATACATCGTTCACCAAGATCGAGTTATGGCCGGACATTCAAGGCGAGATCGACATTGAGATCAACGAGAAAGACTTGCGGATTGATACGTACCGCGCAAGCGGCGCGGGCGGTCAGCACGTCCAGAAGAACGACACCGCCGTTCGTATGACGCACCTGCCGACGGGCGTCGTCGTGCAATGTCAGAATCAGCGCAGTCAGGGGCAGAACCGTGACCGCGCCTTGCAGATTCTCAAGGCGCGTCTGCTGGAACTGGAGCGGCAAAAACAGGAAGCACAATTAGCCGTGCTGAAAGGCGAAAACGTCGATGCCGGTTGGGGCAACCAGATTCGCTCGTATGTGTTGCACCCGTACCAGATGGTCAAAGACCACCGCACCAATTACGAAGTCGGCAACGTCAACGCGGTGCTGGATGGTCGCCTCAATGAATTCATGGAGACGTACCTGCGCGGGCAGGTCAGTACCACTTAATCCGCCGCCACCGGCGCTAACTCGCGGCGCTTGATGCGCGGCAAAACCGCGATCCAGAAAAATAACGGAATCAGGCTGACCACCCCTGTCCATAGCGTGATGACGCTCAAATTATGGGCGATGGCGGGGGCGGTCACCAGACCGACGTATTCGGTGATGACTGGCGACGATTGCCCGTCCAGTAGCGGGATGCGGATTCCGGCGTTCACGACGTCGATGATCCAGCCGTGCAGGACGGTACTCAATACGGTCACCAGTTGGAAGAAAGCCATATCCAGCGAAAACACTCTGCCGAGATAGCGGTCAGGGACGGTCTTCTGGATGATGACCGAGCTATACGTCCAGTTAATCGAGCCGCCCGCCGCCCGAATCGCGATGCCGGAAATGACCAGCGGCAATGCCATCAACCCTAAAATGCCCATGCCCGCGCCGAGCAACAACCAGCCCAGAAAGGCCAGCACGAACCCGCCAAGAATCAGGTCGCGCATCCGCACGATGCTCCCGTCGTTGACGTAGTTCATCACCAGCGGCCCGAGAATCGCGCCGACGCCGAAAGCGCTGTACAGGATGCCGAGCGAGAGTTGCCCGCTAGAGCCGAGTATGAAGACCTGTGTCGCGTACACGGTGATGATCGTGTCGGGGTTGCCGATACTGCCGCCACCTTTGACGGTCATCACCGCCGCGATGCCGGGATTGTTGCGTAAATAGCGCAGACCTTCCAGCAAGCTACCGCTTTCGCCACTGACTTTTTCGATACGCGCCGGATTTTCGATTTCGATGCGTGAGATGAAATACGCGGCGAGGGCGAACGTCAGCGCGTCAACGACGATGGCTGTCTGAATGCCGAAGACCGCCGCCACGCCGCCGCCGATGATCGCGCCGACGGCCAGCATCGCTGACCATGTGATGCTGGTGAGTGTGTTGGCTAAGACCAGCCCTTCGCGCTTGACGATGGCTGGCATGATGGCCGACTGCCCCGGCTCGAATAGCGCCGACAGCACGAATTGAATCACGGTCAGCAGGTAGATCAACCACAGCATTTCCGGGCCGGTTGCCAGCAAAAAGCCCAGCACGACGAACACGCGTAAGGCGTTACAATAGATCAAGATGCGCTTGCGGTCAAAGCGATCAACCAGCACCCCCGCGAACGGGCCGAAGATCAGAGGCGGCAGGAATCGCGCCATCAAGAATAAGCTGATCGCTAGCCCACTGCCGCCGGTGTATTGCGCGATGAGGATGGATAACGCGATGGTGTTAAACCAATCCCCCAGCAGGCTGACCACCTGCGCTGACCATAGGCGGGCGAAATTCGGATTCTCGCGGAGTAAATTGGCGTATGGGCGCAAGCGGTTATACCCTTTTTGTCAGTCTTCTGGTCAAATGCTACCGTGTGGCGGTAGTTGTCCATATACTACCAGCCAATCGGCGCGAATCAACATGCTGTTGATATAATGCGTTAAAAGCGCTACAAAAGACGGTAATCGGGATTATTTGAAGATGAAATCGCATGAACTTATTTGATCGAATCAGCGCGTGGCTAGGGGCAACCCCACCACAGAAAAATACAAAACGGGACGACGTGGACGTATTTCACACGACGGTTAGCCGTGCGCGACACGCGATGCGCTCCGGTAAATATGAGGAGGCGCTGGCCGCGCTCAATGATGTGCTGGCGCGTCCGCCCGCGACATCGAACACTCTCCTGCTGATGAACCTGCAATTGAGCCGTGTCGCCGCGCTCTGTCGCCTGCAACGCTTCGACGTGGCGCGTGATGTGCTGGCGACAATCGAGCGCGAGCCATTTGCCGGTGATGCGCCGGTGCGCTCGGCGCATCTGCATATCGGGCGCGGGATGATAGCACAGGCCAACGCCGACCCCGCGACGGCAGAAACGCACTACGAGGGGGCGCTCGCGCTGGCGAAGCAGACCAGTTTCCCCAGCATTGAAGGCCGCGCCGCCGGTCATCTGGCCGATATGTACTTGCGCGACGGCAACGCCAGCTATGCCGCCCATCTTCTGCAACAAGCTATCCCGAAGCTGAGTCCGCACCACGACATGGAAATGCGCTGTTACTTCACCGGACTGCACGGGCTGGCGTTGATCGAAGTGGGGCGAACGACGGAAGGCCAGCAACGGCTGGGGCAGGCGCTCCGGCTGGCGGAAAACATGGAATACCGCGAATTTGAGATATTGTGGCGCGGCGCGTTGGCCGTCGAAGCCGCCGAGAAAAATCACTTTGAAGAAGTCCACCGCCATTTATTGCTGGTATTGGCGCATGTCGGCGTCGGCGTGCATTACGGCGATCACCTGCTGGCGCTGTGTCGTATCAGCAAGGCGTGTTACCGTCTGGGGGATGTGTCCGCCGCACTAGATTACGCGCAACAGGCGGTTGACCTGCTGGACGAAGACACCGCGCCCCGTCTGCGGGCGATGGCACATGCGGCGCTGGGCGTTGCGGCGCGGATAACTGGCGACTATACGCTGGCGGTGGCGCACCTGACGCAGGCGGATGACGATTACGACCAGCTATCATTGACTCCCGCCGACTATCCGTATACCGAATTGTTGCGTAATATCGGCGCGGCTTACACCGAAACCGGCGACTATGCGGCGGCGATGGCCGCGTATGAGCGAGCGCTGGATTATGCACAGCAGAACGAACTGCACTTTGAAATCGCCGGTACACAGCGCGACATCGGCATTCACTACATGCGGCGCGGCGGGTATCAAGAGGCGGTCGGTATGTGGACGCAGGCGCTCCGGCGTTACGAATCGCAGGAACAACACGCCGCCGTCGCCCGTCTGTATTGCGACATCGCCAACGTGCGGCGGCAGTTCGGGCAGGCTAAACGCGCCATGAAAGATTACGAGCAAGCGCTGATGTTGCTCAATTCATTCGATGATCTGGAAACGCGGGGGCTGGTGTTGGCGAACGCGGCGACGGCCTATGTCGATCATGGTGATCTGGCAACCGCCGACGCCTTTTTCACCGAAGCGATTCAGATCGCGCAAAAGATGCGTGACCGTCCGACAGAAGCGCGGCGACGCGGCAATTACGGCTGGTTTTTGCTGAATACCGGACGCGCACGCGAAGCGCTGGATATGTTGCGCTATGCGTTACGGCAGAGCGAAAATCTTGACCTGACATTACAGGCCGCCGTGCAGACCGACAACATCGGACTAGCCTTAGATGAATTGGGCGATCATCAGCAGGCCATCGCCCATCATGGGCGGGCGTGGCAGATGCTCGGCGATAGCGATGAGGTCTACTGGAAAGCGATGATTAGCGCCAATCTCGCGCATTCGCTGATCGCGGGTGACCAGCTAGACGACGCCGCGACACTGCTGGATTCCGCGCTGGAAATCGCCCGCCAGATCGAACGCTCGGACGTGATCGTGCGGGCGCTGTGTGGCATGGTGCGGCTGGCGCTGAAGCGCGATGGGCTATCCGGCGCATCTGATTTAGCGGCGGAAGCGGTGACGCTGGCGGAGGCGCTGAGTTCGCGGCGTTTGCTGGCCGATGCGCTGATCTTACGCAGTGAACTATACGCCCGCGCCGGTCAGATGGATTCTGCGCGGGCGGATTGGGAACGCGCCGCGCAACTATTGACCATGCTACATCTGGATGTTTCCGTTCGTCAGCCACAATGGAAGACAGGTTAATATGGCGAGATTCTGGTTTGTATCCGCGCCGCTATACAGTCATACCGACTGGGGCGGCTTCCTGAAAACGGCGCAGGCGCTCAAGTCTGCCGGTCATGATGTGTTGTGGATTAGCGGCGAATCGCTGGCAGGCGCGATGCGAAAGGCGGGGATTCCCTTCCGCGCCATCCGCGAGACGGGCTGGCTGTGGCCGCCGCCGCCACCGCCCGACCTCACCACGATCCCGCCACAGGAGGCGGTCATGATCCGCTACCGGCGGGCGCTGGATACGTGGATGAGTGAGGACATCGTGGCGGAAGCCACCCGCGCCTTGATCGAACTGGCTGATGAACTCACCCCGCCCGATGTGCTGGTGGCTGATCCGTTCCTGAGCGCGGCGGCACTGGCGGCGGAAGCGATGCGGACGCGCTTCGCGGTGGCCGGTTGGCCGGCGCAGGGCGATCTATCGGCGGATGCGTTGTTTCCGGTTCAGCGCGATCTCGGCTCGGATAGCGTGGCGCGGTTGCGGCGTTTGCTGGAGACATTCGGGCTGAATGGCGATAATTTTTCCAGAGGCTCAACGCCGTCGATCATCAGCCCGCATTTGCATCTGTGCTATTTCGTCGGGCGCTGGTATAGCGCCGAGATGGATTTTTTGTTGCCGCAAAATCTGTTCGTCGGCGGGCACGCGCAAACCCCGACGGATGCGCCGCCGGAGTGGTTGGCCGCCATCCCTGAAGATGAACCGCTAGCGGTGATCACACTGGGCACGACATTCACCGGCGATCTCGGCTTCTTTAGCTGGGGCGCACAGGCGGCCAGCCGCGCCGGTTTGTTGCCGGTTGTGGCCGTCGGCTATAATCCCATCGCGCCGGAGAAAAAGCAGGAACTCATACGCGCTTTGCCGCAAGGCACGCGCCTGTTGAATTTTGTGCCGTTCGATCATGTTCTGCCGCGCACCCGCTTGATGATCCATCATGGCGGCATGGGCACGACACACTACGCGGTGGTGCATGGTATCCCGCAGATCGTCGTCCCCCACGCGGCCGATCAGCGTGTGCAAGCGCGGCGCGTGGCACAGGCCAAAGTCGGCCTGAACTTGAGCGCTCATGATGTGCGGCAGGGTAAGCTGTGGGAAGGCGCACAGGCGCTGATGAATTATGATAACGTCCGGCAGGCGGCGCGGACTCTCGCGGAGGAGATGGCAGGGGCGGGCGGCGCGGTGCGGGCGGCGCGGGCGCTGGCTGATCTGGCGACGCGGGCGATCTAGTCCGGCTTGCGTCCGGCGATGATGACGTAGGCGTGCATGAAATCAGCGTAAGGCGTGCCGGTGTAGCGCGGCTGTAGATGTTGGCGGACTGCTGGCGGCGCTTGATGTAACATGATGTGTAATTTCTCGATGGTGGCGGCGTCGCAACGCTGGCGTTGTGCCCACGTCGTCAGGCCGCCCGCCGGACGCGATAGACGCTGTAAGGCTTCCACGCGCAGACCGGCATCTAAAAACATGCCGCGCCATTCGTAATCAGCATAAGCGCGGTGATGACTGCTATCGCGCAGGCGCTCGAACGCATCGAGATAGGCGGCGGTTTTTTCGTCGTCGGCGTTGCGTTGATCCTGTACAATAAGCAGGCCGTCGGGCTTCAGGCAACGCGCACTTTCCAGCACGAAGCGGTAACAATCGGCGAAGTGATGCGGCGCGATTCGACACGTGATACAATCCAGCGTGTTACTAGGGAAGGGCAATGTCTCCGCATCGGCGACACAGAACGTCACGTTAGGGTGTGCGTTGTGCTGGCGGGCGGCGTGTAACATGGCCGGTGTGAGGTCCGATGCGATCACCCGTTTGACGTATGGCGCGAAGGCTTGCGCGGTGTGTCCGCCGCCGGTGGCGATATCGAGTACCATCCAATCGGCTTCTGGATTGGCTAGCTGGCGCATGATGTCGAGCGCTTCGCGGTCAGTGTGCGCCGGACTGGTGATATAATCTGGCGCGGCGGCGGCAAAGCGGCGCTTGACGTTGCTTTTGTGTGTTGCCATGTTTTTAACTCTCTGGATTATCGGCTCCCCGCTATATTAGTATAGATAGGGACATCGGCCACAACAAGAGGTGTTTGATCGTGTCATTCGAGTTTGAAATTATCGCGCAAGATGGTCTAGCCCGCGCCGGTATACTGCACACGCCGCACGGCGACATCCCGACGCCGGTCTTTGCGCCGGTGGGGACACTCGCCACTGTGAAGGCCGTCGCCCCGCGTGATCTGGCCGGCAATGGCGCGTCGCTGGTGTTGGCGAATACCTATCATCTGCATCTGCGTCCGGGCGACGACATCGTGCGCGAGATGGGCGGCCTGCATGACTTCATGGGGTGGTCGGGACCGATCCTGACCGACTCCGGCGGCTTTCAGGTCTTCAGCCTGACGGAGATTAACCGCATAGATGATGATGGCGTGACTTTCCGTAACCACATTGACGGTAGTCGCCTGCGCTTCACGCCGGAAGTCGCCACGAAAATTCAGCAAAATCTCGGCGCGGACATCATCATGTGCTTCGATGAGTGCCCGCCGCCGACGGATCGTGACGTGGTGGCGCGGGCGGTCAAGCGCACCGGTGATTGGGCGCTCCGTTGCCGCGAAGTACACCCCGATGATTCCGTGCAGGCGTTATTCGGCATCGTGCAGGGCGGCGTCTTTCCTGATCTGCGCGAACAATCGGCGGCGTTCTTGCAGACGCTCGACTTCCCCGGCTATGCGATTGGCGGGTTGGCTGTCGGTGAAACCAAGCAGGCGATGTATGACACACTCGACTTTACCGCGCCGCTATTGCCGCCGGATAAGCCGCGCTACCTGATGGGAGTTGGTGAACCGGATGATCTGGCGGAGGCGGTATCGCGTGGTGTGGACATCTTCGATTGTGTGATGCCGACGCGAGTCGCCCGTCATGGCGCGGCGCTGACACCGCAGGGGCGCATCAACGTGCGTAACAAGCGTTTGGAACGCGATCCGGCGCCGTTGCAGGAAGATTGTGATTGCTACTGTTGCCAGAACTTCTCGCGTGCCTATTTGCGCCATCTGGTGCGCTCTAAAGAGATATTGGGGCATCAGCTTTTGAGTATCCACAATATCCGTTTTCTGATCCGCCATATGGAACGAATGCGCACGGCGATCATCGAAGGTCGCTTGACGACCTATGCGGATGCGTTCCTCAAGCATTATCTGCATTTACCACGATAAAGAGGCAGGATGCGCTCCGCACGGTATACGCTCGCCATCGTCGCTATGACGACCACCATCGCCGCCTGTAGTAGTCAAGAACTACCGGCGACCACCCCCGCGATGACCGTCGATGTGCCCTCCGTACATGCGACGACGGCGACTGTGCCGCTTCTCAATGACCTGCTGGCCGCCTATCTGGAATCCGAAACCCCCGCCGACCCCGCACCGGCTAATTACCAGACACGGCTCGATCAGGTTTATCGTGGCGATGTGGCCTATTTCATCACCAACCATCTGCCGGTGGATAGCCCGCTATGGGCGGCACCCATCGCGCAGGACGGGCTGGCCGTCGTGGTTAGCGCGTCTGCTGGCATCGAAAATCTGACGCTCGATCAACTGCGGGCGATCTATCAAGGGCGCATTACCTCATGGCAGGAAGTCGGCGGCGCGGCGTTGCCCATCACGGTATTCAGTCGTGAAGATGGTAGCGGCACGCGGGCGGAATTCGAGCGCATGGTACTCGGCCATCGGACGGTGACGCGCAATGCACGGCTGGCCGCTTCTAGCGATCTGATGGTGCGGAGTGTGGCGCGGCAAATCGGCGCGATTGGCTATGTGTCGCTGGGCTTCGGTGCGGTTGAGGGCGTGACGGTGGTGCAGGTCGAAGATGTGGCGGCGACCCGTCAGAATGTGGCGCTGGGATTGTATCCGCTACGTTCGACGCTGTATATCGCCGGTCTGCGTGAACCGGAGGGCGGCGTCCGCGCTTTCATCGGCTGGGTGCAGTCACCGCCCGGCCAGCAGGCGGTTAACCGGCGGTACGTATCGCTGATGGGTGAGCGCTGACCGGATTCATCAAGCGCCCATCACCGACGCCGGATGAAATAATAGCATGGTCATCCACATGGCATTGAGCAAGAACACCACCATCAACCACATTAACCCCAGCGCGACATTGCGACGGGCGCGGAGGCGTTCGCGCCGGAATTCCATCAGGATTTCCTTCTCGCGCAGACGGTAGAGTGCGCCCGCCGCCTGTACATTATTGGGATTGACACGCAATACATTATCCAGACACACCGCGCTTTGATCTAATGTATCCACGACAACCGCCATCCACAGCCACGCTTCTTCAAAGTCGTTGTCGATGCGGATGATCTCCCGCAAGACTGCGCGTGCCGCTTCGCGCTGGTTGATCTTGACTAGCTCAATCGCATCAATCAGGCGGTCAATTTTGGCCTGTGGATCGCCATTCATGCTAGCGTCACCCCGTCGAACAGATCATCTTCGTCGATGCGGTTGTGATTCGGCGCGGGATGCACGCGGCGGAATCCTTGCCTTGCTCCGATTAATCGCCGCAACCACGCCGGGCCGAATCCGCCACCGCCGCCCTGACTGGCGTGACAGGCGTTGGCCTCCTGCCAGATGTCCATATAGTCGGTCACGTTGACGCGCACGTTGGGCGGCTCGGCATGGTCTAGTATGGCGATCATGTCGATGTCTTTGTTGATGCCCACCTTGCGCGGATTCTTGAAGCGCAACCGTGTGCGCCAGATGCCGAAGCGGATTAGCCCGATAGGGATGTTGGTGTAATACAGTTTTTGCGGCTGGTACTCGCCGTCCGCCGCGCCTTCGCGGACACGGTTGAACGCGGCGACAGTGGCCGCCTGTACCGCGATATGGTCGGGATGACCGTAACCGCCGTATTCGTTGAACGTGACCACTACTTGCGGCTGTACTTGTCGGATGATTTCTTCGATCTGCGCGATCAGGCGCTCCGGTTCATTCTGCCACACATACCATGAACACGCCGGATCATTGGTCGATTCCGCACCCATCATGCCGCTATCTTTGTAACCCAGCTTGAACACCTCTTTGAAGCCTAATTTCGCGCTGGCACAATCCAATTCGGCCAGACGTAACGCGGCGATACTCTCATATTGATCGCGCAATGCCTGCGGGATCGTGCCGGCGTCGCCGTTGGTGGTGCAGATCAGCGAAACGTCCACCCCTTCCGCTACATATTTAGCAATCGCCCCGCCCATGCCGAAGCTCTCGTCGTCGGGGTGAGCGAAAGTTAATAACATCCGGCGTTCAGCCGCCCGGCTCTCAGCCGCCATATCGTTCTCCTCATTGCGTTCGTCGTCACACGATGAAATGCTACACTACGGATAGTAAACGGTTATGCGATGCTTGTCAAAATCCCCTGTGCAATCATCATCATTGGCCTTATACTCGTCGCTTGTTTGTTCCGTTGAGATTTTAATGAGGCTTTTATGCGCCGTCTGAGTGCTATCCTGTTTGTATCGCTGGTTTTATCGCTCGCTCTTTTGCTCCTGCGTCCGGAAGCTCCGGCGCTGAGTCAGGGATTCGCCACTAATACCCCGCGAGCAAATCCGCCGGGATTCGCCACCAACACACCACGCGGCCCTAGCGCCACACCTACCGATACATCAACGCCGACGCTTACATCAACGCCGACACTGACGCCTACCGAGACGCCGACCATCACGCCATCATCCACGCCGACACCGACGGCCACGCCCACCGAGACACCCACCGTCACGCCCAGCCCGACGCCGACTCCGGTGGGGCCGTTCAGCTATCCGGACGGTGTGAACTCGTTGACTGGCTTGCCGTATCCTGACGAAGAAGCGATGAATCGCCGTAATTTGATCGTGAAGATCAGCAATTTTCCGGAAGTTGTGCGCCCGCAGACATCGCTGAATCTGGCGGATGTGGTGTTCGAGATGGAAGCTGAGGGCGGCGTGACGCGCTTCGCCGCGATCTTCCGCACGCACGCGCCGGAAGCTATCGGCTCGGTGCGTAGTGCGCGGCTGGCTGATCTGTATTTGATCGTCATGTACAATGCACTGCTGGCTTACTCCGGCACCAGCGAGCCGATTCAGAACTTGATCCTTGAATCGGATTACGTCTTTCAGTTTCTATCGCCTTTGAAGGGCGACAACGAAGAAGCCGGATTCTATCGTATCGAGCGCACCGAAGGGCTTGATCTGGAACATACGATGTTTTTGAACGCGCAGACGTTGTATGAACTGGCCGAACGGCGCAACATCAACCGGCCATTCCGTGCGCGGGGCTTCGCCTTCCGCGAAGAGGCAGACCCCGACGGCGAGCCGATCCGCGATGTGTACATTGAATGGTTCGGGCAGACCGATGTGCGCTGGCAGTACGACGAAGAAGAAGGTATTTACCGGCGCTGGACGGACGGCGAGCCGCATTTTGACGCCAACGACGGCGAGCAACTATGGGCGGATAATCTGGTCGTGATCGAAGTGCCGCACGAGCGCCGCCCCGATCTGTTCGCGCCCGGCGTGGATTACGAATCGATTGATATTCAGCTTTACGATCAGGGGCGGGCGATGGTGTTCCGCGATGGCAAGATGTACTTCGGATTCTGGCGGCGGCAGGACGAGCAACCGGGCAACGCGCTACAGTTGATCTATCCCGGCGCACCACAGCCGATCCACCTCAAGCCGGGGCGGACGTGGATTTCCGTCGTGCGCGGGCTGGGCTTCGTGCTACCCAGCGAAGACATTCAGCCGATCACCACCAAAGTTAATCGTTAAAAGCGGCGGACGCGCATCGCGTCCAATCTACATCGCCTACTAAACCGATAATCCCGTGTCTCTCATGTCACGGGATTACGTTTTTACTGTTGTGGGGCTTGCGCCGCTACATACAACCAACTGCGTAACTTTTACCGTTGTTTTAAGCGCTCAATGCGCTATACTAGAACAAACTATCTAGCGATCAAAAGGCGGCATCATGCAAGATAAAATTGTCGTTCGTGGCGCACGCGAACACAATCTGAAAAATATTGACGTGGAAATACCGCGCAATAAGCTGGTGGTCATCAGTGGCTTGTCCGGTTCGGGCAAGTCGTCGCTGGCGTTTGATACTATCTTCGCGGAGGGGCAACGCCGCTATGTCGAGAGCCTGAGCGCTTATGCCCGTCAATTTCTGGGACAGATGGAAAAACCGGACGTTGACCAGATCGAAGGGTTGAGTCCGGCGGTATCCATTGACCAGAAGGGCGTCAGCCAGAATCCGCGCTCGACGGTGGGTACTGTGACGGAGATATACGACTATATGCGCCTGTTGTATGCGCGTATCGGCATCCCGCATTGTCCGGTATGCGGTGAACGAGTGGTTGCACAGAGCGCCCAGCAGATCGTTGATGAAGTGAAAGCGCTCCCGGATGGTACACGGGTAAATATCCTCGCGCCGATCATTAAGGGCAAGAAGGGCAACCACATCAAAGCGCTGGACGATCTACGCAAGGCGGGGTTTGTGCGCGTGCGGGTGAATGGCGAAATCCGTGAATTAGACGGGCAGATTCAGCTAGACCGCTACGTGATTCATCATATTGAAGTGGTGATTGACCGCTTGATCGTCCGTCACTTCGATGACCCCGAATCCGAAGAAGCGCGGAGCGCGGAGAGCCGCCTGACCGACTCCGTCGAGACGGCGTTAGAACTGGGCGAAGGTGTGGTCACCATCAACGACGTGACCGAGCGCGACAACCCGAAAGATATTTTATTCAGCGAGCATCTATCGTGCGTTAACGGACATGGCAGTATCCCCGAGATTGAGCCGCGCACGTTCAGCTTCAATACGCCTGTCGGCGCGTGTCCGGATTGTCAGGGGTTGGGCTTCCGTCTGGAATTCGATCCGGCGATGATCGTACCCGACCCCGCGCTGAGCATCGGCGGCGGCGCGATTGATGCCAACGGCTGGAGTCTGGAAGAGGGGAGCTGGTCGCGCAATGTGGTTGAGGCGGTGTGTGATGCGTACAAGGTGCCGTTTGATGTATCGTGGCGCGATCTGACGCGCCAACAGCGCGACATCATCCTGTACGGCATCGGCAACAAAAAAGTCACCATCCGCTACACCAACCGCTACGGCCATTCGCGCCAGTACGAGACTTCGTTTGAAGGGGTCGTGAATAATTTGCATCGCCGCTATCAGGAGACGACATCGGAATCTATCCGTGAACGTCTGGAAGAATACATGACGCAGACGCCATGCAAGACCTGTAGCGGTAATCGTCTGCGTCCGGAAGCGCTGGCGGTCACGGTGGCCGGACGCCCGATTCACGATGTCACCGCGTTGCCGGTGGCCGAGTTAAAGCGGTGGGTGGATATTCTGCGCGGCGAGGCCGCCGAGTCTAATGGTACGGTGCTGGCGCTGACCAACCGCGACCAGCAGATCGCGTATCAAATCCTGAAAGAGATCGAGGCGCGGGTGCGCTTCTTGAACGATGTCGGACTGGGCTATCTGACGTTATCGCGCACGGCGGGCACGCTGAGCGGTGGCGAAGCCCAGCGCATCCGGCTAGCGACGCAGATCGGTAGCCGCTTGACCGGCGTGCTGTACGTGCTGGATGAACCGTCCATCGGCCTGCACCAGCGCGATAACGCCCGCTTGATTAACACCCTGCTTGATCTGCGCGATCTGGGGAATACCGTTCTAGTTGTCGAACACGACGAGGAGACGATGCGCTCGGCGGATTGGTTGCTCGATCTGGGGCCGGGCGCGGGCGAGAACGGCGGGCGCGTGGTCGCACAGGGCACGCCCGAACAGGTGATGCAATCCACCGAAAGCCCGACAGGTAACTATCTGGCCGGACGCTTTAGCATCGACACACCATCGACGCGCCGCGCGGGTAATGGCGGCCACATCACGATACACGGGGCGCGGGAGAACAATCTGCGCGATATTGATGTCGCCTTCCCACTGGGTAAGCTGACCTGCGTGACCGGCGTTAGCGGTAGCGGCAAAAGCACATTGATCGTCGATATTTTGTATCGACGTCTGGCGCAGATCATCAATGGAAGCCGCGAGCGTCCGGGCGCTCATGCCGGTATCGAGGGCGTGGAGCAGGTCGATAAGATCATCAACATCGACCAGAGTCCTATCGGACGCACGCCGCGCAGTAATCCGGGTACATATACCAAGATGTTCGACGCTATCCGCACGCTATTCGCTGATCTGCCGGAGAGCAAGATACGCGGTTACAGCGCCGGACGCTTCAGCTTTAACGTCAAGGGCGGGCGCTGTGAACACTGTCAGGGGCAGGGCGTCATCAAAATTGAGATGCAATTCCTGCCGGATATTTACATCGATTGCGAAGTGTGCAAAGGAGCGCGATACAACCGCGAGACGCTACAGGTACGCTACAAGGGCAAGAGCATCGCCGATGTGTTGGATATGACGGTCAGCGAGGGGTTAGCCTTCTTCGAGAACATCCCGACCATCGTCAACAAATTGCAGACGTTAGAAGCCGTCGGGCTGGGCTATATCCGCATCGGCCAATCGGCCACCACGTTAAGCGGCGGCGAAGCCCAGCGCATCAAATTGAGCCGGGAGCTTTCCAAGCGGGCGACCGGCCAGACGGTCTATATTCTCGATGAGCCATCAACCGGCCTGCACGCGGTTGATGTCAAACGCTTGATCGACGTGATCCAGCAATTAGTCGATCAGGGCAATACCGTTGTCGTCATCGAGCATAATCTGGACATCATCAAAGTAGCCGACCACATCATTGATCTGGGGCCGGAGGGCGGTGACGGTGGCGGGTTGGTCATCGCGCAGGGCACGCCGGAGGAAATCGCGGATGTGGAAGGCAGTCACACCGGCGAGTATCTGCGCCCGTATCTGGATGTCGCCCAAAAAGCGCGTTAAATGCGTTATAATGGGCGAAAAATAGGATGTGGAGCGATAGAAAATGACTTTTGATAGGGAAAAGTTAGAGGCATTGCGCCGTCAGCAGGCCGAATGGCAGGAAGACACGCTGAAGCCTACGCTGGATAAAATGCCGGAGCGCCGCGAACAGTTCACCACGCAATCCGGCGTGCCGGTGGATAGATTATACACGCCGCTTGACGTGGCCGATATGGATTATGCGCGTGATCTGGGCAATCCGGGCGAATATCCATACACACGCGGGATTCATGCGACGGGGCATCGTGGCAAGCTGTGGACGATGCGTATGTTCGCCGGATTCGGCACGGCGGAGGAGACTAACGAGCGCTTTAAGTACCTGATTAAGCAGGGCAACATGGGGCTTTCGGTGGCGTTCGATCTGCCGACTTTGATGGGCTATGATACCGACGCGCCGGAAGCGCTGGGCGAGTTCGGTAAGTGCGGCGTGGCGATCAGTTCTCTGCGCGATATGGAAATCCTATTCGACGGTATCCCGTTGGATGAAGTCTCAACCAGCATGACGATCAACAGCCCCGCGCCGATGATCTGGGCGTTTTACATCGCCGCCGCCGAGAAACAAGGCGTGCCGATGGCACAACTGCGCGGCACATTGCAGAACGACATCCTCAAGGAATACATCGCGCAGAAAGAATACATCTTCCCGCCGGAACCGTCGATGCGTCTGGTGACGGATACCGTCGAGTTCGCGGCGCAACACATGCCACTATGGAACAGTATCAGCGTTAGCGGCTATCACATCCGCGAGGCGGGCAGTACCGCTGTGCAAGAACTGGCCTTCACGTTGGCTGATGGGCTGGAATATGTGCGCTGGGCGTTGGAGCGCGGGCTGGACATTGACGAATTCGCGCCGCGCATCAGCTTCTTCTTCAACTGTCATAACGATTTCTTCGAGGAAATCGCCAAGATGCGGGCGGCGCGGCGTATCTGGGCGCGGGAGATGCGCGAGACGTTCGGCGCGAAGAATCCGCGCTCGTGGCTGATGCGCTTCCATACCCAGACGGCGGGCGTCAGCCTGACCGCCCAGCAACCGGAAATCAATGTGGTGCGCGTCGCGATTCAAGCGCTGGCGGGGGTGATGGGCGGCACGCAGTCGCTACATACCAACAGCCTTGACGAAGCGCTGGCTTTGCCCAGTGAACACGCGGTCACGATTGCGCTACGCACCCAGCAGATCATCGCGGAGGAAAGCGGCGTCGCCAATGTGATTGATCCGCTAGGCGGCAGTTATTTTGTCGAGGCGCTGACCGACCGCACCGAAGCCGACGTGTACGAATATTTCAGTCAGATTGACGCGCTGGGCGGCGTGTTACCGGCGATTGAGGCCGGCTTCTTCCAGCAGGAAATCGGCGACGCCAGTTACCGCCATCAGATGGAATTTGACCGGCAAGAGCGCGTGATGGTCGGCGTGAATCGCTATGTTGATGCTGACGAGCAGATCAAAGTGCCGATTCTGAAAATGGACCCGGCGGGCTATGATCGACAGGTAACGCGCTTGAATCAGGTGCGGGCGGAGCGCGATGCGGACGCGGTGCAGGCCGCACTATCTGCTCTGCGCGAGGCGGCGGCGGATGACCGCAACGTGATGCCGTATCTGATCGACGCGGCGAAAGCCTACGTCACACTCGGCGAGATGACCGACGTGCTACGCCAGTCTTTCGGCATTTACGAAGAGCCGATCCACATTTAAGGCACTATATATACACACGAGGGGATGAGGTTACATGGGCGAATGGGAATATCTGCCGACGTTCATCGAGGCGAACGCGAGAGACAAAGAGACGAAAGAATTCTTGAGAGAGGCGATGCCCGGTCTGAAGCGTCCGCCGCGCTATATGCCGGAGTCGATGATGCCGCGTCTGGATGAACTGGGCGGGCAGGGCTGGGAACTCGTCCACATGCAACCGGTGCGGGCAGTCGGCAAAAAGCGTGATGTGCTTTTCGAGAGCTTCGGCAGGCGTTGGAGCAACGTGTATTTCTGTGTATTCAAACGCCGCAAAGCGTCATCGGAGGCGTTATCGGCGCAATCTGCGCCGGTGGTCGCGTCTGTGCCCTACGAGCCGATTCCCTACGAATGGCTACAGGATGAATCTGCCGCCGCCCCTTTGCCGCCATCATCCGGCTGACATTAGAACGGGGCGCTATACCCGCGCCCCGTCACCTGATGATCTATTCCGGCTTTTGATACAACTCGACCATCACGCCGCCGGTGCTTTTGGGATGCGTGAAGGCGTACAGCGTGCCGTCATGCCGACGGCGCGGCGCTTCGTTGATTAGCTCGAAGCCCTGCGCGGTCAGTCGCGCCATGACCGCCTCAATGTCGTCAACTTCGATACATACGTGATGCTGGCCTTGCCCCTTCTTGTTCAGATACTTGGCGATGCCGCTATCTTCGGTGGTCGGCGCGATCAACTCGATGGTGCGATCTCCACCGGCATCAATGAACACAATATCGACGGCTTCTTCGTCGTTGCGCTCCTCCATCTTGACGCCCATTTCCAGCCCATCACGCCAAAAACGAACCGCCGTGCTGATGTCGGCGGTCACAATACCAACATGGTCTAATAATCTTTTTGCCATTTGCTTTATTTTCCTTCGCATCTATGTAAAAGTCATACTCTGAAATGGTATAATATGTCCGTCAGTCCGTAAATAGTTTGGAGTTCTTAAAAACATGGTTATTGCAGATCAAACAGGTACGCCTTTAACACTTAATATGACCGATGAACACGAAGCGCTTGTGCAGGCCGTCCGCAACTTCGCGCAGAAAGAAATCATCCCGATTGCTGAAGCATACGACGAAAGCGGCGAATTCCCGCTAGATACCGTCAAGAAGATGGGCGAAATGGGCTTGATGGGAATTGAAGTGCCGGAAGAATACGGCGGCGCGGGTATGGATACGCTGGCTTATGTGTTGACGATGGTCGAAATCGCAAAAGCCGATGTCAGCCACAGCACGATATTGAGCGTCAACAATTCACTTTATTGTCACGGCCTGATGAAATTCGGCACGGAAGAACAGAAGCAGAAATACATCACGCCGATTGCTACCGGCGAGAAGATCGGCGCGTACAGCCTGACCGAGCCGATGTCGGGCAGTGATGCGGCGACGATGGCGAGCCGCGCCGTGCTTAACGAAGCGGGCACGCACTACATCATCAACGGCACCAAGAGCTGGGTGACAAGCGGCCCGGTAGCCGATCATCTGGTGCTGTTCACCATGACCGACCCGGACAAGGGCAATCGCGGCATTACCGCCTTCTTGATCGACGCCGATCAGCCGGGCTTTGTGCGCGGCAAAAAAGAGCCGAAGCTGGGAATCCGCGCCAGCGCGACCAGCGAAATCCGCTTTGAAGATTACGCCTGTCCGGTGGAGAATGTGCTGGGCAAGGTGGGCGACGGCTTCAAGATCGCCATGACGGTGCTGGACGCCGGACGTATCGGCATCGCGGCGCAGGCGTTGGGCGTGGCGGAAGCCGCTTATGCGGCGTCGCTGGATTATGCGCGTACCCGTCAGGCATTCGGCGGGCCAATCGGCCAATTTCAGATGATCCAGCAGAAGATCGCTGATATGAAAACTCAGCTAGAAGCCGCCCGCCTGATGGTCTACAACGCGGTGATGGCGAAGGGACGCGCCGCACAGACCGGCGGACGCTACACCACAGAGGCGAGCATGGCGAAACTGTTCGCTAGCGAGGCCGCCATGTACATCACCGATGAGGCGGTGCAGATTCACGGCGGCATGGGTTACAGCAAGGAGATGCCCGTCGAGCGCTATTATCGTGACGCCCGCATCACGCGCATCTATGAAGGTACCAGCGAAGTACAGCGTATGGTCATCGCCCGCAACGAATTAGGGCTACGCTGAGATGCGCGGGGCAGTTTTCACAGCACACGGCGACTTAGAAAATCTCAAGGTGGTTGATGATCTGCCGGTGCCGCAACCGAAACGCGGCGAAGTGCGCTTGCAGATGAAAGCGGCGGCGCTGAACCGGCTTGATTTGTGGGTGCGTTGGGGCTGGCCGGGCTTGAATTTGCAGATGCCGCATGTGGTCTGTGCGGACGGCGCGGGCGTGGTCGATGCGCTGGGCGAAGGCGTGAGCGATTATGCGGTTGGCGATGCGGTCAGCATCAACCCGAGCATCATTCGGGCGGATAGTCCGGCATGGTTCACCGGCGTCGAGAATCAATCGCGTGATTTGCACATACTGGGCGAGAGCGTGCCCGGCGTGGCCGCCGAATATGTGGTTGTGCCCGCCCGCAACCTGCACCGGATGCCGGAAGGCTTCAGCTTTGAGGGCGCGGCGGCGGCGGGGCTGGTGTATGTGACCGCGTGGCATTCGCTGATTACGCGCGGCGGCTTACGTCCGGGAGAGACGGTTCTGGTCGTCGGCGCGGGCGGCGGCGTCAATAGCGCTAGCATCCAGATCGCAAAATTCGCCGGTGCGACGGTGTTCGTCGTCGGCAGTAATGCCGAAAAATGCGCTCAAGCGGAAGCGCTGGGCGCAGATGTGACCATCAACCGCGAAGAAGAGCCGAACTGGTCAAAGGCGATGTACAAGATGACGAATAAGCGCGGCGTCGATGTGGTGGTCGATAATGTCGGCCATGCGACGCTGGCCGATAGCGTGCGTTCGGCGCGAATCGGCGGGCGTATTTTGATCGTCGGCGGTACCAGCGGCCCGTTCGTTGAACTGGATGTGCGGCAAATCTTCGCCCGTCAGGTCAGCATCATCGGTAGTACGATGGGGCCGCATCAGGACTATATGCGCGTGATGGATCTGGTATTCGCCGGACATCTCAAGCCGGTGATCGGCGCAATGTTGCCACTTGACGAAGTGCGCGAAGCCCAGCGCAGGCTGGAGCAATTCGACGTTTTCGGCAAGGTCGTCTTGCGTATCGACGAAGCGGGCTGAGTGCATTATGCCCGCACAGATTGAGAACGAAGTCAAGCTATATGTGCCCGATCTAGGCGTGGTGGAGGCCGCTCTGTTGCGTCTGGGCGCGGAGTTGGCCGCGCCGCGTGTTTTGGAGCGCAATCAGCGTTTTGAGGATAACACGCGCTCGCTGAACGTGCGCGGGGTGGTGTTGCGTCTGCGGCAAGATAGCCGCGCCCGCCTGACATACAAAGAGCCGTGTACATGGACGCATGACGGCATCGGCGCACAGTTCGAGGCCGAGATCGAAGTGGATGACTTCGGCACGACGGAGTTAATCCTCAAGCGGCTGGGCTTCGTGCCGTCCGTGCTGTACGAGAAATACCGCACGACTTATCACTACAACGGCGCGGAAATCATGCTGGACGAAATGCCGTATGGTCATTTTGTCGAGATCGAAGGTGAATCCGACGTGATCCGGCAGATCATCGCCGAGTTAGGTCTGGATGATGCGCCGCGCCTGACGGTGAACTACATCACGCTGTTTCAGCGCGTGAAGGCGGCGCTCAATCTGCCTTTCGATGAACTAACGTTTGACGCCTTCAAGCGGATCACCGTCCCGCCGGACGCCATCACGGGGGGCTGATGCGTCCGGTATTGGTCGGCTTACTGCTTTTACAACTGGGCGGCGTGGTGCAATTGGTCAACACGCCGTCACAGATCAACCCTGTTTTCCCGATTCCATTACAATTGACCATCACATTTGGATGGATAGCATTATTCATGCTGGCCGTCTTGCGTTATGGTGAATATAAATCCCGTGCCCAATGGCTGGTGTGCGGGTTTATATTGTATAGCACCCTCCGCCTGTTGTTTTTTGCGCAGGCTGATTATGATCGGGTGCGTGCGCCGTTTCTAATACTGGTGAGCGCGATCATCGTCGGCCTAATGTTTTTTACGGTTCTCTATAAAATGCGGAAAGTGCATCAAAATAAGGAGATTTTTGAGAATGACGGATAATGCAAAAATAACCGAACTGCGTGAACGTCGCGCCGAAAGCCACGCTGGTGGCGGGGCGGCGCGTGTGCAAGCTCAGAGGGATAAAGGTCGCAATACCGCTTACGAGCGGCTGGACATCCTGCTTGATCCGGGTAGCTTCCGGGAGGTTGATGCTTTTGTCGAGCATCGCTCCACGAATTTTGGACTGGATAAAAAGAAGTTTCCCGGCGATAGCATTGTCACCGGCTGGGGGACGATTGATGGCCGGTTGGTGTATGTTTATTCGCAAGATTTCACCGTGCTAGGCGGTAGCTTGAGCGAAGCCCACGCCCAGAAGATCATCAAGATCATGGATATGGCGATGAAGGTCGGTGCGCCGGTCATCGGCTTGAACGATAGCGGCGGCGCACGGATTCAAGAAGGTGTGGAGAGTCTGGCCGGTTACGCGGAAATCTTCCTCAAGAATACGCTGGCGAGTGGTGTTGTGCCGCAAATCAGCGTGATTATGGGGCCGTGTGCGGGTGGCGCGGTCTACAGTCCGGCGCTGACCGACTTCACCGTGATGGTGCAAAATACCAGCTATATGTTCATCACCGGGCCGAATGTGGTCAAGCAAGTGTTGAACGAAGATGTCACTTTTGAAGATTTAGGCGGTGCGAACGTCCACGCGAGCAAGAGCGGCGTGGCGCATTTCGCCGCCGAGGACGAAGCACAAGCCCTGTTGATGGTGCGCGAGTTGCTGGGCTATCTGCCACAGAACAACATGGAAGATGCGCCCTTCATCGCCACCACTGACGACACCCTCCGCGCTGATCCGGCGCTGGATACGATGGTGCCGGAAGACCCCAACAAGCCGTATGACATCAAAGATGTTGTCGAGAAGATCGTCGATGATGGCATCTTCTTTGAAGTGCATGAGAACTTCGCGGCGAATATCGTGTGTGGTTATGCGCGTCTGGGTGGGCACAGCGTCGGCATCGTGGCGAACCAGCCGATGGTGTTGGCCGGTGTGCTGGATATTGACGCCAGCGCGAAGGCGGCACGTTTCATCCGTACCTGCGACTCCTTCAATATTCCGATCATCACGTTTGTTGATGTGCCCGGCTACCTGCCCGGCAAGGATCAAGAGCATAACGGCATCATCACATCCGGCGCTAAACTGCTGTATGCCTACTGCGAGGCGACTGTACCCAAGTTGACTGTCACCACGCGCAAATCATACGGCGGCGCGTACTGCGTGATGAGCAGTAAGCACATTCGCGGCGACCTCAATCTGGCGTGGCCGACTGCTGAAATCGCGGTGATGGGGCCGGAAGGCGCAGTAGAGATTATCTATCGCCGCGAGATCGAAAGCGCGGATGATCCCGTCGCCAGAAAGAAAGAACTGGCGGACGAATACCGCGAGAAATTCGCAACGCCCTATATCGCCGCTTCGCGCGGGTTTGTAGACGACATCATCGAGCCGCGTGACACCCGTGCTCGCTTGATTAACGCGCTGGAAGTGTTCCAGAACAAGCGCGATACCAACCCGCCGAAGAAACACGGCAACATTCCGCTTTAAAGGGGGGACAGATGCCAGACACAGTTAGAATCAATAAACTACTGATCGCCAATCGTGGCGAGATTGCGGTGCGTGTGTTGCGGGCTTGCCGCGATCTGGGTATCCCGACAGTTGCGGTATACTCCGACGCAGACCGCAAGGCGCTCCATGTGCGCTATGCCGACGAAGCCGTTTATATCGGCGGTTCACGTCCGGCGGAGAGCTATCTACGCAAAGACGTTATCATTCAGGCCGCCAAGCAGACCGGCGCGGATGCGATCCATCCGGGTTACGGCTTTTTGGCGGAAAATGCCGACTTTGCTCAGCAGGTTATCGACGAGGGGCTGGTGTGGGTTGGTCCGTCGCCGCGTGCGATTGCGGTGATGGGTGACAAACAGCAGGCGCGTACCGCCGTGACCGCGAACGGCGTGCCGTTGATCCCGGGCACGCCCGCCGGATTACTGGATGATGACCTGATCGCGGCGGCCTACGAAATCGGCTTTCCGGTACTCATCAAAGCGGTAGCCGGTGGCGGCGGTAAGGGGATGCGTGCGGTGCATGATCCGAAAGACTTCGCCGAGTCACTGGCGACGGCACGCCGCGAGGCGGAAAGCGCGTTCGGCAATGGCGATGTTTACGTCGAGAAGTTGCTGGTCGGGGCACGCCATATCGAGTTTCAGATATTGGCCGACATGCACGGCAACACCATTCATCTAGGCGAGCGTGAATGTAGCATTCAGCGCCGCCACCAGAAGCTAGTCGAAGAAGCGCCCAGCCCGTTCGTTGATGATGAACTGCGGCGCAAGATGGGCGAAATGGCGATTGCGGCGGCGCGTTCTGTCGATTACGTCAACGCCGGCACGATTGAGTGCATGGTCGATAAAGACAAGAATTACTACTTCCTCGAGATGAACACGCGCCTACAGGTCGAGCATCCGGTTACGGAACTTGTCACCGGCGTGGACATCGTGAAGGAGCAAATCCGCATTGCGCGTGGTCGTCCGATGACGCCGCAAGAGAACGTCATGAAGCCGCGTGGCTGGGCGATTGAGTGCCGCATCAATGCCGAAGACCCATATGCTAACTTCATGCCGTCTACCGGCAAGATCAACACCATGATTACCCCGTCGGGTCCCGGTGTGCGCGTCGATAGTGGCGTGTATGCTGGCTCGGAGATCACGCCGTATTATGACAGCATGATCGCCAAGCTCATCACATGGGGCGAGACACGCTCGGAGGCGATGTTGCGGATGCGGCGGGCGCTGGCCGAATATACCATCATGGGCTTGAAGCACAATATCCCATTCCACATCAACCTGATGAACAGCTTCAGCTTTATCGCTGGACAGGTGGACACCAACTTCGTCGAGACGCGCTTCAGCATGGACACCTACGAAGACCCGCCAACGTCGCAAGACCTTGAGACGGCGGTCATCGCCGCGACGCTGTACGCGCACCGCAAGCGCCAACTGGCGTCGCAGGTGGTCGGGCCGCGTCAACGTGATGCCAGCAATTGGAAATGGATTAGCCGTTGGGAAAGGATGCGAAAATGAAATATGTGACGATACTCGACGGTGAAAGCTATGAAGTTGAAATCGACAAAGACGGTAAGATCACCGTCAACGGCGAAGGCCGCGATGTGGACTTTCTGGCGCTGAGTCCGTCGTTGTACTCTATCATCAGCGATAATCGCTCGGTGCAGTTGGTGATTGACGACGCCGACGGCACGGTTGAAGTGCTGATGAAAGGCCGCATGTACGAGACGCAAGTGCTGGATGAACGCGCCTTGATGATGGCGCAGAGGCGCGGCGGGCTGGGCAGTAGCTCCGGCGACGTGCAAGCGCCGATGCCCGGACTGGTGGTTGCCGTGCCGGTGAATGTCGGTGATGCTGTCGAGAAGGGGCAGACCGTCGTCGTGCTGGAATCGATGAAGATGCAGAACGAGCTAAAATCGCCGATTGATGGCGTCGTGCAAACCGTGACGGCCAGCGCCGGTCAGAGTGTGAACAAGAATGACCTGCTGGTGACGGTGACGCCACCGGAAGAATAACCGGCACCAGTAGCTTTTTACTACGCAAGCCGACACCGCAGGGCAGTCGATGATGGCTGTACCCTGCGGTGTTTTGTTTTCTGGCCGGAACAAGAACTTATATTGTGAACTTTTGTTTGACAAAAGGCGCTCTTGTGCCCTAGAATGTGCGCTATGTTGCCCGCATGGAAAGCGCTGAAGGAAAAATAACGTATGACGGCTGACATTCAACAGGTCAATATTGAACGGGAAATGCGCGACGCCTATCTGGATTACGCGATGAGCGTTATCGTGAGCCGCGCTCTACCCGATGCCCGCGACGGACTCAAGCCGGTGCATCGTCGTATTCTGTACGCGATGTACGATATGGGCTTGCGTGCGGATACGCCGCACCGCAAAAGTGCGCGTATCGTCGGTGAGGTGCTGGGTAAATATCATCCGCATGGTGATATGGCGGTTTATGAGTCGATGGTTCGTATGGCGCAGGATTTTTCCATGCGTTATTTGCTGGTAGAGGGGCAGGGCAATTTCGGCAGTATTGACGGCGATAGCGCGGCGGCCATGCGTTACACCGAAGCCCGCATGGGCGATTTAGGCGAGGAATTGCTGGTAGACATCACCAAGCAGACCGTCGATTTTGCGGAGAACTTCGACGGTAGTCTGCAAGAGCCGACGGTGCTTCCGGCCAGCATCCCGAACCTGCTGGTTAACGGCGCGTCCGGTATCGCGGTGGGCATGTCTACCAATATCCCGCCGCACAACCTGACCGAAGTGGTCAACGCGCTGGGCTACATGCTGGAAAACTGGGATGACCATGCCGACATCACCGTACAGGATTTGATGACGTTCATCAAAGGGCCGGATTTCCCGACGGGCGGCATCGTCTACCGCCACAGCGACGGCGGCGAAGAAGAAGATACGCTCGTCACCGCTTACGCTACCGGACAGGGTAAGCTGGTCGTGCGGGCGAAAGCCCATGTCGAGAGCATGGGGCGCGGCAAATCAAGCATCATCGTCAGCGAACTGCCGTATCAGGTCAACAAGACAACGCTGGTCGAGCGCATCGCCAAGCTGGTACATGACGGCAAGCTGGAAGGGCTGTCTGATCTGCGTGATGAGAGTGACCGCAACGGGATGCGATTGGTCATTGAACTTCAGCGCGGCGTCAATCCGGCGGACATCATGCCCAAGTTATTCAAGCTGACGCCGATGCAAGATACTTTCAGCATCCGGATGCTGGCGCTGGTCGATAATCAGCCGCGTTTGTTGTCGTTGAAGCAGGCGCTCAAGGTGTATCTCGATCACCGGCTAGAGATTGTGCGCCGCCGCAGTGAATACGATCTGCGCCGCGCTCAGGAACGCGCTCACATTCTGGCCGGTCTGCTGAAGGCGCTAGACGATCTCGACGCGGTAATTGAGATTATCCGCCGTTCGCAGACGGTAGAGACCGCCCGCAATAACCTGATGAAAAAATTGAGCATCACCGAAATACAGGCACAGGCCATTCTCGATATGCAATTGCGCCGTCTGGCTTCGTTGGAGCGCCGCAAGATCAAAGATGAGCATGACGAAAAGGTGAAGCTCATCCGCTATCTGGAAGGCTTGCTCGGTAGTCCGGTGGAGATGCGCTCGGTGGTGGCTGAAGAATTGGACTCGGTGCGTTCCGCCTATGAGGATTCGCGGCGCACGATCATCGTCGATAGCATGGCGGGCAATGGCGAGGAGCAGAGCCTGTTATTGCCGGATGAAACCGCGTGGATCACCATGACGATCAACGGCAGGCTGTCGCGCTCCGAGCAAGAAGCGCCGCCCAAAGTGACCACAGCCACCAAAGAGCCGCCGCGATTCATCATGCAGGGTTCAACGACGCAAACGGTCTATTTATTCACGTCTGACGGGCGCTGTGCCACGATCCCCGCGCAACAATTGAGCCGCGTGGACGATTTCGAGCGCGGCACGCCGTTCAGTGATCTGTGCGGTCTGTCGTCGTCCGATGAGATCGTCGCTATGTTGAGTTTGCCGCCGGTGGAACACGGCTATCTGTTGTTCGCCACCGCCGCCGGACAGGTCAAGCGCATCCGTATGGAGGACTTGCCCGGCATGAGTTCGAGGCCGTTCGTGGTGATGAAAGTCAGCGATGATGACCAGATCATCAACGTGTTGACCACCGACGGCCAGCGCGACATCTTGCTGACCACCAACGAAGCGCAGAGTATCCGCTTCAAAGAGGACGACGTGCGCCCTACTGGATTAGCGGCGGGCGGGATACGCGGCGTCAAGCTGGGAAGCCAGCGCGGGCGCGTGGTCGGCGTGAACATCATTGATGCTAACGGCTACGTGTGGGCGATCACCGATGACGGCATCGCCAAAATTTCGCCCGTCGCGGATTATCCGGTGCAGGGTCGCGCCGGTGGGGGAGTCATCGCCATGCGTCTGCCGACGACAAGCCGCGAAGTGGTGGCGACGGCGGTGGGGAAGTCAAGCGAGATGATTATCGTGCTATCCAACAAGGGCAAGCCGAAATATATGAGCATCGGCCTCGCGGAAGAGATCAAGCGCGGGCGGGCGGGCGGTAAGGATGTTTTCGCCATGTCGCGCAAGGGCGAAGAGGTATCGGCGGTGGTCATGTATCAGCCACTCTATCAGCCGCCTGACGGATTGCCCGCCGACGACGCCGACTAGATGGTATCGAGCGCGGCGTATTCGTCCAGCACGCCCGCGTCTGTCTCGCCCTGAATGCGCGGGTCGATCAGTCCCCGCGCCCGTTCCGCGCCTGTGATGCGGCCAATCGCCCAGATCGCATGGCCGCGCACCAGATCGGACGGGTCGCGTAGCAGATCAAGAAGCGCGGGGAGCGCGGCGGGATCGCCCCAGTTACCGGCGGCTACGCACGCATTACGCACCAGACGCGGGCGCTTGAGTCGCGCTAGCGGTGTGTCGCTGAAGCGAGCTTTGAATCCGGCATCGTCCATCCGTAATAGATCGAGCAGGCGCGGCGCGGCGCGATCTACATGCGGCGGACGGAAGGCCGGTTCATCGCTGGTCACCGTGAAGCGCGTCCACGGGCATACATCCTGACAGACATCACAGCCGAAAATCCAATTGCCCATCAACCGGCGCAGGTCGCGCTGGATAACGCCTTTATTCTCGATGGTCAGGTAGCTGATGCACCGCCGCGCATCCAGCACATACGGACGTGGGAAGGCATCCGTCGGGCAGGCGACCAGACAGCGCGTACACGTCCCGCACAGGCTGGGCTTCTCCGGTGTGTCGTAATCGTCGAATTCCAGATTGAGCAGAATCTCACCGAGAAAGAAATAACTGCCGCGTCGCCGGTTAATCAACATAGTGTTCTTGCCGATGAACCCCATACCGGCCTGTTGCGCGTGGGCGCGTTCCAGTATCGCGCCGGTATCCACATAAACGCGGTGATGCAGTTCGCCCGCCTGCGCTTGAATCCAGTCGGCCAGCGCCTCCAACCGTTCGGCGATCACGTCATGATAATCCGCCCCCCACGCATAGCTGGCGATTCGCCCCCGCGCCGGATCGCTCAGTGTGGATTCGGGCACGGCATCCACGCGATAGTCACATCCGACGAGTAACATCGAGCGCACATCCGGCATGATGACGCGCAGATCAGCCCGCCGCGCCTGCCGGTCTGGGCGTGCCATGTAACCCATCTTGCCGTGCATCTCCGCTTCGATCCACGCGAAATAATGCTGAAGGGTGGGGGCGGGTTCGGCGTGGATTAATCCGGCGATGTTGAAGCCGAGTTCGCGGGCTTTTTCTCGAATGGCCTGTCGATTTAATGTCAAGTTGTTGTCCCCCTAATGTTTGTTTGTTACAATCCTCACTAATGCAGTCATCACCCTAACGAGGTTAATCATGGACGAAAAACGCAATCCTGCCATCATTGGCGCGGGCTTTTTCATCGCTTTTTTGGCACTTGCCTTCGGCATTTATACGATATTGGACGCGATTGACGACAGTCGCGCTACACAGCAGGCGGAAGATCAGGCCGAAGTCGTGACGGCTGATGACGATGACGCCGCCGATCCACCGGCGATTGATCCGCCGTCCGCCAGTCCGGGCCGCAACATCATTAACCCGCCGGAAGCGATCACCGAATTCACGTTTGTCGCGCAGACCGGCGAGCCGCTCAGCCTCAGCGATCTAAGCGGGCGCTATGTTCTGCTGGCGTTCGGCTATACGCATTGCCCCGACGTGTGTCCGGCGACCTTGCTGGAATTCCGGCAAATCAAGCGTCAACTCGGCGATCTGGCCGATGATGTGGCGTTCGTGTTCGTCAGCGTAGACCCGGAGCGCGACACGCCGGAGTTACTGGCGCGTTACATGGCACGCTACGACCCGGACTTCATCGGCTTGAGCGGTGATGAAGAAGGCTTGCAGACTATCGCGCCGCAGTTCGGCCTATTCTGGGACATCCGCGAAGACACCAGCAGTCGCGCCGGTTACATCGTCGATCACACCGCGTCGCGTTACCTGCTGGATACACAGGGACAATTGATCCGTGTTTATTCGTTTACCACAGACCCGCGAGTGATCGAAGACGACATCCGCGATCTGATCACGCCTGCCATGTAAGCGCACGGATTGATCTAACGGCGCGGCAGGCGCGGTAGGGCGTTGCAGGTGATTTCATAGTTGATCGTGCCGATATTGGCCGCCACTTGCTCGGCGGTGATCTGCGCTGAGCCTTGCTTGCCGATCAAAACGACTTCATCGCCGACGGCGGCCTGCGGGATGTGTTCGATGCTGATGATGGTCTTTTCCATCGAGACACGTCCGCGAATCGGCGCACGTTGCCCGCGCACCAGCACTTCGCCCGCGTTCTGCGGTCCGCGCCGGTAACCATCGCCATATCCGACGGGTAACAGCGCGACACGCTCCGGCTTTTCGGTGATGTAAGTGTTGCCGTAGCCGATCGGGTGTCCGGCGGGCAGTGTTTTGATCTGCGCGATCAGTGTTTTCCACGTCAGCGCAGGCTGGAAGCCTTCCGGCAAAGTCACGTCGTCGGATGGGTGCAGGCCATAGAGCGCGATGCCCGGCCTGACCAGATCAAAATGCGCGGCGGGATGGGCGACGGTGGCGGCGCTGTTGGCGGCGTGGACGTACTTGAACGTCCGTCCGGTGGCGGATTGTATATCGCGCAAGGCCGCCATGAAGCGCTCGGTCTGCTGTTCGGTGTAATCCGAGAGGCTATCGGCCATTGAGAAATGCGTGAAAATGCCCTCAGCCTGTACATTTTGCAGGCTGGATAAATGGCGCACCAGCAAGACCACGCCATCCGGCAGAACGCCGATGCGCCCCATGCCGCTATCTAGTTTGATGTGTACCGTCACTTTGTTGTTGATCTCGGCGGCGACGCGATCATAGGCGCTGGCCGTCTCGATGTCGAACACGGTCAATGTGATGTCGTTGAGCATCGCGTGACGCGCCATGTAAGGCGGCGTGTAGTTCATCGCCAGAATCGGCGCGTTAATCCCTGCTTCGCGCAAGGCCAGCGCCTCATGCACCGACGACACGCCCAGCCACTCCGCGCCATTGTCTAACGCGGTGCGGGCGGTCATCTCCGCGCCGTGTCCGTAAGCATCCGCTTTGACGACGGCCATCAATGCGACATCGGCGGACAGCATCGCTTTGAGCTGGCGCACGTTGTTAGCGATGGCGTCGTAGTTGATTTCCAGCCATGTCAGGCGCGTGGGATGCGATAAGATGCTATCCGCAGGCGGGGCGGGTAGTTGTGCGATGTCGGCTTCGCGTTCCAGCAGTGACCGCGTGAACTGTTGCATCCCGCACGCGATTCCCGCGTTAATCACCACCAGATCATCGGCGTCGAGTTGATAACCACGCTCGAAGCGTTTGATGGCGTCCTGCGGCGTGGCGGTCATCTGCACGCGATCCGGCGGTAGCCCGTAATCCAGCGCGGCGCGTCCGGCGATGGCCGCGCCTGTGCCCTGCGTGAATAGCACATCGACCACTTTTGCCGCCCGTTGCCCGATGGCGCGATAGACGGCGGCGTGATTTTTACCCGGATTGTCGATGTCGCCCAGCATGAAAAAGACGCGCCGTTCGGCGGTTTTGCGCGTTTCTTCCAGCCAATCCAGCATACCCATCGCGGAGAGCACGCCGCCGCCATACGTGCCGTCGATCAAGCGTGAACCGCCGCGCCCGTCTAGCGGGCGTAAGCGTCCCGGCAACGGCGATAGTTCGCCCAGTGCCCGCAAACCGTCAGCCAGTGGGATGTCGTGATGCAAGCCGACCTGAAGCGCGGCCAGCAAGCAGTTAATGTGATGCTTGCTGAGGAACGACACTTTGATGCCGTTGTGCCGTTCGTTACCCATCCGTAGATCAAACACCGTGCCATCGTCCCCGGCCTGAATGTTGTAGGCCATCATGTCCGCGCCGAAGCTGGTGCCATACGTGCTGACATCGGCGCGGGTGGTGGTGGCTAGCCCGCGCACACGGTCATCGTCATGGTTTATGACCGCCACGCCGCCCGGCGGCAACAGATCGACCAGTACGCGCATCTCTTCCGCCATCTGATCCGGTGAGGCGAATCCGCCCATGTGGTAATTGCTGATATTGGTGATGACCGCCGTCTGTGGCTGGGCGGCTTCGGCCAATGCGCCCATCTCGCCGACTTCGCTCATGGATAATTTCAACACGGTGAATTGATCGCTGGGCTTGAGGCTGGCGAGCGCGAATGGCACGCTCAGGCGTCCGTCGGCGGCGTCCGGCTTGCTATGTACCGCGTAGCGCGTGCTGAGTACGCGCCCGATGGCGTCGGCGGTGATGGATTTCCCCGCGACTCCGGCCACGCCGATGACCTGTGTACCGTAACGCCCCAGCATGTATTGTGCCCACTGCATCAACGCGCCGACCACATCGCGCACCATGACCACCGAGACGCCGTCGGTATCGCATTGCGGCGGATTCTTGCAGATCAGCCCGCGTGCGCCGTTCTGGATCGCTTGCCGGATGTTGGCCTGAATGTCGCCTTCCGGCGTGGCGATGGCGACAAACATCTGCCCCTGTTTGATCTGTGCGGCATCGGCGGAGAAGGCATCGAATAATTGCGCGGCGGGTTCGCCGAGTATTTGCCCGTTCGTCGCTGTGACGAATTCGTATAAATTAATCATCTCGCTGATGTCATCCAATAACTTTTATCATGACGATGTATCCGGCATTCTATCACAATAACCACAGACCAGAAAATGCGGGCGCGATGCGTTGCGTCCCTACAAACAGACGAGAGTCCCGCCACATCTACGCCGGTTACATCGGGCAATGAGATGATCGCCAATAACCTGAAATGCGCTTCAGGGTGTGCGGACGGTCTGCGATGCCGCGCTCTCGATGGTTATGGGTGGCGTCTTTCGCGCTTCGCTACGTCCGAGAGTCGCCAGTATGACGCCGCTCAATATCACCAGCCCGCCGATAACTTGCGCCCACGCGGGCATCTCGTTGAAGATGATGAACGCGGCCAGCGCACTCAAAAGCGGCTCGGTCTGTGTCGATAGGCTGATGTATGTGGCGGGCAGATAGCCCAGCGCGTAATTCAGCGCGGAATGGCCGAGTAGTTGCGGCACCAATCCGCAGGCCAGCACCCACAGGTAGCCGTCTACTGTGTAGCCGGTGACCGGCGTCCGGCTGATGATGAGGATGATCCCGATTATGAGCGCGGCGATGCTATACACCGACCAGATATAAGGCGTCACCGATACGCTACCGCGCAGGCGTCGCCCGATGATGAGATATGCGGCGACGGTGATCGCGCCGGTGGTCGCTAGTAATGCCCCGCGCACCGAGTCCGCGCCTTCAAACAACGCCCCGCCACCGGAAAGCCCGATGATTAGGCCGCCGGTCATCGCCAATATCAGACCGGCTATCACCATGCGCGACAGACGCGCCCGCAGGATGAAAACCTCCATTAGCGCCACCCAGATCGGCGAAGTCGTCACCAGTACGCCGGAGATCAGCACCGATGTATACTCCAATGATGTCACCCATGCCATGAAGTGCATCGCCAGAAAGAAGCCGGAGAGCGTGACGAGCAGAAGGTCGAAACGTCCCAGCCCGCGCAACTGCATCATGTATTCCGGTTTGCGTAGTACCGCCGGGGTCAGGATCAGCGCCGCGATGAATAAGCGCCCACCCGCGATGATCGACGAGGGCACGCCTTCGGCCTGTGCCAGCCGGATGAAAATAGCCGCCATCGAGATCGCGGCGATGCCGAATAAAAGCACGCCATAGGCGCGTGATTGGGTGGGTTGTGTGCGTGTGTCGTTCATCCTGTCCTCAGTCGTTTATCTCGCTGACGCTATCGTAACAGACCGGCGTCGGCCGTCGTAGCGCGATATTTTAATGGTATTCTCACGTCTGCGTTGAAGAAATTCTAACGTCCCGCATGTTACCATAGACTTGCACTATTGATTGGATGAAACACACAGGAGAAGCTCAAATGGCTTTTGAATTGCCCGCACTCCCTTACGCTTTTGATGCGCTAGAGCCGCATATCGACGCCCGCACGATGGAAATTCATCACGGCAAACATCACGGCGGATACACCACAAAACTGAACGCCGCCCTTGAGGGTACGGAATTCGCCGGTAAATCTATCGAGGAAGTTCTGGCGAATCTGGATAAATTGCCCGCCGATAAGCAGACCGCAGTCCGCAATAATGGCGGCGGCTACGCCAACCATAACCTGTTCTGGCAGGTGATGGCGCCCAACGCGGGCGGCGAGCCGACTGGCGAACTAGCGGAAGCGATTAACGCCGCTTTCGGTAGCTTTGCCGATTTCAAAGAGCAGTTCAGTCAGGCGGCGGCGGGGCGCTTCGGCTCCGGCTGGGCATGGCTGATCGTCGATGGTGGCGGTCTGGCGATCACCAGTACGCCGAATCAGGATACGCCCTTAATGGAGGGCAAGACGCCGATTCTGGGGCTGGACGTGTGGGAACACGCCTATTACCTGAACTACCAGAACCGCCGCCCGGATTATGTCGCCGCGTTCTTTAACGTGGTCAACTGGGCGAAGGTGGCCGAGCTGTACGCGGCGGCCAAGTAGTTGACGCTGACCGCATAGGCCGCATGTCATGGGTTTTATCTGACGTGTGACAATACAAAGTTTTGCCGACGGGCGTTACAATGGTGACGCCCGTTTTAAGTTTTGCGTATACCTTCTTATGTTGTTTTAGGGAGATAAAGATGACAGAATATCGCATTGAGAAAGACTCTCTGGGAGAAGTCAAAGTTCCGAAGAACGCCTACTACGCCGCACAGACTCAGCGTGCGGTGGAGAACTTTCCGGTATCCGGATTGAAGCCGTGGCCGGCCTTCGTCTGGAGCATGGCGGTTATCAAGCGTGCCGCCGCCGAAGTACACAAAGATTTAGGCATGTTAGAGCCGAATCTGGCCGATGCCATCATACAGGCTGGCGATGAGGTCATCGCAGGCCAGCACATGGAGCATTTCGTCGTTGATCCGTTTCAGGCGGGTGCAGGCACTAGCCACAACATGAACGTCAACGAAGTGCTGGCGAACCGCGCCAGCGAAATACTGGGCTTCTCGCTGGAAGATACCGATAAGCCACTGAACCCCAATGACCATGTGAACATGGCGCAAAGCACCAACGACACCATCCCGACGGCGATCCGTCTCGGCGTGTTGTGGCGGCTGGATGAACTGGTCGCCGCGCTGGAACACTTCATCGAAGAGAACCAGAAGAACGCTGATGCGTGGGATCACATCGTCAAAACTGGCCGCACGCATCTACAGGATGCTGTTCCGGTGCGGTTGGGGCAGGAAGTCGGCGCGTGGAGCAAAGCGATCAGCCGTCAGATTGACAAGCTGAAATTCGCGGCGGACGGCCTGCGCCGTCTGGGTATCGGCGGCACGGCGGCAGGCACCGGCCTGAACGCGCACCCTGAATATCACGCGCTGATCGTCAAGAAGATGAGCGAATTGACCGGAATCGAATTGCACGAGTCCGACGATCTGTTCGAGTCCATGCAGTCGATGCAGGACGCGGTGTTCTTCTCGGCGGCGTTGCGTAATATCGCCATGGAATTCACGCGCATCGCTAACGACGTGCGTCTGCTTTCCGCCGGGCCGACAACCGGTATCGCTGAATTGACCTGTCCGACGGTACAGCCCGGCTCCTCGATTATGCCCGGCAAGGTCAATCCGGTACTGGCCGAGATGCTGAATCAGGCGATGTATCATGTGATGGGCTGTGATGCGACGGTCAATATGTGCGGTGCGGCGGGGCAGTTTGAGCTAAACGTGATGATGCCGATTATCGCGCACAACCTCAACGAGATGATGCAGGTGATGATCGGCTCGATCAACGCTTTCACCGATAAGTGCATCGTCGGCTTGCAGGTCAACACCGAAAATGCGGAGAGCTGGCTGGCGCGTAATCCGATTCTCGTCACCGCGCTCAATCCGATCATCGGCTACAACAAGGGCGCGGAAGTCGCCAAGAAATCGCTGGAAGAGCGCAAGAGCGTGCGCGATGTCGTGCTGGAGATGGGTTTGATGAGCGAGGAAGACCTTGATCGCGCATTGGACGCCCGCAAGATGACTGAAGGCGGTATCAGCAAATAATCCGATTGAGGGTTAGGTCGATATGAGCTATACTAGCCGGATAATCATTTCCGGCTAGTTTTTTTATGTCTGAGTACAAGGCAACCGTGTGACTATCAAGAAGCTAGGAAAATATGAAGTCATCGAACGGCTAGGGCGTGGCGGCATGGCGGAGGTCTATAAGGCTTATCATGCCAGCCTGAACCGTCACGTAGCCATCAAGATTCTCCACTCTTTTCTGGCTGAGGACCAAGAGTTCGCCGCACGCTTCGAGCGTGAAGCGCAGAACATCGCCCGCTTAAAACATCCTCATATCGTTCAGGTCTACGATTACGAATTCGATGAGGCCAGTGAAAGCTATTACATGGTGATGGAACTCATCGCCGAAAAGACGTTGAAAGATCGCCTGCTGGAGCTAGAGGCTTCCCGCCAGAAGATGCCGCTAGAAGAGGCGTTACGCATCACCCGCGAGTCGGCCAGTGCGCTAGCTTACGCGCATCGCGCCGGTATGATTCACCGTGATGTGAAACCGGCTAATTTGCTACTGGATAGCGACGATAACGAGCGCGTCGTACTGACCGATTTCGGCATCGCCAAGATCGTGAAAGGCTCACAGTTCACCGTATCTGGCGGGCTGGTCGGTACGCCCGCTTATATGGCGCCGGAGCAGGGTATGGGTGAGACCGGCGACGAGCGCTCTGATCTGTATTCGCTAGGAGTCATCCTGTATCAGATGGTGACCGGACGGCTACCCTACGACGCGGAGACGCCGTTGGCGTTGATCCTGTGTCACATGAACGACCCGATCCCGTCCGCCCGCGAATTGAACCCGCGTCTGCCGAAGGCTATCGACCACGTTATCCGTAAATTGCTGGCTAAAGAGCCGGATACGCGCTATGCCAGCGCCGACGCGCTGATCGCCGATATTCGCCGCATCGAAGAAAAGCTGTACCAGCCGGACACCAACGAGACGCCGGTGCAACTGACGCCCGTCCCGCGTGAAAAAGCTAGAGGCAGTCTAGGCGATAGCCCGACCATTCCGTTTAAGCAACTGGGCACGCGCCGCACCGAAGAGACGCAACGCCTACCGCCCATCGTGGCCTCATCCGGCGGGCGCTCATCCGGTGGCGATGGCGGGGGGATTATCTGGCTGTTGGGACTGCTGATTTTGCTGTCGTTGGCCGGTGGCGGATATGTGCTGGGCGCACAGTCCGGCATGTTTCCGGCGGTGGCGTTCTTAGCCAGCCCGACTCCGAGCGCTACGCCTGAACCGACGGATACCCCGATACCGACGGATACCAGCACGCCGACACCGCCACCGACGGACACGCCGACAGCGACAATCACGCCGACACTGACCGAGACTGTCATCGCCAGTCCGACGCCAACGGAGACGGGGACCGCCACGCCAACGATCACGCCGACACCGACGGATACGCCGACGCCGACACTCACGCCGAACGCCACACAGACGCGCATCGCGGAGCGTACCGCTACGTTTGCGGCGTGTACGTTCGATTATGCGATCATCGACCAGACGCCGCGTGATGGCATTGAGGGCGGCTTCTACACGGTGAATAGTGCTTATACACGGCGCATCACGCTATTGAATACCGGTACATGCGATTGGGAGCGCAACACGTCGATGTCGTTTGTCGAAGGCGAGGACTTCAACGCCGGGCCGCGTGTCTTCATCCGCGAGGAAGTCGGCGTCGGTGAAGAAGTCGAAGTGTTGTTTGAGGGCACGTTGCCGTCTTCGGGTAGCGTGCAACCGTTCGCTGGACGCTGGCAACTACGCACGCCGGGTCAGATACCGATAGGCGAATCGTTCGTCATCAGCGTGCAGGTTTTCGATCCGGGCACGGACGGGCCGTAATACGTTAATCTTGGAGGAGAGAGCGCATGTTAGATCGTGATACCGCATGGGGCATCGTGCAGGAATACACGCAGAGCGACACGCTACGGCGTCACATGCTGGCCGTCGAAGCGGCGATGCGGGCGTATGCGCCGCGCTTTGATGGCGACGCGGAATTATGGGGCGTCGTCGGCCTGTTGCACGACTTCGACTATGAAAAGTATCCTGATGTATCGGCGGGTGGTCATCCGGTGATGGGATCGAAAATACTGAAGGAGCGCGGCGCAACCGACGAGATGATCCGCGCTATCCTGTCACACGCGGAATCAGTGACCGGCGTCACGCCGCAGAGCGACATGGAGAAGGCGCTGGTCGCGGTGGATGAGTTGACCGGCTTCATCGTGGCGGTGGCGCTGGTGCGGCCTTCTAAGAGCGTGATGGATGTCAAGCTCAGATCCATCAAGAAGAAGTGGAAAGACAAATCATTCGCCGCGCCGGTTGACCGCGCCGAGATTGAACATGCCGCCGCCGATTTAGGTATTCCACTGGATGAACACATCCAGACCGTATTGAGCGCGATGCAGGCGAACGCCGATCAATTAGGGCTGGCGGGCGCGTAGGCGGCGAATGTCGCGTCGTATTGCGGCGCGATGGCCTGCCAGTCATAACGGCTGATGTGGGCGCGTAGTGCGTCGCTGTCAACGTCATGTTCGCCGCGTAGATGCGCCATCAGGCAATAGCGCGGGTTATCACCACGATACAAACAGGCGTCGCGCTGATCGGGCGGCAATAGCGCCGGATAGTTCAGGCGATCCGGCAGGATGGGCACGCAACCGCAATACAACGCTTCCGCGATAGCGCCGCCGAAGAACTCCTGATGCGCGGTGCTGACCACATAATCCGCCCGCCACAGTAAATCGGCGTAGCTGGCGAAATCCGGCAGATAACCGAAGTGGCGGATGCGATGCGCCAGCCGCACGCGACATTCATCGAATTCGGTGCGGCTTTGCCGGACGTTCTGCCCGATGATGGCGACCTCAAAATCAAGCCCATCCTCATCTAGCCGGTACAGCGCCTCTACGAAGGCCGTCGGATTTTTATCCGCTTCCCAGCGATGATTCCACACGATTAACGGGCGTTCGTTCCGCGATGGATGGGCGGGGCGGTGCGCGTCGAATCGCTTTAGCGCCAATCCTAGCGGCAGGACGGTGGATTTCTCGCGGATGATTTCTACTGTTTGCAGTTCGTTGTAATCGCCGAAGTGCTTGAGCATATTGGGCAACGTCTTGAAGAACACATCATGATGATATTGGCTGTTGAAATAGACGGCATCGGCAGACAGCGCGCTGATATAGTTGATGAAGCCGTAGCGCCAGCCGTGACTCTGGCGGGCGTTTTGCGGATAGGTCAGTTGTGTCTCGTGGAAATACAGCGCGGTGGGGGTGCGGGCGGTGCTGTGCGCGGTCAGGGCGCGTAGCGTGCTAAGATCGACCATATCCGACACCAGCAAAAAATCAGGCTGTAGGGCGCGTTCGTCAATCATGCGGGCGATGCTGACCGCGCCACCCTGTAACCGCCATTTCCAGAACTGCGCGGGCATGGTCAATGTCTCGATGTGGTGCTGACTATGTTCGCAGTAGCCATCAACCCATGCGCGATGACTCCCGCCGTAATACGGTTCGATCAATAGTATCTGCATCGCGCTTTATTGGCTGTGCTTGCGGTATGTCTCGACCACATTATTCAGTTGTTCGATCTTGTTCAGGATGCGTGTTAACTGGCTGTTGTGGCAAATCTCCATGATGATGTGGAACGTGGCGATTTCTGCTCGGGTGGATACTTTGACCTCCGCGATATTGACCCGTTCATCAGCGATGATGGTGCTGATGTCGCGGATGAGTCCGGCGCGGTCATAGGCGATGATCTCGACGGGGACGGCGTAGCGCTGTTCGTCGCCGCTATCATCCCACGAGACATCCAGCAGGCGTTCGCGCTCGGTGCTGGCGATGATGTTGGGACAATCGCGCCGGTGTACGGTGACGCCGCGCCCGCGTGTCACATAGCCGACGATGTTATCGCCGGGCATCGGGCTACAACATTGCGCGATGTTGACCAGTAGGCCGCCGGTGCCGGTGATGTTAATGCCTTTGCCGTTCTCCCGCCCGACCAGCCGCGACGGGCGCACGAGATCGGTCATATCCTTCATGGTGCGCTCACTGCGCTCGGCATCCAGCACGCGATTGCTGATCTGCGCGGCGTTGATGTCGCCCGCGCCCACCGCCGCCATGAAATCTTCGATCTCTTCGTAATCGAATAGCCTGCTGACACTATCGAATGACATGCTATCAATAACGCCGACGCGCTTCAGTTCGCGTTCCACGACTTCGCGGCCTAGTGCGATGTGCTTGTCGCGGTTGAGCTTGCGGAACCAGTAGCGGATTTTGCCGCGTGCGCGGCTGGTATGCACATAACCCAGATCATGATTCAGCCAATCCATGCTCGGCCCGCCGCGCTTAGATGTGAAGATTTCGACTTGATCGCCCGATTTCAGCGTGTGATTCAAGCTGACCAGCCGCCCGTTGACTTTCGCCCCGCGACAACGATGACCGATTTCGGTGTGGATATGATACGCGAAGTCAATCGGCGTGGAGCCGACGGGCAGATCAATGATGTCGCCTTTGGGCGTGTAGGCGTATACGCGATCTTGAAAGACTTCCGTCCGCATGGTGTCCATGAACGCTTTCGGGTCGTCGCCGATGTCCTTGCCGAATTCCATCAGGTGGCGCAGGTAGTTCAGCCGCCTCTCGAAGCGCTCGTCATGGCGGTGGCCTTCTTTGTAGCGCCAATGGGCGGCCACACCGTACTCAGCATGTTCGTGCATCTCCCATGTGCGGATTTGCACTTCTAGCGTTTTGCCGTTGTTGTCGATTACGGTGGTGTGCAAGCTCTGGTAGAAGTTGTCTTTGGGCGCGGCGATGTAGTCGTCAAATTCGTGCGTGACTGGCCGCCACAGCGTATGCACCAGCCCTAGCGCTAGATAGCACTCCGGCACGGTATCGACCAGAATTCGCAGGGCGCGGACGTCGAATATCTCGTTGAACGGCAGTTGTTTCTTCTTCATCTTGCGATAGATGCTGTAGATGTGTTTCGGCCTGCCGGATACCAGCGCTTTGTGTAGATTATGCTTATCTAGCTCTTTGCGGATGATTTCGATTACGTTGTTGATGTAAGATTCGCGGTCGGCGCGGCGCTCGTCGATGCTCCCCGCGATGGAGCGATAAGAGTCGGGGTCGATGTAACGGAAGCACAGGTCTTCTAGCTCCCATTTGATCTGCCAGATACCCAGACGGCTCGCCAATGGCGCGTAAATGTCCATCGTTTCGCGGGCGATGCGTAGTTGCTTGTGCGCGGGCATGTAGCCGAGCGTTCGCATGTTGTGCAGGCGGTCAGCCAGCTTAATCAACACCACGCGCACATCGTCGCCGATGGTCAACAGCATCTTGCGGATGTATTCAAGCTCGCGGTCAGAATCGCGTGGGCGTTTGCCGTTCGGCTCTTTCTCAAGATTAATCGGCAGTTTGGTCAACTTCGTGACGCCCTGCACCAGATCAGCGACGGTGTGGCCGAATTCTGCGGCGATGTCTTCATAGGTGATGTCGGTATCTTCGATGATGTCGTGCATCAGCGCCGCCGCTATCGCTTCGGCATCCAGCTTCATTTCTGCGAGGATGTTGGCGACGGCGACGCAATGCGTGAAGTATGGCTCGCCGGATTTGCGTGTCTGTCCGGCGTGCGCCGCTTCCGCGCGTTCGTATGCGCGGGCGATCCTGCTACGATCATGCGGCGTGATGTCGTTGAGATGCTCGAATAGCGAGTCTAAATTGAGAAATTGTGCGGTGGGTGCGGACATATATCACCTGCTTGATCCCTTTTGACTCCCTATTGTACAACATAATGGGGCTTTTCAAGCAATCCATTCCGTGCAAGATTCATCAGAAGATGATGATAATTCGTGTTCTACGCGAGGGAGCTAGGCGAGATGAGCGATTTGATGAATGTGGACGTGGCGCTAGGGCGCATACTGAATGAAATCACACGGCTGAACACGGAGACGATCCCGCTAGATACCGCGCTGGGGCGTGTGTTGGCGGCGGACATCATCGCCAGTGAGGACTCGCCGCCGTTTCCGACATCAGCGATGGATGGTTTCGGCGTGATTGTGGAAGATGTGGCGGGTGCGAGCCGCGATAATCCGGCGGTGCTGGATGTGGTGGCCGATGTACAGGCGGGCGATTCGCCGATGGTGAAACTCTCACGCGGGCAGGCTGTCCGCATCATGACCGGCGCGCTGGTGCCGGATAGCGTGACGGCGGTCATCCCGATTGAGCAAACCGACGGCGACTGGCAGAATCCACGCCCGCAGGTGCGGATTTACACCGACGCGGCCAGCAACGCCAACATTCGACCAGCCGGTGAGAACATCAGCGCCGGATGGGTCATCGCGCATCGTGGCGCGACCTTGCGCCCGCAGGATATCGGTATTCTAGCGGTGGCGGGACAGTCGCGGGTGCCGGTACTGCGGCAGTCGCGGGTGGTGATTATGTCCACTGGCGATGAACTGGTGCGGGTGGATCAACCGTTGAAGCCGGGCAAAATCCGCGATTGTAACTGCATTACGCTAGCCAGCATGGTGACGGCGGCGGGTGGCATCCCGTACCGACTGCCCATCGTGGCCGACACCCGTGAGGCCGTCCGCGCCGCGTTTGAGTACGCGCTCGATCATCAGCCGGACATGATTATATCGTCTGGCGGGGTGTCGATGGGCGCGGTAGACTTTGTGCGCGAAATCATCGAGGAGATTGGCGCGGTTGATTTCTGGCGCATCAACCTCAAGCCGGGCAAGCCGCTAGCGTTCGGCAAGTTGAGAGATGTGCCCTTCTTCGGATTGCCGGGCAATCCGGTTTCGGTGATGGTGACGTTTGATGTACTGGTCAAACCGGCTTTGCTCAAGCAGATGAATCGTGGCGACCATCTGCTCACGCGGACGGCCATCTTACAAAAAAGTGTAAAATCTGATGGACGGCGTACCTATCTACGGGTTAAACTAAAGAAAGAGGGCGCAAACCTATATGCCGACCCCGTGCCGGTACAAAGTTCCGGCGCGTTGTGGTCTATGGTGATCGCCGATGGCCTGCTGATTATACCGGAGGGCATCGAACAGGCGCAGGCCGGCGAGTTGTATTCGGTGCGCGTCTTACGGGCTGGTTTTGAGGAGTAGTGTATTTTCATGGCGACAAAACAGAATGCGATGGGTGGCCGCCGTCCGTCCGGCTTGCGGCTGGATGCTCGGCTGATTAGTCTGGTACTGGTGGCCGCTGGCTTGCTGGTCAGTGGCTATTTGAGTTACGTTAAGGCGACGGGCGTGCCGATGGCGTGTACCGGCGAGATGTTCAATTGTGGTACGGTGCAGAACAGCGACTATTCCGAATTATTCGGCGTGCCGATTGCCTATCTGGGCTTTATGACTTACGTCGTGATCGGCGGGCTGATCTTATTGCAGGATCGTTGGGCGTTTCTGCGGGAGAATGGCATCGTGCTACTGTTCGGCGTGGTGCTGTTTGCGTGGCTGTATTCGATGTATTTGATCTATGTGCAAGGCGTCATTTTACAGGCGTGGTGCCAGTGGTGTTTGACGCACGAAGCGATCATCACCGTGTTATTCGGCGCGACGATCTGGCGGCTCAACCGCTTTTTAGCTGACGAAGAGGCGGAGTCGGTCTGAGGGCAATCTACGGGGCGCAATGACGTTGCGCCCCTGGTTCTGCGTTTTTTAGTCGGCTTAGTCGCCGCGCATCATGCGGGCGATGATCTCCGCTTGCTCTTGCCGCCGCTTCTTGCTGGCTTTGGCGCGTTTACTGCGGCTATCTTCGTTGGCGCCGTCGTCGTCAGCGTTGGCACGGCGGAATGCCATCTCCATCGCTGTCGGCAGGTTCTCGTCGTCTTCGTCAATGATATTGGCGATTTCTTCGGCCTGCTCGCGCATACTCAGGTCGATCTTGCGCTGGCCGCGATTGACCTTCAACACACGCACGGTCACTTCCTGACCTTCGCTCACGATGTCCGACGGGTCTTTGACGAAGCCATCGGCTAGTTCGGAGACATGCACCATGCCGGGACGCTCCGCGCCGATGTCGACGAAAACGCCGAACTTTTCCATGCGGATGACTTTACCCTGATAGGTTTGTCCTTGCGAGATGGCCTCCCACGGCAGATCGGGCGGCTTGATGGTCGTCAGTGCGATGCGTCCGGCTTTGGCGTCCACCTTGAGGACAAACGCCTGAATGGTCTCGCCGACCTTGAGGACATCTTCCAGATTGCGGACTTTGGTCTTGCCTAGCTGGGAGATGTGCAAAAGGCCATCTTGCCCGATGCCGATGTCGACGAACGCGCCGTATAGTTCCAGACGTTTGACGGTACCACTGACCGCCATGCCCGGCTTCAAGTCCTCGATTTTGCTGGGGGCATTGGTTGTTACGTCTTCGGTCATGCCCGGCTCCTTTTCCTATATGTCGATTAACGATTTGATCTATACCGGACTCGCGCCGAACGGCTTCCGGCAGTTTTTATGCATCTAGTTGATCGGCGTCAGCGTAATGCTCGGTGTCAGGTCGAATTCGCCATCGGTGAACGCGCTGAAATCGCCGAAACCGCGCCACAGATACAGGTTGCTGGTATCAATGACCAGTTCCATTAAATCTGGCGTGGTATAAGCGAAGCCAACCACCGGATTCGACTCCGCGATTTGCCCGTTCTGTCCCTCTACGAATAAGTAGATTAGCATAGGGACGTCGGTATAGTACACGCTCAACAACGCTTGATCGGACGAGACGACCTCGCCGAGCAGGTAATCCGGCTCGCCGAACTTCTCGACCACCTGACCGAACGTGACTTCTGGCGTCGTCTGCGTCACCAGAAGCGACACGGTTTCGCCGTCCTGCGTGAACATCTGACAGCAGTTATCGCCGTCAACTTGTGCCCACGCCGCACCGATCTGGCCGGTATCGGCGTCACTGCGGGTCTGCAAGCTGGTCAGTGTCTCGTCGTTTTCTACGATTTCCAGTGCGTCATTCCAGCGCGTTTCGCCGGGCGTGATGCCACGCCAGCACGGAGCGCCGCACGGTTCATCGCTAATCAAGCTGGTATCACGCAGAAAGTCGTCGCTCACGATGCGAACTTCTGGCGCACAGGCGACGACGAGCAAGGTTAAGAGGCTTGTAAGCAAAATGAAGCGAATTTTCATTCGGGTCTGCTTTCGTTATCAATTCAAAATCCTGTTGCGGGAAGAACAACAGACCTGTCTGTTGCTATAACGCGATGGGTAGTATATCGTAATCATCAGGCTTATGCTAGACCGATGTCGCCACCTTGCGACCTGTGTCATCAAACGGATTTCTGCTGTCACGGCGCGTCGTCAGACTGTGCCTGTGGTGTGACGGGTTGCGGCGTGGCGATAGTCACGGGCGATAGCTCCACGAGCGATGTCATACCCTCGAAGATGTCTACCGTTTCCGATAGTCGCACGCCTTCATGCTCTACAGATACCACATAACGCCCCTGCGGTAAATCCCCGATGACAAAATTTTCGTCCCATAGCGGATCATTGCTGATCTGGTTGATCGTCCCGTCGAATGTATAGGTGCTGGTGGTATAGGTGCGTCCGGTGGCGAGACTGCGGACTGTGACCGGCTGGGCGTCGATGAAATTGCCGCGCTCACTGACGAATCGTCCGGCTAGCGTGCCGTGCCCGTAGTACGGTGCCATCCACAGCACCGGATTTTGTGTGTCGCCATAGCCTAGCGGTAATTCGCGCCCCATACGAACCTCAAAATGCAGATGCGGCCCGCTACTGCGTCCGGTGTTGCCGCTCAGCGCGATCACCTGTCCCATCTCAACCCGTTCGCCCGGACGCACCAGCGTTTGATCGAGATGGGCGTATAGCGTCCATAGATATTGTCCGTTCCACGTAAAATCATGCTCAATGACGATGACAATGCCATAGCCTGCCGAGCCGGGATATAGGTCTTGTTCATCGACGGATGAGAACAGCACCGTGCCCGAACCGGCGGCGCGGACGGGCGTCCCGATGGGGTTGGACATATCTATGCCATGATGCACCCGTGACAATCCCGCTAGCGGCAACTCACCCGTGCCGTAAGGATAGTAAAACAGGCCGAAATCCGTCGCATTGGAGTCGATAGGGCGGGCGAAGATATAATGATCGCGCCCGAGTGGATCGCGGCTTTGTGGGACGGGCATCGACGGCGGACGCCAGTTGTCCGCCGGACGTTCGTCCTGCACGTTGACCATCGCAATCTCGACGCCATCATCGCCTACCGCAATTGTCGGCGTTGGCGGGATGCGCGTCGGCGTGGCCGGTAAGCTGATGGGCGCTCCGGCGGTGGGTGGTTGCCCGCCGGTGATCTGCTCCGCGCTGATCGGCTCGGAGTCTGTCTCCGGCGCGGGCGGGATGGTCGGGGCGACGAACTGCGCCGCCGGAATCGCCACCGTCGGCAAGGGGGTTGTGTTGCTCCCGAAGCCGGAACTGAAAATCTCGGCGAGCGCGTCGGGGTTTTGCGTGGGCGGCGCTTGCGTCGGGATCACGACGCGCACCGGCTCGGCGGGTTGGGCGTTTTGATATAGCAGAAAACCAAAGCCACCCAGAACCAGCAAGACGATCAAACCTGTGATGAATCCGCTAGAGTCGCCCATTAGTTGTCGCCCCCGATACTGACAAGACCGGGTAGAGCTTCGGCCAGTTGCGTCTCGCTGTAGATTTCGCGCATGGCCTGTGCCCAGCTTAGCCCTTCGTGCTTATGCAATGCCCAGTAGTTGCGGACGTTGAAGTTACTGCGCCAGTCGCTCCCCGCCGGGATGCGATGCCAGCCATACGACTCGGCCAGCGCGGTCAGATCAACGTAGTAGCCTTCCGGCATATCAATCCGTAACCGGCCGCCTTGCCGGTAGGCTTCCAGATCGCCGCGTGTCGCGGCTGAAAAATCCCACGGCATTTCGCGCAGAGGTTCGCCGAGTTGCCCATTTTGCGCGTCTTCCGCGACGCGCACGAAAACGCGCCAGTAAGTATCGAGGCCGCGATCTTCCTTGACCACCTCATAGTTAGCGGGGAAGCCGCCTTGATTGCGGGTGAAGGCCACCGCCCGCCCCGCTTTGTGCCAGCTTCGCTCCGGCTCGCCTGCTTGCGGACGACGATCCAGCACCCAGAAGGTGTCGGTCAACTCACCGAGAAAGTCCCAGCCGATGATCTGATTTGCCCGCAGGCGCAACGCATTGAATGAGTCGTTGACGCGCTCGCTGAGAACTGCGTTTTCCTGTCCGGTGATGTTGACGACGGTATCCAGACGATAGGGCGGATCACCGGCGGGTGGCGATACCTGCTCGATATATAGCGGCTCGGTATCGGCCGGGGGCAATCCGCCGGAATTGACCAGCGCGGGCGCGGCGGGTTGCGCCGTCCACGATAGATCGGACGCGCCGCGTGGTACCCGGATTAATTCGGTGGCGACGCCGCCTTCGATAAAGGGGGCGACGACCAAAAATGTGCCGTCTGATGTATCCACCGCGAATAGCACGCTTGTGCCGTCCGGCGACCAAACCGGCTCGCGTCCCTGCCGGAACGGTTGCGCGGGTTCATCAGGGTTCTGCATATCGTGGATGAATACCGTCTCGATGCCGGATTGCATCGCGCTGTAGGCTAAATAGCGGCCATCCGGCGACCACGCCGGAAAATCTTCATGTCGATCCGGGGAATTGGTGATGTTGCGTGTCGTGCCGCTATCCAGATCGAAGATGAAAATGTCTTTGCTACCATCGCGCCACGATACAAAGGCGATTTGCCGCCCGTCACCGGGCGACCATGCCGGCGCGAAATCCGCCGTATCCGACGATCCCGGCAGGCGTTGTGGCGGCTCTTGCCCGTCGGCACGCATCACGAAGATGTCGAGATGTGTATCGCGCTGGTAGGCTTCGTAAGCGATGAACTGCCCATCCGGACTCCATGACGGCCCGGCCTCAAACGCCAGATTGAACGTCATGCGTACCGGCTCTAGCGCGGCGGAGGTCATATCCAGCAGGTAAATGTCCCAGTTGCTATCTTCGCGCCGTGACGCATACGCTAGCCGATCACCGTTCGGCGACCATGCGGCATCGCGGTCATCTTCGGGCGCGTTGGTCACGCGCAAAGGCTGGCGTGAACCGACGGGGATAATCCATAAATCGCTGTGTGCGCTGTCCGGTTCGCGGGCGGTGAAGGCGATCGTGCCGCCCGCCTGCAATACGGCGGGGACTTCCGTCGCGGTGGGTAATGGTGTGGGCTGGCGCAACGGCTCATTCAGCGCTTCGCTTGCCGGTGTTGGCTGATTTTCGTCACGCGGGTTGAAGTCCAGCACGGCGGGCGTGAACGCCGGAGTCTGTTCCGGTTGGCGCGAAGTCGCCCAGATGATGACGCCGATCAGCACCGCCAGAAAGACCACGACCAGCGTACTCAACACGCGATTCTGTACGCGCAAGGGGTCTTGCGCGACTTTGCTGATGCCATCGGTCATCTCGGCCCGCGCCGTCTGACGTTCGGAGCGCCGCGCCATCGCGGAAGTCGTCACGCGGGAGGCCGCTTGACGGTTACGTTTGGCGGCTTGCTTGCCGACACGCCCGACGCTCGCCCCAACCGCCGCCCCCGTGCTCAGCGTGCCGATCAGTAGCTTAGCGCCACCGCGCAAGATATACGCCAACAATTGCCAGATGTTGACGGCCAATCCCCATATCAAGCTGAGGAGGGCGGCTAGAGCGCCCGCGATCAGGCGCGATAAGCCTTTGATGAACCAACCTGCCGCGCCGGTGAGCGATGACGCCCGTCCCAGCACGATCTCACTGAAACCCGCGCCCAATTTTAGAATCGCGACGCCGAATTTGTCGGTTAGACGATATGCACGTACCAGCATACGATCACTTTACAAACTAACCCTATTTCGTTCACATTCTACAGGGAAAAGCGCGGGGCGGCAATTGCGACGCGCACCGGACGGTTAGAACATGGTTGCGTTGCGGGGAATTCGCTTGCCGATAAACGCATTTTGGTTCATAGTTATATTGAGGCGGCGCTTGGGGCGCTAGCCGGTGTCACTATAATTGGGAGAAAACGATCATCATGAAACTGTTTTTGCGTACACTCATGCTGTTACTAATACTCATTCCGGCATCTATGACATACGGACAGGACTCCGACGACAGCCTGACGCATGTCGTCCAGCCCGGCGATACGCTGTTTCGCATCGCTGTGCGCTATGGCGTGCCGATGGAGCAAATCGCGCAGGCCAACAACATCGCCAATTTGAGCCGCATCTATCGCGGGCAGGTGCTAGTCATCCCCGGCTTGAGCGTGCCGGATGGCAGTCCGCAGGTCGATAACCCGCTTGTGGCCGGTAGTCCGGCGGTGCATGTCGTCCAGCGTGGCGAGTCATTGTCGATGATTGCGCGGCGTTACGGCATGACGACGGGGCAGATTTTACAGGCTAACAATATTGCCAACGCCAATCTGATTTATCCCGGCCAGTCGCTCAATATCTGGACGGAGCAGAGCGCCGACGCGCCCCTGCGCGACGAGCCACCCGCCGAGCAAATGCCGCCGGTGCAACACGACCCGTCACAGGTCAACACGACCTATACTATTCAGCGCGGCGAGACACTGGCGGTCATCGCCAACCGTTTCGGCGTGGATTGGCGCGTGGTGGCACAGATGAACGGCATCTACAATCCGGATAATGTGCAGGCCGGTCAGCAGATCGTCATTCCGGCGCTGAACGAATCCGGCGGCGCGGTGGATATGGGCATCGTTACCCAGCCGTTTTATGTGCCAACGCCGACCATCACGCAGGGACGGCAAATCATCATCAGCGTGAGCGCGTCGCGCATTTATGCCTTTGAAGACGGACAACTGGTGCATAGCGTACTGGTATCCACCGGACGGGCACACACCCCGACGATCACCGGCGATTTTGCGATTTATCGCCGTGTGCGGACGCAAACGATGTCCGGGCCGGGTTACTCGATCCCCAATGTCGAATGGGTGCTGTACTATCATCAGGCGTATGCCATTCACGGCGCGTACTGGCATAGCAACTGGGGCACACCGATGAGCGCCGGATGCGTGAATCTGCCGAACGAAGAAGCACGCTGGTTCTGGGAGAACTTCGGCGAGATCGGCACGCCGGTTCGTGTGATCGCCTGATGTCGCAAGCGGCCAAAAATCGCGTTGTTATCATCACCGGCGCATCAAGCGGCATCGGTCACGCTACCGCGTTGCAATGTGTGGCGCGGGGCGATAATGTGATCGGTACCGCCCGCCGTGCTGATAAGCTAGACGTGCTGGCGCGGGCGGCAGAAGGCCATGACGGGACGTTTGTGCCCGTCGTCGCCGATGTGCGCTCGGAGGAATCGATGCAGGCCGTCGTCGCGGAGGCGATGGCGCATTTCGGGCGGGTGGATGTGCTGGTGGCGAACGCTGGTATCGGGCATCGCGGCAGTTTGATTGATGCTGGCTGGGATGATCTGGAAGCGTTATTGCGCACCAACATAGACGGCGTTCTGCACAGCGTCCGCGCTGTCGTTCCGGCGATGCGTGCCGGTGGCGGCGGACAGATCGTGATTATCTCGTCGGTTGTGTATAATCTGGTCGCGCCATATACTGCCATTTACGCCGCTAGCAAAGCGTTCGTCAGCAGTCTGGCGCAGTCGCTACGGCTAGAACTTGAGGCGGACGGCGTGCATGTGGTGGATGTGCTGGTCGGGCGCGTGGAAACAGAATTCAACGCGAAGCGGCTGGGGAAGGGCGGGCGCACCGCGTCTAGCTTCCCGTCGGCGATGCCGGTTGAACGGGCGGCAGAGGCGGTGATGCGGGCGACGTATACGCGCCGCCGTTCACTGGCGATTCGCTGGATTGACCGCCTTATCATGCTCGGCAACCGTATCGTGCCGGATTTCATCGGCAGGAAAGCCCGAAAACAATACAGGTGATTTTGAATATGTCCAAACCGGTAAAACTGAACTCGATGCGCGTATTGGAGCAGAACGACGTTTCATACGAAGTGCTACAGTACCCTGACGACATCACCGACGCGGAAGAAGTCGCGGAGGCGCTCGGCCTGCCGTATTTCACCGTGTACAAGACGCTGATCGTGCAGGCGGTGGATCGTCCCGACATCAGCAAGCCGTACATCGCGCTGATCGCTTCTGAAGATCAACTCGACATGAAGAAGATGGCGGGCGCGGCGGGCGTCAAGAAGGTGAAACTGGCGGCGCACAAAGACGCCGAAGCGTTGACCGGCCTGAAAGTGGGCGGCATCAGCGCGTTAGCTCTGCGTGATAAGCAATGGCCGCTTTATCTTGATCTTCCGGCGGCGGATAACCAGCATATCGTCATGAGCGCTGGATTGCGCGGTTATCAGGTGCGCGTGCCGGTTATCCCGTTCATCAATCTGTTTCGCGTTCGTCTGGCTGATCTACGCGCCGATTCCTAGCGCGATAGCATCCACGCCATATCGTAGTAGTGATTGCTCATGCTCCGGTTTTGCTTGGTGACTTCCTCAAGCGGTTGCGTGATGAGGTCGCGGCCATCCAGCGCGATCATGACGTTGTGTTCACCGGCTAGCAGGCGCTCTATCGCGTTGACGCCCATGCGCGTCGCCAGAAGCCTATCGAACGCGCTGGGACTGCCGCCGCGCTGGATATGGCCGAGAATGGACAGGCGTATCTCAAAGCCGGTTTCCTGCTCGTTGAGGAAATCGACCAGTTGCGTTGATTTGTAGGGCGCACCCTCCGCCATGACGACGATTGCGTGTGACTTGCCGCGCACGTAAGAATCTTCGATCTGCTGGGCGACTTCTTCCATCGGCATATCGATCTCCGGCGTGATGATGATCTCCGCGCCGCCTAGAATGCCGCCCATCAGCGCCAGATAGCCGGAATTTCGCCCCATCACTTCGATGACGAAGGCGCGGTTATGTGACGAAGCGGTATCGCGGAGGCGGTCTAGCGCGTCCAGAATGATGTTGAGCGTGGTATCGACGCCGATGCTCATGTTCGTGCCCCAGATGTCGTTGTCGATGCTAGCCGGAATGCCCATCACTTTAATGCCCAGTGCATTGAGCGCTGACGCGCCGCGCAAACTGCCATCGCCGCCAATGACGACCATGCCTTCGATGCCGCGCTCATTGAGGCGACGTAGGGCGCGGCGCTGGCCTTCCACCGTCTTGAATTCTTCGTTGCGGGCGGTCTGTAGGATGGTGCCGCCGCGCTGGAGGATGCCGCTAACTTCCCTGCTAGTCATCAAGCTCATGTCGCCTGCTAATAGGCCGGTGTAGGCTTGCCGGATGCCGTAAACTTCGATGCCGTGTTCGATGCCGGTACGTACCACTGCACGGATCGCGGCATTCATCCCCGGCGCATCGCCGCCACTGGTCATGATAGCGATTCGCTTCATAATCGTCCTTGCTCCTGTTGAGGTTTTTTCGATACATCCGGCTACTATACCACTCGATAGTTAAGCCGATATTATATCTTTTAACGGGATTTGGCCGCGTTCATTCGGGTAACTTCAATAGCGCTTTCGTCACCTATCGCGCTGATTAACTCCTCGTGCAAGCGCTGGCAGTATCCGGTGGTGTGATTCGGGAATGCCAGCCGTCCGATGCCGTCTATTGCGATCTCAAAACGATCATGGCCGGGATATGAGATGAACAACCCATAGATGCGATGAAGCAAGCGCCGATCTTGATTGTCGTCGTCGGTGCGCGGGAAGTTTATGACGACGTGTAGCGGGTCTTGCTTGTCGGCTTCCAGACGTTCGGGATCGGGCATGTCCTCCGCGCCGATTGGCTCGGCGCTGATTTGCGGCTCGACGGATGGTGTCTCGAAAGCGGTTGTTCCGGCAGAAAGCGAAGCCACCATCGGCGGCGTCTGCGGCGATTCATCGTCTTGCGGCTGTATTACTTCGCCGGTTTCCTCGTCGTACAGGTCGTCATCGTCGGCGTTATCGACCATCCATGGCGGGCGGCCGTTCTCATAGGCAGGCGCGGGTTCCGGCACCAGATTAGATTGCATGTGTTCCGGTAAATCCTGCCCGCCGTTGAGCGCGGGGGGCGGTGCGCCGTCTTCGTCCAGCCATTCGGGAGCGTTCATTTCGACGATCTGCTGATAATCGTCCGCCGCTTGCATCAGCTCGAATGATTGCGTGACGCGGTTCGCCATGATCTGCGGTTCGCCGCGTGATAGATCGAATTGGCCGACGACCTGCACCACCTCACCGACATCGAATTGCGTGATGTCGCCTTGCTCGACCATGCGCTGGATGGCGTGCCATAGATCGCTGAAGATCACGACTTCGATGATCGCGGCGGAGTCGTGCCAGTCTTCGATCTGGGCGAACGCCATAGTCTGGCCTTTTCTGTTCAGCACCTTGCGGAAGCCGACGATCTCCCCGGCGATGGCGACCTGCCGGTTGTTGAAACTCTCCGCGAGTTGTTTGAGTTGTTGCACTTCGGCGGTGCGCGTAGCGCGGAGTTGCTCGCGGAATTTATCCACCGGACGCCCGGAGACGTACAGCCCGAGCAGTTCTTTTTCCCAGATGAGAATCTGCCGTTCTGTATAGTCGGCATTGCTTGGCAAATTGGCTAACGGATCGTCCATCATGCTATCGTCGCCGCCGTCAAACATCGACATCTGACCGACGGCTTTATCGCGGAAGTGCCGCGCACTACTGCTCATCATCTGCTCTACTGCGTCGATGAGCTGGCGGCGATGACCGAGCGATTCCATCGCGCCCGCTTTGACGAGGCACTCCAGCGCTCGCTTGCCGACCTGCTTGAGGTCAACGCGGCGGCAGAAGTCGGACAAATCGGCGAATTGACCGTCCGCTTCCCGCGCTTCGATGATCGGCTGTAATGCGCCTTCACCCGCGCCTTTGATGGCGGCGAGTCCGAAGCGGATGCACCGCACCCCGCCATTGGCGGCGCTATCGGCGGCGGTTTCGATGTCGAAGTCGATCTGGCTGTGATTCACGTCCGGCGGCAAGACTGGAATCTTGAGGCGGCGGCATTCTTCGAGGAAGACGGCCACTTTCGCGGAGTCGTTGCGCTGGACACTGAGCAGGGCGGTCATGAATTCTTCGGTGTAGTGGCATTTGAGGTGCGCGGTCTGCACGGTCAACACCGCATAATCGGTGGCGTGGGCGCGGTTGAATCCGTAGTTGGCAAAATCGCGGATTTGATCGAATATCTTGTCGGCTGTGTCGGCATCGACGCCGTTTTCCGGGCCACGCTCCACGAAGATGGCGCGGTGCTTATTCAGCGCTTCGTCCAGCTTTTTGGATACCGCCTTACGCATCAAGTCCGCTTCGCCTAGCTTGTAGCCGAATAGCTCACCGGCAATCTGCATGATCTGTTCTTGATAGACGATGATGCCATACGTCTCATCGAGGATCAGCTTTAGTTTGTCGTGTAGATAGGTCGGCTCTTCTTCACCGTGCAAGCGGCGGTTGTATTGCGGGATGAACTGCATCGGGCCGGGACGATACAGCGAAATACCGGCGACGATGTTATCAAATCCTTTCGGGCGCATATCGCGGAGCATCTGTTGCATCCCGCTACTTTCTACCTGAAAGACGCCGGTTGTCTCGCCACGTCCGAGCATGGCGAAAGTGTCATCGAGCATGGCGCGTTGCTGATCGTCGATGTCGGGCGAATCGTGGCGATATGGCGTGGTGTCCATCGTGTACTTGATTCCGTGATGACGCTCGATCAGATCGGCGGCCTTACGGAACACGGTCAGCGTCGATAGCCCTAGAAAGTCCACTTTCAACAGGCCGATAGACTCGGCGGTTTCCATCGGAAATTGCGTGACCGCCTTCAAGCTCCCACCACTAGAATCCTTGCCGGTCAGACGATGTAGCGGCGTGTATTCGACTAGCGGCTTATCGCCAATGATGACGCCGGCGGCGTGCTGGCTGGCGTGACGGCGGACGCCCTGCAAACGTTTCGCGGTGTCGATGATGTCGCGTATCTGTTTATCTTTCTGGTACAGTGCCTTGAGTTCGGGGATTTCTTCGACGTAATCCATCAACTTCTTCGGCTTGGCTTCCTGCGGGATCAACATGGCGGCGCGGTTGACTTCCTCAAGCGGCACGTCCAGCGCCCGCCCTACGTCACGTACGGCGGCTTTTGGCCCCATCGTCCCGAATGTGATGATCGCCGCGACTTTCTCTTCGCCGTATTTCTGCACTGTATAGGCGATCATCTCGCCGCGCCGGTTGTCGGGGTAATCGAGGTCGATGTCGGGCATACTGACGCGCCCGGGGTTCAAGAAGCGCTCGAATAGCAGGCTATTTTGTATCGGGTCGATGTTGGTGATGCCCAGCGTATAGGCCACCAGACTGCCCGCGCCACTACCGCGCACATTCCACCATATATCGGCGTGGCGGGCGAATTCGCACAAATCCCACACGATCAGGAAGTACGTATCGAAGCCCATATCGTGGATGATGCCCAGCTCTTTTTCCAGCCGTTCGCGCAATATCGCGTCGTTTTTGCGCTCGCCGTAGCGCCAATCCATGCCGATCTCGCACAGATGGCGCAGATAGCTGGCCGCGTCGTAGCCTTGCGGCACCGGAAAGACCGGCAGGTGATAGCCGTCTTCGCGCAGATTAACGTCGCACATCTCCGCGATTTTCAGCGAATTGGTCAGCGCGTCGGGTGTCTCGCGGTAAATATCCCACATCTGCTCGGCGCTGTAGACGTAGAAGGTGTTATCGCTGAATGAGAGCCGGTTGGTATCCGCTTTGCGGGCTGATGTTTGAATGCAAAGCTGTGTGTCGTGAATGTCGTAATCGTCTTCGTGGACGTAATGCACATCCGTTGTCGCCAGCAGGCCGACGTTGGTGTGCTGACTGCGGTTGTATTCCACCAGCCATTTATTCAGCGCCCGTTGTTGCGCGATGTCGTGTTCTTGTAATTCCAGATAGAAATGATCTTCGCCGAAAACGTCGGCAAATTGGCCGATAACGTCGCGGGCTTCATCGTCGCGCCCTTGCTCGATCAGGCGTGGTATCCGCGCCGCCAGACAGCCGCTAGTGGCGATTAATCCTTCGGCGTGTGCCGCCAGATACTCCCAATCGACGCGAGGGCGGTAGTAATAGCCTTCGAGTTGGGCGGCGGAACTGATTTTCATCAGGTTGCGATAGCCGGTCATATTCTTGGCGATCAGCAACAGGTGAGAGGCGTTGCGGTCAATAGCCGGATCGCGGTCTTGCATGGTGCGCGGCGCGAGATAGGCTTCCACGCCGATGATCGGCTTGATACCGGCTTTCTTGCAGGCGTCGAAGAAGTCAATCACGCCGAACATCGTGCCGTGATCGGTGATGGCGATGGCCGGCATGTTGAGATCGACAGCGCGTTTTACCAGCTCATCAATCCGGCTCAGGCCATCTAACAGAGAATATTCAGTGTGGACGTGTAGATGTACAAATTGGTTTTGATCGCTCATCGGGTTCTCAAATCGCGTTGCACAGTGTAGAACAATTGGAGTATAAACCACATCACGCTGACTTGCGAAGCGCGAAAGGACTTGATCAGAGATGTTACCCTTCAAAGAGATGTTATTGGTAGGAACCGGCGGCTTTCTCGGCGCGAATGCGCGATATGTTTTGGGCACGTTATTCGCAATATATGCGGAGCGCGTGCTGGATGATGCCAGCATCCCGTATGGTACGCTCATCGTGAACGTGACCGGCTCGTTCGCGCTGGCGTTCTTCGCCGCCTACATCGCCACACAGGGGCGTTGGTCGCCGGATTTGCGTTTGCTGATTTCGGTGGGCTTCTTCGGCGCGTATACGACATTCTCAACATTCTCTAACGAAAGTCTGGCGTTTCTGCGGCTAGGGCAGTGGTCAAATGCGCTGATCTATATGGCTGTGACGCATATTCTGTGCTTGTTGGCCGCCTTTTTAGGGTTATGGCTCTCCTCGCGCTTTTGGTAAAATGGCTGATTTGCTGTTTTCTTGGGCTTACTGGCCCGCTTGTTGTTGCTTGCTACACGGTGAAGGGGATAACTGATCTTGGACGAGATGATAAAGGTTTTCATTCTGGGCGTTGTGCAGGGCATTACGGAATTTCTGCCGGTGTCGTCCACCGGTCATCTGCTGGTGACTTCCGCCCTGTTGCGCTCCGAAGTGGCTGAACGTCTGGGCGGTACATTGGAGATATTCATACAACTCGGTTCGATGTTAGCGGTGATCGGCTTCTATCGCGCTGATCTGTGGCGGCAGGTGACGACGGTGCGCCATGACCGCGATGTGCAGTGGTTGTGGGTGTGCATCGTCATCGCGTCGATACCGGCGGCCATCGCTGGCTTTCTATTGCGAGATTTCATCAAAGACAACATTTTTCCGGCGGATACTGCGCCTTTCGTGGTGGCGACGATGCTGATTACCGTTGGTTTAATCTTTATCATGGTCGAAAATCGCCGCAACGTGGACGAGAGCCAACTCACCGCGCAATTAGGGGCGATCTCCTTTCGGCAGGCGGTGCTGGTCGGGCTGGCGCAGGCGTGCGCGTTGGTGCCGGGCGTTTCGCGCTCTGGCGCGTCCATCGTCGGCGCGTTGTTGAGTGGCATGAACCGGCAGGTGGCGACGACATTCTCGTTTTATCTGGCGATTCCGGTGCTAGGCGGTGCGACGGTGCTGGACTTCCTGCTCAGTATGGACGACATCGAAAGCGGTGATCTGTTATACTTGGCAGTGGGCACTATCGTGACGGCTATTGTGTCATGGGTTGCGATTGGCTGGCTGTTGCGGTATATATCTAGCAATGACTTTACAATATTCGGTTACTATCGTATTTTTGCCGGTATCACCATATTTGTTTTGTTAGCGATTAGTGTGTTGTAGTGGTTATGAGGATGGATAGTTCTGTTGGTCATCAAGATTTTAGTGATTGAAGACGCCGATGCGCTACGTCAGGACATCGCGGAGATGTTGCGTTTTGAAGGCTTTGACGTGCGTCATGTCGGTGACGGTGCGGGCGGGGTTGAACTGGCGAAACATTACCTGCCGGATTTGATCGTCTGTGACATTATGATGCCCCGCATGGATGGTTATGCTGTTCTGAAAACTCTGCGCGAAGAAGAATCAACAACCGCTATTCCCTTGATATTCCTGACTGCCAAGACAGACCGTTCTGACGTGCGCTTTGGTATGGGCATGGGCGCGGATGATTATTTGACTAAGCCTTTTGTTGCTTCGGAGTTGTTGGACGCGATCCGTGCCCGACTGGGAAAACAGCGCACCATTGATGCGGTAATGCAGAAAAAGATGGAAGCGTTACGCGAAAGCATCATGACCGCGTTGCCCCATGAATTACGGACGCCGCTCAATACCATCATCGGCTTCTCGGATATGATCGTCACCGGAGCGCATGATGTTGAGCGCGAGCAAATCGCGGAGTGGGCGAGTCATATCAGCGCCGATGCCCAGCGGCTTTATCGGTTGATTGAGAATTATCTGTTATACGTGCGGGCGGAATTGCTGGCACGCGACGGGCGCGAATCCGCTAAGGCGCGTCAGAATGTGCTGTCACATCCGACGACCATCATCGCGTTTCAGGTGGCACACCGCTTCAGCGCCGCCGGACGGCAGGACGATCTACACATGGATTTATGCGATGATGTGCCGGTGCATATCGTCGATCATGATCTAGCGAAGATCGTTGATGAATTGATCGACAACGCGCTGAAGTTTTCTGAGGCGGGGCACGCGGTTAAGGTCGAAGCATACGTCGAGCGCGATCATCTGGTGTTGGCTGTCGCCGATAAAGGGCGCGGGATGTCCGCCGAGCAGATCGCCGCCATTGGCGCTTACGTGCAATTTGAGCGCTGGCTTTATGAACAGCAGGGTAGCGGGTTAGGGTTGGCTATTTGCGGGCGCTTGCTGGAAATTTACGGCGGCGAGATGGACATTGAGAGTGAGCCGAAGGCGTGGACGCGGGTGAGTGTGCGGTTGCGTCGCGCCGCAGGATAGCCGCAGGATAATTGAATAGACGAATGCGTGGTGGCCTGTTATCTGGCGTGGGCTTACCGTTCCCTAACTATCTGAAACATAGCTGTAATGACGCTTAACTTGTGCTGGATACCGCGCATCTTTTATAATCGAATTAAACGTCAGCTTTCAATAAGGATTGACCATGAGTGATCGTTCCGCAAGCAAGCCGCGTAAATTGCAAAGCCTCAGTTCAGACAAACGTAAGCAAACCGGGACGCCTGCGGGCGATGATGCCAATGATTTGCAGGATGACCTATGGCATCCTCCATCGCTTTCTAGCATAGACGACACCGGCCTGACCAAGCTCAACGTGTCCGACCTCATCCTGAAGGTGCTTTATAATGGCGGCGACATGACCGGCAATCAGGTTTCTGATGTGCTGAAGTTGCCCTATAATACCGTGCTGGATGGCGTGGTCGAGTTCCTCAAGCGCGAAAAGCTGGTAGATTTTCGCGGCGGCTCTAGCGGGCTGGGAGAGGCGAGTTATCGCTATACACTGACCGATAGAGGCTTGCTCAAGGCGCGGGAAGCGCTGGAGCGTTCACAGTATGCCGGTGCCGCGCCGGTGGATTTCAACCAGTATATCGCCGCGCTGAAGGCGCAGAACATGAACCGTCCGCCGATCCAGCAACGCCAGCTTCGCGGCGTGATGAATAATCTGGTCATCGCGGAGGAAATGCTACACAAGGTCGGCCCGGCGGTGAATTCCGGTCAGGCGATCTTCTTGTATGGCCCGCCCGGTAACGGTAAAACCACGATGGCCGAGCGCGTTGGCGAGATGGTGCTGGGCAGTGATATGTGGATTCCGTATGCGATTGATGTCGATGGGCAGGTTATCATGCTCTATGACGAGATCAACCATGTGCGCTCGAATCGCGCCGCGCCGGATAATCTCGGTACCGGCATGGTGCGCGATCCGCGCTGGGTTCGTATCAAACGCCCGATGATTATGGTCGGTGGTGAGTTGACGATGGACGGTCTGGATTTGCTGTATGATGACAACAACAAATTCTATGAAGCGCCGTACCAGATGAAAGCTAATGGCGGCATGTTCTTGATCGACGACTTCGGACGCCAGCGCGTCAGTCCGGTGGAATTGCTCAATCGCTGGATCGTGCCGTTAGAAACGAAAGTAGACTTCCTGACGCTGAACAACGGGCGCAAGATCGGCGTGCCGTTCTTCGTGATGACCATTTTCTCGACCAACCTCGACCCCAAAGACCTCGTTGACGAAGCGTTCCTGCGCCGTATCCGCCACAAGATCGAAGTCGGCAACCCTGATCTTGACCAATTCAAGAAGATTTTCCAGATTATGTGTCGCATCAAGCAGGTACCGTGGAGTGATCGCGGGTTTGATTATTTAATTGCGGAGTGGTACGAAAAGACAGACCGTGATTTACGCATGGTACATCCGCGAGACATTCTGGCGCAGATCATCGACATCGCCGGTTATCTAGGCGTCGGCCCGAATATGGAGGACCCGGAACTGATTGATCGGGCGGCGGCATCTTATTTCGTGGAATTATGATGGCTGATTGTGGGGGGCACACGGCGCAAAAAACCGTTCTGCTGGTGGTTAATCAGGCCGATGATCGTGATATGTTTAGCGACCTGATGCACGAGCTGGATTTGGCGGTGGTTTCCGCTGAATCCGGCGCGGAAGCCATTCGCGCGCTGGAGGATTATCCGGTGGATTTACTGGTAATGGACATTCGCCCGTCGGACATGCACGGCTGGCAATTGCTATCAAAGGTGCGCGAGATTGACCGCTTGCGCCAATTGCCGGTTATCGTCATCACCGAGCAAAACGCGGCGGCGGTCATTGCTGGGAAGCCGGTTATCTATATCTTACGTCCGGTCAGCATTGCCCGTCTGCGTAAGAGTATCGCTAGCATGTTGGGCTTGGGTTCAACCGTCTGATGGCTTTTATAGTGAGAGTCCCCCGGTATGACATGGATGATTGTTTTCGTATTCGCTTTAGCGCTGGTCGCCTTGACCATGAGTAGCAGTCGTCAGGTTTCGTGGATTGGCGCTATGCGACGGGTGAATGCTGGTACCGTCGATAAAGCGGAATGGATGGCGCCTGATGAAGTCGTGGAGCAGGCGCGGGCGCATTATCTAGAGGCGATGGATTGGTTGTTGCATAGCCAGACACACGCGCTATCCGAGCGCATGGCAAAGACGCCGCACTATTTCTCCGGTGAACAGCGACGCTATCATCTGGAACTGCTCAATTACTATCGCCATTTCGAGAAGATGCAATATGTCGGCGTGATGCGGTGTGTGCATAACGTCTCTGTGAGGCACTTTTCACAGGATGGCGAGCGCTGTCTGGTGATTGACGATCAAACCGGATGCCGTATGGCGACCTATCACATCGCATCCGGCGAGCGCTGTAACACGCAGGACTTAGGCGAGGCGACGCTGGTCTATCAGATGGCGTATGACAAGACGGCGGAACGCTGGAAGGTTGATCGCTACATTCAGCAGTTACCGGCGGGCTGGCGTTCACGGCGCAAATCGTCGCGGGTGCGGCTACACACCATGCTCTCTCCATTTCCCGGACGCGACAATTAAATGATCTTCGTCACCGGTGGTACTGGATTTCTAGGCCGTCATCTGATCCCCGCGCTGTGTCGTGAAGGGCACCAGATGCGCGTGCTGACGCGCTATCCGGCGGCGCATAGCTGGCTGAACGCTTATGATGGCGTGGAAGTTGTCGCCGGCGACCTGAGCGATCCCGCCGTCTTACGGGCGGGGCTGGCCGGATGCTCTGCGGTGATTCACGCGGGCGGCATGTTCCGTTTCTGGGGCGACGAGGCCGCCTTCATGCGGACGAACGCCGAAGGCACGCGCAACATGCTAGACGCGGCGACACAGGCGGGGGTATCGCGCTTTGTGCATATTTCCAGCATCGCGGTCATCGGCCAGCCTGACCCCACTGGCATCATCGACGAAACGCACCCCGCCGCACCGGTTGACGCCTACCAGAAGAGCAAATTTGAAGGCGAACAGCAGGCGCTAGTCGCCTTCCGTGATGCTGGCCTGCCGGTTGTGGTCTTGCGTCCGGGCGCGTTTTACGGGCCGTTGGGTGAATATGGCTTTAACCGGCTGTTCTTCCGCGATCCGATGCGCGGGATCATCATGCAGGTAGACGGCGGGCGCTATATCATATTTCCGGCATATATCGCTGACGTGGTGCAGGGCGTGACGCTGGCTTTGACACGCGGGCACGCTGGCGAAGTGTATAACATTTGCGGCGACTGGATTTCGCATCGAGAAGCGTTTGACATCGTATGCGAGGAGGCGCGATTGCGTTGGCCGCGCCCGCCGATCCCGGGTTGGCTGGGCATTGGTGCGTCGCGCCTGCTGGAATTAATCGCTAAGGTCACGCGGCGCGAACCGTTTTGGCCTATCAACTTACGTTCCTACGTCTATAATAACTGGCGTGTTTCCAACCAGAAAGCGCGGGATGAGTTGGGCTTCGCCCCGACGGACTTCCGCGAAGGAGCGCGGCGCACAATTGCGTGGTACCGCGCCGGAAAACCTGACCAGATACCGGAATTAGAGTGCTGACATGGCTTTTGATGAAGCAAAAATTTACATCCGTAGCGGTGATGGTGGCGAAGGTCTCGTCAGCTTTCGCCGCGAGAAATACGTGCCGCGTGGCGGCCCGTCCGGTGGTGATGGCGGGCGTGGTGGCTCGGTCATCATGCGCGTGAATCCCAAGATGAACACGCTGAATGTCTTCCGCAGGCGCGTTCACTTCAAAGCGCCGACGGGCGGGCGTGGTGGCAGTAGTAACAAGACCGGACGCGACGGCAAAGATGTTTATATCGATGTGCCGCCGGGCACGGTTATCCGCGACGCGGAGACCGATCAAGTGCTGGGCGATCTCGTCCATGACGATCAACAGATCGTTCTGGCGAAGGGCGGGCGCGGCGGACGGGGCAATGCCCGCTTCGCTACCGCGTCCAATCAAGCGCCACGCATCGCGGAGAAGGGCGAGCCGGGCTTAGAGCGCTGGGTTAAACTGGAATTGAAGCTGATCGCCGATGTCGGCATCGTCGGCGTGCCCAACGCCGGAAAATCGACATTGCTTTCGGTTATCAGCAACGCCAAGCCGAAGATCGCCAACTATCCATTCACCACGCTTGAACCGAATCTCGGCGTGGTGATCTATGACGATCAGGACGTGGTATTCGCCGACATCCCCGGATTGGTCGAAGGCGCTCACATGGGCGTCGGGCTGGGGCATAGCTTCCTGCGTCACGTTCAGCGCACGCGCCTGCTGATTCATGTGCTGGATGGCGAGAGCGAGAACGTGCTGGCCGATTACAGTCAGATTCAAAGCGAGCTGGCGCTGTACGACGAGCATCTGGCCGAGCGTCCGCAGATATTGGTCTTTAACAAAATTGATTTGCCGGATGCGCCCGCCCGTTATGAGGCGTTGCAGTCGCTTCTAGCGGAGCAGGGCGTGGAGTTGATGGCGATTTCCGCCATGACACAGCACAATATCAAGCCGTTGATACAACGGGCGTTTGCGGTGCTGGCCGAATTGCCGCAGACGACAGCGACCACCCCAGAAGAAGATATGCGCGTTTATGAGCTAGAAGAAGATGACGTGACGTTCGAGATCGTCCGCGAGGACGGCGGCTACCGCGTTAGCGGCAAGCGTATTGAACGGGCGGCGGCCATGACGCAATGGGACTATGAACAGGCGGTCATGCGCTTTCAAAATATTCTGGAGACGCTGGGCATCACCCGCGCTCTTGAGAAAGCCGGTGTGCAGGTTGGCGATACCGTTTATATCGGCGATCATGAGCTGGAATGGTCGGACTAAACGACCATCCGGCGGCCTTGCCTGATGACTTTCTCGATTGTGAATAGTTCCATTGACGACTACATTGGACATGATAGAGGTTAATCCGACATGCCTGAACGCATCGGTATTCTAGGCGGCACGTTTGATCCGCCGCATTACGCGCATCTGATACTCGCCCAGCACGCTTACGAAGAATTACGTCTGGATCATGTGTTGTTTGTGCCTGCCGGTCAACCGGTACATAAAGGTGAACGCACCGCGATTGTGCATCGCGTCAATATGCTGTTGTTGGCGCTGGGCGATGATACGCCGCATTTCGTGCTATCCCGCGTGGAGATTGACCGCCCGGGCCCGCATTACACGGTGGACACAATCCAGATCATCCGCCATCAAAACCCTGATGCGGAATTATTCTTCCTGATGGGCGGCGATGTCTACCGTGATTTGCCGAATTGGGAGCGCCCGCGCCAGATGTTTCAATCGGCGAAGCTGGCTGTTGCCGTCACCCGCCGCCCGGGTTATGGTGATCTGGATGTGAGTTTGGATATGCACCATGAGGCCGTGCCGGAACTGGAATCACACGCGCTGATGCTCTCCTCTCCGCTGGTTGAGTTTTCGTCAACCGACATCGTTGATCGCCTGCGGGCGGGGCGTAGTGTGCGTTATATGTTGCCGGATGTGGTTCTGGAATATATCCGCGAACATAAGCTATATGAGGTGAACTGATGAAGTACGCGATCTCGTTGATCTTATTTCTGCTGGTTGTCGTCGTCACCGGACAGACCATCGCCACGCCGCAAGCAGAACAATCTGCTGTGCCGACGCTAACCCCGCCAACTCCGGTGCATGAACAACAACCGCCCGCCGAAGCCGAATTGCCGGATGTGTCGGCGGTAGCGCGGATTGCTGAAGAAGGCGTGGTGCGCGTCGGCATCCTGTACAACGAACCGCCTTTCAGTGAGTTGAATATACGTGGCTTTGTCTCCGGCTTTGATGCCGACATCGCCAATAGCATCGCCAATACATGGGAAGTTGATACCCAGTTTGTACAGGTGATGCGTGATCCGCAACGCACCGCCGCCATGTTGCGTGATGGTGAGATTGATATGGTCATCGCGGCACAGGTGCGCCACCGCGAAATTGACCGGTATATTGAGTACAGTCACACGTATTACATCGCTAAAAAAGGCGTCATGCTGTTGGCCGATGATCCGGCGGAGTCGCTGGCCGATTTAGCGGATCGGCGATTGGGTGTGGTGGCCGCGACACCCGCGCAGGCGTCGCTAGAGACGTGGCTGGCGCGTTCCGGTGTGCCGGTGGAGATCGTCACGTATCCGACGCTAGACCGCGCCTATCGCGCTTTGATCGCCGGTGACGTGGGCGGCGTGGTGGATAGTGAACATCGTTTACAGCGCGTCGCCGGGCCGAACATCGACGGGATTCAAATTCTAAGCGAACCTATCGAGATCGAGTCCTATGCTATCGGTTTTTTGCCGCAAGATGCCGCCATGCGTGACCTGATTAACCGCACCTTGCATCACCTGACGATGACTGGACGTATGGACGAAATCGTGCAGGTGCATTTCCCGGGTGATCGCTATGACGTGATCCGCGCATGGAACAATCTACCGGAAGACCCGCCCGTACCCGCCGATTATCCGTCAGCGCTGAACTACCCATCGGAGTATGTTCTGCCGCGTGTGCAACGCGGCGAGGTGATCCGGGTGGCGGGTATGTTTGATGTGCCGGTTGATCCCCAGCTTCCGCAAAGCGAACAGCGACTCAATTCACTGCATCAGATGATAATGGATGATATGGTCAGCCGGTGGGGGGCACAGGTCGAGTACATCAACGTGACCGGTGAGGATGCGTTGAACATGGTGGCGAATGGTGAAGCCGACATCGCGTTCGGTGTCGAGCCGGATTGGGAATGGGCGGACCGCGTCGATTTTACATCGCGTTATCTAAAGCATGGTGAGCGCTTGATGGTGCGTGTGGATGGCGGCGTCGTCGGTTTTACGTCGTTGCGCGGGCGTAATGTCATCGTGCCCAACAACGAGCCGGGCATCACCGCACGGCTGAACGCTATTGCTGATGATGTGAACGTCAATCTGCTGGCCTCACCAGAACGCGAACAAGACCTCGCTTTCGCGTTATTGACCGATGAAGACCTCAACGCGGCGGCGGTATTCGCTAACAGCCTGCGCCTCATCTCGCATGTGCGCGATAACGCCAACCTGACGATGACCAATTTTCCGGAGACGACGACTTCGCGCTGGTATGGTCCCAGCAATCTGCACGGCGAAGATTACAGCCCGCGCATGATGGTGATGGCTGTGCCGCAAAATGATCTGGAATTTCGCTTGCTGGTGGAATATACCTTGCAGGAGATAGCGCGGGAAGGTGTGCTGACTGAGTGGCTGTTGTCTCTGTCGTTATTGCAGGACATCCCGCAGTTTGAAATCTGGCCGGGTACGGGCACGCATCTCGGCTTTAACCTGTCACGCTAGGCCGCAACACGGGGAGATTACACTAAGGCGACAATCTCCCCGCGTTTTGTCGTTAATTCGGCGTGATGACCGCCGCGACCTGTTCCATCATCCAGACCTGATAGCCGTCTACAATCGGCTCGAATATAGCGCGGATGGTTTCGATGTCTTCCGCATAGCCGTTCTCGGTGCGGATCATCGGTAGCTGGAACCACACTGCGAAGGTCTTGCCGTGCGGCATCGCGGCGGTGTATACCCGTCCGCTTAATCGCTGGTCATCGACGAAGGCGGTATAACTGACCGCCTCCCACGTCATGAACTGGCCGAAAAGCGTGTTGGTGTTGGTCAGCGTCAATTGGTTGACATCCGGTAGCGCATAGCCGAGTAGTACGTTGCTCAACACGCCGGTTGCCCCCTCGATGTTGGCGCTGAGATTGAAGACTCCCGTCTTGATGAATGTATCGCTACCGGCTGATGGTTGCAGGCTGAACGGCCAGTCGGACGAATCATCGAGCGTCAAATCCCATTCCAGAAATAGCGGGAAGTCATATTCATATTCGGTAGTGCTGAAACTGTAGAAATCCCAGCGCGCGTTTTGATCGCGGTTGGCGTTGATGGCCGCTTCATCGACAAACGTCAGATTTTCTTTGACGAAATCGAAATGTTCACGATAATCCGTCGTGCCTTCTCTTGCTTCCGCCGCGACCACCAGACTCAAGTAGTCCAGATCGCGCACCGGCACCGCGAACGCCCGCCCGATGAATACCTCGCCGTCCGGATCGGTGATCCGCATATCGAACGCCTGCGCCGCTTCACCGTCTACTGTGGTATCGCTGATGTCGCCGATGATCTGTATACCGGCTTCGGCCTGCGCCCAGTCCAGAATTTGCTCGATGCTCTTCTCGCCGTCAAAGTGGAAATGAACATAGATGTTGGTTCGCAGATTCCCGTCAGGGCTGGCGGTGAAGTCGATCAAGCCGCTATCACCGATGAACGTCAGGTCTTGAATATCCGGCAGGGGGGCTTCCCACGATTCGGGGTACGGCTGATAGAAGCCGGTGCCCGGGCGGTTGTAAGTCCGCAGTTCCGGCGGTAGCTCCGCATTACCGGCGATGGTGATGTCGGCGGTGGCGAATCCGGTTGTGCCACCGAACGCGGTCAGCTCGTAGCCGACCTGATATTCGCCGTCCGGCGCTGGTTGCCATGACCAGCGCAAACCTTCTTCCGGCCATGTGTACAGGTTGCCCGGCTCTGGCCTGATCTGCCCGTCTTCGTTGACGACATTGCGGAACGTCTCGACCAATGAACCGGCGGGAATCTCGATGATGCCCGCGCCGTTGGTGGTCTGCGATAGGCTGATGACGCGCTGAGTGAAGCCTTCCTCACGGCTGAAAGTGATGATGACCGATTCCCAATCGCTGTCAGCTTCGCAGGCGTTGTTAGGCGGACAATAACGCGCATCGAGCGATGTCGTTTGATCGTCCACGAACAGCATTTCAAAGTGTGATTGCTCGCCGTCAGTCACCTGCGGCAATGTCGCGTCCCATGTGATATTGGCCGGTTGATAGCCGGATTGCCACCGGTTGACCAGTTCGACACGGCCATCGGGCATCACTTCGCGCCAGAACAGGCGCTCCTCAGCGTAGCGGACGACGATGCCATCTGCTTCTACGCGGTCAAATACCGCGATGCCGGATGTGATGTTGCGCCCGTTGATTTCGACTTCGACCAGAGCCGATTTTTGCAGGTTAGCCGCGCCGAACGGGTAGCGGTTGATGACGTTGATGCTCGGGGCGATAGGCGTATGGAACACGGAGTCGCCCTGCCATGGGGCAGGGGTGACGACGTTATAGTAATTGCGTAACATCCGCCCCCATTCGCTGAGCGGCGATTGATCGAAATAGCCGGTATCGAAATTGACGCTACGTTCCGGGAAGTAGATGTTGTAATAGCCGATGCGTCCGGCGACGCGCTCGCCGCCGCTAGCGTACAGTCGCACGCTATTCAGCGCTTGAATGACGTTTTGTGCGGCTGAGACGACTTCTTCATCGGCGTTGCGATTTTCGGTGACGCGCCGCATCAGGTCGGCCAGATCAACCATGCTATTGGCGGTCTTGCTGTTGTTACTCCGCATGAAGTGTTGATAGGTGTAGGTGTTGGAACGCGCCGAACCGAGCAGGTTGGCGACCAGAACTGGATTGCGCCGGTTGACGATAGCGGCGAACGTTTCCACCGCTTCCACGACGGGATCAAATTCGTTGAGATCGGTCAGGGCGCTGGTCAGGAAGAAGACATCGGTGCCCGGACGCGCCAGAATATCCACGTCGATATACTGGTTGATGAGCTGTGTGCTGATGTCGCTGAAGTCCGGTTCAAGTACCTGTTCGCGTAATAAGCTGGTGAAAAGCGTCATGTCGTGGCCGGGATTAACCACGATTTCCGGCGAGGCCAGCGCATAGTCGAAATACGGTGATATTGCGTCGAAATACTCCACACTGCTCATGAAGCAGGCGTCATTGATGAGGAACGCGAACTTGTCGAGGTCGGTCTGTGCCAGCGCCAGATTCAGCGCCTGTTGCATCTCTGGCAGGCTGATGATGTCGCTGTGGGTGTCATCAGTGACCACGCCGTACCAGCCCGCGCCATGACTGCCGATGGAAATCGCGTAATTGTCCGACGGATAATTGCGGATGCCCCATACCAGAAACTGCGCGAATAATTCGCCGTCCGCGCTATTGACCACGCCGAGATCGGTGATAGCCGGTGTGGTGAGCGTGGCGACTGATGGGCGCTCGGGATCATCGGGGTGCGGCTGGTCGCCATCGTCGGGCGGCGGGCCAATCTCGAACAGGCGTGCGCCGTACCAATCGTCGTTGGACGTATCGTGTCCGGGACTGCGGTCAAGCAGGGCGACGATACGCACACTTTGATCGCTACCAGCTAACTCGAATTCGTTCAGATCGTTAATCAGGGCGCCTTCCAGATTGTTGTCGCCGCCATAGTACGCGAAGATCGTCCATGTGGTCTGTTCGCGTGGCTCGAACTGTGGCGCGATGGGGAAACCGCTATTGAGCAGGTCGCCGTCACGGATGCCATACGTGCTGACACCGCTTGTCTGTGCGGCGGGCGGGATCAGGTTATAGAACAGCCGGAACTCGCCGCTTGTGCGTCCGTCGGCGTCGCCGTAGCGCGTGGCGATGATGCGATAACTGCCGCGTGCCGCCTGCGGGAAGAACAGATAAGAGCTTTTGTCGCCGTTGATGCGGTCACGGTCATTGTTGGATGCGATGATGATGTTGTTCTGGTCTTCCACCAGATATAACATCGTGTCCAGCCCTTCGTTCGTCGTCTCGCGCAGGTCAATCTCGATGGCGGTGCCGGTCTGGGCGACCTCTATCGGGATGGTGTGGAAGGGCGTCGCATCGTCGATCACGGCGACCAGATTGGCCTCGATGACTTCTTCAACCGTCTGCACGACGATCTCGAATTCGCCTGTCGCGGCGTCTTCGGCGCTGACGCGCAAGGTGTAATCGCCGTAGCTGGCGAAGCGATAATCGAAGTCAGATGTCCGGCTGAGGATGACTGTGCCATCAGGGGCGCGGCGCGTTGGTGGGCTGACTAGCTCGACGGTTAGCGCGAGATCATCGTCCGTCGGATTGATGGTGAATGTCGCGCTGGTTTCGGAACGGCGGATCGTCAGGGGGAGTTCAACAAGCGGCTCGTCGGCGGTGATCGCCCCCGTCAGGGTGAACGTCTCGACGCGCAAGCCGTCGCCGGAATCAGCGCGGACGAATATCATGGGGATGCCCAATAGCAGGGCAAACAGACAGAACGTAACAGGGCGCAAACGCTTCACCATGACTTCCTTTGACCGTTATTTTAGTCGATGTGGCTATTATACCAATTTAGTCGAATTAGCACACATCAGGCGGGGGAAATCTCCCGCCTGATAGGTTAATGTTTGTTGTGTCGATTTCTCCCAGCCGCTTTAGCAGTTGGGGAATGCACCGCGACACGGACGACTCATGCCTGAGCCGCGCATACTGGCTTCACGCGCTTCCATACCGGCCTGTAGGCCACCGGCGAATTCTGGAAAAAGCGGGATGAAAAGCGTGGCGCTCTCGAACGACTCGGGGATGTCGGCGTTGTCGGCATCAATCGTCTCGTCGAAGGGCTGAATGCTGATGATGGTGGCCGCGTAGCTGAATACACCGTCGAAGTAATCCGGCTCGGAGATCATCAAAGTGATGGTCTCGTTCTCGGTTAGCAGAACGGCCTCAGCAACCAGCAGTTCTTCCTGTGAGGCGAACGACCAATCACTGCTGAATTCGATGCTCAGGTATTGACCGGCGCTGACGGCATCCATGCTGATGAACCATTGCAGGCTTTCCGGCACGCCTTCCAGCGTCAACGTGAACAGGTCTTCAGTCGCTTCGACCAGCGTGCCGCTTTGCGCGGGCACGATGAATGTGCCATAGGCGACATCGCTCAACACCTCTTCGTCATCTTGCGCGTTTAGCACGGCGAGCGGTACAATAATCAGGGTGAGAATCAATAACATTCTGGCTATTTTACTCATGTTTCGTACTCCTTAGTATGCGCTATGATCTGCGTCTTTATCATAACAAAAAAATGACAAACTCTCTCCCCATTATGAGCGAAAAACCACCAAAATTCATAAATGTAAAAGAGAATTTATAGTTCGATGGGCGTGATGCGCTCATCACGGGACGATGCAAACGGAACTCTAACCGATCAAGGCGCTGATCTGCGGAAAGCTCCGCGCCAGATGGCGCAAAAAGGCGACTGTGGTCGGCGTGAACAGATGGTCTTTGTTCCATGTCAGCTTGACATGACGCTTGAGAGAGAAACCGTCAACGGGTAGCGCCCGCAGAAGTTTCATCTGCACTTCGTTTTTGACCGCATAATCGGGCATGATGGTGATGCCCATGCCGCTACTGACCGCCTGCTTCATCGTCTCCTGATTATCGAACTCAGCGACGATGCGCGGCTGAATGTTCATCTGTGCCAGCATCATGTCCGACCAGATGCGCGTTTGACTGCGCGATTGACGGGCGATGAATGGCTGATCGTTGAGCGCTTCCGCCGGAATGCTATCCAGTTTGCAGAAGGGGTGATCCCTGCCGACGATCACGTATAAATCGCTTTCGCGCAGGACGAGAACGCCCAGCCTCTCCGCCGGATGGTCTTCGACTTCGATTTCGCCTTCGACGATGCCGATGTCGAGCTGGCGATTGAGCAGTGAGGCGATGACTTCATCGGTGGTGCCGGTTTGCGCGGCGACGGTCAGGTTAGGGTAGCGGCTACTGAATGTCTTGAGCCATTCCGGAAGCAGGTAGACGTTAACACCGGGCGTCGCGCCGATGCTCACCTGTCCGTCTTTCAGGTTGTTGATATTGGTGACGGCGTTCTGTGCTTCGGCCACTAGACGCAGGATTTGCACGGTATAATCGCGCAGTTTCTCGCCGGATTCGGTCAGTTTGACGCCGCGCGGCCCGCGATCAAACAGCCGCGTTCCCAGACTGTTCTCCAGATCGCTGATGTGCTGGCTGATGGCGGATTGTGTCAGTAGCAGTCTTTCCGCCGCTTTACTGAAGCTACCTGTTTCGATGACGGCGGTGAAAATCTCCAGCTTGTAGAAATTGAGCAACGGTATCTCCAAACGATGAAATGCGGGTGGTGGTCATTTGCCACCCGACGATTGATGGGTATATTTATACCATGAGTCGCGCAATAATTTTAGCAATCGCCGCGATTTGCGGCGTATAGCGTGGTTGATTGAGATAGATCAAAAGGGTGAAAATATGCGTCAAAATATATCTTCCGGAACGAAGTGGGAAAAAATAGCCGGTTATTCGCGGGCGGTGCGCGTCGGGCAGATGGTGTATGTGTCCGGCACGACGGCCATTGACGAAGACGGGCAGGTCGTCGGCCTTGATGATGTCTACGCGCAGAGCCATTTCATACTCGGCAAAATCCAGCAGGCGCTAGAGGCGGCGGGCGCGTCGATGGCGGATGTCGTCCGGACGCGCATTTATCTGACGCAGATCGCACGCTGGGAGGAAGCCGCCCGCGCCCACGCGGAATATTTCGGCGATGTGTTGCCGACCAATACGTTGATCGGGATTGATGCGCTGGTCGGCGCCGGTTATCTGGTAGAAATCGAAGCGGAGGCCATTATCGGGGCGGGCGATGATGGGGCAATTTGATTTATACGACCTGCGCGTGACCGTCGTCGAGATTCGCGGGCGTTCGGTGTGCGGGCTGGCAGTTGGTGATTTCTTCGAGCTAATCAACAGCAGTCAGCTACGCATCCCATCCGGCAAGCATTTTTGTGTGTTCGCGCTGGCGTCGGTCTTGCCGTTGTTGGCGGCCAAACAGCGTCAGATGGCGGCGGCGGACTGGCTAGAGCGCGATTCACTGGTCGCCTGTCCTGATCCTGAAGAAGGTCTTATCATGAAGATTGAACGCATTGCCCGACGAACGTTAGATAGCGACGAATTGACATGAGCCGACAAGAAATCAGCATCGCTTTTCAGACTGACAAACGCGCCGCCGATTACATCGCGCTGGCGCAACTGGTCGATCAATACGACTTCGACGCAGTGAGCGTGTATTGTGACGCGCCCTATCATCCTAGCTTCCCGCCGTTGATGTTGATGGCGCCCCACATCCGGCGGGCGCGTATCGGCATGGCGGCTATTTCTCCGTCGCGCATCCACCCGCTAGACATCGCCGCGCAGACCGCGCTTCTGGCCGATATAGCGGCAGGGGGCGTGACTGTTGGCGTGGCGCGTGGCGCGTGGTTAGACGACCATGCCATGCCGGAGTTGAAGCCGCCGGTGCAGGCCATCCGCGAAGCGATCCACCTCATACGTTATATGCTGAACGGGCAGACCGGCGGTTATGATGGCCGCGTATATCAGTTAGCGCCACATGTCCGCGCCCCGTATCCGTTGCCACAGGCCGACATCCCGATTCTGGTGGGTACATGGGGGGCGAAACTGGGCGCGGTGGCCGGTGAACTGGCCGACGAAGTCAAAGTCGGCGGCTCGGCCAATCCGGATATGGTGAGCATCATGCGCGATTATATCCGGGTTGGTGAGGAACGCGCCGGACGCGCTTCCGGTTCGGTTGGCGTGGTATTCGGCGCGGTGACGGTGGTTGACGAAGATCGACAGGCGGCACGGGCGGCGGTGCGGCGGGCGGTGGCTTTGTATCTGCCGGTTGTCGCCCCCTTAGACCCGACTGTGCAGGTCGAGCCGGAATTGATGGCACGCATCAAGACGCACGTCGAGCGCGGTGAAAGTGATGCGGCAGTGGGATTGATCTCTGACGATCTGCTGGAGCGCTTCGCGTTCGGCGGCAATGTCGATGACATCATCCGGCAGGCGGCGAGTTTGTTTGATGCGGGCGCGTCTCGTGTGGAGTTTGGCACGCCGCACGGTCTACACGATCCCGCCGATGGAATACACCTCATCGGCAAACGAGTCATTCCGGCGCTAAGAAGTATGGGCATTGGATAATCGCCGGTGAATCGGCGGTTTAAGATGAGTATAGTCTAAAAGATGTAGCCCATAAGCCTTCATGATAGGTCATAAGTTGTTATTTTGTTGGCCTCTGTTTGCGCAAACGGCTTTCTTTCGGTAGACTGAATCCGACGCTTAATTGGTTAAAGCCACATATACTCTACCCTCACACGCCGCTACTGTGTCACTCCGGCGGACAGAACCATGTTGATTTTTTGCCGGATGCCCGTAGTCAGGGGTACGTGTTTGTGATGTATGTGTGCGGTATTTGGCTAAGGAGGTTGTCTATTTGACCTGATCTTACAGCGAAAGTTTAGTTTTAACTCAACAATCTCTGTACTGATCGATCTACTAGGAGGATATTTTAACGTGAAAAAGCTATTTGCATTACTTATGGTCGGTGTTCTGGCAGTGTTCTCGCTCAGCATCGTCGCCGCGCAGGATGACACCATCCGCGTCGGTTCCAAGCAGTTCACTGAACAGCTCGTTCTCGGTCAGCTGATGCTGGTCGCTCTCGAAGACGCCGGTTACAGTGTTGCCGACAATACCAATCTCGGCGGTACGGCTGTGAATCGTGAAGCCTTGCTCGCTGGTGAAATTGATGTGTATGCCGAGTATACCGGCACAGCCATCAGCAACTACTTCCGCGAACTGGATTATGTCGATCAAGACGGCATTCTGGAATTCTCTAACGACGCTTACGGCGCTTACGCTGTCGTCAGCTCGCTAGATGCGGCGGCGTTTGATATGGTGTGGCTACAGCCCGCCCCGATGAACAACACGTACTCGCTGGCGGTTCTGCGTACATTCGCTGAAGAGAATAACATCACCGATGCGCTGGACCTCGCTGACCTGTATAACGCCGGTGCCGAGCTGGTACTCTCCACGATGGACGAGTTCGCCCAGCGCCCCGATGGTCTGGCGGCCTACGAGAATACTTACAACTTCCAGATTCCGGAAGAACTGCAAACGGTGATCGCCGGTGGTACGCCCGCCCAGACTTCCCAGCAGTTGGATCAGGGACAGGCCGATATCGCGGTTGTGTACTCGACTGACGGCGCGTTGCTGGCTTATGACTTCACCGTGTTGGATGACCCGATGAGCGCCCAGCCGATCTTCGCTCCGGCGCCGGTGTTCCGTGGTGAGGTTCTGCGTAACAACCCGGAAATCGTCACGATCCTGAACCCCGTTTTCGCCAGCCTTGACACGATGACCATGCAGGGTCTGAACGGTCAGGTTGAGGTTGAAGGTCAGGCTCCGCGTGAAGTCGCCGAGAATTACCTGCGCGACAACGGCTTCATCGACTAACTTCGTCGTTGATCTAGCGTGCGTGATGTGCGCTACGAGCTAAACGACAGGCGCGTGTCGGCTATTTGCTGGCACGCGCTCCCATCACGTCACACTCAGCACGGAGAAACACACTTTGAGTAGTAACAGGATCGCACTATTGGGGAGTGGGTTGGCGGCCTTCGCGTTTTTCTTTCTGCCGCTAATCGAATTGAGGCCGAATCGTCTGGCAAGCGGTATCGGATTTTCTTTGTTGGAGCTACAAGGCGATTATAGTTATCTTGTTCTTTTCTTTCTGTCGCTGATTCCGTTTGCGATTGCCTATCGCACGGATGTCGGCGGGCGGGGCTGGCAATTGGCGATATTGGGTAATCTCATGCTCGTCTTCTCGTTCATATTGCCGGAACGCGCCGGTCAGTTGATTCTGACTGATGCGGTGACTTACCTCTCTGATGATGTCATCATCAATAACCCGCGCATCTTGCCATCCGGCGGGATGTTTTTCGGTATATTCGGCGGTTACATGGTGCTTTTCGGCGGGTTGCAAGACCTACGGCGGGCGGATGTCGCACGCTGGGGACGGTTGGCTATCGGCTGGATCGGTGTGCTGTTCATCGTCTTCACGTTCGCTACCGGCGGGCTGGAGAACTACTCCTTTATGGTGGAGCTACGCAACAACGGTGAACGCCTGCAAGAAGTGACCATTCAGCATATTACCTTCGTCAGTGTCTCGCTTTTGATCGGCTTTTTCGTCGGTATCGGGCTGGGACTATGGGCGGCACGTAGCGAGCGAGTCGCGCCGTTAATTTTGTATAGCGTCGGTATTATCCAGACTGTGCCCAGTCTGGCGCTATTCGGCCTGTTGCTAGCGCCGTTGGCGGTGTTCGGCGCACGGTTGTTTTCGGACATCGCGCTACAGTTCATTGTATTTCTGGTCATCACTATCGCTTACGGTGCGTTGTTTTCATCCATCCAGAATCGGGTGCCATCCATGGCCCGCACGCCGTTAGTCATCATCGGTGCATTGATTGCCGCTATCCCGTTGACGCTTTTCGTCGCGGTGGTCGTCGCGTTCCTGTACCAGATCGTGCTATTGCGCTTCACGTCAGATCGCTTCTTCGACGGTAACACATTGGCGCTGTTGATATTCTTCGCGGCCTTCCTCGTGACGCTCGTCCGGCGCTTCCTGCCCGATGAGCCGGTACGGACGCGCATCCTATTCCGTCTAAACAGTGGGCTTATTGTTTTTGGCGTGCTGTTTGTCGTGTTCCTGCTGTTTGAATCGGCGCGGGTGTATCTGGGGGGCAACGTCAATCTGGATACGTTATCACTCAGCGATCTCGGCATTTCCGGTATCGGTGTCGCACCGGCGCTGATCGCGTTGACGCTGTATTCGCTTCTGCCGCTCGTCCGCAATACATACGCCGGTTTGAACAATGTTGATCCGGCCATCATCGACTCCGGACGCGGTATGGGCATGACGCCGCGCCAAATTTTCCTGAAGATTGAGCTTCCGTTAGCCTTCCCGATTGTGATGGCGGGCGTGCGGAATGCGGGTGTTGCGCTGGTAGGTATCGGCACAATCGCGCAGATCATCGGCGGCGGTGGTCTGGGTGTGTTCATCCTACGCGGCATTAACGACACATCAATTGACCTTATCCTACTCGGTTTGATCCCGGCTGTCTTTCTGGCGCTGGCATTAGACGCGAGCCTACGGTTTATCGAGGGTGTACTGGTTTCACCCGGCATCCGTCAAGCTGAGGACGCATGAAAGCAAGGGAACTATGATTGAATTTGTCAATGTTGTCAAAGAGTATCCAAACGGATTCCGCGCTGTAGATAACCTGTCTTTACAGCTCCCCACCGGAGAAATCACAGTCCTCATCGGGCCGTCAGGGTGCGGAAAAACCACATCAATGCGGATGATTAACCGCCTGATCGACACGACACGCGGCGAAATCCTGATTGATGGTCGCAGTAACTATGATATGTCGGTGGTCGAGTTGCGGCGCAAGATCGGTTATGCGATTCAGCAGATCGGTCTTTTCCCGCACATGACTATTTTTGAGAATGTCGCCATCGTGCCGCGCCTGCTCAAATGGCAGGATTCGCGCATCCGCAAGCGCGTTGACGAACTGCTGGAACTGGTCGGCCTGAATCCGGACACTTACCGCGATTCGTACCCGCGCCAGCTATCCGGCGGCCAGCAACAACGCGTCGGCGTGGCGCGGGCACTCGGAGCCGATCCGCCCATCATGTTGATGGACGAGCCGTTCGGCGCAATTGACCCCATCACCCGTGAAATTTTGCAGGACGAATTCCTGCAAATTCAGGAGCGTGTCGGCAAGACGATTGTTTTCGTGACGCACGACATCGACGAAGCGATCAAGATGGGTGATCGCATCGCCATCCTTCGAGATGGGCGACTGGTTCAGTTCGATACGCCGGATACGATCCTGTCTAATCCGATTAACCGCTTTGTGCGCGATTTCGTCGGCACAGACCGCGCCCTCAAGCGACTGGGCTTGTATCGCGTATCTGAACTGATGAATACCAACCCGCCGCGCGTGTTCATGAGCGATAACATCAACAAGGCGCTGGAACAGATCGAAAAGCAGGGCGTATTGTCCGCTTTTGTTGTGGACGAAGAAACCGGCGTGTTGAAAGGTTGGGTTGACCGCGAAAACGCCCGCAAAAATACGTCTTTGCTGGACGCGATGAGCGAATCCGGACATGGTGATATCGCCGTGCGCGAGAACGCCACCGCCCGCGATGTGTTGAGCGCGATGGTCAATCGGGGCTTCCGCGTGACGCCGGTGGTGGACTCGAAGGGGCGCTTGAAGGGGAGCATCACGCTGGCCGCTTTGCAAGAACTCAACGATATGGACAACGACTACGCCCCGACACTACCGCCCGCGCTCGACACTGAGGAGTAGCCGATGTTGAATCAAGACCAAAAGCGGTTTATTCCCATTGCGTCGATTGTCTGGCTGGCGGTGGCGTTAGTGTTGTTCCTGATGGGAACATTCACGTTTTCGCTAAACGATGAGCAGATATGGCCGACGCTGACAGTAGAAGAAGCGGATAACGTCACGCCGCCACCGAATACGGTGATCTTGAACGTGGGCGGCGGCGATTTCTCCTACGATGGCAGTATTGAGCGTCTGTCGGATGCCGACCTTGAGACGTTCTTCGCTCGCTTCGACGACTCGCGCATTATCGTTGATCTGGAAGCGGTGGAGATGACGCGCATCTTCACGCTGTTGCAACCCGACACAGACCCCGATAGCGTTCTCGACCTGCTGGATTTGGCCGAGCCGCCCGTCGTTGAAAATCTGCAATCGCTGTTCATCACGCTGGAAAGCGGTGCGGATAGTCGTCCGTTGCTCGATAATGCGGGCGGAATCCGGCAGGTGCTGGAAGCCATTCCGCGCCTGGCCGCCGATGCTACTGATGAGGATGCGGTGCGCGACGATCAATTCATCCTGTTATTGGATGAACGCGCTAATCCGGAGACGCTCTCGACGCGCTTTGGCAATGTTGTCGGTGTACAGAGCGTGCGGGCGCAGGATGTCCAGCGTATCATCGCTGTGATGCCCGCCGGTGAAGACGTTGACGGCTTCGTGCAGGCCAACACCGCCCGCGAAAGCGTGGAATCGGTACGCTTCGAGAGCTTCAGCCGTCTACAGGTGACGCACACCGAAGGCGCTAACATCGGGCGTGTGTCCAGTCGTGTCGCTGAAGAACTCAACGAGTATTTCCCCATCGCCGGATTGGGTGTTAATTTATGGCTTCCGACGGTAGGGGGATCACCGGATACCGTGTTGCGTATTCGTGCGGTGGATACCGGCATCCCGCTATACATGCTGGCGATCTTATTCGCGCTAGTCGAGTTGATAGGGTCGTTCTACTTCCGCTCTAATGACGACAAACTGGTTCGTCCGATTTTGCGAGCATTGGGCGTGTTCTTCCTGTTCTGGTCGATCTTTGGACATGAGCCGTTCTGGGACTTTGTGCTGGCACAGTTGTTCCCGCGCAATGTGCAGTTCACCAGTGTCTCAAGTGGGGCGCGGGTGGTGAACTTTGTCGGCCAGCATCTTGAGCTGGTCATCATCTCTTCGATGATTACCATTCCGCTCGGGTTGGCGCTGGGTATTCTGGTCACGCGGCAACAATTCCGCGAATTCTTGCCGTTGGTGAATACCGTCGTCAACATCGGTCAGACAGTCCCGACGCTGGCGATTCTGGCGATCATGGTGCCTATCCTGCGCGGTACCGGCTTCTGGCCGGCGGTGATCGCGCTGGTGGCCTACGGTCTATTGCCTATCGTGCGAAATACGGTGGTCGGTTTGGAGTCCGTGCCAGAATCAACGATTGATGCGGCTAAAGGTATGGGGCTAACGCCGACGCAAATTCTAGTACAGATCGAATTGCCCATCGCCAGTCGCGTGATTCTGGCCGGTGTTCGTACCAGCACGATTGTCAATATCGGCACGGCGACGCTCGGCGCGTTCGTCGGTGCGGGTGGTCTGGGCTTCCCGATCCAAAGTGGTATCTCGATGATTAACTATCCGTTCGTGTTTTTGGGTGCGTTGCCCGCCGCACTGCTGGCGTTACTGGTGGACTACGTGCTGGGGCGCGTGGAATACGCGATCACGCCGCGCGGTTTGCAAATCGAGCGTTAGACGCGGTACGCGAACACGACGCATCAACGAAGCAGAAAACGAAAGAGGGCACGGTTTCCACCGTGCCCT
>REDR01000108.1 GCA_007693385.1 Anaerolineaceae bacterium
TAAGAAGGACACACAATGACATTGAACTTCGACGATTTAATGGGCGATCTCAGACAGAATCTGTTGCACCGGCCAGAGTTCCGGATCGACGCGCCCGAGTGGCCGGTGGAGATGGCTTCCGCGTTGAAAGACGTGGCAGATGAGCCATCCGCCGCACCCACCAACGATGGCGCATTAGACCAGAATTACCGCCGATTACTCGCCAATCTCAGTACCGGCATCTGGCGATTGCACGAACGCATGAACGCCGACTCTGCTGATGACACACCGGAGAAGTCTTTGCGGCGCATCAACAGGCACGTTGATTCGCTGTGGCAGACCTTACAGGAGTCGCAGGTCGAGATTATCGACCATACGAACACCATCTTTGACTCCGGCCTGTCGTTGCGGGTGATCGCATTTCAGCCAGTCGATGGCATCAATCAGGAAATCGTCATCGAGACGATTAAACCGACGATTTACTTTGAAGGACGCATCATCCAGATGGGCGAGGTAATCGTCGGCACGCCGGAGCACATTGCAGAACCGGCGGTTAGTGCCGCACCAGATGATTCACAAGGCGACGATAGCGCCATAGAATCCGCCGCCGACGATATATCAACGGATAGCGAGACGGGCGCAACAAACTTAACAGACGACGATACAACCAAGGGGGATTAACGCAATGAGCAGGGGGACAATCAACTTCGGTATCGATCTGGGCACGACAAACAGCGCTATTGCCATGCTCAATGGCTCAGAAATCGACATCATCAGGGGGGAAGAAGGATTCGAGTATACGCCTTCGGCGGTCTACATTGATAGCCACAACAGCCTGTATACCGGACGGGTAGCTAAAGAGCGCGTAGAAGATGATCCGGAAAATGCTTTCATGGAGTTCAAGCTACAGATGGGCAAGGATCACCGCTATCAATTCGCCCGTAGCGGACAGATGATGAGTCCGGAGGAACTATCATCTGAGGTATTGAAGGCATTGCGCCACAACGTCCGGCAGAGTACCGGAGAGGACATCAGCGCGGCGGTGATTACTGTCCCCGCCGATTTTGATTTACCGGAAAATCAGGCGACGCGCCGCGCCGCAGAGTTGGCCGGTTTCAAGCAAAGCCCGCTACTACAGGAACCGGCGGCGGCGGCGTTGGCTTACGGTTTTCAAGATGTTGACGAACGCGCTTTTTGGCTGGTCTATGATCTGGGCGGCGGCACGTTCGACGCGGCAGTGGTACAGGTACGCGATGGCATGATCGAAGTGGTAAATCATGGCGGCGATAAATTTCTGGGCGGCAAGCTGATTGATTGGGCGATTGTCGAACAGTTGTTCATCCCCCATCTGGTCAAAGATCGGCAATTGACCGACTTCCGGCGCGGTAACAAACAGTGGGCGGCGGCCATCGCCAAGCTGAAAATCAAAGCGGAAGAGGCGAAAGTCCGGCTATCGAACTACGAAGCGACGGATGTTCGTGTTGATTTCTTGTGTCTGGATGATCGCCGCGAGCCGGTAGAGTTCTTCTATCGGTTGGAACGCGCCGATTTAATGCGAATAGCCGAACCGTTCATCCTGCGTTCCATCAATATTTGCAAACACACATTGGCCGAAAAACGACTGAGTATTGATAGCATCCAGAAGGTACTGCTGGTCGGCGGTCAGACGATGATGCCTTATTTGCGCGAGTGGCTGGCCGATGCCGACGAAGGGCTGGGTATTCCGCTTGAATACAGCATCAACCCGTTGACCGTCGTCGCGCATGGTGCGGCCATCTACGCCGGTACACAACCGCTAACACGCGAAGTCCGCATCGTCGAAGTTGACGACAAAGATTCTTTTCACGTCAATTTCGCCGAATGGAAATTCGCCGGTAGCGATATTGACCCGCTAGTGGGTGGCACGGTCAAAGCGCCGGAAGGCAAGAGCGTGGAGGGTTACACCATTCGCTTCATCAATGAAGATGCGCGTCCACCGTGGCGTAGCGGCGAGATTCGACTGTCGGCGAATGGCGGATTTATGACCACGCTCCGCGCTGAAACAGGCGAGATCAACACGTTTGAAGTCGAATTACGTGATAGCGTTGGCACGCAGGTCAAAACGCTAACCGACCCTGACGCGCTGGTTTATAACGCCACGCGCATTGACATCGGCAGTATCCCCCTGACGCACAATGTCGGTGTACAGTTGGCGAATAATGAAGTCGAGTGGATCATCAAGAAGGGAACGCCGTTAGCGGCACGCGGCCGTTGCATTCTGCGGACAACGATCAATGTCAACCCCGGCCACCATGCCGACGTGATCCGTATTCCGGTTGTCGAAGGGCAAAATCCCCGCGCAGACCGCAACCGGCGCATCGGCCATCTGGAGGTCAAGGCGGCACAGGTGACGCGCACCGTACCCGCCGGTAGTGAAGTCGAATTCAGCGTCGAGATTGACGAGTCGCGGCAAGTGAAGGCGGTGGCCTATGTACCGTTACTAGACGAAGATTTTGAAGAAGTCTTACATTTGAGTGGTGATGTAGCCGACTTAGCGACACTCCGCCAGCAGATGGAACAGGAACGCGAGCGGCTACAAGCGGCACAGCGCCGTGTTACTGAGACACCTGAACCCCGCGCTCAGCAAGCGCTAGAATTGATTGAACACGAGCAGAAGGTGCATCAGGCGGATGTCTCGTTGAATGCGGCGGAAGTAGACCCCGACGCCGTTGATAAGAGCGAAGAAACATTGCGTGACCTGAAATCGGCTATTGATGAAGTTGAGGATTATCTGGAATGGCCGACTCTGGTCAATGAAGCGGAACGGATATTAAACGATACCCGCACTTTCGCTTCAGAACACGGCACGCCGGAAGAACGCCGCCAATTGCTGGCACATGATAACGACTTGCGCGAGGCGATGCGTAGTCATGACGTAGACCTGTTACGGCGACGTGTTGAAGAATTGCGCGGCTTCCTCATTCGCGCTCTAGACCGTACCGGTATCGTGCAGGTTATATACTTCCAGCAACTATCCCAGCTTCAGGGTGAAATGCGCGACACCATGCTGGCGACACAGCTTATCAGTCAAGGGCTTCAGGCGATGAATGGTCAGGATACCGAGCGCTTGCGGACGATTAACCGGCAACTAGCCGGTCTGTTACCATCCGCACCACCACCGCCCGATGTCAGCACTGTGATGAGGGGCTAAGCATGGCCGGATATACTTATTCAGCAGGGGGGCAACTGCCCCCTGCATCACCACTCCCTTTGTCGCCTGATGCGCTGGTCAAACGGCAGTTGATACTGGCGCAGGCGACTGTACTAGCACGGCGCGGACGCTATGAAAAAGCCGAACATATTTTACTGAATCTCGCCCGTCAACACCCGTCATGGCCGCCAATCTTTGATCTGCTGGCGCGGATTTATGCCCAGCAAGACCGACTGGCCGATGCTCAGCAGTATTGGAAGCACGCGCTATCATTGGATGCGATGAATCCGCAGTATCTCGCCGCATACGAGCGCGTTGTCGCTTTGCGACAACGGCCTGAACAATCATACAGGCTATCATCGCCGATGTTCAAAGCCGCTATCATTGCTCTGCTTTCGATTCTGTTGCTGTGGTTCTTCATGGTGCAAATCCAATCAGCAGTTGAACGCGGGCTGGAAAGTCTGCCGCATACCATCGAAAGCGCGGTAGCTACCGCTTTAGCGCCTGATGTGTCAGACGGAACAGCGATCAATCGAGTACCGCATTCATCGGAGCCACGTCTTGATATGCGTTAGTCAGATGGGATATTCATCATCTTATACAACGCGCCGACGGTTAGGTTAGAATGCTGGACTATTATCAGTAAGCATTCGAGCGACATTGCGATCCCTTTGATGTGGGATAAATCATCGCTCATCTTCCGCACGTAATTTAAAGAGCTAGCGTTATCGGCAGGCGCAATTGAGCGCGGTGGTGATGTCGTCGTCAGCGGATTCGCGCATAATCGCGTGCAGATCGTCGGCGGTTGATGCGCTGTTGATGGCGTCAATAATCTGCGCTCGCCAGCTTTCTACGATGTGGGGATACAGTCCGGCGGCTTTCTGTGCGGTGTAGCGATCTAGCGTGCCCAGTATACGGGCGGCGGCGGATAAATCGCCATCTTCCACATGCAACAGCGCGAAGCGCATCAGCACGAACATCACACTATGCACGTTATGCACGTTTTCCGGCGATACATGGCGCAAGTATTGGCGGTAGTGCGTGCGTAACGCGGCGCGGTCATGGCTTGCGAAAGCTACCATGCATCGCAGATTGTAGAAACGGGCGTATAGTTCCGAACTATTTAGTTCGTGTAGCGGTTGCTCCGCCCGATCCAGATAGCCGCCCATGTCCCACCGTTCGGTATTGAGCAGTATCTCCCCCATCTCTATCAAGCTGATGGCCTGTGTAAAACTGCTATCCGTCGCCTGACCAATCGTGTAGGCGCGTTCCAACAGGGCGAACGCTTCCGTTATATGGCCTTCTACGGTGTACAGGTTGGATAGATTGATGCAGAAGAACGAGAGCAGGGCGATGAAATTCTGCTTTTCGCAGATGGTCAGGCCTTCTTGCAAGACCATCTGCCCGCGCCGATAGTCGCGCAGAAAATGTAACGTGTGCCCGAGATTAAGGTCGATCAAGCACAGCAGAAAGTCGTCATCGCGCTTGCGGGCATACTCGCGCAGATCGAGCAGTATATCGCGGATGACCGTCTCCGATCCGGCGCGGGGTGATGAGAACGCTTTAACGTAGACCGCATGATGCTTGTCGCCGATGCTCTCGAAGATGCGGAGCGCTTCGCCATGCCACTCGTCGGCCAGCGCATAGCGACCTAGCCCGTGAGCGCTGTGACCGCCCGCCGTTAACAGATGTGCCGCCAGCGCGGGCGGCAACGCATCAACGCGGGCGATGGCGCGGTTGGCGTGTTCAAACGGCATTTCGTTGAATTGCTCCATGTTCCAATACCAGCTCAACGCGCTGATGATGCGGGCGTATGTCGTCAACTGGTCGCCGCGATCGGCCAGATAATCTAGCGCGGCGCGAATGTTGTCGCGCTCGTCGCGGGTGGCGGCCATCGCTTGCGGCTGACGCTCGGTGCGGATGTCGTCCGCTATCGCCTCCGCGAATCCCAATATCCAGCCAGCATGGGCGGCCTGTGCATCGGCTTCTTCGTCGTGCTGGCGTAACTGATACAGCGCATATTCGCGTATGCTCTCCAGCATCATGTAACGCTGGACGCCGGATAGCGAGCGCTTGACCAGATTTTTATCGACCAGATCATGCAAGGTGGCCGCGTGCGACGAGATATGCTGGAGTGCCTGCCGTGTCCAGCCGCCGCGAAAAACCGCTAACCGCCGAAACAATGTCGCTTGTTCCGGCGTCAGTAGTTTGTAGCTCCATTCTATCGTGTGGAATAGGGCGCGTTGCCGTGCCGGAACATCGCGTAGATCGGATGTGAGCAGTTCAAGCTGGCTGGTCAATCCGTGCAGAATTTCCGTAAGGCTCATGGTACGGTAACGCATGGCGGCTAGCTCGATAGCTAACGGCAACCCTTCCAGATGGCGGCAGATGGATTCGATCTGTTTGTCTACCGCTTCGGTGCGCTGAAAATCAGGTGCGATGGCACGGACGCGCTCGCGGAATAGCTGAGTCGATTCGGTGGGCGATAGCGGCGCAAGATGGAACAATTGCTCGCCATATAGCTTGAGTGGCTCGCGACTGGTGACTAATACGCGCAGGCGTGGCGCGGACGCGATCAAATCGCTGACCAGACTCGCCGCCGCCGTCACATGCTCGAAGTTATCCAGAATCAGCAGAAAATCTTCATCTTGCAGATAGTGTTGTATCTGTGTCATCACGTCTTGATGCGGATTCTCTGGTAGGCCGATGGTCGCCATGATGAGCGATGGCACGTCTTTAGCTTGACTGATCTTGGTCAGGTCGATGAAGCCGACGCCGCAATCGGACTTTTTGGATAAGCGGTGGGCGATTTCCAGCGCGTGGCGCGTCTTACCCATGCCGCCGGTTGCGGTGATGGTCAAGAGTTGTGTATCCGCCAGTAGCGCCTCGATCTTACGGAGCGATTCCGCACCGCCGACGAACGACGTGATGCGTGCTGGCAGTTTATTGCGCGATGTCGGGCTGAGTGACGAAATAGCCGGTAGATGTTCCACCTGTTGCATGAGCGCTTGCGTCACCGCGTCCGGCTCAACGCCCAGTTCCTCCCATAGCAGACTGCGACAGGTATTATATTGGCGCAGGGCGGCGGCGCGTTCGCCGGAGACGTGATAAAGCTGGATGAGTGCGCGGTGCAGGTCTTCGCGCAGGGGGGCATGATTCAGCGCGTGGCGGGCACATAGGATGGCTTTCTCGAACTGCCCGTCCGCTTTTAAGTTCTGGATGTGCTGTAGCGAAGCCAGCACAAAGCGCTCGTGCCAGTTTTCCGCCTCGCGCAATTGCCAGTGTTCAAACTGACGGGCATCGCCGGCGAAGAACCCCGCCATAAAATCACCCTGATATAGATGAAGTGCGTCGGCGCGGGTGGCGGCGTCTTCGATCCCATCCGCGAAGCGATCCAGATCAAGCGCGGCGCTGACGCCAATCTCCTTCTGCGATGCTTGCAATGTATCGCCGATGACTGACCGCATTTTGCCCAGCGCCGTCCGCAAACTGCTATAGGCTTGCTCCGTGCGACGATCCGGCCAGAACAATTCCGCCAGATGTTCGCGTGATTTCGGCGTGTGGTGTGCCGCCAGATAAACCAGCAAACCCACAGCTTTAGACGGTAATTGCGCGGTAATGTCTTGCTGATCCAGCAAAACACGCACGCCGCCGAATGTATTCAGATACAAATCAGACATAATTCACGCTATCGGTTTGTGGTTTCACGCTGGATTGACGCCTGATTGACGCTTCGCATTCTATCCTGAGATGAAACCTGTAAGCAATCTAGTTACATTTTACATCAGTTTACATCAGTTCTCAGGAGGACTACCATTTATGAAACGCTCAACGATGATTTTCGCACTATTGACGCTGTGCTTGTTGGTGCCCGTGCTGGCCTTCGCACAGACCGCCCCCGACGACGACGATAATGATTGCCGTGATGCCGCCGGTGCGCCTATCGCGTGCCCGACGGATGAACCGCGTCCGGAAGACCCCGCGCCGCAACCGGAGCCGCGTCCGGAAGAACCGGCACCGCAACCGCAAGACCCCGCGCCGCAACCCGAACCGGAGCCGGAACAACCGGACAGCACCGCCGTGAACCCGCTACGCCCGACTGTTGGCGGCGATTGCCAGCTAGCGACATTCGCATCTGGCCGCGTGAACGTGCGCGACTTCCCTAGCTTTGAAGCGCCGATTATTGATACGCTCAGCCCGGACATGCTGTATGACGTGTACGCGCTGGCCTTCGTGGAAGACGATGTGTGGTATCTGGTCGATAGCGGCTGGGCAAGTGGTGTCGCCACCGTGCTAGGCGGCGATTGCGGCGGCACATCCCGCGTTAGCTATGTACCGCAGTTGATGGCGATTGACCTTAGTGCATTGGACGAAGAATTGGCGACATATTGCTATGACATTCTCGGTTTAGAAATCTGCTTCGGGACCGGCCCGGTTGTGCTGTCTGATGGTAGTCTGGGCGGGCCCGGCGCAGATGCTGGCCCGAAAGCTCCGAAAGAAGTTTGTAGAGGGTGGAAGGGCAAAGTTATCTGCTTCGTCGTTGAAGAGGTCATCAGCGCTGTCATTGATTGGTGGCTGGATGACATGGAGCCATTCGATCCCAGTGACCTGCCTGACATCCTGACGGTTGGTTTGGATACCGATACCGTGCCGGTGCCGGATTGCGTGGGTAGATGGTACTGCCCGTGGGTTAATACGCTGTCGAACTGGTTAGGCACAGACGGCGATGGGCTAATCTTCGATCCGTTCCAGTCGACCATCTTCATACCGCCGAACAACCCCGGCACAAACGTTGGCGACCCTGCTAATAGCGACGGTGGCGAGTATCCGCTCTGTAGCGCCCTGCTCAATCGCTTCATCTTCGATCAAATTCCGGAGGATGGCTCTAGCCCGATGCGTAACGAGATCATCAATGGTTATCTGGTCGTGTCCGTCGCGCTGAGTCCGGATGCCCAATTGCCGGAGGGCGAGCCATGCGTCGATGTAATCGTCCCGCCTGTGGAGCGTTCGCAGATGACCGCCGACAACTTCCTGCCGGGCTATGTGGTGCAGTATGCTAGCTGGCCGCCCAATGGCTTCCCGACCTTGACCAATAGCACCGTGCCGATCTTCGCCCTGCCGGTTGACGACACCGGCGCGGCCAACAGCAATATGCTGATCGACCTGCTCGGTAACTCGACGGTTGATGAGAATGGGTTCTTGTGGTGGTGGGTAGTAGATTTATACCTCGATGCCGCCGCGCTGGTTCTCAGTGGCGATATGGATGAGCCGATGCCGGCTGGTGCGGAACTACCCGACGTTATCCAATTGATGGACTTGATCCTGCAACCCCTACCGCCGTTCCAACCGTAAAACGTTGATACAATCAAGCTAATATCAGCATCATTCACACAGCGAAAGGGCGTCCCAATGCGGGATGCCCTTCTTTGTTAGCGCAGACGTAGTGCCCACCGCCGCAACAGCTTCTTGGAAGCCTTCATGCGTGGCGAGAAAGACCTCACCATTGGGCGCATATATGATTTCCTCAGCAGTAGCAAGGAGGCGGCTCTGCGGGTAACATGCGCGGCGCGGGCGCTGGCAACGCGGTACATACCGGCATAGCGGACATGCTATAATCAGCATCAAACGATCCCATTG
>REDR01000109.1 GCA_007693385.1 Anaerolineaceae bacterium
AGCGCGTACGCGCTTCGGGCTACGCCCGACCGCCCCGACAGAGTACAGAAAAACCTAAGAGAAAGGGGGACGCACACAAAAAACCCGAAACCCGCGGTTGTAGTATCGATTGACCGGACTGAGGTCGTAGCGGACCGCGGCGCGCGCATCGACATGACTAAGGTAGAAAGCGCCACCGCGCAACACCCGGGGGGCGCCAGAACTTAAGTTCTTATTTGTGGCGTCCGACTGCGGATTGTTGTAATCATTCAAACACCATTCCCACAAATTCCCGCTCATATCCAGCGCCCCGCAGACTGCCGCCCCGTGCGGGTACATGCCCACCGCCGTTGTGCGATTTAATCCAGCTTCGCTGGTGTTGGCAAAGCCTTCCTGCCATCCACCAAGCCAAGGGTATTCACGAGCTTCTGTGCTCCCCATCACCGCCCATTGCCACTCCCATTCGGTCGGCAATCGTACCTGAAAAGCCGCATCCGGCAATGAACCCGCATCACGCAGTTGCGCATCCAGCCAGCGAGCGAACGCGATGCTCTGATACCACGAAATCGTATCACGCGGCGCGTTGGCGATCTTCGTACGCTGATCGCCTAACTTCTGCGGGCGATATTTCTCTGGAAAGCCATCCCACCAGCGCGGGTTATCGTAGTCACTTTCGGCAAAAACCTGATATTGCGCGTATGTCACAAGATACCTGGCGATGTAGAACGGTTTGACCTCGAATTTGCCATAGACCTTACCATCTTCATCTCGAAACTCGACTTCGCCGCCACTGCCTTCCACAGGCAACCAGACCATATCCGGCAAGCCATCTTTCACGCCTACGCCGGGGCGGGTATCGCCGATGACTGCCAGCCGGTCGCCAATGTCGCGGCGGCGTTCGTGGGTGGTAGCATCTTTCGGCAGGATTTCCAATTCACGGTAGAGGCGTTCCTGCTCCGGCTCGATGAAATCGCGCTCGACTTCGCTCAGTTCAGGGCGCAGGCGTTCCTGCATGGCATAGATCAGCGTCAGTCGTTCCTGCGGCCACAGCAGGAAATCGGGGCGGCCTTTAGCTTCCCACTCGTGCGCGGCGGTGCGAACCTGACGCAGTAGAATCAGGTCTTCCTGCGCGGATGCGATCCAATCGCGCAGGCGTTCCCAACTGCGGAACAGCGCTTCATGCGCGACTTCTAGCTCTGCCCTCATCCCCGCCCCCTCTCCCGAATGCTCCGCTGGGAGAGGGGAGGCATCTGAAACCAGCAGGCGGGCTTCCACGAAGTCTTTCACCGCTTCGCGGTCATCTTCCGCAATGCGTCCGGCTGGCACGCGGCGGCGGGTGGCCGTGCCGCGCTCATCGACCGCCACCAGTTCATGAAACACACGCTGAATCCACGCCGCTTTTTCGTCATCGGTGCCGGATAGTGCCGCGTAGGTTTGCTCCGCCCGTGTGCCAATCGCGCCCTGCACGCCGCCCAGCGCGTCATAATCCGCGTGGGTGATGTGCCCATCGCCGGATAACTTGTACAGTTCATCCAGCGCGTAGGCCATCAGCGCCAGATTGCCGGGCTTGTCGCCGGTGTCGGTCACGATGCGCTCGGCCAGCCCTGCCTCAAATTGCAATCCGGCCACCTCCGCCGGACGGACGATCATCTCGTACAAGGCCAGCGCCGACGGTGTGCCCAGCGTGTACGACGCATCGCGCAGAGGCGCTTCAAAATGCAGAAGCGCCCGTTCGTAGAAGTCGGAGCGCATCGTGGCGATTATGCGAATTTGCGGCGAAGTCGCCTGTAACATCCCCGCGAATGCGGTGGCGTGGTCAGACTCGCCGGTGAATAACTCCTCAAACTGATCGATGAACAGCAAGATTTCCGTGCCATCTGGCTCATCCGCCAACCATTTCTCGGCCTGTTGCGCGAGTTTCTCCGGCGCTTTCCGCAGTGTATCGGCCAACTTTTCGGCGCGTTCGTCATCATCCGCCAGCATGTCTTTCAGCGTGGGGATCGCCCCCAATAGCGCCAGACTCAGCCGCTTGAACGGGTTATCGCCGGGCGTGAAGCGGGCGATATGCCATCCGGCCACGCCATACGCCGCGCCGCGCTGAAGTTGCGGAATGACGCCCGCACCGACCAGCGATGACTTGCCACTACCCGACGCGCCGACGACGAACATCAGCCGTTGCTTGCTCAGGCGCTTGATAAGGTCGGCGGTTTCGTAGCCACGCCCGAAGAAGATCGGTTCGTCTTTTTCGGTGAATGCCCGCAACCCCGGAAACGGCGAACCCGTCCAGTTAATGCGGCGCCCGGTGGTATCTGGCGGGGGGATGTCGCCGCCTTTGTCATGGATGGCGAGTAGCTCCTTAGCCAGCAGGCGGGCGTCCTGCTCAAATTGCGTGCGGAAGTCGTCCGGCGAGGTGTATTCGTTGATGTTGCCACGATATGCGCCCGTCACCGCATCGCGGAACGGCTCAAAGAATTGCTTCACGCGCTTGCGTTGCTCTATCCACTGCGCGAGCAGATCTAAATCATCACCTTCGGGTGTTGGCGGGGTATCGGTACGACGATAAACCAGCACAATTGGCAACTTCTGCGGATGTTTGGCCGCGCCTGCGACGGCATCCAGATATTCCCATTCCGTGCCTGACCAGTACGGCTCACCGTCCGGTTTTTTGCCGTGTCTCTCCACATCGAGCGGCGTGCCCATCCGCCCCCAGAGCAGGACGATCACCGCGTCCGTCTCGGACGGTTTCGCCAACCCGCTATCGATGGCTTCCTGCGGTGTCAGCGAGACCGGCATCAACACCCGTGCGCCGGGCGCATCCCATGCGATCGGTTCAATGATAGCTCGCCCTTTGATGAACGGGTCATTGTTGAGCGCCTCCAGCACTTCGCGGGCAATTTTGCGCTCGGCGGCGACATCGCCGGGGGATGATAAGAAGATGCGTAATTTCAAGACAGATTGCATGGGCATGGCTCGCTCCGATTGTCAGCTGGGTCGATATGCCACAATGATAACGTTTTTATGTGTGAGGCGCTACGGGCGGGCGCGGAAGATGCGTTCACCGGCTTATTTTTTGCTTCGCCCCTACCGATACGCCAGGGTGAACACCGTGTCATTGACCATCCGTCGAAATTGCGGGTTATCCATATAGAATTTGAAAAATTGCGTGTCAATGTCCATCAGGTGTTTCGTTGCTCGCGTCATTGCCTGTTCATACTCAATGCGGGCATTCTGCGGATCAGAAAATTGTCGGGCATTCTGAAATGCTTGATCGGTCTCAAGTAAATCTGGTAAATCCACCTTAATACGTTGTTCGATGCGGATACGGTCAGCCTCGCTCCAATTCGTGCCGAACATATCGTTGAATGTGCGGATGATATTGCTCAGGTGGTCAATTTCCGGCTCCGGACGGAAGCCACCGCCTGCTGTCGGCACGGGATCAATTTCCGCTGACGTATCTTCGAGGATGATCTGCATCGTGGCGCGTTTTTCGGCGCGATAACTGTCAATGTCGATGGTCTCCAGAATGCCGCGTGTCAGGTCTTCTTCCTTCGGCGCGGGGAGCTTGGGCACGAGGAACGTCAGGAAGATGGATAACTTCTCCCACGCCGCGTTATTGTACGGCAAGATGGCCGCCAGAAAATTATACGTGCGGATGAACGCTTTCGCCTTGCCCTTGAAATCAACCTGACCATCTTCATCGAGTTCGCCGTTATATAGCGCCACGCACCCATCCAGAAGCGGGTCGAGGCGCTCGCGCTCCGCACCACCCAGATACAGCCCGACTAATGCTTCGATTTGCTCCTCATTATAGACCTGATAACCGTCAAGGTCGGCCTTGAGATCGTGTAACTTGTTGGGGTTGGTCTCATCGCTGAGGATGGTGGCGCGGTAGTAGTCCGAAAATGCGACGCGGATCGTTTCTGTATCGTTCTGGAAATCCAGCACGAAGACATCGTGCTTTTGCGGATGCGCCCGATTCAGGCGCGAGAGCGTCTGCACCGCTTTGATGCCGGATAGCGGCTTATCGACATACATCGTATGCAGAAGCGGCTCGTCATAGCCGGTCTGGAATTTGTCCGCCACCACCAGAAAACGGTACGGGTCTTCGCGGATTTTGTCAGCGATCTGGCTCGACGGAAAGCCATTGAGCGATGCCTCCGTGACCGGCACGCCGCCGTATTCATGCTCACCGGAGAACGCGACAATCGCCTGATAGCGGCTTTTTCGCTCGCTCAAATATTCCGTAATGGCGTGATAATACTGAATGGCGCGTTGAATGCCCGATGTGACGACCATCGCCCGCGCCTGACCGCCGATCTTGTTCTGCGTGATGACCTGCTCGTGAAAATGATCGGCCATGATCTCCGCTTTGATGCGGATGGCGTGGTCGTGGCCTTCCACATATTGCCGGAGCTTGCGCTGAGCTTTCTTCGCGTCGAACTCCGGATCGCCTTCCACCGTTTTCATCAGGCGATAGTAGCTCTCAATCGGCGTGTAGTGCTGTAACACATCGAGGATGAAACGCTCTTGAATCGCCTGCTTCATCGTGTAGACATGGAACGGGCGATGCTTGATCGCGCCGCCTTCGGGATTTGGCTCGCCGAAGATTTCCAGCGTCTTATTCTTCGGCGTCGCGGTGAACGCGAAATAACTGGCGTTGGGTAGCATCTTGCGCGACTCCATCAGGCGATTGATGATGTCCTCTGATGTCTCGTCCGCATTTGATTCGCCCGCAGACGAGAGCGCCATGCTCATCGCCGCCGACGTGCGCCCGCCCTGACTGCTGTGCGCTTCGTCGATGATGATGGCGAACCGGCGTCCGCGATGCTCGCCGCCGATCTCGTCCAGAATGAACGGGAACTTCTGCACCGTGCTGATGATGATTTTCTTGCCGGATGCGATGAAACCGCGCAGATCGCCGGAGCGTCCCGCGTGACCGACCAATGAGCCAACTTGTGCGAATTGCTTGATCGTGTCGCGGATTTGCTGGTCGAGAATGACGCGATCGGTCACCACGATCACCGAATCGAACGCCGGTGCGCCCGCGTGTTCCACGCCGACCAGTTGATGCGCCATCCACGCGATGGAGTTACTCTTGCCACTGCCCGCGCTATGCTGAATCAGATAGCGCCGCCCTGCCCCATTCGCACCGGCATCCGCCAGCAGAGAGCGCACCACATCCAATTGATGATAACGCGGAAAGATTTGCGAACGCCGCTTCTTGCCGCTTCTATCGTCTTTCTGCTCCGTGACCTGCGCGAAGTATTCGAGGATGTTGGTCAGGCTATCCGGCGTGAGGATGTGCTTCCACAGATAATCGGTCTTGAGGCCGTCCGGGTTGGGTGGATTGCCCGCGCCATCTTGCCAGCCTTTGTTGAACGGCAGAAACCACGATGCGCTGTCTTTGAGTTCAGTACACATGCGAACTTCGGCATCATCCACCGCGAAATGCACAACACAGCGCCCGAACTGGAATAGCAATTCGCGTGAACTGCGATCCCGTTTGTACTGCTGGACGGCATCTTCTACCGTTTGCTTGGTCAGGCTATTTTTGAGTTCAAACGTGATGACCGGTAGGCCGTTGATGAACAGGCACAGGTCAAGCGCGAGGCGCGTCTCGTCGCGGCTGTAACGCAGTTGGCGTGTGACGCTGAAGCGGTTGGCGGCATAACGGGCTTGCGCGGTGGGATTGCCCGCCGACGGCGTGCCGTAAAACAGGCGCAGATCGTTGAGGCGGCCATGACTGACGCCTTTCCGTAGAACATCAATCACGCCGCGCTTGGTGATTTCGCCCTGTAGACGCGCTAGAAATTGCCGTCCTGATGGCTCGTCGGCAGACAGCGAGAGGTGGTCGAGCGCGTCCGGCTGGGTGGCCTGCAAAAAGGCGCGGAGCTGAACGAGATCAACCGCGTATTCGCGGTTATAGTCCGTCGGCTGGCCCGCGATCCATCCACGATCCAGCATCGCGTTGACAATCGTTGTTTCCAAACCCCATTCGCTGGTATCAGTCTTCGGCATCGTCGTCTCCTTCATCATCTTCCGGCAAGCTCGCCAACATCACCGTAACCGCCGCCCGCAGATTCGGCAAATCCGCTAATGCTTGCGCGACAATCTCTAAATCCACCGCGTCATATTGGTGAATCAGCACATCACGAAAGCCCTTTATCTGTCGCCATTGGATGTGCGGCTGTTGCGCCAGTAGCTCATCTGGCAACCGCTTGACGATTTCCCCGATAATCTCATAAGAACGCTGGACGGCAAGCCGCGTCCGCACATCCCCATAAAGCGCATCGCGCCCATCCGCCGCGAACGTTTCCAGATGGCCGATATACGTCAAAATATCTTGCAGATACTCCCGCGTCAGTTTCATAACGGCACGGCATCCCGCATGATGCGACGGCGAAAGCGTTCGCGCAGGCCGGGATGGTCGCTGACCACGTTCACATCACACCCCAACAATTCTTTGAGGTCTAGCACAAGGCCGGAGAGGTCATACAGACTGGCGCCCGGCTGGAACGTGACCAGAAAATCGACATCGCTTTCCGGCGTGGCCTCTCCCCGCGCCACACTGCCGAACACGCGCACATCTTCCGCTTTGTTCCGCGCCACAATCGCCAGAATTTGCCCGCGCAGGCCGCGCAAGTCGTCCAGCGTCAACGCCTGTTTAGTCGGGTTGTTCATCGTCCATCCCTTCTAACTCGTCCTCATCCAACAAGCTATCATCCAGATAGCCGTCATCCTCATCCACATCAAGCAGACCATCCTCATCAAATGCTTCCGGCATGGCGAACGTCAGCCCGCGCACATCGACTTTGCCCGTAACCACATCGGCAATCAGGCGTGTTCGGTATTCGCGGATGAGGGCGATTTGATTTTTAGCAAATTCAATAGCTATATCGAGTGGTGAAAACTTATCATCTAGGTATTTCATTATTATGTCTTGTTCTTCAACAGACGGATACCACAGCCAACAGTTGGTCAAGACTTCACGATTAACTTTCGGCATAGCCACACGCAACGAAGCATCCACCAAAAATTGAGTAATTTGCTTTGAGAGCAATAACATCATTAAATAGTTCGGTTTAATTTGCTGATTATTCGGAGTTATGGGATACATATCCGCACTACATAAACAGTCAAAGGGAGCAATAGTTACTTTTCTAAGATTAGGACGAATTTTACTATAAATCACTTGACCATCTTTTACAAAGTATTTGCCGCTAATTGCTCCTTGTTCATCTGCGGTTTCCGTGTAAAGTAATCTACCTGTACCACTTTCAATGTGATTGGGGGCAATTAAAACATGGTCTCGATATGACATTTCTCTGGGATCTATCTGACCACTTGTAATTTGGCAAGTAAACTTAAACCGCCGCACCTCCCAATGACTCGGAATCTCCCCTAGCCACTCGACGCCGCTATCCTTCATCGGCGCGTCGGGATTGAGTCCGCGTGTCACGGCCTGCTGGATGATGGCTTGCTTCTGCTCGTTCAAGAGCTTGATGAGCTTCTGCTTGGCGCGGATGTAACGCCGGATGCGCGTCTCCGCCGCGTCGAGAAAGGTCACAATCGCGGCTTGCTCGTCGGGTGGTGGGAGGGGGATAAGTTGATTAGCAAAAGTATTGTAACGGAAATCAGTTGACCGCTCTCTGATGCCTGTGGCTAATGCCGCAATCCATTGAGTACGAGCCATCTCACGCACAATATAGGCGTAATAATATTGATTTGCACCGTTGATTGGCTGACACACTGAATAGACAGGAGTGCCCTTGCCATCTGAATCAGATACTCCGACTGCTCCGGCAAAAGCATCCATTTGATGAATGACAAGATCGCCTTTTCGTATTCCCTGATAGCCAATTTCCTTCAAGGAATTTGTGAAACCCGCTGTTCGTCGGTTCTTGCGTAGTGTGACAATACCATCACGAAAGCAAGTTACAACTTCATCT
>REDR01000113.1 GCA_007693385.1 Anaerolineaceae bacterium
TAGCCGATGTCGAGTCCGATGGTGGTCGTCGCTGATAGGGTAGGGCGGTTTTGTCTTTTCTTGCGTGTTTGCTTGGGCATGTGATTCCTCCTGAATCAAAATAAGCCTCAGTCATCCGACCGGGCTTCGTTCAAACGAGATTTGTAAGGGGTGAGGGCGCTGTCAAACGCTCGCGCTACGTCTTCCAGATCGAAGGGCTTAACGTCCTGTCGAGTGTGTCCTGTACCAATGAATATGCGCCCGCTCTGGTTTCACCATCACTTATACCGCTTGAGATCCACGAACATTCCACTAAGACGGGTATAACCCGTACTGCTCGACGCCACGCTTGAGGAACGCTAGCCCTTCACGGGATAGCACATCCGCGCCCTGATTAGGAGGACGCCACAGGCATGTAGCCGCCGCCAGATCAGGATTGATTGCCGCGAACGACTCTAAGACCAGCTTTCCGGTGAATCCCGCATCAGCCAGCCCGCGCCAAACTTCGTCCCAGTTCACCGTGCCGCTACCGACTAGTCCGCGATGGCTTTCGCTCATATGAATGTAGTCCAGCACATCCGCGCAGTCCACCAGCGGCTGATAAAATCCTTCTTCTTCGATGTTCATGTGGTATGTATCGGCGTGGAGCTTAAGGTTATCCGCGCCAACCGCAAGGATTGTTGCACGGGTGTCGGCCAGACTGTTATAGAGATATGTCTCATAGCGATTACACGCTTCCAGCGCCATCACAATTCCGCGTCGTTGCGCTTCGGCTGTAACGTCTTTCATCACATCGGCCACCGTCTGCCATTCTGCCGATGTGGGTGGTTGACCGGTCAAGACACCGAGCGAATAGGCGGTACATCCGCCCAGATATTGACTACCCAGACGTTCGACCTGTTCCAGTGCATCGAAAAGGAATTGACGTGCTTTTTCTGGATAGTACGGCATATGAACATCCGCCGGAAGCGCCAGCGAACAGGTCGCACTGATGCCCGCCTTTTTCAGCGCGGCTTTATGACTGGCAGAATCGAATGCCGCTGGCTTGAGCAGAGGAATTTCGATGAAATCGAACCCGACCGCACCCGCCTGTTCAATGGCATAATTGCCACTTTCCATCGTCCACTCTCCGACCCATACGAATGCGTGTGCGCCGTATTGCGCCATTGTTTTACCTTTCTTCAGTAATCAACAGAAGTCTATCAATCGTGTATAATTTGTTCACCCATCTCATTTTTGAGCAGAGGATACAAGCGCAGAAAACGATCATAGATGGGCTGATATGCGGCGTGGTGATCGGCCACCGGCGCAGTCACTGCCCCGTAACGTCTGACCGACTCGCACGCCTGATCTAGCGATGCGTACACGCCCGTCCCCACACCGGCCAGAACCGCCGCGCCGATACATGTCTGCTCCCGCAAGAGCGACTTTTGCAGGGGCAACCCGAATACATCAGCTTGAATGCCGCGCCATACGTCGCTCTCCGCGCCGCCGCCGGTGGCGATGATCGTCTCCACGTCGCCAGATAGCGGCAAAGTGATTTCCAGAATTTGCCGCAAAGCGAAGGCGACGCCTTCCATCACCGCCCGCGCCAGATGCCCGCGTCCGTGATAGTCGCTTAAGCCGAAGAAGACGCCCCGCGCCGACGGGTTCATGTGTGGCGTGCGTTCGCCGGTGAGATAAGGCAGGAAGATCAAGCCGTCCGCGCCGGGGCGAACCGTCGCCGCTGACGCGCTGAGGATGGCATACGCATCGGGTACACCGGATAAGCCGGTGATTCCACGCAACCAGCGGAGCGCCAGCCCTGCGGAAAGCATCGCACCGAGAATATAAGCCGAATCTGGCACGGCGTGGTTCAACACATGCAGACGCGGATCAACCGGCAGAGGCGCGTCGTCAGCCAGTGATAGCGGGGCGAAGACCTGCCCGCCGCTACCCGTCGTCACCGAAGCCCGACCGGGCACGATCAGGCCATTGGCGATGGCCTGCGCCGGTTGATCCGCGCATCCGGCCACGACCGGCGTCCCCGACCGTAAGCCGAGTGCGGCGGCGGCGCTCATAGTGAGCGTTCCGGCGATGTCGGTCGAGCCGAGTATTGTCGGGAAGATATGATCGGGCAAGCCCGCCGCCTTGATGATGCGCTCCGACCAGCTTTGTGCACGAACATCGAAGATGCCACTAGCGGCAGCGTCGCTGATCTCCGTCGCGGTTTCGCCCGTCAGCCGTAGCCGGATGTAGTCTTTCGGAAAGATCACATAATGCGTCAATTCGAGTAAGTCGGTGTGTTGATACAACCAGAGCAGGGTCGCGCCCATGAATCCGGCGGCGGGCAACGTTCCGGCGATAGCGACGTAGTTTTCCGTGCCGAGCGTCGCCGTCAGTTGCTCCACCTGTTCCGCGCTCCGCTGATCCGCCCAGATGATGGCCGGATGGATCGGTTGATGGTTGGCATCAATCAGGACAGTACCGTGCATTTGTCCGGTCAGGCCGATGGCGGCGATGTCGGCGGGGTTGACCGCGCTGGTCGCCATCACTTGCTGAGTCGTATAGACGACCGCCGCCCACCAGTCATCGGGGTTTTGCTCGGCGCGTTCGGGTGTCGGTTTGTGGATGGGATATTCATGACTGGCCTCTGCGATGATCTGTGCGATGGAGGCGTCGAACAGCACGGTTTTCGCGCTGGATGTACCAATGTCTATGGCGAGGATGTATGACATATTGGTTTGCGTCCCAATGCTCAGACTCGATGCGGGCGACCCGTTCGCCGGATCGCCCGCTGATTGTGATGAATGGTGCAGGTTCTGTCTAGGGCAGGTTATCCTGCGTGATGACGATCACCGGCGACTCGATGAACGGTGCAATCGGGCGACCTTCGATCACTTTGATGAGCGCTTCGATTGCGAGATAAGCCATCTCATCGGGGAACTGTGCCACCGTACCGGCCAGACGTCCTTCTTCAACGGCGGCCAACGCTTCCGGGATGGCATCGACGCTGACCACGATCACCTGCCCGGTCAAACCGGCGGCTTCGATGGCTTCCACCGCGCCCAAGCCCATGCCGTCATTGGCGGCGAAGATGGCCTGCACGTTGGGGTTCGATTGCAGAATGTTGGTCGCTACGTTGAACGCTTCCGCGCGATCCCAGTTGGCCGGTTGGCTGGCGACGACATTCAAGCCACCCGCGCTGGCGGTATCGGTGAAGCCAGTCACGCGGTCGATGCTACTACTCGTGCCCGGCGCCCCTTCGATCACGGCTACATCCGCGCCCGCATCCACCAGCGCCAGCACCAGGTCAGCCGCGACTGAACCGCCGCGCACGTTATTCGATGCGATCTGTGCGGCGAGGTCAATGCCTTCTTGCGCGTCCGCCGGGATCAACTCGTCGAGATTAATCAACGGGATACCCTGGCTTGTCGCTTCGGCCAGAGCGCTATTCAAACTGGTGGCGCGGAATGGCGTCACGGCGAAACCGTCGAAGCCACCTTCGTTCAACCAACTTTCCAGAATGGCGAGTTGTTCATCCGCCGCATCTTCTGACGGCGTGCTACCGGTGATGATCTCAATGCCGAAATCCGCCGCCGCCATCTCGTAACCTTCGATCATCGTCAGGAAGAACTCGTTGCTTAGGTTCTTGGTCAAAGCGCCGATCCGCAGATCACCGAGAGCCGGATCACCCAGACGGCTTCCTGCTGTATCGACGTTATCAGCGGTGATGATGACCACCGGCGACTCGATCTCCGGCGCGATGGGACGACCATCGATTACCTTGAGGATCGCTTCCACTGCGAGAATTGCCATCTCATCGGGGTACTGTGCCACTGTACCGGCCAAACGCCCTTCTTCAACGGCGGCGATGGCTTCGGGAATGGCGTCCACGCTGGTGACGATGACCTGCCCGGTCAGACCAGCCGCTTCAACCGCTTCCACCGCGCCGAGTCCCATGCCGTCATTGGCGGCGAAGATGGCGCGAACGTTGGGGTTGGCCTGCAAGATGTTGGTCGCCACATTGAACGCTTCCGCGCGATCCCAGTTGGCCGTCTGGCTAGCGACGACATTCAGGCCGCCCGCCGTCACGCCATCCACGAAGCCGGTCACGCGGTCGATACTGCTGGTCGTACCGGGTGCGCCTTCGATCACGGCCACTTCTGAACCCGCTTCGACCACGCGCAACGTGTAGTCAGCGGCTAGCCCACCGGCGCGAACGTTGTTCGATGCGATCTGCGCGGCGAGGTCAATGCCTTCTTGCGCGTCCGCCGGAATCAATTCGTCGATGTTGATGATCGGGATACCGCGTGCACTGGCTTCGACCAGACCACTGTTCAAGCTAGTAGCGCGAAACGGCGTCACGATGAACGCATCGAAGCCGCCTTCGTTCAGCCAGCTTTCCAGAATGGCAAGTTGCTCATCCGCCGCGTCTTCAGTCGGTGTACTACCGATGACGATCTCGATGCCGTAGCGTTCCGCCGCGAAGCGATAGCCGTCGGCCATCGTCAGGAAGTAAGGGTTGGACTCGTTCTTAACCAATGCGCCGATGCGGATCGTGCTATCTTGCGCAGTGGTCGCCGGCACAATCGCCAGAATCGCCAGCGCAACCAGCATCAATAATGTTGTGATTTTTCTCATCTCTATTCACTCCTTCAAAACTCTATTCTTCATGAATACTTTTACGGATATGTAATCGTTTTCTTCCTATCGCGTCCTCCTTAAAACCGACTTGCTTTCGCCGTCTGTCAATATCGGCGGACGATGAAATCTCGCCCGCTCCGAAATATTCGCTCTAAACTTTTTGTGCTTGTTTACGTCGCCATTGGTCGAGGATGACCGCCAGCACGATCACCGAACCGATGATGACCTCTTGCCAGTAACTTGGCACGTTGAAGATGTTGATGGCGTTCCGCACCAGACTGATGATGAGTGCCCCGACGATCGTCCCCCATATCGTGCCTTCGCCGCCCATCAAACTCGTGCCACCCATGACCACCGCCGCGATTGCGTCCAACTCGAACAACCGTCCAAAGGTCGGATCGCCGGAGCGCAGACGCGCCAGTAATAGCACGGACGCGATACCCGTCAAAAAGCCGCCGAGCGCGTAAATGCCGAGCTTGTAACGCTTGACCGGGATTCCGGCAAGGCGGGCGGTCTCCTCGTTGCCGCCGATGGCGACGGTGTATTTTCCAAAGCGCGTATGCCCCATGATGAACCAGAAGATCAGCGCGATGGACAGCGCGAAGACCACCGCGACCGGCAAGGTGACGTTGTCGCCGAAGGGAAGCGAGATGCGGTAGCTAAAAAACGTGTTGAAATCCGCATCAAAGCCATAGATCGACCGGCCTTCGCTGGTGACGAGCGCCAACCCGCGAAAGATGCCCATCGTGCCCAGCGTGGCGATGAACGGTGCAAGATTGATGCGCGTGATCAGCAAGCCGTTGAATAGACCACACATCGTCCCGACGCTGACCGCAACCAGAAAGCCACCCACCGGGCCAATGCCGAGATCGCGCATTGCCAGCGCCGCTACCACCCCACACAGTGCGACAATCGAACCGACGGACAGATCAATGCCGCCACTGGTGATGATGAACGTCATGCCGACGGCGATGATCGCATTGATCGACGCTTGCAGGCCGACTTGAATCAGGTTATTGACGGTCAGAAAGTATTGTTCGCCGCGGATGATGGGCGAAAGAATACTCATCAAAATCACCATCGCCACCAGCACAAACACGATGCCGTATCTGGCGATGATCTCCGTGATGTTGATCTTTCTAGCCGGAGGTGATTGTGGTTTTGCGGGTTGTGCATTTACGCTCATATCTTCACCGTTAATCCTAAAATTTATCGAAAAATGTGATTATTTCGGTCGGTCGGTCGATTGCCGGACGATCAATTCATTCTGCATGATGATCGTTTCCGCCGGTTGTGTCTCATCGGCCAGATGCCCTAACAAGAGCCGCGCGACCGTTTCACCCATCGCATAGATCGGTTGAGCGACCGTCGTCAGTGCCGGAATGCTATAAGCGGCCAGCGGGATATTGTCAAAACCCATCACGGAAATATCGCCGGGCACGCTCAAGCCGAGCTTGGCCGCCGCATGTAAACCGCCGATGGCGATCACATCGGTCAGCGCGAAGATGGCCGTCGGGCGTTCCGCCGTCCTCAACATCTCGATGGCGGTGTTAAAGCCCATCTCGAATTGTTGTAACGTACCGGTGACGAGTAATTCCGGTTGATAGTCGATGTCGTATTCCTGAAGGCCACGCAGGACGCCTTCCATACGCTTAATCATCGGCTCACTATAAGCCGGTGTGCCGATCACGCCAATGCGCCGGTGACCGAGATCGAGCAGATGCTTAATGCCGGTGTAGCCGCCCATGTCGTTGTCCGTCCGTACCCGGCTGGCGGTGATCTGTGGCAGATCGCGGTCAACCAACACCAGCGGGATTTCGCGTTCGATCAAGCGGGCGACGTTGGGGGCGCTGTGTCCGGTCGGCACACAGATTACACCGTCCACCCGTTGCGCCATGAACATCTCAACATAGGCATTCTCTTTTTCGGGGTTTTCCTCCGCGCTACAGATCAGAGTCCGGTAGTCGTCACCGAATAGACTTCTTTCGATGGCAAAGGCCAGCGTACTGAAGAAGGGATGGTCTAACTGCGGTATCAACAGGCCAACCGTCATCGAACGTTGTGTGCGCAGGCTACGGGCAACTGAATTCGGCTGATAGTGGAGCGTGTCCATCGCCTGCCGCACCCGTTCCTCAAGATCAGGGCTGACGTAGCCATTCTTGTTGATGACACGGGATACCGTCGCTACGGAAACTTGCGCGAAATCGGCTACCTGTTTGATCGTCGCCATGATGCCTCCTTACGCCTCAACTTGAACGATGTTGCCGTCTTTAGCGCCGGTGATGTAAGCGACTATGTCATTGGGGTTCGTCTCGGTTTTATCGAGCGTGGCGGCGTGGACGCCCTGACGCAACACAACGATCTTATCCGCGATGCGGTATACATCGCGCATGTTGTGGCTGATGATGAGCAGGCCGATTTTGCGGGTATCGCGCAATCGCTCGATCATCTGCAACACTTGCTCGGTCTCCTCCACACCGAGTGCCGCCGTCGGTTCATCGAGGATGAGCAGTTGTCGCCCCCATGTGATCGCCCGACCGATGGCGACCGCCTGCCGTTGGCCGCCGCTCATCATGCGAACCGGCATCGTCGGCGCAGGGATTTTGATGTGCAGATCATCAAGCGCGACTCGCGTATCAACGCGCATCTGTTTACGGTTCATTACGCCGAGAAAGCGGCCAATTGCGCCCCATCGTGTCGTCTCCCGACCGAGAAACACATTGTCGGCCACATCTAATTGCTCAATGAGGGCGAGATGCTGATAGACGGTCTCGATCCCGGCGTTGAGCGCGTCCGACGGGTGACGGAATTTGACTAGTTTGTCATTGAAGATGATTTCGCCGCTAGTGGGTGGAAACAGTCCCGAGATGATCTTGACCAGTGTCGATTTACCTGCGCCATTATCACCGACGAGCGCGACGATTTCGCCCGGATCAATCGTGAAGCTAATCCCTTTCAACGCTTGAACTGCGCCGAAAGCCTTACGAATATCTTTGATTTCGATGAGAGGGTCGTTCATACATAAAGACCTTAAACTCAAAAAATTTAGTTTTTATGTAATCGATTACATACTACATCTAAGAAAAGGCGCAACCGATGTAATCGATTACACATATTTTAGAGATTATCTCATTTCGCGGGACTTGTCAATAAACTGGAAGTTTAGAGGAACCGCTTTTGCAAAGTCAATTACAGTAGTTTACGATTTGGGGCGGAGCAGTCGTTGAAATCGACATCACCCCATCGAAAAGGGTTTCAATAAATGACCATAAG
>REDR01000105.1 GCA_007693385.1 Anaerolineaceae bacterium
CCCATGACGGCAGTTTATAGGGTACAGGCCGCCCCATGTCGCGAGCTTTGATGTGAATGGAGTTACCCATCGTCGCACTGCTGGCCTCAAGTGGCGCGTGCGGCTCGTCGAATTCGGCGCGGCTTTCGCTCCCCATGCGCCACTCGCAACCGGCCATCGCCGCCACAATCGCGTCGCCGGTACAGTCGATGAAGTAGCGCCCCTTAAACGTGATGTCCGTCTCCGCATTGGCGACGCGCCCAACAACCGCGCTGACTGTGCGCTCCTCGTCCTTCAACACGTCGATGATGCTGGTATTCAAGTATAGCGTCAGGTTTTCGGTCTGCATGGCGAGATCGTACATGGTCATATCCCATATACTGTTCACCCAGCCATTTTCAAACATCGGCTCATGATTCTGCGCCCGTTCTTCGATCAATAACTCAGAGATGATGCCGGTTTCGCGCCCGTAGCCGTGATGTTGCCCCGCACCATGCACCGTCACCCGTATCTCGGAGGAGCTATTGCCGCCCAGAACCGGCCGATCCTGTATCAAGCATGTTTTGACGCCGCTTCGCGCCGCCGCCACCGCCGCCGACAGTCCGGCCAACCCGCCGCCGCATACCACCACGTCATAATCTACTGTGTTGCTGTTGAATTGATGTGACATTGTGTGTGTTTTACCCCTTTACTCCGGTGTGAACCATACTACGGATGAATTGCCGGTTGGCGATCACAAAGACGACGAATAGCGGCAAGATAGCCAGTATCGTACCGGCTAACAGGCCACCGGTGCGAGCGTTTTCCCGATCTTGAATCAGCGCCGAGAGCGCTAGCGGAATAGTGTAAAGGTCACGCCGGTTGAGCATAATGAGCGGATGCGTAAAGTCATTCCAGCGCCATACGAACAACAGGATGGCGAGTGCGGCAATCGTGGCGCTAGAAGCGGGCACGATCACATGACGGATGACGCCCAGATGCCCCGCTCCGTCAATCTTGGCCGCGTCGATCAAATCCTGCGGAATAGACATGAACGACTGCCTCAGCAAGAACACCGCATAGGCCACCGACAGATACGGGATGATAAGCGCCCAATGCGTATTATAGATGCCGAGCGCATTCGCCAGCATAAATTGTGGCACGATCAATACCTGAATAGGCACGATCATCGTCACCAGATACAGGAAGAACAGAAAGTCTCTGGCCGGAAATTTGAGGCGGGCGAAAGCATAGGCGGCGAGGATGGCCGTCACTAACGGCCCGATCACGCCCGGGATCGTGACGATGATTGAGTTCCAGTATGCCCGCGCTAACGATACTTGCGGACGGATGCGTTCGTGTTGTCCCATCACGATCAAGTAGTTATCGAACGTGACTTCCGTCGGGAAGAATTGCGGCGGATAAGCGAATATCTCGCGCTCCGCTTTGAGCGACGAGGAGATCGTCCAGATGAACGGAATAACCATCATGAAGCAGAATACGAACACCAGCAACGTTACACCGGCTTTGCGTAACTTATCACCAATGTTGCGCGTCCAGTTTTTCTGCTTGCGATGCTGAATGAACTGAGCGAAATGGGCATTATTACCAGACATAGCTAGAATTCTCCCGCGCTAATCACGCATAAAGCGTGTCTGGCGCTGTTGAATGCGCCATTGCACATAAGTGAAAGTGATAACGATGATGAGCATAATGACCGCCATCGCGGAGGCATACCCCATGCGATAGAACGAAAAGCCCGCCCGATAAATCGAATACGCGATGACTGTCGTCGAAGTGCCCGGCCCGCCCTGTGTGATGACCGCGACCAGCTCAAACACGCGGAAAGATGTCATCACGCCGGTGATACCCAAAAAGAATGTCGTCGGCGAAAGAAGCGGCAACGTCACTGATTTGAAGCGCGTCCACCAGCCCGCGCCGTCAATAGCGGCCACCTCGTACAGGCTTTCGGGGATGCTCTGCAAACCGGCTAGATAGATCAGCGCGTTATAGCCGATCCCCTTCCAGATGGTGACGATCATCAGCGCTGGTAGCGCCCAAGTAGAGCTAGCAAACCACGTTGGCGGGTCTTCGATGCCGAATGTGTCGAACAGAAAAACGTTGATCGGCCCCCAGTTCGGGCTGAATAGTGTCATCCAGATGGCGGCGATGGCGACGGGGCTGGTGATGTACGGAATGAAGATCAAGATGCGCGGGATTACCGGCAGATAAACCTGTTTATCCAGCAACAGCGCGAAGAAAAGCCCCAGCGCCATCGTCACCGGCACGACGACTATCGTATAAAGCGTCGTGTTAATCATGGAATCCGTGAACCACGGGTCATCCATCAAATTACGGTAGTTATCAACCCCCGAAAACCGCACATTGTCGATACCTTCGAGGAAGTTCCATTCGGTGAACGACAGGAAAAAAGTGAAGATGACCGGTAACAATACCCACAGGAAAAAGACCGCCATATTCGGGAATATCAACAGATAAGCGGCTACATTGTCCTTCATCCGCAGAGACGAGCGTTTGGGTTGCTCCGGCTTGATCTCTGCCCGCCGCAAATTCGGTCTGATCGTCGCCATGATAAATCACTTTCGCATCTAGGTAGATAGAAAAGGGGCGAATATCATCCATCCGCCCCCGACTGTCTTATATCATTTTACGGGATTAGTCGCACAACGAAGCCAGAGCGCGATCCCCGCGTTCCTTCATGTTGGCGCTCGCCTCTTCACCGGTCAGCTCACCGTTGAACACGCGCACCGCTTCTTCACGCCAGATCGTCTGCAATTCAGCGTTACCCAATAGTTCCTGTTGCGGCGCTAAGGGGCGAGTGTTATCCAGCGCGACGCGGATGAATGCCTCAATATCGAGAATTTCTTCGGCGGGCACTTCAAACCCGCTGAAGTACACTTCGGCGACTACTTCGGCATCAAAGCCTTGCCATGCCGGGAAGCGGCCTTTTTCCGTGTAGAACAGATAGCCATCGGTGGCTAGCCACGCGAGGAACTGCGCCGCTTCTTCTGGATGATCCGAGTTAGCGGCCACCGCCATGAAGTCATCGAATTTACCGGAGCGATACGGGAAGCCATCTTCGGTCAGCGACGGCACCGGCGCGAACGTGGTCACGAAGTCACGCGGTAGTTCGACGGTGTTCTGTGTCGAGCGCAGAATCCATGTACCGGAGATAATCATAGCGACGCTTTCGCCGTAAAGCTGATTTTGTTGTACCAGTTGCGCGGCACGCGCTTCAGCATAAGGCAGAGCCGCACCCGCGACAGTTTCCAGTTCGTAACGGATTGTCGCCACTTCCGCCCAGATCGGATCATCGAAGTTAGTCGTACATGCGTCAACATTCACGTTGAAGTCCCAACCGCGCTCATAAGCGGCGACCTCATCCATCCACGGCCACGTCGGGAGCATCGCACCGTAACGGGTTGACGGGCCGGAGCCGGTGGTCAGTTCTTCAGCGATGGCGATGAATTCTTCCCACGTCCAGTTTTCCGGCACTTCGATTCCCGCTTCCGCGAAAGCGTCCGCGTTGATGTAAGTCATGAAGAATGAAGCACCCGCCGGAATCGCGTAGACCGCATCGCCGTAAGTGGTGCTTTCCGTGCCGAATTCTTCCACGATGTCAAAGTCGGGCAGTAACTCGCTGAGATCAGCGAAAAGTCCCGCCCGCGCACGGCTATCAACGCGCTGAATACCGAAGTTAATCATCGCGTCAACCTGACCGGCCAGCAAAGCGGTGTCAACCTGCGTATGGCCGGAATCGTCGTTGCTGTACGGCACGAACTCGACTTGAATATTGGGGTTATCGCTATTCCATGCTTCGATGGCGGCTTCCGTCGCGCCGGATGTATCCGCGTTCCAGAAGCGTATCGTCACCACATCATCCTGCGCTGAAACTGCCGGGATGATGAGCAATGACAGCAGAACCATCATCACTGTTAAACGCCGGGATAAGTTATTCATTTGTATCCTCCACTGTTCTTTTCGATAAAACGGACAACTGTTTTTAATTCATGTCTATAGCGTTTCAAATGAAAATCTATTCGTATAGACACACGTTTAGAATTATGATACTATTGATTTGATGGGATGTCAAACGGGACGTTGTTATAAAATTGCGGAAACCAACGTTCTTGTGAGGGAATAAGATCATGCCGCGTTCAAAAAATTCTGTTACACAAAAAGATGTCGCCAAACATGCCGGTGTTTCGTCGGCTGTGGTGTCGTATGTGATTAACAACGGCCCGCGCATCGTCAACGAACAAACCAAACAGCGCGTCCTAAAGGCCATCGACGAGCTAGGCTATCGCCCTAATAAATTCGCGCAAAGCCTGAAATCCGAAGGGCATCATGCCGAGCGACAGATAGGTGTGATCGTCGGCGGCACAACCGCCATGCTCAAGCGCCCCTACTACGGCGCGATTCTGGCCGGTATCTACGATGAAGCCTACCATGCACATAAGCGCGTGCGCTTCGTCCACTTCATCAACCAACTGCATGATCCGGTGTTGTTCAATGAACACATCCACGATGAAGAAGTATCATCGTTAATCCTGCTGTCGCCCCATCTCGCGCTGGAAAATAAGCGCCATATTCCGCTATTCGAGAAGATAACACAGCGCATCAAAAATATTGTATGTCTGGAAAAAGCGGTGTTCGATCTGCCCGCCGTGTTGTTTGACCGTGAAGATGCGGCATATCGGGCGGTCATGCACCTGATCGGATTGGGACACCGCGAAATCGCCCACATAGGCCGCATTGACGAGCGTCACATCGGCTATATGAAGGCGTTGCAGACCAATGACCTGCCCACGCCATCAGGTTTTTCGGTGCAGGCTGGCCTGCAAAATTCCACGCAGGAAGGCTACGAGAGCGCCAAAAAGCTCATCATGCAAAATGACCGCCGCCCGACAGCAATATTTGCCGTCAACGATGAAGTCGCTATCGGCGCGATGCGCTTCCTGTTCGATCACGGTATCCGCATCCCCGAAGATATAGCGATGGTCAGCGTCGATGATACCGAGATCGCCTCGCTGGTGCGTCCGGCATTATCGACAATCCATGTCCCGACGGAACTCATGGGAACATACGCAATGCGCCTGTTAGATTCGCAGGCTGATAACCCCGATACGCCGCCCGCCTCGACGGTGTTACCCATTGAACTCAAAATACGCGAGTCCTGTGGTAGCCATTTATATAGAACGTGATTGACTGCACATTAAGGATAATTTTATGAAGCTCTCCGAACTGAACTTACGAAATTATGGTGAATTTCTGCAAGACCCACCCGCATCTTTTCGCATCAAAACGCTGAACTTACCGGCGGCGTGGGACTACATCTATCAGAATAAAAAAATTCTGTTACGTGTCGATCAGTTCGGGCTTGATTACGCGCAGGCGTTCCCGCCTAGCGATGTGATGCTATTTCGGCGTGACCGCTACGAGCGCGATTCAACGTGGCTGACGTGGATCGATTCGCCGCAATTCAGCGAGGGCGCATTCACCAATTTCTTTCATCCGCTAGCCGGTAACAACCGGCCAGATCGTCAGCCAGACCGCATCGAAATCACGTTCGCCCCATCGCACGCTACCTATTTGATTGAAAATCAAGGCGTGCGCGTGGTGACAAAAATCCTCATCCCGGCAGATGAACCGGCCATCGTGCAGATGATCGAAGTGACCAACCTCCGCACCACGCCGATCACGCTCAAGGTTCTGCCGGTCTTGCGACATGCGATGCAATGGGCCAACATGGACGCATGGGACAAACCGGAATGGTACTTACAAACCGCCTTCTGCAATGACGAAGCGGAACGGCTCGGCTTTTCCACATACCTGACTGATCCGAAATGCCGCGCTGAAAATCGACGCGGCGCGGTGCTATGGTCAACGATTTCCGGCGCGTCTTCGGCGGAAATCAGCTATGAAAAATTCACCGGTCAGGGCACATGGCAGAACCCGTCCGCGCTATTCGCTGACCGCCTCGAACTGGGTCTGACGGATGGCGGCGCATGGGGCGAATACAATGACAAAAATTACATCTTCGCCTATCCGCCCGTCGCCGCGTTGCAATATGATTTTGAGCTAGCGCCAGAAGAAACGCGCTCTATCCAGCAGGTTCTCGCGTGGACTCCGCTATCCGAAGATTATCGCCTGCCACCGGTGGCTATCGCCCGTCAACCGGCGCGTTTCCTACAGGCTGAAAATATCGCGGAGGAAATCGACCATCTGCGCCGCGCGTTTGATGTGATGATGAACCGTCGCCGCGTTCAATCGCCGGATGCGGCACTCGATCAATACACCAATGAGTGGCTACCGCTTCAATTGGATTGGGTTTGCTCGCTAGATCGCGGCCACCCTTCCGGGATGCGTGGCGGGCGAGACTCCGCCAACGACTTCGCGGCGATGGCGCACTTAGAACCGGCATGGACGCGGCAGATCATCCTCATCGAATTATCGTGCCAGCGCGTGGATGGCTGGGTGCCGCGTCATTATTCCGCGAAGGGGCACGCCGGTAAAGAACGCGACGTGCGCCAGCATGTAGACGCGGGCGCGTGGGTGATCGAGATGCTGTATGAATATCTGGCCTACTCCAAAGATTTCGCCTTGCTCGATGAGCGCATCCCGTGGCTTGACCAGCCCGCGACACAGGTCGATAGCGTGTTGCAACACGCACTCAAGGCTGTTGAATTCTTCATCGCACCGGAAAACATCGGCGAACACGGCCTGATTAAACTACATGAGGGCGAATGGTTGGACACCGTGAATCAGGCCGGACTGGAAGGGCGCGGCGAAGGCGTGATGATTACCAATCAGGTGATTATGTGCTTGACTTGGATGGAGGAAATTTTAGCGGCGCTAGTCAAGCGCGGTATGTTTGCGCCCGAAGATTACCAGCAGATCAGCGAGAAATACCGCCATCATGCGCTTTGCCTGCGCGATGCGTTACGTCAACACGCTTATAATGCCGAAGGTTACTTCAACGGCTTCTTCAACGATGATGGTCACTGGTTATTCAGCCCGCAAGACCCCGACGGCCAGCGCCGCGTCTACGCTGGCGCGAACTGGTGGTCGATTATATCGGGCGTCGCCGTGCCCGATCTGGTCGATTCTTGCCTGAAAGAGTTGGATTTCCTCAAGACCGATATGGGCTATCATCTGAATTATCCGCCGTTTGACCGCGAACCGGTGGCGAAAGTCGGGCGTATGGCATCCGGTGATTCGCCGGTTGGCCGTTCCGAACACGCCAACCCGTATAATCAGGGCAGTCACGGCTTTCTGGGGCGGGCACTCGCTACAGCCGGACAAGGCGATCTGCTGTACCAAACGCTAAAATATCTACTGCCCTATGACCAGACCGCGCACCCTGTCGCGCAGACGCTATCCGCGCCTTACGGGGTGGTCAACGTGTGGGAGGACATCCCGCGTTATCGCAATCGCGGCAAAAATACGTTCCTGACCGGTAGCATCGCCTACGCCATACGCATGGTCTATGATTGGATGTACGGCATTCGCCCGACGATGGACGCGCTGATTATTGATCCGTGCTTACCCACCGAGTTCACACAAGCGGAAGTCCGATTCCGTTATCTGGACAAAAATTGCACATTGAGCATCGACCACAAAAGCGGGAATCAGGCGGGCATGAGGGCGTTGACGTTTAACGGCGCGGCCATCCAGACCACACAGCGCGATCCGTTCAATCAGCGCGAGGTGTTCATCATACCGGATACCGCGTTCACCGGTGACGATAACCACATTCACGCGACGCTGTAACCACAGGAGACAAAATCGCATGTCAAATGCAAACGACATCGAGCAAGCGCTCTACCAGCAGGCCGCCGACCTGCCGCTGATCTGCCCACACGGGCACGTTGA
>REDR01000119.1 GCA_007693385.1 Anaerolineaceae bacterium
TAAGCTATCCATTTTGCGTGATTATATCCCAATTCTATCTCATGCGTTGGGTGTGGTTGCCGGCTAGGCTCGAATTATACAATTACATGTCTTGTCTTGATAAAGATGCTGAACAGTGTATTACAGACTTGGTTGAAAAACTGGTCAGTGCGCTGACACCGTCTAATGCCAGTATTGATCAGACCCTAACTCGATATTTCGAATTAGTTGATCAAAGAGTGTTCGGTAAATTCAATGAGATATTTCATAGTGATATTGTTTACGAACGCCCCGGCTATCCAATAATGGAGGGGCTTTCCAACCTCATTGACTTCTATGAAAACACGAGAGAAATTGCAAGCGGTCAACACATGATTGAGAATAAGTTAATCCAAGGGAATAAGTGTGTGTGTTGGGGACGTGTAGAAGGCAAAAAACGTGATGAAAGTATTATTAACGAGCGATTTATTGATGTTTTTTACTTTAAGGGAAATCAGATCATAAAACGCACAACCTACTTTTATAAAGAGGCTATTTAACGACTCCACTGAACAAACTCAGGCATCGGCGGGATCACATGCCGGTGCCTGACGCCAGAAAAGTGGCCTGACAGAGCGCAAAAGGCGCAAAGACCGATCATAAAGGCTATTTCCAGCCTGTGGTTGCCCGGTTTTGTCCTGCTGACCCCGCCAGATGCGCCGGATATTGGTCATCGTCGCTGATGCGTCACATCGACGATGTTCTGCACGAATTGGCCGACGGTGAAATCGCGCACCATAAAATGGGAGTCAAATATTTGATTCACTGATGCGCTTCTTTGCAGTGATGGGGCAGAAGCCTTTTTTGTTTCGGAATGTCCCATCGGCGCGGGTGACGAGGTATCCCACTTTCACTTTGAACCGAGTCTTAACGGGCGCATTCCGTTGAGCGTGACCAGAAGCGTCATGCCAACATCGGCAAAAATGGCAACCCACATGGTTGTTAAACCAACGGCGGCCAATACCAGAAAAATCACCTTCACCACGAAGGTTAGCACGATATTGGCGCGAATGATGTGGCGCGCAAAACGTGCCAGTCGCACCGCATACGGCAATTTGCCGATGTCATCCTGCATTAATGCAATGTCTGCCGTTTCCAGTGCCTGAGCGCTCCCTGCACCGCCCATCGCCACACCAACAGAAGCTCGCGCCAATGCTGGCGCATCGTTGATACCGTCGCCGACCATCGCGGCGCGGCTACCGTCTGCCTGCAAACCCTGAATTGCGCTCGCTTTGTCTTCCGGCAGAAGGCTAGCGCGGAAGCTATCGACGCCTGTTTGACGGGCGATTTCCGCCGCGACAACCGGATTATCGCCCGTTAGCATCACGGTCTGGATGCCCAGCGCACTGAGTTCGGCGATTGTGGCGCGGCTGTCCTCACGCGGTTGGTCAATCACGGTGAAGAACCCGCGCACATCATCGCCATCATGGAGTAAAAGCGCGGTCTGTCCGCTCTGTTCTGCCTCGTTTACCAGCGCACAAATCGAATCTGGATGCGGACATTCCGCCTCAAACAATGCATGACTGCCAACGGTCACTGTCCGGCCATCCACCACGCCCCGCACGCCGCGTCCGGTCAGGGATTGTACGCCATCAGCAGAGTACACGCCTTCCAGTTGACGCACTCTGGCGGCAGAAGTCACGGCATGGGCCAGCGGGTGGGCACTATGGCGCTCTACGGCGGCGGCCAGCGCCAGCACGTCAACGCATTCGGTGCAATCCTCATCATTTGTAGAACAGCGCAGGCTGTGAAAGCGCGTAACTTGCGGCTTGCCGTGCGTGAGTGTGCCGGTTTTATCAAACGCAATGATGTTCACCTGTCCCAATGCTTCCAGATGAGCGCCGCCCTTGATGAGAATGCCGTTACGGGCGGCGGCAGTTATGGCGCTGATGACGCTGACGGGCGTGCTGATGACCAGCGCACACGGACAGGCAATCACGAGCATGGTCAATGCGCGGTACAGCCACACGGCGGAATCCGCGCCAAAGAGGAGCGGTGGCGCCCCTGCGACCAGTGCCGCCAATAACACAACAGCGGGGGTGTACCATCCGGCGAAGCGATCAATAACGCGCTGTGTGGGTGATTTTGCGCTCTGTGCTTCTTCCACAAGTTGAATGACGCGACTCAACGTGTTATCTGCGGCGTGATGGGTGACACGGACGTTCAAAGCACCATCGCCATTGATGCAACCAGCATAGACGACCGCGCCATCTGATTTGTAAACGGGTACGCTTTCGCCGGTGATGGGCGCTTGATTCACCGCGCTTTCGCCGCCAATAACGATGCCATCCATCGGGATTTGTTCGCCGGGCTTGACGAGGATTTCATCACCGATGCTCAATTCATCGACAGACACAATCCATTCGCCGCTCGCCGTCCGCTTGAGCGCCGTGCGTGGTTTGAGTGCGATCAATCCGCGCAGGCCATCCCGCGCCCTGCCGGTGACAAAACCTTCCAGCGATTCACCAATGGCAAACAGGAAAATCACGAAGGCGGCCTCTAAAAATTCGCCGATGACAACCGCGCCGATGGCGGCAATCGTCATCAGCAGATTGATGTTAAAGCGACGGTTGATGACCAGCGCGTTGATGCCGTTTCTGGCGATGGGATAGAGCGCGGTCAGCATGGCGACAGTATAAAGCCCATTGATGAACGCGGGCGAGTCTAGGATGAACGAAAGCACGAGTGCCAGCAAGATCAACGCACCTCCGGCAAGCGCCAGTTGCGATTCGCGCCGGTGGATGAGGTAATCCCAGAATCCGGGCAGGCCGGAGCGATAGCTTTCGATGACAGGCGCGGCATCTTCCGTTTGAATAGTCTTTCCAAGTGCCCGGACGCGATCCTGCAACACATCAAACGGCACCTCACCGCTTAGCGTCATCTTAGCGGAGGCGAAATCCACGCGGACAGCGGCCACACCATCCAGACGGGCAACGCCCTCTTCGACCTCACGGGCGCAGTTGGCACAGTCCATATTGCCGATGTGATAAATCTTCTGCATGGTGCTTCATCCCGATTGAGACGGTCGCCTAAATTGGCGAAGGTGTTGTAAGTAAGTTGCACATATTTTAATCGATTCGGTAGGGCATCGACGTGGATGCACCTAATTTCTGCACGCTTAGCGCCGCCGCTGAATTGGCGAACTCGAGTGCGGCCTTGAGGTTGCGGCCTTCAGAGAGCGCGACAGATAGCGCCCCTACGAAACAATCGCCCGCGCCGGTAGTATCAACCGCGTTAACGGTGTGTCCGGCGACATGGATCATCGCATCGCCCTCAAACCCGACCGCACCCTTGTCCCCTAATGTGACGATGATCGTCTGCGATTCCGACGAGCGCAGGTTGCGGGCGTTGACTTTGATGTCGGCTAGATTATCGGTGACCGACGCGCCATCCGCGAAGAACGCCAATTCCGTTTCATTGACGATTAGATAATCGGTCAGCGCCAGTAGACTCGGTATGAATGGATTGGCGGGGGCGGGGTTGAGGACGGTCTTCGCGCCGACATCGTGGGCACGTGCAAACAGGGCGCGGATCGTCTCCTGTGGGATTTCAAACACGGAGACAACCACATCATCCGGATCAATCGGAATTTTTGACACATCGGCAGGTTGCAGATGCGCATTGCTACCCGGCACAACGATGATAGTATTCTCCGATGCATCGCTGACCGCGATCAACGCCGTGCCGGTTGGCGCGGTATCGACGCGCCCGACATGCCTCAGATCGAGATTTTCGCCCTGTAAGAACGTCATCAGTGTATCGCCGAAAGCATCCACACCGAGCATTCCGGCCAGCAGGACGCCATCGGTTAAGCGGCTGGCCGCTATTGCCTGATTCGAACCTTTGCCGCCGGGGATGAATTGCAAATCCGTTCCGAACACCGTTTCGCCTAATTGTGGATGTGCTTTCACACGGGCGACGACATCCATATTGATACTTCCCGCTACGATAATCCGTCCCATTGTGTTTGCCCCCTTGCTCATCGCCGTTCTAATCGCTTGGAGAGTACGTCAATCGCCACCGCGCCGACCAGCACGACGCCCCGCGTCATCTGTTGCTGGTACGATGGCACGCGCAATAGATTCATGCCGTTGGTCAGCACGCCTACCAGCAGACCACCACCGACCGCACCGAGGATGTTCCCGACGCCGCCGAACAAACTTACGCCGCCCAGTACCGCCGCCGCAATCGCTTCTAGCTCCAGCCCGACGGCTAACTGCGGCTGTGCGGAAAAAAGCCGCGCCGTGAGCAACATACCAGCCAGTGCCGCCAGCATCGCGCTCAATCCGTAGGTAATCAGCTTGACGCGGTTCACGGCCACGCCTGCTAATCGTGCTGTTTCTTCGTTGCCGCCGATGGCATAAACATGCAAGCCGTAGCGCGTCTGACTCATCAGCCATGTGAACAGGATGACGACGGCTATTGTCACCAGAATCGGCACCGGCACCGCGCCGAAGATCGGCATATCAATGCGACCGCGCCCCCAGAACGTGTACGTATCGCCGATGCCGGAAATTGTGCCCCCGTTGGTGTAGAGCAACGTCAGGCCGCGTGCGATACCCAACATCGCCAGCGTCGCCACAAACGGCGGCAACTGCCCATAGACGATCAGCCCACCGTTGATCAACCCGATGCAGAAGCCCATGACCAGCGTCAGCGCGACGGCTACCTCGAACGCTTGCCCGTGATTGACGATCAATCCGGCGGAGATCGCGCCGCCAAGTGCCGCCACCGAGCCGACCGATAGATCAATCCCGCCGACGAGCATCGTGAGCGTCATGCCGACTGTGACGATAATCACCGCCGCATTTTGCTGTAAGATGTTGACCAGATTGCCGCTTTGCATGAAGCGGTCAGTCTGAGAGGAGAAATAGGCGGCCAGCAAGACCAGCACGATCAGCACGATGCCGCGCCGTAATAAGTTGCCGATCAGTACACGCCACGAAATGAGTCTTACGGTTTCAACGTTCATCGTCAATCTCCCGTCGCGCCGATGGCCGCCTGCATCAGATCATCCTGTGTGGCAGTCGCCGCGTCGAATTCGCCGGTCACTCGCCCCTCGTGCATGACTAAAATACGGTCACTGATCCCCAGCACCTCCGGCAATTCCGAAGAGATCATGATGATACCGACGCCACGATCTGCCAGCCGGTTAATCAGCCGGTATATTTCCGACTTCGCACCGACATCAATGCCGCGTGTCGGCTCGTCCATAATCAATATTTTCGGATTCATCGTCAGCCACTTGGCAATGACCGCTTTCTGCTGGTTGCCGCCGCTGAGGTTGCGCACGGTCTGCCGGATGGTCGGCGTGCGGATGTCCAGTTGTTTGACATAATCCTGACTGGTCTGTCTGACCAGCCCCCACCGCACGAAAAGGCCGCGTACCATCTGCTTGAGCTTCGCCATTACGATATTCTCCGAGACCGACATCCCTAGAAATAGCCCCTCTCCTTTGCGATCTTCCGGCACAAGGCCGATGCCGTTCCGGATCGCCTGCGCGGGGCGCTTGATCTGTTGCGGCTGACCTTCGATGATGATTTCACCACTGGATGCCGGATGCACGCCGAATAACGTCTGCACTAATTCCGTGCGCCCCGCGCCGACCAAACCGGCGATGCCGAGAATCTCGCCTTTGCGTAGCTCAAAGCTCACGTCCTGCACCATCTTTCCACGATTCAAGCCGCGCACCTGCAAGATCATTTCAGCTTCGGCGCTCTTCTCGCGTCGTTCATAAATCTGGTTAACCTCACGACCGACCATCATCTGAATGATCTCGTTGGTCGTGATCTCGCTCACCGGCTTACTGCCGACGAACGCGCCATCACGCAAGACGACCACGCGATCACAAATTTCAAACACCTCCTCTAGCCGGTGCGAGATGAAAATGATAGCGACGCCGCGCTCACGCAATTGGCGCATCTGCTCGAACAGTTTTTCCACCTCACGATCGGTCAATGAGGATGTCGGCTCGTCCATGACGATCAAGCGCGTATTGAGTGAAAGCGCCTTCGCCACTTCGATCATCTGCTGTTGCGCGATGGAGAAGAAGCGAACCGGCGTGCGGATAGGCAAATTCAGCCCGATGTCGCGCAGTTGGGCTTCTGCATCCGTATATAGCTTGCGCCAATTGATCGTGCCGGGCAGTATGCCGCGTGGCTCCCGCCCCAGATAGATATTCTTGCCCGCATCCAGATATGGTATCAGCGCTAGCTCCTGATGGATCATGGTGATGCCGGTATTCTGAGCATCGGCGGGCGAGTTGATAGTGACCGGCTGGCCGTCCCAAGTGATCGAACCAACGTCCGCCGTGTAGACACCGTTCAGCACCTTCATCAGCGTGCTTTTGCCCGCGCCATTTTCGCCCAGCAAAGCGAGAATCTCGCCCGGATACACGCTCAAATCAACCGACTTGAGCGCCTGCACACCCGGAAATGATTTATCGATGCCTTGCATCTCTAAAAGCGCTCGCATGAATCCATCCTTCTGTTTATCGCGCTCTGTCGCATTAGAATGTCGGGTCGCCCCGATGGAGCAACCCGACAACGGTTATCTTATGTGGATTAGTCGTCCGTCACTAGCGATAGATCAACCGGAATGAAGTCCATCACGCTAGCGCCAGCCAAGAAGCCCGCGGCAGTCTCCACACCCAACGCGCCGATAGCGTCCGGCTGTTGTGCGACGGTGGCGGCCAGCGTGCCGGCGTTCACCGCGTCTACCGCGTCATCTACCGCGTCGAAGCCGACAAACGTGATGCCATCGCGTCCGGCGGCGCTGGCGGCCTCAATCGCACCGAGAATCATCTCGTCATTGTGGGCGAATACGCCGTCGATCTCGCTTTGTGCTTGCAGGATGTTCTCGAACACCGTCAAGCCCTCAGCGCGGTTGAAGTTGGCGGTCTGACGGGCGACGATCTCGACACCGGCGCAGTTTTCCGCCATGTATTCATTGAAGCCCAGTCCGCGATCACGCGCCGCCGATGTTCCGGCGATGCCTTCCAGCTCAACGACACTGCCTTCACCGCCGAGCGCCTCACACAGGAACTGCGCGGCCAGCGCCCCGCCCGCCACATTGTCAGACGCAACATGGCTGATGACCTCACCGCCGCTAGCGCTACGGTCAATCGTGAATACCGGAATACCGGCATCATTGGCCGCCAGCACCGACGGCACAACCGCGTCGGAGTCGGTGGGGTTGATGAGGATGGCGTCCACGCCCTGCGCGATCAGGTCTTCGATGTTGGAGGCTTCGGTGGAGGGGCTATCCTGCGCGTCAACGACGATCAGTTCCGCGCCGATTTCGTCGGCTAGCGCCTGAGCGCCTTCGACCAGCGTCACGAAGAACGGATTATTCAGCGTCGAGACAGACAGGCCAAGCGTGATGTTCTGCACGATACGCAGATCAACCGGGATGAAATCTGCGACTTCTTCACCGTCCAATGCGCTGATGGCGGTCATCACACCGAGTTCACCCATCAGGGCGGGCTGTTGCGCGACGGTGGCGGCCAGTGTACCGGCGTTCACCGCGTCTACCGCGTCATCTACCGCGTCGAAGCCGACAAACGTGATGCCATCGCGTCCGGCGGCGCTGGCGGCCTCAATCGCACCGAGAATCATCTCGTCATTGTGGGCGAATACGCCGTCGATCTCGCTTTGTGCTTGCAGGATGTTCTCGAACACCGTCAAGCCCTCAGCGCGGTTGAAGTTGGCGGTCTGACGGGCGACGATCTCGACACCGGCGCAGTTTTCCGCCATGTATTCATTGAAGCCCAGTCCGCGATCACGCGCCGCCGATGTTCCGGCGATGCCTTC
>REDR01000041.1 GCA_007693385.1 Anaerolineaceae bacterium
GAAGTTAAAACACCTACTGATGTTAAAACACCAGCTAAAGCACAAACAGGTGCTAAGGCTAAAACGCCTACTAAAAGTAAGCAAGCCGATTCCCAAAAGATTTTACTGAATCTACTCAAACGTGCTTTTGAAATTTCAGCTCAAGATGATGATGGATGGGTAGGACTTGGTGCGCTTGGACAGTCACTACAGCGCATTGAACCGAGTTTTGACAGTCGCACCTATGGCTTTAAGAGCTTGTCGCTGTTGATAAAGTCCATGCCCAAACAAGTGGAAGTCAAAGGTGCAAAAAAGACTGGCACATCGACGATTTATGTCCGCATGAAAGATGTGTGATGAAAACTGACCATCCCCCTCCCTCGAAGATGGTCAGTATGGTCAGTTATGGCAAGTGTGGTCAGTTTTTTGGCGGGACAATTGAATTTTGAGCGCTAACGGCGGCGACATCATAGCGGCGCATCATATCGCTAACTTCTGTACGGTCAATTAGATACATCTGCCCACCGGTGTAGGCTTTCTTCCGGTTGCGGTCGGTGAGTGCCAGTCGATTGAGTACATGCCCAATCCACTGTGCATGCCCCATTTGCTCACGGCTGATGCCCATAATATCGCGCACCTGCTCGCGTAACTCCGCCGCTTTCAGCCAGACCGCGCCATCGGCATTTCGTGTCATGATTTCCAGTGCTTGGAGTACGGCTTCCTCACGGTCAGACAGAGCTTTGCCTTCGCTAAGTTGCTCATCCCACTCTGCCGCCTCACTGATGGCGTCCAGCAGACCGGCAACCTGTCCTTCTTCTTCGAAGAATGCCGCCAGCGCCACCAATGGCGACCACAATTCACCGGAGCGGTTATGGAGCTTGTGCAGTGCCGGACGATGGAAGTAGTTACGCTGAATCGCTTTGAAGTGTGTCAATGCCAGCGTATAGAGTTGATGACGGATTCCTGCACCGTCAAAATCCGGCGGGAAAGCGGACATTCGTTTGTCAGTGCGCCGCATCGGGATGGCGATACAACGGCTGGCGAGGATGTCTTCCAAGCCCATAATCGCCGCCAGAATTTTCGGTGAGTACACGTCGAACGCCTGCGGTTTCATGTCGTCGCCGGTGATGCGAATAGCAGGCATCCCCTGCTTGTAACCACTGTTGAGAAGCTGGCGAATCTGTTGCATCCCCGGATCGCGCGGATTGTGATAGCGCTCGGCTTCGTCAATGCCGACGGTGCAGGACGTATAGTGAATCAGCCGGAACATGCTCGCGCCGGTCGGGTCAGAGGTCGAAATCATGTTGAACGCCAGCGGTTGCAGTACGCGCAGGACGGTCGATTTGCCGCTGTTCTTCGGCCCATTCAGTGCCAGATAGGGATAAGCGGGGAACATCTGGTAAAAGTAAGTTCCTGCTGTCCAAAGCGCCAGTAAGCGACTCTCAATCTCTGTACGGAAATCGACATACTGCTTGAACAGACTGTGAATGGTGGTGAAAACCTCACCCGGATGTACCGTTTCACCGTCCAGAAAACGGCGGATGTCACTGTAGCGCCAGCGTTGCAGAAATTCCGAGCCTTCAGGGATGACACGCAAAGCAACCTCTTTGCCATCCACGCTGATGATCTGCTCATCGGTCACGCGCTTGAGTTCACGGCTACTCGTCACCAGATAAGGCTGGACGTTCAACCGATTATTCTTTGTGCGTTCCAGCAGAGACACCGTGACTAGCGCTAGGTCATCGCGGAAACCCTGCGCCGGAGACAATACCGGAATACTGTCGTCGAATATTTCGGACATTTCATCTCCTTCATCAGCGTTGCTATTCGACGATGTGGCTTTCATCATCTCATTGAAGACTCTCGCCTGCACACCGATGCGGCTCATCGCTTCTTTGAATTGCGCCGCCGTGAAGGTATCCAGATCACCCGCATGTTGGAACAGGTCGCGGATGGCATCCTCACGCGCCAGCCCTTGCAGGTTGGCAACACGATTGACTTCGGCCAGTAACCAGTTCTGCGCGTTATTGAGCAGATCGGCGGCATCGTCGGATGTGGCTCTGTCCCGCGCCAGCCAGATATTGGCATCCTTCACGCTGGCGGGGAACTGCGGTAAATAAGCGCGTCCGCCTAGCGCCTGCGCGATATTACGGCTGTGTGTGTTGGCATCATCGGTGTTGTCCAACGCGATGAATACGCGGTCATGCCGCTTTAGCCGTGTCAGCAACTCGTCGCTGACTGTCATCCCAGCAATCGCCACCGCAGGCACACCCCACTCGCCAAATGTGATGGAATCCGCCTGCCCTTCGACGACGACGGCCTGATTTGAATCCACACTATAGCAGTGATTGAAATACGGTTGTTTTTCTCCGGCGATGTCACGCGGCGGATTGTAGTGCTTCTTGCCTTCGATACTGCGCCCGCTTATATAGGTCAGGCGGCCTTTTTGCAGATGGATGTACACCAGCATCCCCGCCGGAAACTTGTGTATAACCCTGCGCCATGTGTCGGACAGATTCAATCCATCCAGCAAGGGGCGTTTGTCCTGCGGCATAAAACCGAGGTTTGCCAGTCGAACAGTCTGCATGTTCCAGCCGCGTTCCTTTGTGGCGTAGGACAGGGCAGGCGGTGTATTCAACAACATGTCATGCAAACGCTGGACAAGTTGACGTTCTGCCCATGCCGCCGTCTGACGGAAATCTGTCCCGCGTTCGATATTGATTCCAGCACGACGCGCAAGATGCTGTACTGCTTCCATAAACTGTACTGCATCCCGATTATTCCAGCCGCTACCGTAGGACAGTAGATAGCGTCCGGTGAAGTCGAACATGTCGCCATGTTCGCCGCGTGAATTCCAGAAATACATGCCCGATTGTGGGACGACAACCAAGCTGTCATGCTCCACGCCGATGAAGCGTGAGCCGGATTTCTTCAGATTGAACTTCTCTGCTACAACATCCTCGATAGGGTTACGAGAACGGATATGGTCTAAATCGATGCTCATGATAGATTGTCTCCAGACAACGTTAAGCTAAGGTCAAGTAAATTTCATGACAAAAAAGACAAAATTCGATTGCAGGAGACGGGGGTCTGTGATACAGTTTGAGTGTCCAGTTCGAACTGTATCAACTTCGCCCAGCCCACCTGCACCAGCGGTGGGTTTTCGCGTTCTATGGGGGACTGCGTGCCATCAGGTTATCTCCTCTATAAGTAAACTCATGTTTACCTATCACCGTCTGGTAGATGCTCCAATGCCTCACGAGCAAATTGTTCGAGACGCTTCAGATAGGCACGCGCCATATGAATATCGCCTCTTTCCTCATATGCTGCACGCGCAAAATCCATAGGTGTGTGCTTATCTAGTTCTTTGAACACAGAGCGAATGAGCTTCACAGTTGTTGATGGCACATTATCAGCATTGGTGTTTTCGGAGAAATTCTGCTCACATATCTGCTGAACTTGTTTCACCGTCAAATTTAATCGAACGACCTGTTGTAGCATTTCTGCTTGATCTTCTAGTGGAAGAGCGAGAACATGTCGAAGAATACCCTCATCAATGCTATGGCGATCCGCGATGTTGATTGCCTCGTCTGATAAATCTAAAAGCGACTTAAACTGACTGAATCGCATTTTCCCAATCCCACCCATTGCGGAGTAAATCGCCTCACCTGCACCACGCGGAATACGTAATTCCAGCGCCTGACGATAGAAATCATTCGTCACCGTGTAATCAGGTATCTCATAGCCGTTGACCGTCAGCAGAAGCAAAGCCGCTTGACGCGCCATCGCAATCGCCGATAAGCCTTTACGAGCGGTGTTCTCCTTCGCCTGCCGGAAAACGGATGAGCGTTCCGCCGGGACGACGATGCAGTCGATCATGCCGTCGCTTTCGTAACCGGGCAGGAAGTCGCGTAACAGCCACGCCGCCCAGTAACGCCGTTCACCCGTCTCAATGCGATACAGGCGTGTCGCTCCCTCCGACACATCGATCACTGTAATCGGGTTGACCTGCCCATCATCGCGGATGGTCACAGCGAGATTGACCAGCTCCCGCAGGAGTTCTTCTTCTGGTGTGAGTTTCGTGTCAGTCTCATCACGCTCTGGATTAGGCAGTAGCTCCAGCAGGTTAGCAAAAGGTCGTCCGCGCTGACGGGCGGCTACCTGCGCGATTTGTACCATCTCGCGCAATGCCTGTGATGGTGTGAGGCGGCTCTCGTGGAAATCGTGGTGAATCTTTTCCGGCAGAACGCGGCGCGGCTGGATGGGGTCAGGCCGCACCAGGTCGAGCAGGATGCGCTCCACTTTAATGCTGTCGTCGTTGAACTGCCGGGGGAGGTCATCCCCCAACAGATCGTCGTTGAATGATGCCAGCAGTTCGCTCAGCTTATCGGTGTCGTTCTTTTTCGCCATTATGCACCTCCGATCTGTTTCACCAGCCGCCCGACCAGATGCGCATAAGCGCGGCTAGCGGCGGCTTTCGGGTCTTGCGAGAAGATACTCTTATGGTGGCGGTGGGCGTAGCTGACGGCCTCATTCATAGGGATGATGCCGCATAGTAGTTTGCCGAGTGTGGGGTGCGCTTTTAGCTCATTGAGCATATTGTGGTGGCCGCGCACGCGCTTATCCATCTTCGTGACCAGCACGCCGCTAACCCGCAGATTCTGAATGCGCCAGCCATCACGGATGTCGTTGATCTTGCCGATGACGCTCATCAAACCAACGGTTTCGAGGTAACGCGGTTCCACCGGCACGATAGCATCCGTCGCGGCGACGAGCGCCATCTCCGTCATCAGCGAAAACGATGGGCGTGTGTCAATGACGATGGCGGCATAATGCGGTGCAAGTCTCGCCAACGGGTCAGCGAGGCGATACGGAGCGCCTGCTGTACTCTGCAATTCGCGCTCAGCTTGCTCCAGCAGGGGAGAGGCGGGCAGAACGTGCAAGTTCTCGTCCCAGTGTGATTGCACGATGACATCGGCCATCACCTGCGGTGCGGATTGGCGATCTGCCATCAGCACGCTGTACAGGCTGTCCGTCGTGTCGAAGTCGGCGCGACCGGTGGTAACGAGCGTGGCGTGTGATTGACTGTCGGTGTCAATCAGCAGAACACGCGGATTCTTCGCACCGACCTGACGCAATAGTCCGGTGATGCCCAGCGCGATATTGGTGGCGGATGTGGACTTCCCCACACCCCCTTTGTGATTCGTTAGCACGAATGCGCGAGTCATAATGGTTCTATCCTCTCGATGACTCAAAAAACTGAACGATTTCTCGCCGGAAAACACAGACTCGCGGTTGTGTGCTAGAGTGGTGTTGCGCGAGTCCGCTGATCTTCTCAGCGAGCTTAAGGTGGCGGAGGTGGCAAAGCACCTGCCTCCGCTACCGCTAAGCCAATCCAAATGAGAGTCGTTTCAGTTTGTCATTCTGAGGAAAAGCAATTGTGTAGGTAAATTCGAGGGTATTATCGGAGCGATGACCCGGTTCGATTTGTGTCCTATATTGCCCACAAAGAAACAGGCGACCAGATGGCCGCCTGTTTTCGTTTGGCGCGGGGGCGGCGTGATTATGGTACACTATGCCCACGACGGAAAACAGCAGATGAGGGGCTTCTTTGTGGAGACATTCTCGGTCATGAGCTTCAATATTCGCGGCGCGTTTCCGGAAAAGCAACCGGCGCGTCGCTGGCAGAACCGCGCCGACATCAACACGCGCACCATCACCGCCCGCCAGCCGGATTTAATCGGCTTTCAGGAAGTGCAAATCGAAAACGCCGATCACTACAACCGACATCTGGCGGGCTATCATCATGTCGTCGGCTGTACGTCGCCGCACGAGCAAAAATGGGTGATGAACCCGATCTATTACGCGGGCAAACGCTGGGCGTTGATCGATTCCGGCGGCTTCTTCCTCAGTCAGACGCCCGATGTCTGGTCGAAAGGCTGGGACTCCGCTTTTGTGCGCGGCGCGACATGGGGGCGTCTGCAAAGCAAGCAGACCGGCGCGGAGATCGTTCATCTGAACGCGCATCTCGACCATATCGGCGAACGCGCACGGGTGGAGAGCGCCCGCTTGATCGTGGCGATGCTCGATGAAGTCAGCGACGGCCTGCCGGTGATCGTCACCGCCGACTTCAACTCGCGGGCGTGGGCGCCGGATAACGAACATGAATTGCACTACCCGCCCGCCGTGCATCGGGACAAACTGCCGCCGGGCGGTACGGTACACGGCATCTTCACCGCGTCCGGCTTCCGCGATACGTATATCGAAAGCGGCAATACCGATCATCTGAACTGCAACACGTTTCACGGATTCAGCGGTGAGGCGTTCCCGCCGTGCGCGTTGCGGATCGACTGGGTATTGATACGCGATGGCGTGACGCGCAACATCGAGACGGACGGATTCGACATCGTGCGCGATGCAGAGCCGCCGATTTATCCCAGCGACCATTATCCGGTGCTGGCGCGTCTGCGATTGGGGGATTAACCGCGTTGGATGGTCTGCGCGACTTGATCGGCCATGTTGTGCCACAGCGCGACATCGCGCTTACTGACGATCTCGTTTAGCCAGAATTCAAATTGAATGGCCTGCCGCGTCTCGTCGTCGGTCTGTTCGTCGCGGTACATTTGATACAGTTCCAGCCGCTTTTTGAAATACGTGTATTGCAGGTCGGCCAGAATCGCGTTACCGGCGGCGTTGGTGATGTGGCTGTAGCTCTCGAAGGTGGTGGTTTGCGGCTGGACGACCTGCGCCATCTCGAACACCGCGATCAAGAAGTTGCCACAGCCCGGACGCGGGAAATCACGCAGGGCGTGGAAGGGCAGATCGGACGGCGACGAGCCGTACACGATGACAGTCAGCATCAATTCGCGCACCCAGCCCGCTTCTGGATAGTAATGCTCGAACTTGGGCAGGAACGCCTGCACACGCGGCGCGACAGCGCTCAGTGCGATCAACGGGTCGAGCGTCGCCAGCAAGCGCTTGAGCGTGTCCTGCGCCGTCGTCCACTCGCGGCTTTCCGCCGCTTGCCGTAATTGCGCGATGTCGGCGATCTGCTCGTCGGTCATCGCCATCAAGCGGACTCCGTGTCACGCGATTTCTGCATGTCGGCTAACTGCGCTTCGAGTTCGGCGCGGCGGGCGGCCTGCGCTTCTCTGGCAACGTCCAGCGCGTGCCGGTAGCCGTCGCGCAGTCTGCCGCGCACCGCCTCCGCGCTTTCCGGCATGAACAGCGCGATCAATACCGCGCCGAACGCCGCGCCCAGCGACACGCCCAACAACCAGCTTATGATCTTCCGCATCGCGTCTTTAGTCCTTCAATACGCCTAAATCTTTGGCGTCGTCCCATGTGATGCGCCCTTTCTGGAATGCGCCGTCGGATTGCTTCGCCATTTCTTCTAGCTGTTCCAGATTGTCGAAGATGTCGCCCTCTAGCGGGGCGGTATCGTCGAATAGCACATCAATATTCAGGTCGTCAATCGGCTCTAGCGGCTCGATGACCGGCTCAAGCTCTGGCGGCTCTTCGTCGAATTCGATTTCGGCGCGGGCCAGTTCCACCGGCTCGGACTCGACGGCTTTGGTGACCATCGTCTGCCGTTTGGGTAGTTCTTCTTTCGGCGCGGCGGGCACGATGAAGAAGGCATCCGCGCCGATCAAGCCGATGAGGTCTTCAACCGCTTTGCGCCCGAAGCGGTTGACGAAGCCGAACTGTCGCGCCCCTTGCTGGCCTTCAAATAGCACGCTGATGAAGTGATGCAGGCCGACGGATAGCACGAACACGTCGTAATCTTCGCCGTCGTAGAATTGCACCGTCGTCACCTGCCCGCCGACAATATCGCGCAGGCCGATGTTGGTTCTCATCATTGGCATCATCGAACGCGCCAGATCGCCCAGATCAACCAGACCGGACGCGCCGACCTCGACCAGCACTTCGCCCTGTCGATCAGCCAGCGCGACCACCATCGCGCCTAGCTCGGATTGCGTCTGCTCCAAAATCTTGCGGGCGGCTACGATGTCCAGACGCGGCACCGCGCCCATTGAATCATCGCCGCCGGTCAGTTCGCCGCCGGTGGCCGTCGCCGCTTTCTTCATCGACTCCTGCCCTTCCAGACCGGCGACCAGCACGCGCAAGAAGCGGTGAATATCAAGCGGGCGGCTGAGATAGACGAAGGGCGATTCTTCCGTCGTTTCTTCGTCCAGTTCATTCGGCTCGTGCGTGTCGGCCAGAATCAAAACGGCGGTATCGGGCGACGCTTGCTTAACGCGCAATGCGAACTCGAAACCCTTCATGTGAGCGTCTAGCGACAACGCGACCACGACCAGATTCACGCGCTGGTCAATCTCGTTGAGCGCATCTTCGCTGGCCGGAATGTCCGTCTGGATGACCGACAGATCGAGCAATTCTAGTGATGAGCGCACGATCCGCGCAACAATTCCGGCGGGATCAACTGTGACAATACGTGGGATTAAAACCATGAGATAACCCGTCTAATTTTTAACTCGCTACAGGCACGATAGGCGCAGACAATCTCATTATAACGCAGAATCGCCGCTTAATTAACCCGCCACCCATTAAGGTTTCGTCAGCGTGTCGGCGGGACGTAGGGCAATCGTCTCTCGCATCGCCGCGTCATCTGGTTTACAGTGTGTAGCGTGCGTATAATATGATCTGAAAATATGCGAAGCGTCGGATGACTCTCATGAAACGATACGGCCTGACATTTTTGATATTGGCTATCAGCGCGATTTTGACCGGCGGCTGTTCGCTGGCGGGTGGCGGTACGCCCGACGAACAGTCTTTGCCGGTGGTACGCATTGCCGACGGGATCGGCAGTGCGCCTTATCGTGAAGGCGTGTTCATCAACCTGCAAGCGGCCATCAGCAACGCCGACGGCGCTATCAGCCGCGTTGAGTTCACCATTGATGACCGCACCATCAGCCAGATCGACGCGCCGAATCCGGAGGGGCTGGTGCAATTCGTCGTCACCGAGCAATGGCAGGCGGACGGTACAGGAGCGCGGTTGTTGCGCGTCAGCGCGGTGCGCGATGATGGCGTAAGCGGTGAGGCTAGCGTCATGCTGAATGTCGTCGCCGCCGATTCCGCGCCGTCAGATACCGGACAGCCGACCACAGTCAGCACGTCCGCGCCCGCTATCCCCGCGACGATCAGCCCGCCGGTCACGCTCCCGCCGCCGACTACCGCGCCCGCTAGCCCCGCGCCACCGACGGCCAGCACCGGCGGCGGGACGCCGGAAGCGGTGTTTAATCGCCTGCAAAATGTACGCTCCGGGCCCGGCCTGAATTTCAGTCGGGTGGGGACGTTCAGTTCCGGTGATCGCACGCCGATTCTCGCGGTGAACCCGGGCGGCGACTGGTTTAAGGTGCGCTTCGGCAGTGGCGAAGCGTGGGTGTTCGCGCCTTATGTCGATGTGACCGGCAACATCAGCAATCTGCCGCGTGAATCCGGGCCGCCGACGCCGGTGCCGCAACCGACGGCGATCCCCACCGCGCCGCCGCCCACCGTCGCGCCTGATCCGCAGTTGCCCAACCTGACCGTGACCGACATCGGCATCTTCGTGCCCTCTGACGGCAGTTCCCAGCCGCGATGCGGCGTGCCGTTCGTGGCGCGTGTCACCGTCCGCAATACCAGCGACGTACCGACCAGCACCGGCCTGACGTTGATTCAGAATGTGCATGTGGCTAGCGGCACGGTCAACGGTAGTAGCGGCCTATCGTTGATTCCGGTAGACATCGGCGCACAGGGTTCGCACACCGTCGAATATACGTTCACCATTGATACCTTCGTCAACGAAGAACAGCGCGTCGAGTTCATCGCCGATGCGAACAACGAAGTCGCCGAGAGCAACGAGAACGACAACCGCAACGGCATCACCTACGTCTTGCAGTCCGGCGAATGTTAGGTTGCGTTGATATTCTGTGCATCTTAAGACGGGCGTAGCACGCTACGCCCGCATCCCCTAATCGCGCCGTCCGGCGTTGAGCTTGTCTTGTAATTTGTCCAGCGCTTCCCAATCGCGGTCTGCGGCGAGTTGGGCTTGCTCCGCCCATGTCTCCATGCTGGCGGCGCGGCGCATCCCGGCACCTTCGGCGATCTCGACCAGTCGCTCGACGGACATCTCGCCCAATTGCGCGAAGGTGGTCACACCGGCGGCGATCAGCGCGTCGCGGTACTTCGGCCCGATGCCTTCGATGCGTGTCAAATCCTGTAGGCCACCGGCAGTAGTCGGCGGTACTTCGGCTTCTGCCGCCGGTTCAACTGCGGATTCCGGCTCGTCCACCACTTCCGGCTCTGGCTCGGGGGCGGTGGGCTTGTCGGTCTTGGGGAGTTCTTCCGCTTCCGGCTCTTCCGTCTCGACAGGCTCCGGCCCGGCCTCTTCTTGCGCCTCTTCGATGGCCTGCTGTGGCTCGCTCTTGGCGGCTTCCGCTTCCGCCGCCGCCTCTTCTTCGGCCTTCGCTCTGGCGGCTTCTGCTTCTGCTCTGGCTTTCGCTTCTTCCTCTGCCTTCGCTTTGGCCGCCGCCTCTAACTCAAACGGGGAGGGCATAGGCTGGAGGTTGCGCTGGCTGTCGTCCGCGTCATCTTCGCCGGTGGTCTCCGGAATGATGAGATCGTCGGCGCGTGGTAGCTGGTCAGCCGTCATTTCGTCGATGTCTACCGCCGGAGAGGGTGCGCTTTCGCTCATGTCCAGCCGCACCCACACCCAGAAGCCCGCAGACAGCGCCAGCATCAAACCGGCAATGCCCCATTCGCTGATATCATCACCACTGACAACATGATTGGTCAGTAGCAGGATGGCGGCTACCGTGAAGAAAACCGCGATTAAAACCTTAACTTGACGATCCATAAGATTGATGCCCCTTTTTTGATTCTGTGCGGTGAATGTCCGCCGCACGCCGATAAAATAAGTGGGAGGTTATAGCCGATCCCAGCAAATGATAATGACACGTCGTCTCAAAACATGCTAAGATGTGGCTGTGACTATTTTCACAAGATGATGCCTCCATCGCTCACATCTTGATTTTACCGCAAGCGGGAAGGATAACAAACATGATGTACAAACGAGTCGGCTTTATGTTTACACTGGCTTTGATTGCGGTTGTGGTGCTGGCCGCCTGCCGCGAATCCAGTGAGGCGGAAAGCACGGTAGATTTGAACATTGATCTAGCCGTCGAGCCTGCGCCGCCCGCCGTCGGTGACGCGATATTGACCATCACCGTGACCGATGATTCCGGCGATCCGGTAGATAATGCGGCGGTCAGCGTGCGCGGCGACATGAATCACGCGGGCATGGTGCCGGTGTTGCGCGATGTGAACGAGAGCGTTGACGGCGTTTATACTGTGCCGTTCGAGTGGACGATGGGCGGCGATTGGATCGTGACCGTCACTGTGACGTTAGCTGATGGCGAAGTCGCCACCCGTGATTTTGACATCACCGGCGTGACTTCTACCAATGGCATGGGCGGCATGGAGCACGACGACATGGACAGCATGGATCATGCGGACGACGACGAATAAACGCGACCTGTTGCGCTGGCCGGTTCTACGCTGGATCGGCCAGCACCGTTACGGGCGTCTGTACCTGCAAATTCCGTTTTTGCTGGCGGCACTTTTGCTGATCTACGATGGGTTCACCGGCCCATCGAACGCGGCGCGGAACCTCTCCACCGTCGGCGCGTGGGTGCATTATCGCGGCATCGTGGTGCTGGTTTTGTTGCTGGCGGGCAATATCATCTGCATGGGATGTCCGTTCACGTTGCCGCGCACGCTGGCGAAGAAGCTCAGCCTACGCGGGCGGCGCTGGCCGCGCTTCCTGCGGAATAAATGGCTGGCGGTGGCGTCGCTGTTTTTGCTCCTGTTCCTGTACGAATATCTGGATATGTGGGCATCGCCCGCGCTGACCGCGTGGCTGGTCGTCGCTTATTTTGTCGCGTCGTTCGTGCTGGAAGCGTTCTTCAAAGAGTCGGCGTTCTGCAAATACGTCTGCCCCATCGGGACATTCAACTTCGCGTTCTCCACCGCATCACCGACGCAGATAGAAGTCAAAGACCCGCAAGTGTGCAAGACGTGTGTCGGCAAAGAGTGCATTAACGGCAGTTATGCGGCGGCTTCCGTCGTGCGCGTCGATCAAATCCCGATCAACGGTGGCGCGGGCGGCATGGCCGAAAAGCGCATCGAGCATAACCGGCGCGGCACGCTGGGCTGTGGCACGGAGCTATTCGCGCCGCAGATCAAATCGAACATGGATTGTACGCTGTGTCTGGATTGCGTCCGCGCCTGCCCGCATGACAACATCGGCTGGATGCGCCGGACGCCGGGACGCGAACTCGGCCAGCGCGGGGCGTGGCCGGCACGCTGGGACATCTCATTTCTGGCGATATTCGTCGGTTTCATCGGCATCGTGAACGCCTTCGGCATGATTCCGCCGGTTTATGACCTGTTGCAGAGCATCGCGTCGTTTCTGGGCATGAGCGCGGAGCGCTGGTCGCCCGCGCTGATCGAGTTTATAGCGCTGGGGGCGATCTTCGTGTTGGGCGGCCTGCTGATTCCGGCGGTGCTGACGCTGGGCGCGGGCTGGATGACGCGCACATTGACCGGACGCCGCCACAGCTTGCGCCACACCGTCGCCCATTTCGCACCGGCGTTCATCCCGTTGGCGCTCGGCATCTGGACGGCGCATTATATGTTCCACTTCCTCATCGGCATCTGGACAGTCGTCCCGATCACACATAATTTTCTGCTGGAACACGGCATCACCGCTTTCGGGACGCGCCCCGATTGGTCGCTGGGCGGCCTGCCGGTGGATAGCCCACTGGTCGGGCTGGTGCAGACGGTGGCGCTGATGGGCGGTTTTCTGTGGAGTATGATACTGGCGAACCGCATCAGCACGCGGGAATATGGCCGCGATGCGGTCCCGGCGTTGTTCGCGTGGGCGCTGATCTTGCTGGGGATGGCGCTGGTGTCGCTGTGGATTTTCAGCGAACCGATGGAGATGCGCGGCACGATCCTGTTTGACTAGCGGCTTGCGTCCGGTTCGTCTCCGTCGTCCCCCGCGTCTTCGTCGTCGGGGAGGGGCGGCGGTTCCGCCCATGCTTGATTGATCTGGTTGATCTTGCGGATGGGGTACGGGTCAATGCCGCCGCTTTCCGCGCCCATCATGCGCTGGATGGCGACCATCTCCTGCGTGGTCACGGAGGCCATCGTGCCCGCTTCGTTGTCGTCCTCCCGCGTGCCAAAAGCGCGATGGAAGGCGATGCGCTGAAATTGCACGCTCGCCATATTCGCCACGATCAGCGCGTTCGGATTATAGCCGCGTGGCGATAAATCCTGCTGACGGATCAATAACATGCCGGTGAACAGCACCGCCACGCCCACCCATTGCACGGTGGTCAGCGTATCGCCCAGAAACAAGGCCGCCAGCAACAGCGCGACGCCGATTTCCGCGATGGCGAGTACGGCGGTTTGCATCCCGCCCATGAACTTGACACCGGCGAACATCGCCAGCCGCGAGAGCGCGGTGGATAACCCTAGCGCGAGTATTGGCGGCAGGGCGGCGCTCATCGCGTCCTGCGGGATTGGCTCGCCGACGGATAGCCAGACCATCGTCACCAATACCGCCATCGTGGTCAGGATATACAGCGTCGCCGTCGGTGAGGGCATCTCGTATAAAACGTACTGGCTGAGCACGACAGTACCGGCGAACATCAACGCGCTACCGATCATCAAGCCGACGCCTAGCCCGTTAACGCCGCCATCGCCGAAGCCGGTCAGCATGACCAGCGCCACCAGCGCCAGCCCGACGCGCACCAGTGTTCGCCGGTCTACTACTTGCCCGCCGAAGCGTGAGATCAACACCGCGAAAGCTAGATACAGCCCGTTAATCAACTGAACCAGCGACGCATCCAGCAAGCCCAGTCCGGCATAGTAAAACAGCGAGCCGATGCCGTTCACCGCGCCGACTACCACGCACCCTAGCAATCCCGCCGGATAGATGTAGATGTATTTACGGAAGAAGATCAAATACACCATCCACATCATGACGACGGCGAATGTGGTGCGAATGGCGGCCACCGCGAACGGGTCAGCGTTGGCATTGATGGCGAATTTGCCCAGTATCGGCGATAGGCCGAGCAGAACAGGCGTCGATAGCACCAGCAGAGCGCGATCAAGTGGGACGCGGCGCTCGGTGCCGGGCGAAGATTCGGGACGCTGGCTCATGATGTGCCGTTGGCTTTCGTCGCCGGACGTTCCGCTTTGATCGGTAAGCGCACCGTGAAGCAACTGCCGGGCAATGCCTGCGGATCATGTCCGGCGCTCTCGACGGAGACTTCGCCGCCGTGTGCGGTCACGATGCCGCGCACAATCGGCAGACCTAAGCCCAGCCCGCCGCCCAGAAACGCGGTCTTGCTGGTGCTGTGCAATTCGGTATCGCCGGAGGTGTAGAACTGCTCGAAAATCTTGTCGCACTCCGACGGCGCGACGCCGACGCCGCTATCGCGCACGCTGATGCAGGTGTGCGTGTCGGTGGTTTCGACGCTGACGCTGATTTTGCCGTTATCCGGCGTGTATTTGATCGCGTTGCTCAATAGATTGCCCATGACCACCTGCAACAGGCCGCTATCGCCTTGCATCTGGCGCGGCCAGTCGGCGATGTCCAGATCGACTTTTAGCCCGCGCTGGTCTATCGCTTCTTGATAGTGGCGCACGGCGGATTTGATGATGATCGGCAGGCTGACCGGCGTCAGCGATAGGTCGATTTGCCGCGTCATGATGCGGCTCATGGTCATGATTTCCTCGACCATATCCTGCATACGTTTGATCGCGCCGGACATGCCGCCCATGAGTTCTTGCAGATTGTCGTCGGACGCCAGTAAATCACGCATACCGGCATGGTCTTCTAGCAGGCGCAAGTAACCATACAGCACGGTCAACGGCGTGCGGAGTTCGTGCGCGGTGATTTTGATGAAGGTGGCTTTCATCCTGTCCAACCGCTTGAGGCCGCTATTGGATTCTTCCAGACTGCGGATGCGCTTCTCCAGACGGCTGACGACTTCGCGGGTGTATTGCGTTTGCGCGTCGCGTAGCAAGCCGGTATCCATCAGCGTATCGCGCCCGCCATCCAGATAAAATTGCATCTGGTCGGTGAAGCGTTCAATGTTGATCGGCTTGGTCAAAAAGCCGGTGATGCCCGCCGCCATCGCCATCGCTTGCGCGGAAGCGCCCTGCGCGGTCAGGGCGACGATGGGCGTATCCTGAAAGGCGTCGTCGTTGCGTAGCGTGGTGGTGATCTCGTTGCCGCTAAGGTCGGGCAGGTTGATGTCGGTCAGGATCAAATCGGGCTTTTCGGTGCGGGCGATGTCGATTCCGGTCAGCCCATTTTCCGCCAGCAGGACGCGATAACCGGCATGAGTCAGCAACCGTTCGATTAAGCGACGGCTGGCCGGATCGTCTTCAATGTATAGGATGGTGCGCGGCGGCTTGCTCATGTTGTTCACTGCTCCCGATAGCTGGATCGTTCTACAATCACGGCGGCGTCTAATTCAGGCGGGCGATCAACTTCTCGACGAACGTATCGTCGATGAAAGAGCCTTTTTGCAGGATCATATCGGCTTGCTCGTCGAGTTGTTCACGCTCGCGCACGGTCAACTCTTTGGCGGTGACGACGACGATAGGCGTGTTGACCAGTTGCGGGTCGGCCTTGACGCGGTTAATCAACTCGAAGCCATCGACGCCGGGCATCATCAAATCGGTGATGATGAGATCGGGGTGTAGGCGTTGCACCAGCCGCAGACCGGCCTCGCCGTTGTGCGCCATGTGGACTTCGCAATCGTCCCGCGTCTCAAGGATGCGGCTCATCAGGCGGGCGGCCTCTTCGTTGTCCTCAATGACGACGATCTTCTTGCTGGCCGCGTTGATCTGTTCTAGCGCCGCCACCAGATCATCCTGCGGCGGAAGCGCCGGAATCTCGCTGGTTTCGGTCATATCGACCAGCTTTTGCCATTGTTCGCCGAGAATGGTCTTTTCAACCGGCATGGTATGGCCGGAGCAATTGACCACGACCACATCATCCGGCTTGATGATGCCTTCGCGCACCATGCGGAACAGTCCGGCGAACGTGACGCCGGTGGCCGGTTCTACCGAGATGCCGTCGTTGCGGGCGAGAATGCGAATCGCGTTGAACGCTTCTTCGTCGGTGGCTGATGTGAAGTGGCCGCCGTTTTCGTGGACGTAATCGTATAGTATCTGATAGGCGCGGCCCGGGTCGCCGGTGGCTAATGTGACGATGATCGTCTGCGAATCCTCAATCGGCGTAGCGACGCGCTGGCCGCGCTCGAACGCCTCCACCATCGGCGCACAGCCGGTAGACTGAATCAACCCGAAGGCCGGTAGTTTGTCCACCAGTCCGAAGTCGTGCAACTCGCGGAAGCCCTTCGCCACGCCAATCGGCCCCAGTCCGCCACTGACGCCCTGCAAGAACCAGTCCGGCGAGCGCCAGCGCCCGCCGTCTTCTAGCTCGTCGCCCAGTTGCTCCGCGATTTCATACGCCATCGTCTTCATGGCTTCGGTGGCGGCGACGGATTTGATGCCTTTGTCCAGAAACAGATTTTTAGCGCGGGCGAATTGCGCCGCCAGTTGCTTGGTCTGGTCGTAGTTGCCGGTGGTCTTGATGATCTCCGCGCCGTAGATGGCGGCTTCGCGCATTTTGTCGTTGGGCGTCAGCGCGGGGGCGAACGCCCAGACCTTGACGCCAGTCCGCGCCCCGTATGCCGAGTACGCGATGGCGACATTGCCGGTACTGGCGACCACCACTTCATCGACGCCCATCTCTTTCAGCGCGGAGATGGCGACGGTGGCCTGCCGATCCTTGAAACTGCCGGTTGGTCCCTGTCGCTCGTCTTTGAAGTACAGGTGATTCAGGCCGAGAGCCGCCGCCAACGCCCGCGATTTAATCAACGGCGTGACGCCTTCGCCCATGCTGACGATGTTGGCGGTATCGTATATCGGCAGGACTTCGTGGTAGCGCCACAGGCTAGACGGGCGCGTTTTGAGCGCCGCCAGCCATTCGTTCACGTTGATACTGCCCATGTCGTAGCGGGCTTCGACAATCGTCTCGCCGCAGTTCGGGCACGCGCCCGGAAAATCGCGTAATTCGGTGATCGTCCCGCAGTTGATACAGGCTAGCGGGATGCTGTGTTTGCGGTGATGCTGTGCGTTCAATGTTTCTTTTTTCCTTGTCGTATTGCTCACTCATCCGTCGGCGGGCGCAGTTCGCGCTCCACGTCGCTGATGAAAGATGTGAATTCTTCTTCGCTGATGTCGGTCTTGTGCAGGACGCGCACATTGCTCAGTTGCGCCTGTTCGTCGGATTTCAGGTCGATGTCGCCGGTGACGATCAACACCGGAATGGCGGCGGTTTCGGGATTTTGCCGCAGTTCTTCCAGCACGCGGAAGCCGTCCATGCCGGGCATCCGCAGGTCGAGTATGATGAGGTCAGGCCGCCGCCGCGCCACCAACGAGATACCCTCCAGCCCGTTCTCGGCGCTGAATACGCGGTATGTCCCGTTCTGGTTGAGTAGCTGGGTGAGCAGGCGCACCGCCTCCGGCTCGTCGTCGATGATGAGGATGCGCTCGATGTTGCTCTCTTGCTCGGCTTTCAGCGCGGCGCTGACCAGTTCTTCGGGATCATACGGGCGCTGAATGACGGTGTGCGCTCCTAGCTTGTAGGCGCGTTCGGTGTCGGCGTCCAGCGTGACGACGATCACCGGAATATCAAACGTGTCGTCGCGGTCTTTGAGCCGCCCGAGTATGTTCCAGCCTTCGCCTTTGGCGAAATTCACGTCCATCACGATCAGGTTAGGCCGTAGATTACTCGCCATCGCTTCGGCGTAGGCTTCATGATCGGCGGTCTGCACGTCGAAGCCTTCGCGCTGTAGCGTGCGCCGGAATTGATCGACCATATCCTTGCTATCCTCGATGAGTAGCACGTCGCGCCGGTTCTGCTGGATGCGCTTACCGCCACCATTGACGGCGGCGGCTTCTACCGTCGCGGTCTTGCGATCCGGCTTGGTTTCTGGCTTGTCCATGCCTTCGGAGACGTAGACCGATGATGCGGCGTGATCGCCTTCGTCGAGTGTCGCGTCGTCGCGGTCTTCATCGCCGTGATAGACCGGAATGGTGATGCTGAACACCGAGCCGACATTGACTTCGGAGCTAACCAGCATATCGCCGCCCTGTAATTCGGCCAGCGATTTCGCAATCGGCAAGCCCAGACCGGTACCGCCTGCCGTGCGCGTCAGCGATGAGTCCACCTGTCGGAACGCCTCGAACAGCAGGCCGATGTCTTTTTGCGCGATGCCGATGCCGGTATCGCTGACATCAACGCGCATCATCATTCCGCCGTCGGCGGTTTCGATGGGGTAGGCGCTGATGATGATTTCGCCGTCGTTGGTGAACTTGGATGCGTTGGATACCAGATTGAGCAAAATCTGGCGCGTGCGGAACTCGTCGCCGTAGACTTGCGGCATATTCGGCGCTAGCTCGATACGTAGATCAACCGGCTTATCGCGCACCAGACCGATACCGATGGCTTTCACGCCTTCGATTAGCGGCTTGATCTCGAACGGCGCGAACTTCAAGTCGAGTTTATCCGCCGCGATCTTGGCCTGATCTAGCACGTCGTTAATCAACATCAGCAAGTGCTGGCCGCTATTGTAGATGGTGGTCAGGTCTTGCTCCTGCATTTCGGTCAGCGGCCCGTCGATGCCCTTGAGCATGACGCGGCTAAAGCCGATGATGGAGTTCAACGGCGTGCGTAACTCGTGGCTCATGTTGGCGAGGAAGTCGCTCTTCAGGCGGTCAAGCTCGCGCAACTGCTCGTTAGTCTTCTGCAACTGCTCCACCAACTGCGACGACTCCACGACGGCGGATAGCGAACCGGACAGCGTGAGCAATAGCTGGATGGTGTCGTAGTCGTAAGCATCCGGCACGGCGGATTCCATCACGATCATACCGACCAGACGCGAGCCGACGGTCAACGGCAGGATGATAGCGGAGACGGTCTGCATGGCGGCGGTCACGTAGTCGATTTTCTCGTTGTTGGTGTCTTCGATGACGCGAGGCCGTCTATCGCGGGCGATTTCGGCCAGCAGTCTATCGGTATCATCCAGTCGCACGGATTCGATCTCGTCGAGTGGTCGATCACTGCCGACCAGCGTCGCCGCCTCCAGAAAGGTGACCGGCGTCTGGTCTTTGCTGGTTTCGTCGATGTAGTCCTTCGGCAAGTACGCGACGACTGCCGACGCCTCAAACGCGCTTTGCATCTGGAGCGCCACATCGTTCAGCGTGTCGTCAATGGTTTCGGCGGCGGCGGCGGCGGATGTGATCTCGAATAGGAACTGCATCTGTCCGGCCTGCGTCTGTGCCGATTGATACAGGTTGGCGTTGTCGATGGCGACGGTGATCTGCGAGGCCAGCGTGGTCAATAGCTCGATGTCTTCTTCGCTGAAGGTGTTGGGCTGGTTGGATTGCACGTCTAGCGCCCCCACCACGCGCCCTTTAATCACAAGCGGGATGCCGATTTCGGAGCGCGTATTCGGCAGATACGGGTTCGGGCGGTGCGTCGCGCTACCGTCCAGCGTATCGTGGATGATCTGCGCTTCGCCGCGTGCTACCGTGCGCCCGACCACGCTATCCGATCCTTTAGCGAGATGATGGTTAATCGCCATCAATAGCCGTCCGGCGTTGCCGGTGCTGGCGCGTAGCTCGGCGTTCTGGTTGGCCGCGTCCATGACGAAAATCTGCACGTGGTCATAGTCGAACGCCTCTTGGATCATCGTCACCAGACGCGGGAACAACTGCTCGAGGTCGATCAACTGCGCCACGTTCTGGTTGACATCGGCCAGCGTCTTGAGCTGACGGGCGCGGCGTTCGGTCTGCAATAGCAGATAGTCGGCTTGCATCGAGAGTGACGCCTGTTCGCCGAATGATTGGTACGTGCGCTCGTCGCTGTCGCGGTGGCGGTAGACCTCCGTTGAGGCCAGCAACAGCGCCCCGATGGGACGCTGGGGCACGCGCAAGGGGACGATGGTGAACGAACGCGCCGCTAATCCGGCTAGCGCTTGTTTTTGCGCTCCGGTTAGCCGTTCGTCGGCCAGCACATCATCGACCACCGTTAATTCACGGGCGGCCAGACGATCCCACAGCGCGAAGTTATCCGGATTCAGGCGCTTACCGGCCAGATCGTCGGTCTGTCCATCTTCGCGCCAGATCGCTTCCACGCGGGCGACTGGCTCTTGAACGTCCCAATCGGGCGATTCCAGCAAGACGATCATCGCCAGCGTGTGATGACTGCCGACTAACTGCGTCACCGCCACGTTGAGAATCTCGGTGGGGCTGGTCGCTTCGTACAGGTCACGGCTGGCCTGATACAGCGTGCTGGTTTCTTCCAGCGAGCTTTGAATCTGGCTGAATAGCGCGAAGGTGTTCAGCAGGACGCCGGTACCGTCAGCCAGCGTGTTCAGGTAGCGGTCTTCGGAGTCGCTGAAGTTATGCGGCTGGCGATGCGCCACGACCAGCAGGCCGCCCATCGTATCACGCAGGCGCAAGCGGATCGCGGCGAAGGCCACCACGCCAGCACTTAGCAGGCGCTCCTCCGCTTCTTCGCGTTCCAGCGTGCGGTTGAGGTCATTGATATAGGTGCCGCCGGGCGCGATGTCGTAGTCGTACAGGATGTCGCGGAAGTCGATCTGCGGCCCGTCATCCGGCACGACGGACAATAGCACGTTTTCGCCCTCCGGCAAGCCGACGGACGCCTCCACGCTGACGAACGCATAGTCGCCGCCGACTGTGGCGAGCGCGTGATTCAGCGCATCGCGCAGGGCGCTCACGTCATGCGAGCGCGAGATGGCGGCGGTGGCCGCGTACAGCGAGCGCACTTCGCGCAGGGTGCTTTCCTGCGATTCGATCAGCAGGCGGTTGTCGAGCGCGACGGCTGTCGCGTCGCGTAGCTGGGTGAGGAAGCGGCGGTCATCCTGATCGATGTTGACGCCGTGCGACATGGCGATCAACATCCAGCCAACCGGCTCATCACGCAGACTGACGTTGACCGGCAGGGTGATGAGGCTTCCGGCGCTGGTGCGCTGGAAAATGTGGCGCGTATCGGCGGGGATGTCGCTATCTGGCAGGTCATTGATGATGACGACTTCACGCGGATCGAGCAGAGGCCGTAGCACTTCCGGATTATCCGGCGTGATGGTCTTGCTACGCGCTACGCGCAGATCGCCGTTCGCCTCGCTCAGCAAGATGTAAACTTCGGCGGTCTGGTCAATCATGATGAGGTTGAGCATGATGCTACTCAGCACATCATCGAAGCTGGCGGCGGCGGCGAGCTGGCGCTGGGCTTCGTACAGCGCGGTTGTCTCGCGCAGGTTATCGTTGAGCGAGCGTTCCAGCTTACGCAGGTTGGTGATGTCCTGCAAGGCGACGACGACGGATGTCACCACACCGCCCTCGTCGGTGATCGGCGCGGCGTTCATCAGCAATTCGATAGCCTCGCCATCCGGCAAAATCACCGCGATGTCGTCCGCCGTTGCCATGCGCCCCTCGTTGATCGCCACCGTGATCGGCACTTCGTCCTCGGGGTAATGCTGGTCGGAGTCGGTGCGGTATAGCGCATAATCCCGCGCATTGTAGGGCGCGTCGAAATCGACATCGCCTAGCAGGTCAATCGCCTGCTGGTTGTATTGCGTCGGGATCAGCGTTTGCGGGTCCAGCACCAGCACGCCCGTCGGCAGTGTTTCCAGCACGGAGCGCAGATAGCGCTGTTCGGTCTGTGTGAGTTCGAGCAGGCGGCGAATCTGAATCTGACTGCTCATCTGGCCGGTCAGCGCCCGCAGGAGTTCGTGGTCGGCGCTGGTCAGTTCGTGCGGCTTGGGCGCGGCCATGTAGAATAGCGCGATGGGCTGATTGGCGCTGAATAGCGGGAAGATCGCCATGAAGCGATAGCCCAATTCGCGCATCCACGCCACACGCGGCGATACATCGCTGTATCCGGGCACTTCATCGCGCATGATTTCCGGCTCGCGGTTACGCATCGGTGAGTCACGCTCGACGGTTAGCGGGATGATCGCGTCTAGCTCGTGGATCGTCTGCCCTTCGGAACGCGCCACCATCCGCGCCGTTGTCGGCCAGCCGCTATCGTCTTCCGGCGGCTCTAGCATGATGAGGCCATAGCTCAGGTCGGGGTCGTCCGATGTCGCCACCGCCGCGAAAACGAGGTCTTGTGCGTTCTGCGCGGTGTTGATGATCCGGCTGGCGGCGTATAGATTTTCGTTACGCTGGACTTCCGCTTCGGTCTGCTCTAGTAGCAGGCGGTTGTCAATCGCCACGCCGACCTGATCGCTCAGCGCGTTGTAGACGCGGGCTTCGCGGGTGGTGAATGCCTTGACCTGCGGGAAGCCTATCGTAATCAATCCGCGCCACGCGCCACGCACGATCAACGGGATGATGATGGCCGCCTCCGCTTTGAGTCGGCGCAGAACCAGCTTAAGGCCGCTATCCAGACGATCATCGCGGCGCACATTCTCGATTAACGTCGCTTCGTCCTGTGGTAGGCGATACAAGAATGGATGATCGGCCACGCCCAACCGCAACGACGCCAGCGTATGATCGGCGGTGTCACGGTCAGCCAGCGCCAGATCAGCGCGGATGGACATCCATTCCGGCCTGCCGCCTTGCGGATAATCGTCGAACATCCACACCTGACCGCCGCTCGCGTCGGTCATCACGGCGGCGACTAGCGCCCGCACGATGTCCTCTAGCGTGTCCGCTTCGTTGAGGAAGCGGCTCAACTGATACAGCGTTTCCGTCTCGCTGAGCGTCTGTTGTGTTTCGGAGAACAGGCGGGCGTTCTCAATCGCCAGCGCGACACGGCTCGCCACCGCCTGCATGACCACCGCATCGCCCTGTGTGAAGTTGTAGTCTTCTCCGACTTCGGCGGCGATGTTGCCGATGACCTGCCCGCGCACGTTGATCGGTGAACGGAGCGCGGCTTTCAGGTTGTCGGCGTCGTCCGGTTCGGCCTCTTGCACATCAATCAGGTTGTAACGGTAAGCGCGATGAGCGCCGGACACATCCGCTAGGCCGCCGACTTCCTGCCACGAGCGCCGCGTCATCTGCTCATTCAAGCGCTCGATTTCCGCGTAGCGCTCTTCCGCCTCACCGACCAGACGGGCGTTCTGGATGGCGACGGCGATCTGGTCGGCCAGCAGGGAATACGTCGGCAGGTTTTCCTGAAGGAATACGTTCGGATGGCGACTTTGAATATCCAGCACGCCGATCACTTCGCCTTTACTCATCAAAGGCAGGCCGATCTCGGCGCGTGTCTCGGCGAGGATCGGGTTGAAGCCGTGCATTGCATCGCCGCTATGTGTGTCGTTGACGATCAGCGGCTGTCCGCGTGCGACAACCTGCCCGATGACGGAGAGTGAGCCGACTTCAATGGCGAAGTTCTCCGCCAGTAGGCGCTTACCGGCCTCCCCGCGACTGTATGTGAGTATCGCGTTCACGTTGGCGTCATCGACCAGAAAGACTTGCGCGTGATAGAAGCCCAGTTCTTCCGCGATCAAGTCCACCGTGCGATCTAGCAGGTCGTTGAGGTCGTACAGGCCGGATATTTCGCGCCCGATGCGTGACGCCAATTGGATGTCGCGGCTACGGATGTTGATCTGTTCGGTCAGGTCTTCGGTCAATTTCGTGAGGCGCTGGTCAATGCGCCCGATGGATTCTTGCAGAGTCTCCAGAATGTCGGGTGATTCTTCACCCGCGCTGATGCCCGCCGCCCGTGCCGCTTTTGTGCTGACCAGCCGTAGCGGGCGTGTCGTGCGGTTGACCACAATATTCATCAGCACCACAGCCACGCCGATCACCAGCGCGATGATGCCCGCCGTCGCCCCCACGAAGCCGAAAATTCCGCCGAATAGCTGGAAGCTGTCGTCAATCATCACCACGCGCCACGGCGTATTGAGGCCGTTGGCCGCCGCGTTGAGCGTCCGCGCTGAGACGACTTCGCCGCCCGCGCTTTGCGGCGATAACGCGCCGCTTCGTTCGGCGAGGAATTGGCGCACGGTGTCGGACACGTCCGCCGGTGCGCCGATCAACACGCTACCGGCGCTATCCATAACCACCGCCCGCCGTCCGTCCTGCCGGATGGGGGCGCTGTTGAGCTGGGTGGCGATGAACGACTCCATCGTATCCAGACGGATGACCAACTGCACCACGCCGAGAACGTTCGTCGGGCTATCCGGCGCGGAGACCGGCGCGTATAAATACAGCAGGTTGCGGTCATCATTGCCGCGTGTGCCGAAGAACGGTTGTCCCGCCCGTCCGGTACTCAGCGCTTCCGGCAGGCCGGGCGTGAAGGCCATCACCGGCTGGCCGGATGGCGTGATGAGGATTTCGTTGCCGCTAACCTGTGCCTCCGCCAATACCACGCCACTGCGCGAGATGTAGCGCACCGCGTTGAAGCGATCCCCGCCGCGCCGCATCAGGTCATCGAACGAGCGCAGAACCTGACGCTGTTCTTCGTCGGGCAAGGCCAGCACCGCGCTAGCCGGATCATCGAAGCGGGCGACGCTGGCCGCGTAGCCGGTCATGGAGGCGGATGTCGTCACCCGCACCAGATCATCGGTGATTCCGGCGATTTCTCGATCAATTAATTCGGTCAGCGTGACCTGCCCGCGCTCTTTATTATCGAGCGCCTGCACCTGTAAATACTGATACAGCAACAAGCTGACGATGCCGATCAGCACGACAAGCGCGACGACGATCACGCCGGTCAATCGCCGCATCATGCGACCCTGAAATGATGAGGTTTTTTGGTTCATGCTTGCGCCATTCATGCTTTACCGTTTTTGCCATTTTTGCCATCTTTGCCGCTTGCTGGCTCATCGTCTGCCGATAAGCTGATTTGTACCTGCGGCGCTCGTAGTGCCTGCCCGACTTCGCGGACGGCAACCCGTAGAATGCCCTCAATATCGGTCTGGCCGGATAGCTTCGCGCTGATTTCGTTGACCAATCGTTCGCGGGTGGCGGCGCGCTGGCTAGCCTGAAACAGCCGCGCATTATCCAGACCGACGGCCAACCGGCTGACCAGTTCTTCCGCCAGTTGCACCTTCTCTCTGCTGAAATCCGCCACCGGCAATTCCCACTCCGCCGCGCCCAATACCTGACCACTCAACTTGACCGGAACGGCGAAGGGGATGGTATTGCGCGGTGTGCGCTCGCCGATGACCGACACGCCCTCTGTGATGGCGCGTTGGCGCAGGCTATCGTCACTCGCGCCGAAGTTATACGTTCCGGCTTCGCTGGAAATGCGCTTCTGGCGCTCCTGATTCAGATACTCGCGCCACGAGATTCGCGCCGCGTCACGGTTGGCGGCGTTGATCTCTTCCAGACGGCGCACTGACTCTTCGTACAGCCGCGAATTTTCAATAGCGATGGCGATCTGTCCGGCCATCGTCTCCAGAATGTTGACCTGATCTTCGGTGAAGCTATTGCCTTGCTTGCTCTGCACGTCCAGCGCGCCGATGATCTCATCGCCGATGCGTAGCGGCACGGCAAGCTCGGCGCGGGTGTCCGGCAAGAACTCATTGCGGCGGTGAACGTCGCTGGCGGTGGTGTCACGGGCGATGACGACGCGCCCCTCTTCCGTCACCTGACCGATGACGCTCTGGCTACCGACGCCCAGCCGGTGCCCGCGATCCAGCAATTGCCGACCGGGTGCGCCGGTACTAGCCCGCAGGAGCGCGTATTGCCGGTCTTCGTCAATCATGAAGATTTGCGCGTGGTAGATGTTGGGGAAGGATTGCACGATCAGACCGACCACGTTATCCATCAATGGCTGTAAGTCGCGCTGATTGACCGCGAAACGGCTGACTTCCTGCGTCGCTTGCAAGTCGCGCACGCGGGCGGCGATACGGCTGGCCTGATCTTCGACCACGCTTCGCACTTGCTCGCGCAATGCGGTGAAGGTCTGCGCTAATTTGCCGATTTCATCGGAGCGCTCGGCAGTCGCCACCGCTTTATCGAAGTCACCGTCACCCATCGCCTGCATATCTTCCTGTAGCGATCCGAGTGGCGGCAAGATGGTCTGCGAGAGCATCAGCCCGCTAAACGCGCCGAACAGCACCAGCACGCCGACGATCAGCAGACCTTGATCGTAGATGCGATCTAGCGTCGCCACAAAGCTGATCGCTACCGGCGTTTCAACGATGATGGCGAACGGCGTATCCAGAATCGGCGCGAAATACGCGATGTAGTCCACGCCGTTGATCGTATAATTCTCAAGGCCGGAGCGTTGCGCCAGCGCTTGCGAAATCGGCGCTTGCGTCACTGACTGGCGTGAAAAATCGAAATATTCCGGCGTCGTCACCGTGTCCTGATTGCCCGTCGCTAGATAGCTGTCGGTCTGCACGAAAACATCCGCCCGCGCCAGCACATCATAGACGACGGCGGGCACGTTGACCGATCCGGCGATGTAACCCACCGGGCCGTCGGCGTTGCTGACCACGCGCACGATCTCGATGCGGGCGTCGCCGGTTTCGGGTATGATGTCGATTGCCCATCGGCTGGCTTCACCCAGTTCGATGGCGGCCTGAAAAGCGCGGTAGGCGTTGCTGTTACGCTCGTCGTCGCCGGGCGCGGCGATGTCTAAAAACCCGCCGAGTATGGCGAAGCCACGACTGAATTGCACCACGCCATCCAGATCAACCAGCCGCACGCCGTCGAACAGTCCCAGCCCGATCATGCGCTCGTCGATATAGTTCGCCAGTGAATTGAGCACTTCCGGCACGTTACTGCCGAAGACCAGCAAGCGCAAGATATAGCCGCGCTGGGCGTCTGCTGTGGCGAAGTTTCGCGCTTCGGCGCGGATGCGCGAGAAGTTGTCGGTCACGGTGTCGCGCTGTTGCGTGCCACGATCTAGCAGATAGGCGTTGAGGTTCTCTCTGTCAACGGTGCGGACTTCACGCTCGACTACTACGAAAGCGATGACCGACGGAATCAAGATCATCGTCGCCATCGCCGCCATCAAACGCGCCCATATCGGCCATAAATTGGGGTTGATTGCCTGTAAAAACGCTGTCATTGTTTTTTCTCCGGTTGACTTGCCGGACTTTGACTGCTCTCCGGTTGATCTTCGACCAGATCGCGCTCCAGATAGATGCGCGTCGCCACCGCGCCGAGCGCTTCGTTGAAGCGTTGCGCGGCGATGCGTACCACGTCGTTCACGTCGGTAGCGCTGATTAGCTCACCGGCGACTGCGCCCGCTTTGCGTTCGCGTAGCGCCTGCGCCTGACTCGCTTCAAACAGGCGCTTATTTTCCAGCGCCAGCGCCAGACGGGTGCTGACGCTACGGATGAATTCGGCCTGACGTTCGCCGAATGGCCGATCTGGTGGGATGGTGAAGGCCATCGCGCCGATCATCTCGCCGCGTATCGTGATCGGGGCGCGGACAACGCGGGCGTCGCCTTCATCGCGGATGTCGATTTCACCGGCCTCCATGACTTGCGCTAGATCGTCGGGCAGGTCTTCGGCCAGTGTGATACCGGCCTCCGACAAATCATAGCCGAGTGCCGGACGGTGGCGCATATCCATGTAGCTATCCCACGTCGCGCCGACTACCTGACTTTCAGCGCGGCGGTATTCGCGCAATTGCAAGCGTAGGCTCTGCGTGGTCGCTTCCAGATTGTCAAGACCGGAGCGCAGGTCGCCGAAGCTCCGCACGTAATACGTCAACATACCGGTTTGATCGACAAGCGACTTCAGCGCGTTGATCTCCGGCGTGCTGAAAGGGTGTTCCACTTTCTGCACGTCCAGCACGCCGATGATCTCATCACCGACGCGCAACGGCACGATCAAGCCGTAGTTGCTGGCCGGTAGAAAGTGACTGCGGCGCAGGGCGCTCTCTTGCGTGGAGACGGTGAGGATCGTCCGCGAACGCAACGACTCGATCAGGGCGCTAGCGTCCGGCAGGGCAACCGCCGTCCGTGTGCCGCCCTGTCGCATGGTCAAGCCACTGCGGAAGCGCTCGGTGATGCGCCCGCGCTCATCGGCCAGAAACATCTGCGCGAAGGCGTAGCCAAAGTCGTTACGCAGTAACGAAAGCGCACGGGCGAATACCACATCCTCCGACATTTCGCTGACGTTGGTCGCCGACGAGAAAGCGGCTACGCGGTCATAGCGCTGGATGTCGGCGCGGTTGGAGCGCGAGATGTCGCTGAGACCGCCGCTTGTGATGAACAGCAGAAGGCTCAACACCACGAACACGCTGAGCGTGCCCTGTGTTTGTCCGGCGGCCAGATAGTCGCCCAGCCCGTCGAATTGCAACGCGCCCATCGCCAGTATCAGAAGGAAGGTGACAACCGCGTAGCCGATGAACTCGCGCCGGTCAAAAAGCACCGAACCCAGCACCACCGGCAGAAGCGTCAGCACGAACAGCGCCGTATCGAGCAGGTTGAATGTACCGACTATGAATACCATGTTGAGCAATAGCACCACCGCGATGACCACTGAAGCCAGATACAGCCGTCCGGTTTGCACCCAGTACAGCGATAACAGGGCGAACAGTAACGGCGGCAGGCTTCCCAGAGTCTCCACCGCGACGCCGCTCTGTGATGTCACCGCGTCAAAGACGCCCAGCAACACGATAATCGGCGCGATCACGATCAGACCGGCCAGCACGTAAATCAATAATTGGGCACGCTGGCGCGATACCGCGTCCTCATAATCATAGCGCAGGGTGAGGATGCGCTGTAAAGTGGCGAGACTAATCATGATGGTCTCCGTTTTGACTATGCCCGTTCATCGGCGGCGCACCATTGGCCGATTCCGCGCCCGCCGTCTGGCTAGCCGGACGCCCTAAACGGATTTTACCGCCATCCGCGCCGAATAGCTCCTTGAGTTCTGAGAGCGTGATCTGAAGCAGTTCGTCAACCGTGTTGGCCGCCTGATAGCGCCCGACGATCTCGTTGAGTTGCTGTTCGCGGATCGTGCTTTGCTGGGCTTCTTCAAACAGTCGCGCATTATCGAGGCTGACCGCGAGGCGTGTCGCCACCGAGCGCAGGATTTCGTGATGGTCTTCTTCGGTCTCCGCCGTTGGGATTTCGACTTCAATCGCGCCGATAACTTCGTTACGTAGCACGATAGGCACCGCCATCAGATTCGCGGCGTCGTCCACGATTATGCGCCGCCGCTTGCTGGCGTCGATCATCACCGATGACCAGTTCGTATCGACGATGGGCGAGGCGGTCTTATCGTCGGCCACGCTGACGCCTTCCGGCACGTCGCCACTCTCGATGAAATCGCGCCATGATTTCTGCGTCAACTGGCGATTCAGGCGCTGAATTTCGCGCAGGCTGGCCTCTGATTCAAAGAATAGGCGCTTATTTTCGCGCACGCTTTCCTCTTGCGCCTCGAACAAGCGGGCGTTGCGGATGGCGACGCCGAGCTGTGTCGCCACGATCTGGAGCGCCTGTATATCGACCTGGGAGAAGGCGTTACTGCGCGTGCTTTGCACGTCTAACGCGCCGATGATGCGGCGGCTGTCGGTGATCGGCAAGGCCATCTCCGAGCGCGTATCGGGCAATAGCTCGTTGCGGGCGTGAACGTCGTCGCGGTCTGTATCCGCCGCGATGATCGGTTCGCCGATCTGCGTCACGCGGCCAATCACGCTTTGCGAGCCAACCGGCAGGCGATGCTTGGTTTCCAATAAGCGGCGTCCGGCTTCGCCGGTGCTGGAAACCAGATCGGCGTATTGGCCTTCTTCATCGACCAGAAAAATCTGCACATGATAATAAGCGAAGCGATCACGGATGACCTCTACCGCCCGCCCGAATAGCTCATCGAGCGATAAGATGGAGTTCGTCACCTGTCCGACTTCGCCCGCCGCCCGAATCAAGTTGTTGTTGCGCTCGTTGCGGCGGGCAAAGTCGCGCACGACGCCGTTGAAGTGACGCGCCGCCATCGTCGAAATTGTGATCGCCACAATGCCGGAGGCGGCCACCGCCACCCCTCGCGCTTCGCCGCGATCAAACGCTTCCCATACGTTCCAGCCGATGATCGCCGCCACCGCTATCACTAGCGCCAGATAAGCGTAGCGATCCAGCAGATAAGCGCCGACGACCAACGTCGTCGCCGATATAAGATACAGGTTGATCGGCTCGATCTGTAAAGCGATCACGATCACCAGCGCGATATGCCCGCCGTAAGCGACAAAGCGGACGTTGCGCGGGTCGCGTAGGGCGTAAAGCCCGATGAACGCGGTGATATGCAAGATAATCGACACCGGTAACAGATTGCCCTGCAACGTGCCGACCGTCGTCAGATCAAACAGGATCAACGCCCAGATCACCGCCAATGATAACGGCAGGACACGCCGCATAAATCCGGCGCGGACGACGGCGAGGAAGTCTACGTCTCTGGTTGTCG